>DASYWJ010000081.1:0-51847 GCA_035936155.1 Tepidisphaeraceae bacterium | reverse complement strand
CCCGCACCGCCGAAGCGCTGGGCGAGGCGATCACCGCCGCGTTCGCGACCGTCACCGTCAACGACCTGCGAAACTGGTTTCAACACTGCGGATACGCTGCCGCTTGAGCATGCTACATTCAACAGTCAAACGCTCTAGGTTTCAGTTCGTGTTGGAACTTGGCGTCTTGGTTCTTCGCGTTTACGCGACCCCCATCCCCTTCAAGTTCTCCAAGCTGATCTTCAAACTCTCAAACGGGTCGCGCTGGCAAATGTCCTGCTCGACGATGTACCATTGCACGCCGATTTCCCGGCACGCGGCGAGGATCCCCGGCCAGTTCAGGTTCCCCTCTCCCACCTCGGCCATCAGCTGCTGACGCTCGGGGGTGATGGCCATGTCCTTCAGGTGGACGCACGGCATTCGGCCGCGGACCTTGCGGATCCACTCGATCGGATCCGCGCCGCCGTGGACGATCCAGTAGGTATCGATCTCCCACCAGATTGATTCGTCGAGCTCCCCGAGCAGGATCTGCAGCCCCGTTTTGCCGTCGAAGCGCGCAAGCTCGTGACTGTGGTTGTGGTATCCGAGTTCCAATCCGGAGCCCTTGAACTGCCCCGCTACAGCGTTGTAGTCGCGCGCGAAGGTATGCCAGTCCTGCACCGTCGGATTTTTCGGAAAGAACCCGCCAACGGCGGTGTACTTGCAGCCCCACAGCTTGTGCTCATCGATCACTGCCTGCGTCTCGTTTTTCATTCGCTCCAGCGGGACGTGCGTCGCGCAGCACGTCAGCCCTTCGTCGCGCAGCATTGTGGCCAGCTCCTTCGGGTCGATTTTGCCCATCCCCGAGCACTGGACGGCTTCGTAGCCGATTCGCTTCACCTTCTTCAGGGTGGTGGCGACGTCGGCGGGAGTCTTTGTGAACTCACGAAGCGTGTAAAGCTGAGCGGCGATTTGGGACGTGGGCATGCGGGAGGTCTCCTTGAGGGGGCCAGGTTAATTCCAACGCAAAGTCCAAACTCAAACTCCAAACTCCAAACAAACGGCAAAGGAACATCGAGGAAAACTCAAAAAAACAGCGTTCAGTAGGAGTTTCTTCCTTTCTTCATTGGAGCTTGTTTGGAGTTTGGACTTTGCTTTTTGGAACCTCCTGCGCCGCGGGTGGATGCTGCTTCAAGTCCTCGACCGCTTCCTGCAGAGCGAGCACCGCATAGGACGTGACCAGCACCGGGTTATCTTCCATCCAGCGCTTGTCGCCGACCCACGTCCCGTCCGGCTGCTGGAGCGAGGTGAGCTTTTCGATCAGCTCGACGCGCCAGTCGTGCTGCTTTCCGCTCGGATCGGTGATGCTTGGCTGGTCGTAGGCGTTCAAAGCACGGGCGAGCGTGTGGTAGTAGTAATAAAGCCCGTGCTGAGCCTGCCCGGGGTCGGCTAAGCGCATGCCCGGATTCTCGTCCAGCGTCCAATTGCGCGTGATCCAGTTCCATGCCGCCTTCACGCGCGGGTCATCCTTTGTCAGGCCGGCGTAGATCATGCTCTTGAGGCCCGCGTAGGTCATCGAGCCGTAGCTGCGGAGGCGGCGCTCGCCGTCGGGCGTGGTGGTTTCGCCGGCGAAGCTCTCGCCGTTGTTGGCGGGGGTGTAGACGAAGCCGCCGTCATCGCCGGCCCAGGGCTGGTCGTTGGTTTCCGACTGGTTCTGCATGCGCGAAACGAACTTCAGCGCGGCCTGGTAGGCGGGGTCTTGCGGTTTCAGTCCAGCATCGTGCAGGGCGTCGAGGGCGAGCTGCATGTTGCTGCCGTCGGGGCGCCCGTGCCTGCCATAGCCCCAGCCGCCGTACCAGGGGTTCTTTTCGTCCGTGACGCGCTCCCCCTTCGGGCCGGCGCCGCCGGTGTTCTCCGTCCACTGCAGCCCCTTCAAATACGCGACGGCCTTCTCGATGCGCGGCTTGAAGCTGGGCTCGTCGGCCGCGGCGAGGGCGCTGACGGCGATGGCTGTGTTGTAATTCGCCAGCAGGTCCTTGTAGATCCCGCCGTTCTCGAGCTGGTACGACAGGAGCTGGTCGTAGCCTTTCTTGATGAAGTCGTTGCTGGTGTCGTACTTCCCGCCGTGCACGAACGCGCGAAGCACAATTGCGGTGATGGCGGGGGGGTCGCCGGGGCGCTGCCAGCCGCCGTCGGGCGCCTGCACCGCCCGCAGCGCCGCGTGCCCGCGCTCGATGGCAGCCTCCGCCTCAAGCAGGGGATCTGGCTGCCGGGCAACTGCCAGCGCGGGGAGGACAGCAGCGATCAGGGCGCCCGAAGTGAGCAGCACGCTCAGCAGAGCGACACGTCGATTCATCGGTTTCTCCCGAAGGTCCACAAGCATTCTAGTCGCTGCGGCCTTGATCAAGTTTCCGTTTCAGCCTTTCTTCCAGCATTTCCAGCTCTTTCTGCTGCACGGCAAGGCGCTGGCGGCGCTGCTCGAGCTCGGCGGCGAGGCGCACCTCGGGCGGATCGATATGGTAGTGAGAATAGGGGATCTTATAGTCCGCCGGCAGGACCTCATGCCTCGGCGGCGGGGGGTTCCGACGCATCTCCCGCGCCGCGGTCACGGCCAACGCGAACAGACTCAGGAAGGCTATCGCCGCGCCGATCAGCATCACCACCAGGAGCGCCGAATCGATGTAGACGGCGGCGAACCACCCGTGCGCGACAAAGAAAATCGCGGCGACGCCGGTAACGATCAAAGCGCCCATCGGGGCCCGGCGATTCTCCGCTTGCAGTCCCAGTCCAAGCGCAGCGCACGCGATTCCGAAGAACACCCCGCAGAACAGGCAGATCGTGATGGCTTGACCGACCGAATAAACCGGCGGCTCCCCTGGCGAAAGGCGAAGCCCCTCGGCCGCGAATTGCGGCTGCGTCGCCCATTCCCGCGAAAGCAGCCCGCTTCCGCAGCACGTGAAGCTCGTGGCGATGAACAGCAGCACGCCCACCACCTGGAAAACCGTGCCCACGCCCTGCGTGAACGCGCGGGCTGGAACCTCAGCTGATGTCGGGCGCGTCGCAGGATCCATACCGGCAGAGTGTAGGCGGTGGAGCGGACGGTTACCCCTTCACCGCACCGCTGGTCAATCCGGCGATGAAGTCTTTCTGGAGAATGAAAAACAGCAGCGCAATCGGCAGGATGCTGAGCAGCGTCGCCGCCATCAGCATGCCGTAGGGGGCTTCGTATTCCGGCAAGCCGATCATGTTCGTCAGCCCGATGGGCAGCGTGAAGTGCTCAGAGCTTTGCAGCACGATCTGCGGCCAGAGAAAGCTGTTCCAGCTCCCCATGAAGCTCAGCAGCGTGTAGGCGCCAATCATCGGGCGCACAATCGGCAGCGCCACTTCCCACCACAGTCGCAACTCGCTGCACCCGTCCACCCGGCCCGCCTGGAGCAGCTCGTCCGGGACAGCGCGCATAGCCTGCATGAACAGGAACATCCCGAACACACTGACGGCAGACGGAACGATGATGGCGGCGTAGGTGTCGAGCCAGCCAAGGTGGTACATCAGCTCATAGCTGCTGGGGAGCAGCACCTGCGAGGGCAGGAGCATCGTGCCGAGCATCATGAACATCAGCGGGCGCTTCCCGGGGAACCGGTACTTCGCCAGCGCAAACCCGCCGAGGCTGCTGAGCGTGACGACGATGGTGGTGTGGGCCGAGGCGAGGAACAGCGAGTTGAACATCCACAGGAGGAACGGCTCGCCGCGAAAGAGGCGGACGTAGTTGCTGATCGTCCACTTGTGCGGCTCGGTCCAAGGGAGGAACAGGTAATCGAAAAAATCAGCGTGATGCTTCAGCGAAGCGCAGATCACCCAGAAAAACGGCATGAGGAACATGAGCGCAAGCAGCCCGATGGCCAGGTGCATCAGGAGGTTCCCAGCCTCCACGCGTCGGCGCTCCGGACGCACGGGAGGCACCGCCCGGAGTACAGGCCGGCGATTGTCCGCGGTGGCGGGGGCGGGAGGCGCTTGGCCGACGGTGAGGCTCATCGGTCGTCCTCCGCCGTGGCACGCGTGATCTTCAACTGAACCAGCGACACGCCGAAGATCAGCACGACCAGCGCCCACCCGACCGCCGACGCATAGCCGATGTCGCCGACGCTGAACCCCATGTTGTACAGGTACATCACGATCGTCAGCGCGCTGTTGTTCGGACCCGCGCCCTCGTTGATCTCGGCAGAGAGAATGTAGGGCAGCTCGAATAGCTGCAGCGCGCCGATGGTGCCCACAAAGATCATGAACAGCAGCACGGGGCGGATGCCGGGCAGCGTGACGTTCCAGAATTGCGACCAGTTGCCCGCCCCGTCCACCTCCGCCGCTTCGTACAGCTCCCGGTCGACCGACTGCAACGCGGCGAGGAAGTACACCATCCCATACCCGACGCTCAGCCACAGCGCCGCGATGACGACCGAGGGCATCATCAGCTCGGGGCGGGCGAGCCACTTGGTCTCCGTGCCGATGAAGGGAAATACGGTGCCGATCGCGCGGTTGACCAGTCCATGCCGCTCGGTCAGCAGCAGCCGGAAAATGATCGCCACGAAGACATTTCCGACGAGATGGGCGGAGAAAAACGCGAAGCGGAAGAAGTTGCGGTAGCGCAGCTTGGGGCTGTTCAGCAGCAGCGCCAGCCCCAGCGCCGCCGGAATCTGCAGCAGCAGGAACATGAATGCGAAGTAAAGCGTGTTGGCCGCCGCGAGCCAGAAGAGCTGGTCGAACAGGAGAAACTGGTAGTTCTCCAGCCCGACGAAGCGGATGCGCGTCGGGCCCGAAGCCTTGTGCAGGCTGAGCACAATGCTGCGGGCGAGCGGGTAGATCATGAAGCAGCAGAACAGGACAACGAAGGGGGAGACAAACAGATACGGCGCCAGCTTGTGCTGCAGCGCCCACAACCGCTCGTCGCGGCGCGGCTGGGCGCTCATTGGTCGAACCTCATCTGGTCCATCCGCGCCTTGAGGTCGCGCTCGGCTTCGGCGAGCCATGGCACGACGGCGGCTTCGAGGCCTTCGGCGTTGCCGCGCTCGCGGATGTAGTCGGTTGCCTTGGCAAGGACCGAGTTCAGCGCCGTCTGCGCCAGCCCCGTTGCGGGCGTCACGTAGCGGACCGGAATCTCGCGCGCCAGCTCGATGAACAGTTCGTTGGCCATCTGCCCCCCGAAATATGGGTCGGGCTGGTGATACACCGGATCATCCCACAGGTCCTTCACGGGCGGGAGCACGTCGCTGTGCTTTCGCCTAGAAGCCAACCCCTCCTTCGAGAAGTACAGCTTCTCGATCATCCGCCAGGCCTCATCGGGGTTCTCGCACCCCTTGGTGATCCCGATCATCGTGCCGCCCCAGCTCGCCGTGCGCTTGTCGCCAGGCTCGAAGATGGGCAACGGCATCATCCGCATCTTGCCGGAGAGGTTCTGGCTGAACCGCTTGATGTACGTGACGTTCCAGTCGGGCGTGATGAAGGCGCACAAGTTGCCGTCTGCGACGTCCTTGGCAAACGCGCCGCGCCCGCCGGTCGACTGCCCCGACACCTTGAGCGGGCCGGCAACCATTTGCGCATAGAACACCAGGGTGTCGGCGACCCTCGGGTCCGTGAGGTAGAGGCGGTTCTGATCGTCGACAAGGTTGATCCCGCGCTGCTGGAGCATCACGATGACGTAGTCGATCGCCGATTCGGGGAGCTCGATCGCATGGCGATAACGGGCGCGTGGAGTCCAATAGTCCCGGAACTTCAGGCACGCCGCGTGGAACTGCGGCCACGTCCTGCACTCAGCGAGGTTCGCCACGCCGGCCTCTTTGAACAGATCGTCGCGGTAGGTGATCGTGACCGGATGAATGTCGTGCGGCACGCCGAAGATGACCCCCTGCTTCGACCAGACGGCGAAGCGCTGCTCGACAATCTTGTCGTACCAGCCCGAGTTTTTCAGGTAACCGTTGAGCGGGATGAACCCGACGTCCTCCAGCGGGGCGCGGAAGTAGCGGCCGATCGTGCTGATCTCGAGTTCGACCAGGTCCGGCAGGTCCGGGCTCGTCGGATTGGTCATGAACAGCGACGCCAATCGGATGTTCATGGCTCGGACCACGACGAGGTTGAGGTTCACCGTTACGCCATGCTCGCGCTCGTATTCCTCCACCAGCGGTTTGAAAGCCTTGTAGTGGGCGTCGGCAAAAACCCAGATATCTAGGTCGGCCTTGCCCTGCGCGGGGCGGCGCGTGATCACCAGCGCGCTGAGCAGCGCAATCACGATCATGACGAGGATGGGCTTGCCCAGGTGAAACTGCATCGGCCAACGTAGGGAGATACCCGAATCGGCGTGCGGCGGAAAGCCGCACGGGAGGGTTCCGGCGCGGCGCGCGGTCTTTTCAAAGCCGGGCGCACTCGTTCACTGCTGTGCCGCCGGATGGGCAGCGGGCAGCGTCGTGGCGAGCAGACGCTTGAGCTCCGCGACCGTATCCGCGTGCTTCGGGTTCCTCGCCAGGTTCGTGTGCTCGCGCGGATCGGCTTCGTGGTCGTACAACTCAACGCCCGCAGCGCCGCCGTTCCACTCGGTGTAGCGCCAGCGGTCGGTGCGCACCGCCCGCCCCTCCACTCCCTTGCGCTGCAGCTGCGTGAACGCCGCCGGCTTGCCGGTTGCGCCGGCATCATCGAGCATCGGCTTGAGGCTCAACCCCTCCACTGCTTGCGGGGCCTTCAGCCCGCAGAGTTCCGCGACCGTGGGGTAGACGTCGATCAGCTCGACCAGCCCGCGCGGGGCCGCTCCCTGCCGCCTCACGCCCGCGCCGCTGATGATCATCGGCACGCGGCTCGCCTCCTCGAACAGCATCATCTTCTGCCACGTCTGGTGCTCCCCCAGCAGGTAGCCGTGGTCGCTGAGGAAGACGATCAGCGTGTCGTCGCTCAGCTTCAGCCGCTCCAGCGCCTCGACAAGCCGGCCGACCTGCTCGTCGATGAGCGAGATCGACGCGTAGTACGCGCGGATCGACTCGCGCGACTGCTGCTCGGTCATGTTCCAGTACGGCTTGGGGTCGTGAAAAGCGGCGATGGGGATGTCGTCGCGATCATCGGCCGGAACTTGGGGCAGCTTGATCCGCTCGAGCGGGTGCAGCTGGAAGTGCTTGCGCGGCGCGATCGGCGGAACGTGCGGGCGGATGAATCCCACGGCCAGAAAGATCGGCTTGTCCTTGTGCTCCCCCAGAATGCGGATCGCCTCCGTCGCCGCCTGGTGATCGTGCTGCTCCTGGCCGTCGGTCTGGCCGATCACATAGCGGAAGCCCTGGTTGCGCTCTGGGGTGGGGTTGGTCTCGGCTCCGGGGGTGGAGAACTCGGCGCCGGGGGGATCGACGGTCAGATCCCAGGATTGCGCATCATCGTGCGTCTGCGGCTTCCCCACGCCGCCGGGGATGCCCTGGTGGTAAATCTTACCGACGCGTGCCGCGATGTACCCGTTCTGTCGGAACAGTTGCGGCAGGGTGACGACCTCCGGCAGCCGGTTGCGCAGCCGCGGCCCGTTCGTCAGCACGCCGGTGGTGTTCGGCCGCAAGCCGCTCATGAATGATGCGCGGCTGGGATTGCACAGCGGGTGCTGGCAATACGCCCGCTCGAAGCGCACGCCCCGCGCCGCCAAACGATCGAGGTTGGGCGTGTGCACGAGCGGGTTGCCGTAGGCGCCCATGGCGACGTTGTAGTCATCGGCGGTGACGAACAGGACGTTGCGCTTGCGCGCCTGCCGGTCAGCGGCGAAGGCGCAGGTGGACGTGACGATGAGCAGCGTGAGAGTGAAGAACGCTCGATGGGTCATAACGACCTCCTCCTTCTCCCTGGGTCTGCCGGCAAGAGGGAGTGAAGAATTACTCCTCCTTCACGTCCTTCTTCCGCCGCTCTTTCGCCGCCTCGGATTCCGTTGCCATCCACTCCGCGAGTTCCGCCTGCAGCTGTTCCGTGAGTTTGGGGTGGTCCGCCGCCTGGTTCATGCGCTCGGCCGGGTCGGCTTCGACGTCGTACAGCTCGGGATTGTTCTCGCCGCTGACAATCAGCTTCATGTCGCCGCGCATCGCGGCCAGCTGCGTGTTGCCGCCTTCGCGCCACTCCCAGAAGAGCGTGCGCTCGGGCGCCTTCGCCTTGCCGCGCAGCACCTCGAGCACGTTCTGTCCGTCGAGCTTTACCTCCGAGGGCGCCTGCGTGCCGGTGGCGGCCAGGAACGTCGGCATCAGGTCGACCATGTGCAAAACTTCGCGGCTTTCCTTCCCCGCCGGCACGTTTCCGCCCGGCCAGCGGACGAACGTCGGCACGCGCGCTCCGCCTTCCCACAGCGTGCGCTTCTGCCCCCGGAACGGATGGTTGCTGTCGTGGTAAACCGCCGACCCGCGCTGCAGCACCTCGAAGGTCGCGCCGTGGTCGGACGTGAACACGAGCAGCGTGTTGTCCGCGATACCCGCATCCGCCAGCGCCTTCATGACGCGGCCGACCTCTTTGTCCAGCCGCGTGATCATGGCGGCGTAGTGCGCGTTGTACGGCTTGGAGGGGTCCTTCTCCTCGAATTTGCCCTTGTGCTGCGTGAGGTCTTCCTCGGGCGCTTCGACTGCGCTGTGGGGCGCGGTGTACGGTAGATAAAGGAAGAACGGCTCATTCTTCTTGCGGGCGATGAAATCCACCGCGCGGTCGGTGAACAGCGCATCGGCATAGCCCTTCGAGGGCTTCTTCTCGCGCCCGTCAAACAACTCGGTCGGGAACTTCTGATGCGCGTGGCGGGCGTTGGTGAAGCCGAAGAATTCATCGAACCCCTGGTCCAGCGGGTGGACGTAGGTCTTGTTGCCCGGGCGCGGCGGACCGTGGTGCCACTTGCCGAACAACGCTGTCGCATAGCCGCGCGTCTTGAGCACCTCGGCGATCGTCACCTCCTCCGCCGGCAGGTCCAGGCTTCCGTTGCCGGTGACGCCGTTGTGGATGCCGTACCGGCCGGTCATCAGCGCCGCGCGCGCCGGCGCGCAGACCACACCGGTCGTGTAGAAGCGGTGGAAGATCGTGCCTTGCTTCGCGAGCCGGTCGAGGTTGGGCGTCGCCCACTCCTTTCGGCCGGTGAAGCCGACGTCGCCATACCCCAGATCGTCGGCGAGGATCATGACGATGTTCGGCGGGCGGCCCTCCTGCTGCTGCGCCACGGCGGGCGCGCTCAGGGCCATGAGGAGCGTCGAGATGGTCGCCACGATGAAACGGTTGCGCATTCGGGAACTCCTCACTCCGGCGGTTGCCTCAGCCATGGGTCGCTGGTCTCTGCCAGCTTCTTCATCAGCCGCAGTTTCAGCTCCGCCAGCAGCTTCTCCTGCGCCGGGTCGGCGGCGAGGTTCTTCAGCTCGTGCGGATCGCTCGCCACGTCGTACAGCTCAAACTCCGGGCGATGAAGATACCCCTCAAGCGTTCGCCCGCCCATCGCGCCGCTCTTGAGGATCGTCCGCCATGTCGGGCTGCGCAGGATATCACCGGCGATCGCATAGGGCAGCGGTGCGGCGAGGTTCCAGATCAGCTTGTGCGTCCGCGTGCGGATCGCCCGCATGGGGTAGTACATCGTGATTTCGTGCATGACGTGCGAAGCGAAGACCACGTCGCGGTCAGGCGAGTCTTCCCGCTCCAGAACGGGCAGCAGCGACCGGCCGGGGAGGTCTTTCGGCGCGGTGGCGCCGGTGAACTCCAGCACGGTCGGCGCGATGTCGACAAAACTCACCATCGCACGGCTGACCACGCCGGCCTGCCTGCCCGGCGCCCGCACGATCAGCGGCAAATGAATGCCCGCGTCGTACAGGTTCGTCTTGGCGCCGGGGAACGGCATGCCATTGTCGCTGACGAAGATGACCAGCGTGTCGTCGCGCCGGCCGGAGTCATGGAGTTGCTCGAGCAGCGCGCCGATGCCCTGGTCGAGCCGATCGATCGCGGTGTAGTAATCGGCGATATCATCGCGCACGGCGCGGTCGTCGGGCAGAAACGGCGGCACCTTCACCGCCTCGGGGTCGTACACGCGCATGGGCTTGGCGGCGAGCTTTGCGTCATTCCCGAACCCCGCCTTGGCCCGATGCGGCTCGGTGAACCCGACGACCAGAAAGAAGGGCCGTTCATCGAGCGCGCCCATGAATCCCCCGGCCGCGCGCATCATAGCGTGGTGGCTGCGCGCGGGCTTCACTTCCAGGACCGATTCATAATCGTAGACCGACTGCGGCCGGACGTGGTTCTTGCCCACAATGGCCGTGCGGTAGCCGCGGGCCGAAAGGAGCTTGGGGAGGGTCTGGACGTCGTCGCGCGTCACCTGGTTGTGGGCGGCGTGCGCCAGCCCGTATTGCCCGTTCTGGTGCGTGTAGAGGCCCGTGAGCAGCGCCGCGCGACTCGGACTGCACGAGGAGACGGTCGCAAACGCGTTGGCGAAGCGCGTGCCTTCACTGGCGAGCTGGTCGAGGTTCGGCGTACTGACGGCATCGTTGCCGAAGCAACCGCCATCCAGCCCCATGTCGTCGGCGATGATCAGCAGGACATTTTTCGCTCCCGCCAGCGCAGGACTGCAAAAAAAGGTAAGGCAAAGCGCGACGAGCCATATTCGCTTCATGCGAGATCATCAGTTGAGGGCCGGGTTGTGCTTCCGCTTCACTGAAGCGCGATCACGCGAATCCATTCCGTTTGCGAATGTGGAACACAACAAAGACCCGGAGGCACGAAGACGGTAGCCAAAATAAGAGCTGCTTCGCAGCTTCCTTCGCGTGCTCGCCGTCGTGGCTCTCCGCCGTTCAATCTTTCGCGCAGCGGAAGCCCAGGTTGTTCAGGGCGGTGTCCGGCGTGGTTTTCGAGCGGCCGGCGACCCGGTAGTTGTTGCAGTAGTTCTCGGAGCACATCCACGAGCCGCCGCGGATGACGCGATTTTCACCCGCAGGGGGGCCGGTGGGGTTGTCCGTGGGGCTCTTGAGGTAGTAGTCATCCGCGTACCAGTCGGAACACCACTCCCACACGTTTCCGGACATGTCATACAGCCCGTACCCGTTGGGCGCGAATTTCCCGACCGGCGCCCGGCCCCTGAACCCGTCCTCCGCAGTGTCCTTCTGCGGGAACACGCCTTGCCACCAGTTGGCGACAGGCTCGCCCCCGGGGCGTAGCTCATTGCCCCAGGCATAGGTGTTCTGTTTCAGCCCCCCGCGCGCGGCGAACTCCCACTCCGCCTCCGTCGGCAGCCGCTTGCCCGCCCACTTGGCATAGGCCAGCGCATCGTTGTATGACACCTGACAGACCGGCTCATCATCCCTGGGCCTTGAGCCGGGGCCATCCGGCTCGCGCCATGTCGCGCCGTCCGACTTCGCCCACTCGCGCTTGGCCGGGTCAAACACCCCCGACCAGCCCCATGCCTCGGCCTCGGTTTTGTAGCCCGTGGCGGCGACGAATTTCGCGAACTGCGCGACTGTTACCTCATGCTTGTCGATCTTGAAGGGCCTGACGGTCACCTCGTGCGCGGGGCCTTCATGCGGGAACCCGTCGTTCGTCCCCATGACAAACGTTCCGCCGGGCAGGGCGACCATACCGTCGTCTGCCCTTTGCTGCTGGGCCGGCGAAGCCGGCGCGGTGGTGGGCGCTGCGGCGTCGGTCTCATCGCAGCCGGCCAGAGCGCCGCACAGGAGCATCGCCGAGAGGGAAAACAGGGCAAAGAAGGTGCGTATCATCACCAACGGTACGGTAAGGGAACCGATCCGGTTTCATTTGAGCAGATGACGCGGCAGACGCAAGCTCCGCGCCCAATCAGCCGCCCCACTTGCGGGGGCTCTCTGCTCTGGACGACGAAACACCGCCGCGGGAGAGCGGGGCGGCTACGTGAAGAGCTTTGGCGCCCCGGAGGTCGGGGGTGCAAGCGCCATCGCGCGACGATGCGCTTGATGGCTACTGCGCCTGACCGGGCTGGCGGTTCGGGTCGGAGATGTCCTCCAGCGTGTCGCCCGACATCCGGTCGTCGCCCGTGCGGGCAATGTCCGCCAGCGCAACGATGCCCACCAACCGTTTGTCGTCCCGGCTCACCACCGGCAGCCGCCGGATCTGCTTGTCCTGCATGATCTGCGCCGCCCGCTGCACGTCTTCGTCCTCGAAGACGTACTCGACCGCCGGCGTCATCGCGTCGCGCACCGGCGTCTGCGCGGGGTCGCGGCCGTCGGCGATGGCGCGGACGGTGATGTCCCGGTCGGTGATCATCCCCAGCAGCTGCGACCCATCGCACACCGGCAGCGAGCCGATGTCCATGCTCCGCATCCGCTGGGCCGCCTCGCGCACCGTGGCGGCAGGATCGATCGTCTCGACATCGCGCGTAAGGATTTGCGATACCTGCATGGCTGGACCTCCATGAAAATGTGACCGCGCCGAGCGTAGTGGTTTGCCAGCCGGCTCGCAGCGCGAAAAGTGCGCGACGCCGCGGGGGCAGGAAGGGGTGAGGGTCAGGTCTGCTTTGGAATTTCAAAAGAAAGCTGATACACCGCGGAGGCGCAGAGATCGCGGAGAAAAAATGCGGAAAAAGCAAATTCTTTCTTATCTCTGCGTCTCTGCAATGAACCAGGTTCTTGCTTCGTTACTCCGGCAGCGGCTTGCCCTTGGTTTCCGGGGCGAGCCAGATGACGCCCATTCCGACGATGTAGATGAGCGACACGACCGCGCCCATCCTGGCGTATCCGCCAGGGACGGCCCCGCCCAGCACGATCCCGCCTACGCCGGCAAAGATGCGCCCGAAGTTGAAGCTGATGCCCTGCGCCGTCGCGCGGACGCGCGTGGGGAACAGCTCGGGCAGGTACAGCGGCAGCCACCCGTACACCGCCGCCGTCATCCCGCCGACGACGAAGGCCATTAACAGGAAATATGTGTCGTACGCGTCCAGACTGAACAGCAGCTGGCAGCTCGCCAGCGAGCCGAGGCACAGCAGGAAAAATGTGATCCGCCGGTTCAGCCAGGCCGCGACGAGGGGGGCGATCATGCAGCCGACGATCGCGCCAATCGCCAGCGCCATCTGTGTAGCGCCCTGGGCGGACTTCGTTCCACCGGGCATGTCCGGATCGCCGACCCACGCGGGGATCTTCTGCACGGCGCCCCACGTGCCCAGCAGCGCGATCGAGGCGAAGACGATTGCCAGCAGCGCTGATCGCGTCAGCCCCTTGTCGCCAAACAACTCGGTGAGCGGCTTCGTTGGCTTTTTCGTCTGCGCGGCCTTCCAGGCATGCGATTCAGGCACGAACAACCGGATGAGGAACGTGAGCACGGCGGGCGCCGCGCCCACGATTGCGAGAATGCGCCAGTTGCCCTGATCGATCTTGATGACGTAGCCGATTGCGCCGACGATGAGGAAGCCGACGTTTGCCGCCGCGCCGATGAGCCCCGCCAGCAGCGGGCGGTACTTCGCCGACCACACTTCCATCACCAGCGCCACGCCCAGCGCCCATTCCCCGCCCATCCCGATGGCCGCGACGAAGCGCAAGACCGCGATGTGCTCGGGCGCGCGGACGAAGTAGAGCAGACCAGTGAACCCCGAGTAGACCAGGATGGCGAACGCCATGGCTTTCACCCGGCCGATGCGATCGCCCAGCCACCCGAACACCAGCCCGCCCAAGGCCGCCCCGAACAGGAAGCAGGCGTCGATCACCTGGTGCCACCACTTGATCGTGTCCTCGCTGGCGCCAACCGCCAGCAGCTCGCCCAGCGCCGAGCGGGCGATCTGCGGAAAGATGCCCATCTCCAGCCCGTCGAACATCCACCCGAGGAACGCCGCCGCCAGGACCAGCGCTTTGTCGCGGTTGGAGTAGGTGGAGCCGATGCCCGCGGCGTAATCCACCGGCAGCACCTCGGCGGTATTCCCGGCGGGAATGGCTTCAGGGGCAACGGGAACTTTCGGCTCGATGGGCGGGTTCGGGGGGGTCGTGCTCATGCCACCTTTCTGCTCGCGGCTGCTCTGAATAGCTCCCGGTCCTCCCAAGCGAACCGGGCGGGGGCGGCATCTTATGTTTTTCTGCCCAATGGGTGAAGCAGAGGCGCCGCAAACGGGCGCAAACGCAGCCGGAACGGGCTAGCGTATGGGCCGTGGTACCAGACCTACGGTGCCGCAATGGTGGTAGAAAAACCGGAAGATCCCGACGCGACCCTGACGCTGCCTCGGATCTTACGTTCTATTCAGCCCAACCGCCCCGGCGGCGCGAGCAACCGGCCCTGCCATTGTCGATCGAGGCAGCGCGACCGAGGCCGAAACGGGTTGACAGAGATACCTCAGCGTAATCGATCTCCCCGACACAACCGCCGAATGCGAGTCTCGGAGCTGCTGTAAAGCCGCCGACGGTGTCGGCGGTCTCTGGAAGGCGCAAACGTCCGCCGATACCATCGGCGGCTTCATAATGGGAAGCGTCAAGAGATCGCGGCGGCGCGATCAAACAGCCGCATCGTCGCCAGCCTCGTCGCCAGCCGGTTCGGCCCATTGGGGGGAGCGGCGCAACCCCATGACGGCGGCGATGACGAACACCGGCATGGCCAGCAGGGGGAGCATGAGGTCAGTCGGGATCGACCCGGCGCCGACGATGCCGGTGCACAGCACCGCGATCGTCCCGAAAATCGCCAATTCCGTTCCGCTCGGCAGCAAGCTTCTCATACGCACGCCCCAATTCACGGCGCACCGTGGTTCGCAGCCCATCGATCCTTCAGATACAAAATCTCGGCAGGAGCCCGCTCAACGTCAGTTGCCCGGACGTGAACGACCAACGCAAATCTACCCCGCCGCCGATCTGGTTTCCAGCCCCTACGGCTTTCATTTGCGCGCGGTTCGCTGAACAAACCGCGGGATCGTGTACGAAGGGATCGGATGAAACACCGCTTCTCCATCGGGAACCGGCCGGGGACGTCGTCGAAGACGTTGTCCAAGCCATGCGCCCCCCTGATCCGCGGCAAAAGAGTGCCGGTGCGGCGGCTTTCACCCGCTGCGAGGTGAATGGGCCATCGCGCTGCTTCGCAGCGGCTCGGAGAGCCGCGCGGTGTCAGCCGGTGAGGTCGGGCTCACGTGCGAAGGCATCCCGTCACCCGCTGCCGTTTGAGCTTTCCCTGCCAATCTCCATAATCGCGACCCGCGTTTTTCCCCCGGAATCACCCAAGCGGAGCCACCAAAAATGTCCACCGGCCAGACCATCTCGATCGCCAACGGAAAACTGAACGTCCCCGACCAGCCGATCATCCCGTTCATCGAAGGCGACGGCACCGGCCCGGACATCTGGCGGGCCTCCGTGCGCGTCTTCGACGCCGCGGTGGAGAAGGCCTACGGCGGGCGGCGCAAGATCCAGTGGAAGGAAGTGCTGGCCGGGCAGAAGGCTTTCGACCAGACGCAGAACTGGCTGCCGGATGAGACGGTCGGGGCGTTCCAGAAGTATCTCGTGGGCATCAAGGGCCCGCTCACCACGCCCGTCGGCGGCGGCATCCGGTCGCTCAACGTCGCATTGCGGCAGATGCTCGACCTGTACGTCTGCCTGCGCCCCGTGCGGTATTTCAAGGGCGTGCCCTCGCCAGTGAAGACACCGGAGAAGGTGGACATGGTGATCTTCCGCGAGAACACGGAGGACATCTACGCAGGCATCGAGTACGCCGCAGGGACGGCCGAGAGCCAGAAGGTCCTCGATTTCCTCCAGCAGAACTTCCCGAAGGAGTTCAAGAAGATACGGTTCGGCACGAAGGAAGCTGCCGAGGCGTGGCAGAAGCAGCTCGCCTCAATCGGCGCGCCGCAGCGCGAGATAAGCGTGCAGGTCGGCATCGGCTTCAAGCCAGTCTCCTATCTCGGCACCGAGCGGCTCGTGCACAGCGCGATGGGCTACGCGATCCAGCACAAGCGCAAGAGCGTCACGCTCGTGCACAAGGGGAACATCATGAAGTTCACGGAAGGCGGTTTCCGCGACTGGGGCTATCAGGTCGCCAAGCAGTTCTACGGGGCGGTTGAAATCGACGGCGGCCCGTGGTGCAAGATCCCCGAGGGCAAGCCCGGCGCCGGAATCGTCATCAAGGACGCCATCGCCGACATCACCCTTCAGCAGATCCTCACGCGCCCAGAAGACTTCGACGTCATCGCCACCCTGAACCTCAACGGGGATTACCTGAGCGACGCGCTGGCGGCGCAGGTTGGCGGGATTGGCATCGCGCCGGGCGGGAACATCAACTACGTCACGGGCCACGCCGTGTTCGAAGCCACCCACGGCACGGCCCCGAAGTACGCCAACCAGGACGTGGTCAACCCCGGCAGCGTCATCCTCTCCGGCGTCATGATGCTCGAATACATGAAGTGGCAGGAAGCCGCGAACCTGATCGTGAAGGGATTGGAAGCCACCATCGCCGCCAAGACGGTGACGTACGACTTCGAGCGGCTGATGAGCGGCGCAAAGAAAGTGAAGACGAGCGAGTTCGCCAGCGAGATGATCAGGCACATGGGGTGAGGCAAATCGCGTGCACGTTGGTTCGACCAACAAGGCTGAGACATGGCGCGTACGCCGACTGGCGCTCGCGCTGACTCTGTTGGTCTCGTTAGGCTTTGCGTGGCTCGTCGCGCAGCGGGTGCCACACGGCATTTTTGCGGGCACATGGACCTATCATGCCGAGGTTGTTTTTCATCCAAATGGCGTGTACGTAGGTGCTCAGCGCGGTCCCCGCTCAGTCGGAGGCATCGGTTACGATGTCGGAAGCGGGCTAGCTGGGTGGGACTACCTCAGCGGCATTGGCGGGGCTACTACGCGCCGATGGACGGGGGTCCAGTGGGCGACCGCGCCCTTCTTCCTGTTCATTCTGCTGATTCCATGGTGGCTCGCGGCATCAGCAACTGGGCTTCTCGTCGCCGTCTTTGCATTACCGCTGCGTCGTCAGGGTATCAGTGGCACGTGCGACATCTGCGGCTATGACCTCCGCGCGACGCCCAACCGCTGCCCAGAGTGCGGGACCGAGCAACGCTCCCGCGGCGCCCGCGCCGGGGCACCTGATCAACGCATCGCCTTCTGGTTCGCGGTGATAGCCGCGTCGATGACTGCATCGGATATGTTGCTAGGACCGCGGCACGGGCTACCTCGCTTTGCAGTGCTGATCTACTGGATTTGCCTTACCGCATCACTCACGATGCTGGGTAGTGGATTATGGCTTGCGAGTCGCGCGAATTCATTCGGGAAATTGACGTTGGCGATGCTGCTGTTTGCGCTGGTGCGCTTCTTGTTACCGCGGCTGGTGTCATGAGTCCGTCGCCGGCGATCGCCCGCCCGAATGGGGGAGTGGCACGCTGGACGAAAGGGTCGAGGAATTGGGAGGGCCAGTGCCGGCGGGGGGAGGGTAAAATGATTGGGATGGCGTATCAGGGACGAGCAGGATGGGTTCGATTGATGATCGGTGCGATCGCCGTCTGCACGGGCTTGGCTTGCCGGACGGAGATGTCGCCGGCGGTGGAGGAGGATGCCGAGGCGCGGTTCGCGCGCGAGCGGGCGGAGATGGTTCGCACGCAGCTGGCGGCGCGCGACATCACGGACCAGCGCGTGCTTGAGGCGATGGGGCGGGTGCCCCGGCACCGGTTTGTGCCGGCGGAACACGCGGGCGAGGCATACGGCGATCACCCGCTTCCGATCGGCCATGGTCAGACGATCTCGCAGCCGTACATCGTTGCGCTGATGACGCAACTGGCGCAGGTGAAGCGCGGCGACCGCGTGCTCGACATCGGCACAGGCTCGGGTTACCAGGCGGCCGTGCTGGCGGAGATGGGGGCCGATGTTGCCTCGATCGAGATTGTGCCCGAACTGGCCGCGGAGGCGAAGGAGCGGCTGGCGGCGCTGAACTATAAAACTGTGGAGGTTCGCGCCGGCGATGGCTACCGCGGCTGGCCGGAGCGGGCGCCGTTTGAGGCGATGATCCTCGCGGCAGCGGCGCCGGAAATCCCCAAGCCGCTGATCGAGCAGCTGGCCGTCGGCGGGCGACTCGTGCTGCCAGTCGGCGGATCGTACGGACAGGAGCTGCTCGTGATCACTAAGCAGGCGGATGGCTCGCTCAAACGCGAGACAGTCGCGCCGGTCATGTTCGTGCCCATGACCGGGGAGGTGCGGGAGGATCGAAAATAGGGTTCCTCACATCCGAAACCCGTCGCGAGGAAGCCGCCATGGACATCACACCTGTCAATCGTCGTGCGCTCGCCGCCGTTGCGGCGTTGTTATTAGTTTGGACTTCATCATCGGCATCGCAGGCGCAGCCGGGGCCGCCGGCGCAGAGGGACCGTCTGATGCGGGAGCCGCCCTCAATTGTGGTGACGGGGCGAGGGGAGGCCTCAGCCGCGCCCGACCGGGCGGTCGTGCGGCTGGGCGCGACCGCGCAGGCCGAACAGGCGCAGACGGCCCAGGACCAGGTGAACGCCATCGTTGCCCGCGCGATTGACGCGCTGAAAAGGGCGGGGATCGCCGAGCGCGACATTCAGACCCGGGACCTGTCTCTGCATCCGGTCTATTCAGAGGCCGGCCACATCCCGCTGGACCAGCGCGGGCGCGGGCCGCGCGAGCCACGCATCACGGGATATCGCGCGAGCAATACGGTGGAAGTGCGGGTGAACGAGGTTGGCAAAGTCGGCGCGGTTATCGACGCCGGCGTCACCGCGGGGGCGAACGAGCTTCAGGGCGTTACGTTCGAGCTGAAGGAGGATGCAACGGCGCGGACCGAGGCGCTGAAGCGCGCCATCGAGAAAGCCCGTGCCGATGCACAGACAATCGCCGACGCGCTGGGGGTGACGCTCGGGCCGATCGACGAAGCCTTGGCGGGCGGGCGCAACGAAATCTTCCCCCAGCAGCGCTTCGCGGGCATGGCGATGGAAGCCATGCCCGCCAGCGGGACACCCGTGCAGCCGGGCGAAATCGATGTCGGCGCGACGGTCACGCTGCGCTACCGCATCGCCGGCGGCGATCGATCGCCAGCCACGCAACCGGCGCGGCCGTAGCCGTGCACCCGGTCCGCCGGATTGTGCAAAAGCAGGGACGTGGGGAAAGGCTTGGACGGGGTATGACTGGAGAACGCGGAACAAGGGACGGGGGGGAGTTGATGTTCCGGCTGCAACGGCGGCTTTGCGTAACTTCCGCAATCGGAAATCAGATATGGCAGATCCCAATCCCTCAAGGTCCCGTGTGTCCGAAGCCGCCTTGGCCGCGCGCGGTCTCGTCCAGCTCGTCGACTTCGACGATCTCCGATGTGGGGACGGGGAGGATGAGCATCTGGGCGATGCGCATGCCGCGCTCGATGGTGAACGGCGAGCGGCCGAGGTTGATCAGGGGGACGTGGACTTCGCCGCGGTAGTCGGAGTCGATCGTGCCAGGGCCGTTGATCATGGTGACGCCGTGCTTGCTCGAGAGCCCGCTGCGCGGGCGGACCTGGCCCTCAAACCCGTGCGGGACCGCCATCGCGAAGCCGCAGGGGATCAACCGGATGTCGCCGGGCTCGAGGACGGTCGGCTCGGTCACGGCGGCGGACAGATCGAAGCCGGCGGCGTGCGCGGTCATGCGCATGGGGAGCGGGACGTCGGGGTTGCCGGGGGTGCGTTTGATGCGGACTTGGATGGGATCGGGCATGGTGCGGGAGAGGATAGAGGGTAGGGGATGGAAGGTGGAGGAAGAAACCAGGCAGCATGCGCTTTTTGGCATCCTCTATCCTCCACCCTCTACCCTCGTATTTCTGAACAGCGCGACCGCGCGATGGATCAGAATCGTCGCGAACTCCGCCTTGGCGCGCATCGGCAGCTCCTCGCAGCGACCATCGGGGTAGAGGAGGATCGACTCGATGGTCGCGCTGCTCATCGTGTCCAGCGGGTTGTAGACGATCAGGTCGGCGTTCTTGCGGCGAAGCTTTTCGCGCGAGCGCTCGATCTGGCCGCGCTGCACGAGGCTGAAGCCGACCGTCCGCTGGTCCGGCCGCTTCATGCGACCGGCGGCGGCGAGGATGTCTTCCGTTGCTTCCAGTTCGAGCGTGAGCGTCCCGCCGCGCTCGGTCTTCTGCTGGCTGACAGACCTGGGACGAAAGTCCGACACGGCAGCGGCCATGATGAGCAGGTCGTGGTTGGGGAACTCGTGGAGGACGGCATCGTGCATGTCGCGGGAGGAGAAGACGTCGATGCGGCGCACGTTGACGGGCATGGGCGCGGTAACCGGACCAAGGATGAGCGTGACCGAATGCCCGGCCGCGGCTCGATTCAGATCGCCAGAGCCTGAAGCAGCACGGGCCAGCGCCGCGCCCATCTGGCCGCTGCTGCGGTTGCCGAGGAAACGGATGGGATCGATCGGCTCGTACGTCGGGCCGGCGGTGATGAGGATACGCATGGCGAGGGGGTCCGTGGAGCAAAAGTATCCCCTGATGAGCCTCTGACTCAAGAGAAGGCGCACTCACACAGGAGCGAGCTGCCGCGATGCGGTCGCGCGGCAGACGAACGGCGAGGACGAGCAGCTCGCACCATCGGGCGATTCATGAACATCCCATCGAGTTGCCACAGTTCAGACACTTGTAGCACGTGCCGCTGCGAACGGTGATGCTCCCGCAGACGTCGCAGGCGGGGGCGTCGGCCTGCATCTCCGAACCCTGCTGGCTGAGGGGGTCCATGACGATGGCGAGGCGGAGGTTGGGCATGACCTGCGGCTCGGCGTGCTCCGGCTGAGCGGGGGTGGAGCCGGTGACCTGTTGCTCCAGGCCGGAGCCGTAGTCGAAGGGCTTGGCGTCGCCGGTGAAGTTGCGCGTCGAGCCGCCGTTGGTGGAGGAGCGATCCGGCTCTTCACTGCGCTCAGACACCGGCGTGACCGGTTCTGCTGGCTTCTGGCTGCTGGCTTCTGGCTTCCTCGCCCGCTTCGGCGCATTGGCGGCGCGGTAGCCGGGGACGAACTCCATGGCCAGCCAGCGGAAGATGTAATCGACCAAACTCTTGGCGATGGGGATCTCGGGGTTGCGCGTCATGCCGCTGGGCTCGAAGCGGACGTGCTCGAATTTCCTGACTAACGACTCGACCGGCACACCGTATTGGAGGCTGACGGAGACGAGCGTGGCGATGGCGTCCATCAGTCCGCCGATCGTGCTGCCTTCCTTGGCCATGGTGATGAAGACTTCGCCGGGGGTGCCGTCGTCGTAGAGGCCTGCGGTGATGTAGCCCTCGTGGCCGGAGATGTCGAACTTGTGGGTCTTGGCGTGACGCGTGTCAGGAAGGCGACGGCGCAGGGGGCGCTCGACGATGCGCTCGACGATCTTTTCGATCACCTTCGTGTGGACGGGGGAGAGGTTGTCAGAGGAGACGCTGGTCGCTGAAGCGACCACGCCGCCAACCTGTGACGCGATCTCGTCGCGCGCCGCATTGACCGCATCCTGGTCATCCTCGTCCGTACTCTTGTCGAGGTCTTCGTCGGACTTGATGTTGAGCGGCTGGGAGAGCTTGGAGCCGTCGCGATAGAGGGCGTTGGCCTTGAGGCCCAGTTCCCAGGAGAGCTGGTAACTCTGCTTGATCTCCTCGACGGTGGCCTCATTGGGGAGGTTGATCGTCTTGGAGATGGCGCCGCTGATAAACGGTTGGGCGGCGGCCATCATGCGAATATGACCCTCAACCGGAATGAAGCGCTTGCCGGTCTTGCCGCACTTGTTGGCGCAGTCGAAGACGGGCAGGTGCTCCGGCCGCAGGTGAGGCGCGCCCTCGATTGTGCCGTGGCCGCAGATCACGGCGCTGGCCTCATCGATCTGCTTCTTGGAAAAACCGAGCTTGCGCAGGAGGTTGAAGCCGGGAGTCTGCCACTCCGTGTCCGGGATGTCCATTCGCTTGAAGAACGCGGCCCCCAAGGTCCACGGGCTGAACGCGAAGGAGAGCTCGAACTGCGCCGGGAGCGATGACTCAATCTTCTCCAGCTCGTCCTCAGTGAACCCGGCGAGCTTCAGCGTCTCGACGTTGACGTGCGGCGCGCCGTGAAGCGTGAGCGAGCCCAGCACGTGCCGGATAATCTCGTGCACCTGCTCGGGGGAATAGCCCAGGTTGTGCAAGGCGGGCTGGAGGCCCTGGTTGGCAATCTTGAAGTACCCGCCGCCGGCGAGTTTCTTGAACTTCACCAGCGCGAAATCTGGCTCGACGCCGGTGGTATCGCAGTCCATCAGGAGTCCGATCGTGCCGGTGGGGGCGATAACGGTGGTTTGCGCGTTGCGATATCCGTGCCGCTCGCCCAGGAGCAGCGCGCGGTCCCAGCACTCCAGCGCAGCAGCCAGCAGCTGGTTGGATGCGAGCGGATCGGAGGCGGAGAACTCCTCGTGACGGATGCCGACGGGGACGATATCCAGTCCCTCGTAATCCCCTACACCCTTGCGGGCGTGGCTGCGATGGGCGACGTCGTATGCAGCCCGGCGGTGGTTGCGGATGACCCTCAGCATGTCGCTCTTGTTCTCGTCGTAGCCAGGGAACGCGCCCAGCTCGCGGGCCATTTCGGCGCTGGTGGCGTAGCTTTCGCCCGTGAGGATGGCGGTGAGGGCGGCGCAGATCGCGCGCCCCTTTTCGCTGTCGTAGGGGATGCCGGCCTGCATGAGCATGGCGCCGAGGTTGGCGTAGCCGAGGCCCAGCGTGCGGAACTTATAGCTGAGGCGCGCGATCTCCTCGGACGGGAAGCTGGCCATGAGCACGGAGATCTCCAGGACAATCGTCCAGATGCGCACCCCGTGCTTATAGCCGTCGACGTCGAAGCGGCGGTGCTCGGCGTCAAAGAACTGCAGGACGTTCAGCGACGCGAGGTTGCAGGCGGTATCGTCGAGGAACATGTACTCCGAGCAGTTGTGCACGGTAATGCCGTTGGCGACAAAGCTGCTGGTGATCGGCTCGGTGAGATCGAAGACCTGCTCCTTGCCCACGTGGGTCATGCTCGCGAAGCGGTCGTAATTCCCCGAAGCCCACGGCTGGGCCGTGGGCCTGGCCAGCGCGAACGAGACGGCGCCGGTGAGCTGCTCGAGCTTGATGCCCGGCAGGAGGCCGACGTGTTTGGCGAAAAAGCGGAGGCTCCCTGAATCGATACGCAAGCCGTGGCGTCTGGTTGATGCGTCGACACGCGGTGACGTGGAGGCAAAGCCTCCACTGCGTGCCCCTGGTTGCGTGGGGGCGACCGGCCGATCAGGGAGCCCTCCGCCGGCGAAGGCTCCGCCTTCGCTTGAACCTTGAGAAGTCAGTGCTGAGTGCTGGGTGCTGATTGCTGAGCTGGCACAGACCAATGCGCTTTGGATGCCGAATCCAAGGAGGATGAGCTGCACGTCCTGGAGCAGGCCGGCGCTCTCACTCGTCAATTCCAGCGTGTTATTGGCGACGATGGCGTCGGCGGTGAACAGGGCGCGGAGCAGGTGCTTCTGCGCCGCCAAGCCCGCGGTGAACGCTTCATCACTGAGCCGGCGCTGCTGGCCCGAGTCGGCGCGGACGAACGCCTTGAGGCGGCTGAGCAGCCGGCGGTTGGTCAGCGTCGCCGTTGCGGTGTCGCCGGCATCTTCATCATCATTCGCGTCGGTGTCGGCGAGCATCAGCGCATTGACGTAGTCGTCGGCGTACTGCCGGTCGGACCAGTTCTCCGCGATGTAGCGCGAGAACTGCTCGGCGATCTCGCGACTGGGCAGACATGCATCCAGGTGCAGCGCTGCGGCGTCGTTGTTGGCATCGGAGAGGAAGAGGCCCAGGAGCTGGAAGAACTTCTGATCCTGCGGCTCGCCAACTTCCTTCACCGCCGCCGGCTTGGCGGGCAGGCGGACTTCATCGTCCTGCGTCAGGTCTTTCGCCTCGACCCAGCCGCGTTGTCGCGTCCAGACCTGGTGGTTGGCGGTCAATTTAAGGGTGTACCCGCCGGCGGTGCGGAGCTCGTAGACATCCTGCACCGTCGTGGGGAACGCGCCGTCGGTGACATGAATTTCCTGCTCGTGCAGGTTGGTAATCACGCGGCTGGGGAGGTGGATCATCTGGTCAATGCGCCGCCAGATCCCGCCGGGGGTCAGCACGCGAGTGTCGCCGGTGACGCACGGATTTGACGCATTGATGCGGCCGCTCTTCGGGCAGGTGTGCCACTGGTTGATCGTATCGTCGTACTGCACCCCGGGATCGGCGCATCGCCAGGCGGCGTAGGAGATCTGTTCCCACAGCTCACGCGCCTTGATCGTCTTGGCGACCTTGCCCGTGTTGCGGTAAGTGAGGTTCCAGTCGCCGTCTTCCTCGATCGCCTTGAAGAACCGGTTGGGAATGCGGACGGAGTTGTTCGAGTTCTGGCCGCTGACCGTGTAGTAGGCTTCGCCATTGAAGTCGTAGTCAAGCTTCAGGCCAAGCTTCTTCGCAGTCTCCTTCTGCTCGGGCGTGAAGTGCTTATAGCCCTCTGCCAGCGCCGCCACCTTCAGCTCTTCGCGCACCTTCCAGTTGATGAACTGCTCGACATCCGGGTGGTCGAGGTCGAGGCAGACCATCTTCGCGGCCCGGCGGGTCGTGCCGCCCGACTTGATCGCGCCGGCGGCGCGGTCGCCGATCTTGAGGAACGACATCAGGCCCGAGGACTTTCCACCGCCGGAGAGTTTCTCGTTCTCGCCACGCAGCTTAGAAAAGTTCGAACCGGTGCCGCTGCCATACTTGAACAGCCGCGCCTCGCGCGTCCACAGGTCCATGATCCCGCCCTCGCCGACGAGATCGTCCTTCACCGACTGGATAAAACACGCGTGGGGCTGCGGGTGTGAATACGCATCCTTGCTCTTCATCATCTCGCCGGTACGGGGGTCGCAGTAGTAGTGACCCTGAGCCGGTCCGGTGATGCCGTAGGCGAAGTTCAGCCCCGTGTTGAACCACTGCGGGCTGTTGGGTGCGCACATCTGGTGCAGGAGCATGTACGAAAGCTCGTCATAGAACGCCTGCGCGTCCTCGGCGGTATCAAAGTAGCCCTGCTTCTCCCCCCAGTAGCGCCAGCAGCCGGCCAACCGATTCACGACCTGCTTTGCACTCCTTTCCGGGCCGGTGACGATGTTGCCGTTCTCATCGCGCACCGGGTGCCCGGCCGCATCTGTCTGCGGCACGCCGGCCTTGCGGAAGTACTTGCTCACCATGATGTCGGTGGCCAGCTGGCTCCACTGCTTGGGAATCTCCGCATCGGTCATCTCGAACACGACTGACCCATCCGGATTACTGATCCGGCTGGTGCGCCGCTCGTATTCGACGCTGGCGAAGGGATCTTGTCCCGATGTGGTGAACCGACGTGTGATCTTCATGGGCTTCCTTCTCTTTCCCGTACAGAAGTCATCGCTTGGGCAGGTTGTAAATCTGGTGCTCGTTGCGCAGCTGCATGTCGCCGCCGAAGACGTCCTGACCATCCTGGGCAGCGCGGTCGTCGGTGGGATCGATGATGAAGCGCTGCCCGCGCTGCACCGGGATCGTGAGCAGCGTCTTTTCAGCCGTCGCGTCGTAGAGCCACATGCGGCCGTCGCGGCGGAACGTGTGGTTCAACGGGCCGCGGCCTTGAATCGCGACCTCTGCGTTCTTCGGGACGCGCATCTCGTCCACGAAGTTGGGGCTGATCCCACCGCCCGTGATCCGGTTGCCGCCCGATCGGCACCCGAAGAGCATCGCGCCCGAGAGCATCGCGACGTGCGTGAATGAGGGGCGGCGCTGGTTCATCAACTCCTCTGCGTTCTTGGTCCCTCTCCCGGAGGGAGAGGGGGCAAAACAAATTATCTCCCCGGACTGCTCACACCGTGGCGGACGGTATTTTCCGCGCCGGTGCTCTGGTAAATCTCGTACTCGTGGCCCGGCGGCAGCGGGCCTTTCACCAGCGTCTGCTGGCCGAGCGTGACGCCGGTCATGTCATCGATCCGCAGGATGGATCGCGACTGCGCCGCTGCCGCCGCGATTTCCTGGCCTGTCGTCTTGTTGACCACCCGCAGCGCCCCGTCCGAGGGGAGCAGGTAGACGATGGGCGGCGTCCCGTCGCGGACCGGCTTGGGCGGAATCGGTTTGTCCACCATCACGGGCGCCGAATAGGAGCGATCCTGCGCGACGGGCACGGCCGGCTCGCTTGGCGCCTGGTCCTTCGACGGCTGTTCGTCGTCCCTGACGCCCGTTCCCGCCGCGCACCCGGAGCCTTGGGTGCACGCGGCGAGAAGGGCGATCATTCCGAGGGTCCTGTACACCGTTTGATTTCTCGGCGTCGGAAAAAAGTTCTCCGCGTCTCAGGCGGTGAATCCGGGGGATTTAATCCACCTTCGGCAGCGTCAGGCCCGCTTGGTCCTGATACTTGCCGGACTTGTCGGCGTAGCTGACGGCGCAGACTCGCTCGCCTTTCAGGAAGATGAGCTGCGCGATCCCTTCGTTGGCGTAGATCTTGGCCGGCAGGGGGGTCGTGTTGCTGATCTCCAGCGTGATCTTTCCGCGCCACTCCGGCTCGATCGGCGTGACGTTGACGATGATCCCGCAGCGGGCGTAGGTGCTCTTGCCGACACAGATGGCGAGGCAATTGCGGGGGATGCTCACGTACTCGACCGTCTCGCACAGCGCGAAGCTGTTGGGCGGGATCAGCACGTGGTCCTTATCCGTCTCGTCGGTGTCGATGGTGACGAACGAGCGTTCGGAGAAGTGCTTGGGGTCGATCACTTCGGAGTTCACGTTCGTGAAGATCTTGAAGATTGAGCCCACGCGTATGTCGTAGCCGTAGCTCGAGACGCCGTAGCTGACCCGCCCGGGGCGCTTGATGTTTTCTTCGAACGGCTCGATGCCGATGAGCTCACGGATTTGCGAGTCGCAGAGGATGCCCATGAGGAAGTGGCCTGCACGTGGCGACGGGATACCTCAGGCGCGAGCAATCCTCGCTCGCACCGGTGTGACACCGCCGCTTCCGTTTGGATTAGTGATTCGCCATCATCCTGACGACGAAATGATTGTTCTTCGACCCTTCGCCGCTCGGGGGCGGAATGACGGGTTGATGCCCATTCCAATCCCAGTGCCGACCAATCCGATCATTTCCCGAACATCCGACCTCGGCACCGCCCGCTGCAGATAACCACAGCCTGAGCGTCTTATACACTACATCTGGTGGTGGTCAACGAGAACTTTACTAAATCTGGTGCACCTAGACCCGGCCGCGAACGCTAAGAATTTGCCCATGCAAGGGTTAAATGTAGCAGAAGAATTTGCGAAACTGGCGCGGGGATGTGCGCAGGGTCAACTTATCCACCACACATGCACGAGGAGCCGGTGGAAAAGTCGTTGGGGACGCGCCTGCCGGAATATGTTCTCGCGCGGGCGTGGGTTGCTCACGCGCCGCTCATGGCATGACGGCTTTGCTGGGATGGCCCTGCGCCATGCACACCGCTGGCGACGAGCGAGTTACGTCGCCGGCGGGGCGTCGTCCTGGCCGACCAGGGAAATGGAGTTTTTCCCGCCTTGCTTGGCGCCGAACATCAGCGCGCGGTCCGCGGCGTCGATCAAGCCATCGACATCGCTTGCGTCGTAGGGGAAAACCGCCAGGCCTCCGCTGATCGTCAGCGTGCCCTTTCCAGTTTTTCCCAAATTGCTGAAGTCGGGAAGGGAGATCAGCCGGCGGAAGCGATCGAGGATGAACATCACGGACTGCGGCGGACGGCCGGGCGAGGCGACGGCGTTGGCATCGCGCTGTCCCTCCACATCACTGGGGGCGAACCGCTGGCGGGGACCATCCTTTTCCCAGAACACGACCGCAAACTCGTCGCCGCTGATCCGGGCGACCAGATCGTGGTCGCGGCAGCAGCGACGCATCAGCGCCGCCGTCTGGCGCAGGATCTCATCGCCCACGCCGTGCCCGTACTGGTCATTGTATTTTTTGAAGTTGTCGATGTCGAACAGCAGCAGCGTCACGGGGAAGCGCATCGTCCGCGCCTTCTCGATGATGCGCGTGAGGAAGTGCCGGAAATAGCGGCCGTTGTACAGCCCCGTCAGCTCGTCCGTGATGGCGAGCTTCTGCAGCCGCGTGTGACGATCCTCGAGACTGGCGATTTTGCCCATCAGATGCGCCAGCTGCGCGAGGAAGTGGCGGCCGCCGCTTTCTTCCCCGTCTTGCTCGCCATCGCGCCGGAGCGTCAGACACAAACTCGCGACATCCTCGTTATTCATGCGCACGGCGTGGCGGAGCGCGATCGATCCCTCCGGCGCGGGCGGCTCAGACTGATCGCGCCGGTAGGACAACTCCATGGTCGGCCCGATCCGCGCATTGATTCGCTTCACCGCAGCCGTCGGGGTGTCGTGCGGGTGCTGGAGCATCGCATCGAGGAGGATCTCGGCCAGCGGAAGCCCCATGAGCAGCGCCACTTTGGCCGGCGGCGATGAAACCAGCGGCTCTGAGCGCGCGTCATCCGCGGGTGAAACCCGCGCGAGGCGCAGGGGCGGCGCTCCGAATACCTGGTGCAGTTCGGCCGGCGTCGTGGGGGTGATGACGTAGTCGTCGCAGCCGAAGGCCAGCATCTTGCGCGACACCGGCTCGAGCGACGGCTGTCCAAACAGCAGCACGCGCGCCTCGCCCGCCGCCTGGCGCAGCGACTTCACCGCCGCTTCCGGGCGTCGCTCGATCGGCTCGGCCGACGCCAGCACCGTCGTGTACGGGTGAGCGGTGATCTCGGCAATTGCGTCGAAGTATGTGGCGACCGACGTGACATGCGCGCCAGGAATGGCTTCGGCCAGCGCGCCCTGCACCTGGCGGGTCGCATCGCCGACCAGCAGGATCCGTTCGTGGCCCACGCGGCTCATCACTCGTCCCCCGAGTGCGGCAGGGCCGGCTGTTCCTGGAGCAGTGCGCGCAGCTCGTCGGCGCTGAGGACGGGCTCGGCGATATTCGCGTCGTCCGTGCTGTCCGGCGCCGATTCACGCGGCGGCTGCGGCTCGGGCGCGGCGGCGGCGGGCGGCAGCGTGATCGGCTCGCGGAGCGGCGCTCTCGTGCTGCTGCCGGGGATCGTCTCGACAGGAAAAGCACCGGCGGCGGTGCGATGCAAGCCGTCGTCAGCGAGCAATCCATCAGCGCCCAGCCGCATCGCCTCGGCCAGCGCCGCTTGCCTGCCTTCCAGATGCGTCAGCCACACCTCCACGTGCGGGAACCGCCGCTTGGCCGCGGCGATCAGCTGCAGCTCTTCCTTGTAGAGCCCGGTGAGGCTGAGGATCAGTGCCCGATATACCATCGGCCGGCGAGACAGCTCTAGCATCGCGTAATAGGGGTCGTCGGTTTCCGCGCAGGTGAAGCCCAGCCGCTGGAGCACGCCAAGCGGCTGCGACCGACTCGACGCCGTTCCAACGATAAGTGCCCGGCCGGCGGGCCGATTGACTGGAAAACTGACGCCTGACATGCCGCTCCAACGACAAAGGTGTGTGACTGTCCCGGATGATACCCCGGACGCGCGGGTGTGCAATTCGTCAAATTCACTTCAGTAGTGGGGATGGGAGAGATGTGCGGCTCATTCCGACTGCGTCGCGAGGTCCCGGCGATCCTCGGCTGGGATTCTGCGAGATTCTTCGCACCACCTGCTTGTGCGCCGGCGGAATCGCCGCTGCGGCGCGGGTCAATATTGCCGTCGACATCTACTCCGCACGCTTGTCTGGAACCGACACCGCCGGCCCATTGAACACCCAGCCGGGGTTTTCCTCGTGGAACCTGACGACATTTACTGTCTCGGGGACGGAACCCGTCTTTATGGAGCAAGGCACGACGTTTCAGATTTTCGGCATTGGTAGCAACCAATCCCGCGTCCGCGTCAGCGGTGGGGTCGGCGCGGGTGACGGCACCAGCAACGATGATCTCACGCAGGTTTTCCTCTTGTCATCTCAAGCGCGGCGAAGGTCTCGACCGCCCGAAGAGTGAAATCGCTCGCTGCGCTTGTGGATGACACATCGCGCAGGGATCGTCCAGATCGGTTTTACTGCTTCTCGCCCTCGAACGTGTAGTTCAACTCCGTCCCGTCCGCCTTCGTCCAGGCGATCTCGCCTTTCATTACATTACCGGTGACGGTGGCGGTCCATTCCATCTTCCCGCCGGTCTTGCTCTGGGGCTTGGCGGTGAACTTGGCGATGGGCCCGCGGCGGGTGTCCTCCTCGTACTCCACGGCCTGGAACTTGTACTCTTTCCTCCACCGCTCCGAGACGAACCTGCTCCCCTTCAGCGTGATCTTGTCCTCGATCAGCTTTTTTTCGCCGGCCTTGCGCGCCTCCTCGTCCGGCGTGATTTTCAGCTTCCAGGCCGACGAGAGGGTCGGCCCATGCGTACGTCGGGGCAACGACGAAGGTGCACAGCAGCGCGAGCAGGACGAGTCGAAGCGTCATGGCGAAATGTCTCCCGAATTGGCTGCAGCGCCGCGGCGGCGCCTGAGCAATTCCTTATACAGGGCGACGACGCCGTCGCCCGCGCCCTCGGTGAGCCGTCGCCGCACCTGCTCGACCGGTCGGAGTTTCCCCAGCGGCGTCTCGAGCAGGACATCGGCGTGGCCATCAACGGTCGGCGTGGTGCGCCATCGGCCACCGCACTCGCGGCGGAAGGTCTCGCCGACGTACGCCCCCCACATCTTGGCCATCGTCCACACCTCCGCGTCGATTGCCGATCCCTTCAGCGCCCGTGCCAGCAGCGACTTGGGCAACTCAACGTGCAGCACGTCGATGATCCTGTCCACGCGCTCGAGGCTGTCGGGTGAATAGTCGAGCTGCGACCTGAAGTGGTCGCGTGCGTGCCGCACCGCCTGTTCGGCGTTGGCCTGCATCACCTGCGCGATTGTGGGGGTTTGAGACATGCTGCCGGCCGCCATTGTACCGCGCCAGCGGTCATTGCCCGCGCCGACGGCGCCCGTTACGCTCCGCGACCATGATCCTTCGCCGTTTCGCGCTCCCGCTGGTGATTCTCGCGACCGCTTCCACCCCTGCCCGGACTGAAGAGTCGCCGGGCCTGCGAAAGCTCAGGGACGTGGTCGTTTATCGCGACGACACGTTCTACAGCGCGTTCCCCTCGATCGTGCGTAGGCCCGACGGCGAGTTGATCGCCGCCTTCCGCCGCGCACCGGACCCGCGAAACTTTGGCAACGCCGCCGTCACCCACACCGATCCCAATTCACAGCTCGTCCTAGTCCGCTCGACCGACGCAGGCGAAACCTGGACGAAAGACCCGGCCCTGGTCTGGGCCCACCCCCGTGGCGGACTCCAGGACCCCTGCCTCCTCCAGCTGGATGACGACTCGCTGCTGTGCTCGAGCTACGCCTGGGCGCTGGTCCCCCCGTCCCGCGCCCAGAAGCTGAAGGACGTCACGCGCTATGGAGACTTCGCCTTCCTCGGCGGGACAATGTACCGCTCCGGAGACGCCGGCCAGCGCTGGAGCGAAATTTCCGTCCCGCCGACCAAGGGCGAGGCCAACCTCGGTCTCTTCGGTCAGCCCATCCCCGCCTACAACCGAGGGGCGATGTGCCAGGGCAAGGACGGCCGGATCTTCTGGGTCACCGCCAGGGAGCACCCCGGCGACAAGAAGGGCACGAGCACGCACCTGCTCATCTCCAGCGATCGCGGCCAAACGTGGACCTACTCCTGCCCCGTCGCGGTGGACGACAAGGTGACCTCAAATGAAACCTCGCTGTACGAAACGCCCAGGGGCGACCTGATGGCCTTCATGCGCACCGCCAATTTCGACGACAACACCGCCGTCGCCCGCTCAACCGACGGCGGCAAAAGTTTTCAGCAGTGGGAATCCGCTGGCTGGAAGGGCCACCCGCATTACGCCCTGCGACTGCCGGACCAGCGCGTCCTGCTCGTCTACGGCTACCGCCACGCGCCCTTCGGTATCCGCGCCCGCGTGCTCAACTCCGAGTGCACCGACTACAAGGACGCTCCGGAAACGATCCTCCGCGACGACGGCGGGAACGTCGACCTCGGCTATCCGTGGGCGACGATGGTCTCGGAGGACAAGGCGCTGGTCGTCTACTACTTCAACGAAAACGACGGCCCCCGCTACATCGGCGGGACGATGGTGCAGGTCGACGCAAAGAAGTGAGCCGGGCGCGTGCGCGCCCTTGCGGGGGCATCGTCATCCTGAGGGCACTCCGAGGGATCTCAACCTGCAGGAGTCGATTCGTCTCGTCGCGCGCCAGCCCGAAATCGTTCGGAGAACCTCAGGACGGCAGTCGGGCGTTTTCGGTCCGGGTCATCACAGCTTCGGCAGTGGCGGCTCCGCGGGCTTCTGATCGCGCTGCCGGTGCCCCACCAAGCCGAGCACGAGCGCCAGCACCCCCACGATGATCCAGAACACCGACGGTCCCCCCTCGCGCGGGCGGAAAACCTCCAGCGCAATCAAGACCGCGCCTATGAACGCGACGAGCAGCGGACCGAAGCGCATGTTTTTCAATCCGCCGCCCGCACGCGCACGCCGCCGTAGCGCATCCGGTGCCACAGCCCTGCGAGGCCGGCGCCGCCCAGAAACAGCGCGAGGCCTGCAAGTATCTCAACGGTCGGCTCCACGAGCATGCTGTAGTTCAGCCCGGCTGAGGGCAGACCCTCATGTACCAGCGATTGCTCCAAGATGTAATTTGCGACTGCCTGAGCGAGCGCCGCGCCGCCCCACACGATCAACAGCACCCCGAGCAGCGAGAACGCCATCGCCTGGAAACGCTGGTCGAACTCTGTCGGCGGGAGGCTGCCCCGCGTCACGCGAAGAACCCGCGCCACGATCCCCTCCGCGCCGAAGAGCAGCACAACACCGGCCGCCAAGTACGCGGCTCCCGGTAATGCATACGACAGCCACATCTCCATTGACGCCGAGCGGGTCATGAGGAATATCGACGGGATCAAGGTGACGTGCGGAATGCCAAGCAGCAGCGCGTAGAGGCCCATGAGCTTCACGCCGACGACCGCCATCCCCGCCAGCGTCACTTCAACCGGCCCCGCCTGATATTGCATCGCCGCCCGCGTCTCGTTCTCGTGCATTCGTACCTCCGTCAGCACCGAATCAGGTTATTCCCACTCAATCGTCGCCGGCGGCTTGGAGCTGATGTCGTAGACGACTCGATTGACCCCGCGTACCTCGTTGATGATGCGGTTGCTCATGGTGGCGAGGATGTCGAAGGGGATGCGGGCCCAATCGGCGGTCATGAAGTCCTGACTCTCGACGGCGCGGATGGCAATGACGCTGTCGTAGCTGCGCGCATCGCCCATCACCCCCACCGTGCCGATCGGCAGCAGCACCGCGAACACCTGGGCGGTCTTGCGATAGAGATTGTTGGCGGTGAGTTCCTCGAGCACGATCTCGTCGGCGTCGCGCAAAATGCGCAGCCGCTCTTCGGTGATGTCGCCGATGACGCGCACCGCCAGCCCCGGGCCGGGGAACGGATGACGCCAGACGATGCTTTCGGGCAGCGCGAGGACTTCCCCGACTTTGCGAACCTCGTCCTTGAACAGCTCGCGCAGCGGCTCGACCAGCTCGAACCCCAGCTCGGCGGGCAGGCCGCCGACGTTGTGGTGCAGCTTGATGTTCGCCGACGTCCCGGCGTAGCCGTGGCCGGATTCGATCACGTCGGGGTATAGCGTGCCCTGGGCGAGGAACCTGGCGCCCTTGATGTTCACCGCCTCGCGCTTGAACGCGTCGATGAACTCTTTTCCGATCAGCTTTCGCTTCTGCTGCGGATCGGTCACCCCCTTCAGGGCCGACAAAAACTGCGCAGATGCGTTGCTGGTGATGAGGTTGATCTTGAAGTGGTCGCGGAACGTCGATTCGACGAGCTCGCGCTCGTTCTTGCGCAGCAATCCGTTATCGACGAAGATGCAGACGAGCTGATCACCAATCGCCTTGTGCAGCAGCGCCGCGACAACGGACGAATCGACCCCGCCCGAGAGGCCGCAGATGACTTTGCCCTCGCCGACGCGTTTGCGGATGATCTCGACCGACTGCTCGATAAAGTTGCCCATCGTCCACGAGCCGCGGCACTTGCAGATCTCGTAGAGGAAGTTCTGGAAGATCTGCTCGCCGCGCGGCGTGTGCGTCACCTCGGGGTGGAACTGCACGCCGTAAAACGCGCGGCTTTTGTGCCGGGCGGCGGCGTAGGGGCACGTGGGCGTGGTCGCCAGCGCGATAAAATCGGCAGGCAGGTCGTGGATTTGGTCGCCATGGCTCATCCAGACGGTCGTGTCCTGCGGCAGTCCGCGCACAAGCGGATCGTTGGGCTGCGCCAGATGCAGCTTGGCGCGGCCATACTCCCGGGCCTTGGCCGGCTTCACCTGCCCGCCCAGAATCTGCGCCCCCAGCTGCATGCCGTAGCAGATGCCGAAGATCGGCACCCCCAGGTCGAAGATGCGCGGATCGCACCGGGGCGCCCCCTCTTCGTACACGCTGCTCGGCCCGCCGGAGAGGATGATCCCCTTGGGATTCAGCTTCTTCAGTTCATCGGCGGAGATGTCGGGGCGAACCAACTCGCTGTACACACCCTTCTCGCGCACCCTGCGGGCGATGAGCTGGGCATACTGCGACCCGAAATCGAGGATGGGGAGACGTTCGTCGTGGACCATCGGGAATTGATACGGGCGAAGCACGGCGATGTAAAGCGGGCCTGCGCCGACCTCCGGCGGGGTCGTCCATCATGGATTTTGCGCCGGGTTGGAGCGGGTCGGCGTGTATGCGCGTGGGCGGCGCGATAATGGTCACGGGCGTATGCTCGTCGAGCGTGCCGGTGACGGCTCGGGGGATCTGCGACCTCCAGAGCTCCTTTTGTGCCGCCCCGAGGGAAGTGTCAAAAGCCGCTGCTTTTCTCGCAATCTCCTGCTAGAGTCTGGTCAGGATCTGATCCATCACCACAAAAGGAGCGTCCCGCATGGCTAAGAAGAGCGGTAAGGGCAGCGCGAGCCGGTCGAAGCAGTCCAGCGGGGGATCTCGCCGGGGCGGCAGCACGAAGAAGTCGGCGACCAAGTCTGCCGGCAAATCGGCAAGCAAGTCCCGCTCGACGGGCACGAGAAAAGCCGCATCGAAGCCAATGCCGTCGTCGACGAGGAACACCGCCAAGCGCAGCGGCGGCGCCACGAGCGCGATGGGCGAGCGCGTCAATCAGATCACCGCCACCGGGCGCAGCATCGCCAGGAAAGCACCGGCGCAGGCGAGGCGGATAATGAAGACCGCCAAGCAGAAGGCCTCGACGCTGGGCGACGTGGCGAGCAAGGTAGCGGAGAAGGTGACGCAGGCCGCGGCCACTGCCGCCGGCGCCGTCGTCGGGACCGTGCAGGCCGTCATGCCCGACCACAGCCGCTCGACCGACTCGAGCGGCAGCGGCGGGAGCAGCGGTGGCGGGAGCAGCGGATCGTCTGAAATATAGCGCAACGAGAAGCACGAAATCCCAAGCATGAAGCACGCAACGAGGCTGAGTCTGGAACGAACTGAGGCTCTCAACAGCGAGAACTGGTGCTTTCGTGCTTAGCGCGCCCGATTTCGTGCTTACTGCTCCGCCGGCGTCAGCGCTTTGAGGCCGATGATGCCGCCGACGATCAAAGCGAGGCAGACGATCCGCGGTATGTCGCGCGGCTCGCTGAGGCGCAGCATCCCGTAGACCACCGTGCCCACCGCGCCGATCCCCGTCCATACCGCGTAGGAGGTGCCCAGCGGCAGCCGGCGCATCGCCTGACTGAGCAGGGCGAAGCTCAGCAGCATCACGACCACTGTGAAGATGCTCGGCGCCGGCTTCTTGAACCCGTCGGAGTGCTTCAATCCTATGGCCCAGATGATTTCGGTAATGCCGGCGGCAACGAGGTAAACCCACGCCATCTCGAGCGGACTCCTTCAGCGATCCTTATCAGCCACCGCTGTCGCGCCAAGCGCGCGGCTGATCGCCGCCTGCAGTTTAGGCAGGTCAATCGGCTTGATCAGGTGCTCAATGAAGCCGGCGGCTTTCGTCTGCTGCTGGTCGTCCTCCATGCCGTAGCCGCTGACAGCGATGGCCGGCAAATTGTGCCGCGCGCGGACGTACTGCAGCAGATCGATCCCCGTTCCATCCGGCAGACCCAGGTCGCTGACGACGATGTCGAACCGCTGCTCGTCCGTCAACCGCTTGGCTGATTCGATATCGCCTGCGACGACCACTTTATAACCGAGGGTTCCGAGCAGCCTGGAAGTGACGCGGGCCGTCGTATCGTGGTCCTCGACAAGCAGGACGCTCAGCGGGTCGATCCGCCCATTGCCTCCGCTGGGCGGCTTCACCTGCGGCGCGGGGCGCGGTTCGCCGGTGGTTGTAAGGCGCACTGTAAATGTCGAGCCCTTGTCCTTGCCCTCGCTGTGCACCGAAATGTTCCCGCCGTGAAGCTCGACCAGCGCCTTGCAAATCGCCAGCCCCAGCCCCAGCCCCCCATAACGGCGCGTGATGCCCCGGCTTTCCTGCTCGAAGGCGTCGAAGATGCGCCCAGCAGCGGCCGGCTCAATTCCGATGCCGGTGTCCTTCACGCTCAGCACGAGCGAACCCTCGTCGTCGTTCTCGCTGCGCAGCGTGATCTGGCCGCCCTCCGGCGTGAACTTCACCGCGTTCTTGATCAGGTTCCAGAACACCTGTGACAGCCGCGCGCCGTCGCCCCACACGAAACGCGACTCTGCGTGCAGCTCTGTGGTGATGCGCAGCCGCTTGCGGCGAATATGGCTCTCGCAGCACGTCTTGAGCGCGTGGTCGAGCAGCGCGTGCATGTCGATGGCGTCGCTGTGCAGCTCGAGCTTACCCCGGGCGATACGCGTGAGATCGAGCAGGTCATCGATCAGCTTTGACTCCAGCTCGATGTTCCGCTTTACCAGGTCAACGTCCTCGCGATAGCGTTCGGGCAGCTCATTGTCCTGGGCCATCGCGGTAATCGTCATCAGCACGGGGTTAAGCGGCGTGCGCAGCTCATGGGAGAGGGTTGCGAGGAAGTGGTCCTTGGCGTGGCTGGCGGCCTCGGCACTGGTTCGTGCATGCTGCTCTCGCGCGAGCAGGTCGCGGACCTCGTACTGCCGGCGGCGCGATCGCAGCGCGGTGCGCACCGCACTGATCAGCGTGATGATGCGCACCGGCCGCTCCATCAGTGTCACGTTCCCGCGCGGGCCCAGCGCCTTGGCGATGTGGAAGCTCCCGCGGGTTGTCTTGCCGCCGCCCGTGAGCAAGAGCAGCGGGATGTCCGACCACGGCGCCTGCCGGGCCAGGGTGCCGATGAGGCAATCAAGGCCGGTGCGGGTCAGCGCCTCTTCGCAGAGGATCACCGCCCCGCTCGGGTCGAGCATCTCCGTGCAGAGTTGATCCAGGCCGTCACAGATGTCGATGTGGAACCCGGCGCTGCGCAGCGCGCCGGCGATCATCTCGGCATTACGTCCGCGGGGAGCGAGCACCAGCACCCGCTCGTCCGCGCGATTGGGCGCTTCGGCGGCCTGCGACGCATCCGCGCCTTCCGCGGCTTCCGCCGCGCGCTCAGGTGCTTCCGCGGCGGCCTTCATTGCTCTCTCCGGTCAGTGATGTCCCCGTTCCCTGGTACAGCGGGACGCCGGTCATGACCCCGCGGAAATCCTTCAGCGGCTGTCCGACGCGGATACGCCCGTTGCTCACGCCGAACTCGCGGATCGTCACCTCGTGCGGTCCCGTCCGCTTCTTGATCACCGAAATCGCCTTAAGAACGTGTCCCGCGTGCTCGAAATAGCGGAAGAGCACCACGGAGTCAGCCAGGTAGCTGGCGTCGACGGGGTTCTGCATCGACGGCCCGAGCATCCCCGACTGGGCGACGACGATCAACGTGCAGACGCCCTTGTTGCCGAGGTACGTGAGCAACTCGTGGAGCTGCACGACGAGGAAACGCTCGTCGGGCGTGGCGTTCATGTATCCGTTGAGGCTGTCGATCACCACGAACTTGGCGCCGTCCTTCTCAACGCTGTTGCGCACAAGCTGCGCGAACTCGAATGGCGCCAGCTCGCCCGGGTCCACCTGCACGAGCTTGATCCGCCCGTCGGCAACCTTCTCGTGCATGCCCAGGCCGATGCCATCCGAACGCGCGCAGAAGGTTGAGACGCTTTCGTCAAATATATACGCGACGCCCATCTCGCCGCGGTCGGCGGCGGCGGCGATGAACTGCCCGGCAATACTGGATTTCCCCGAGCCGGCAGGGCCCATCAGAATGGTGCTCGATCCGCGCGTCAGCCCTCCGCCCAGCAGCGCGTCCAGCTCCGGCAGGCCGCTGGAGGCCGTGTCCTTCGGCTTCCCGTTGGTATGCACCGATGCGATCAGCCGAGGGAAAACGCGAAGTCCTCCGGTTTCGATCTTGAAGTCGTGATACCCATCGTCGAAGCGCACGCCGCGCAGTTTCGCAACGCTCAGCCGCCGTCGCTTGCTCCCGAACGGCGGGACCGTCTGCTCGAGCAGGATCACGCCGTGCACAAGCGTGTTGGACTGCAGATCGCCGATTTTTTCCGCCGAAATTGCGTCGAGCAGCAGCACGGTCGCGCCCCGGCCGACGAAGAAGTGTTTCAGGGCCAGCATCTGCCGGCGGAAGCGCAGCGGGTCGCGGGCGAGCAGCCGCAGCTCAGAGAGCGAATCGATCACCACGCGCGTCGCGTTCACGCGCTTGGCCTCGTCGATCAGCGTGCGCATGACCTCCCCGAGCTCGATCTCCGACGGGTGAAAGACATCGTAGGATTCTTCTTCGCCCCGGAGCCCCTCCTCGCTTTCCCCGGTAGAGATTTCGAAGATATCGATGCCGTCCAGCTTCCAGTTATGTGAGGCCGCGACGTCGACGAGCTCTTCGCGGGTCTCGCCCAGCGTGACGTAAAGCCCTGTCTCGCCGACCCGCTGGCCTTCAAGGAGGAACTGGAGGGCAAGCGTTGTCTTGCCCACGCCGGGGTCGCCTTGCACGAGGTACAGCCGGTCGCGCGGAAGCCCCCCGCTGAGAATCGCATCAAGTCCGGCGACGCCCGTTGCGACGCGCCGGCCAACGCTTTTTGTTTGCTCCATAGGCTTCCTTTAACGCCTCAGGTTGAGCCCGCGCCGCTCGGTGTCCAATTCTCCGTCACGGAGAGAAGGGCACACGAGAAGTGTACTACCGAAACTCACTCTGCCAAGGGCCGAAGGGGTGTGATCCACCGCAATGCGCCGGGCGCTTGCGAGCGCGCTGATTGCTCGCGGCAGGCCGCCGGCGGCTCTATATTCACCACCGACCCATGCACGGCCCATTCCTCCAGGATCTGGCGGTTGTCATGCTCGTCGCCGGGCTGGTGACCATCCTCTTCCACCGGCTCAAACAGCCGGTTGTGCTCGGATACATCCTCGCTGGGCTGATCGTCGGGCCATACACGAGCATCCCGCTGTCGATCCAGGACAAGCACACGATCCAGATGATGTCCGAGCTGGGCATGATCATGCTGATGTTCAGCCTCGGGCTGCACTTTTCATTGCGCAAGCTGGGACAGGTCGGCACGACAGCCTTCATCGCCGCGACACTGGAGATTCTCGTGATGGTGCTCATCGGCTATGCCATTGGCCGGTTCTTCGGCTGGCAGCCCATGGACAGCCTGTTCCTCGGCGCGATCCTGTCGATCTCCTCGACGACGATCATCATCAAAGCGCTGTCGGACCTCGGCCGCACGCGCGAGCGCTTCGCGGAGCTGATTTTTGGCATTTTGATCGTCGAGGACATCCTGGCTATCGCCATGATCGCGCTGCTCTCGGGCATCGCCAAGACGGGCGCACTGGAGGTGGGCGAGGTCGTCGTGACGTTCGGAAAGCTCGTGATCTTCCTGACGGTCGTGCTGATCGTGGGCCTGTTGACCGTCCCGCCGCTGCTGCGGCGCGTGGCGCGGTTCCGCAGCAACGAGATGCTGCTCGTCACGGTGCTCGGGTTGTGCTTCGGGGTGTCGCTGCTGGCGCTGAAGCTCGATTATAGCGTCGCGCTGGGCGCGTTCCTGATCGGCGCGATCATCGCCGAAGCGCGCGAGGCGCCGCGGATTGAAATGCTCATCGAGCCGGTCCGGGACATGTTCAGCGCCGTGTTCTTCGTGGCCATCGGCATGCTGATCGACCCGAGGCTGATCGCGGAGTACGCCTGGCCCATCGCCGTCATCACGGCGGCCGTGGTGGTCGGGAAGGTGGCATCGTGCTCGGCCGGTGCGTTCGTCGCAGGGCACGACACCAAGACGTCGCTGCGAGTCGGGATGGGGCTGGCGCAGATCGGGGAGTTCTCTTTCATCATCGCGCAGCTGGGGCTGACGCTGAACGTCACCAGCCATTTCCTCTACCCCATCGCCGTCGCCGTGTCGGCGCTGACGACGCTGCTTACGCCGTACCTCATCCGCGCATCCGACCCGCTCGTGAACTGGTTCGACCGCACCGCACCGCGCTCGATCGTGAATTACCTCGAGGTCTACAGCGGCTGGGTCGCGAGCCTGCAGGAGCGCGGGGGCGCGCGTCCCAGCGACCAGATCCGGCGGCTGCTCCGCAAATGGTCGCTCCAGATCGCGCTGAACATGGCGCTGGTCAGCGGCTTGCTGATCGCCGCCGCCTGGGCAGGACCGCGCGCGGAGCAGTGGCTGGCGAATCTGCCCAGCTGGACGGGCGGGCATCGCGCCGTGGCGTGGTTTGCGGCGGTGGTGCTCGCGCTCCCGCTGCTGGTGGCATCGCTCCGCAAGCTCCGCGCTGCCGCAACGGTCATCGCCGAGATGCATGTCACCCGTGCCGCGGCGAAGGAGCACACTGCCGCCATCCGCTCGGTCGTCGCGAACACGATCCTGGTCGCGGGGAGCGTCGGCCTCGTGCTCTGGGTGCTCGTGCTGAGCAGCGCGATTCTCCCGCCGTGGCCCGTGCTCGTCGGGCTAATCGTCTTCATCGCGCTGCTGAGCGCGCTTTTGTGGGGCCACTTCGTGCGCGTCTACGCCCGCGCGCAAATCGCCTTGCATGAGACGCTCGCGCAGCCCCGCGCGCCCCAGGCACAAGAGCCGCAACCGATGCCGCCGATCCTCCAGAACGCGGTGCTGGAGACGATCGTGCTGCCCGAGGGCTGCCGTGCGCAGGGAAAGCTGATTCGCGAGCTGCAGCTGCGCACGCGCACTGGCGCGAGCATCGTCGGGATCCAGCGCAACGGCACAAGCCTGATCAACCCCGGCCCGGATGAGGAGTTGCACCCCGGGGACAACGTGCTGCTGATCGGCAACCGAAATCACGTGGAAGCGGCGCGGGCGCTGCTGTCCCGCCCGGAGGACCAGTCCCCCGTCTAAGAGGCATGCACGTCCGAAAATGGATTCAGAAGCACCCCATTGTGCCGGAGGTGGGGACGCTGGCACAGCATGATAGAAATTAGCTCCCGCGCAAAATGCTATGGATATTCAGGACCCGGTTCCGGTATTGTGTCTCCGGGTATGGGAATGGAAGATAGATTGCGGATCCTTCTGGTCGAAGACGATGCCGACTCGCGCGAGGCCTTGTGCCGGCTCCTGGCGGGGCAGGGTCACCGGGTTCATCCTGTGCCCGACTTCAGTTCCGCCATGGCCATCGCCGCCACTGAGCCCGTCGATCTGCTCGTCAGCGACATCGGCCTCCCCGGCAAGGACGGGTGCGAGCTGATGAAGACGGTGAAGAGGCTCTACGACGTCCCCGGCATCGCGCTGACGGCGTACGTGAGCGAGGAAGACGAAGCCCGCTGCATGGCGGCGGGATTCGCGCATTATCTCGACAAGCCGGTGAAGTTCAGCGACGTGCTGGAAGCGGTGTCGAGCTTCACCCGCCGCGCCGACGCCCCCGCCGACACCCCCGCCGCAGCAGGATGACAAACACAAGCACCTTCGGCCGGAGAAAAGAACCGCTTTGGCAAGCTCAGGGCATTCAACTCGCTGTCGCGCGAATCAACCCCGTCGCCTGCCCTGCGCGCTCAGCCAGCCAGCGGCCTGCCATGAGCGAGAAACCACCGAGTCGAATGGAGGCGGGGAGAATTGAACTCCCGTCCCAAGATTTCACCGATGTCGGCCTCTACATGCTTAGGCGGTGTTTTGTTGTCGTCCCGCATGACGAACACCGTCATCCTTCACGCGGGATCAGACGTCTTTGTCTCGCCGGGCGCCAACGTCAAAGCGCTCCAGCCAGTTCGCTGTTTTCAGCTAGCGCGTCGCGAACATCCGCGCTATGCCGAGACCACCTATTTAATTAGGCAGCCATTGCGAGGGGCGCGTTGAAGCCAACGCGACCCGAGACATCACTGGTGTTAGCAGTTAATGTTTGCTCAGATGTTTAACCAGGCCAACTGAGCGTCCTGGGCATGCCACCTACACCGTTGCCATCCGGTCGAAACCGATCGCCCCCGAAATTGAACTAAAAAATCGGGTCTGAACTGTCAAAGAGCCAGCAGAAGTAGTACGGCAGAAATCTTATATCGGTTTGGTTCGCCCGACAAGAAGCGAAGAATGGACCGAGCCCTGCGCGCTCACCGCTCGCGTTCGGCCTCGGTGCCTGAACCGCTCCGCCAACACGCGTTTTTGACCCTCTCCGGTGCCACCGATAACATCCGCCCATCCCCATCAGAAGGAGCTCCCCGCATGACCGCGCAGGAAGTGTTGAAACTCGTCAAATCCAAAGGCGTGCAGTTCATCGACCTCCGCTTCATGGATTTTCCGGGGCTGTGGCAGCACACGACCTGCCCCATCTCCGAGCTGAACATCGACAGCTTCGAGAATGGATTCGGCTTCGACGGCAGCTCGATCCGCGGATGGCAGGCGATCAACGAGAGCGACATGCTGCTGATCCCCGTGGCCGACACGGCCAAGATCGATCCATTCATGCAGCATACGACGCTGTCCATGATCTGCGATGTGCGCGACCCGATCACGAAGAAGGAGTACAGCCGCGATCCCCGCTCGATCGCGCGCAAGGCGGTGAAGCACCTGCAGAAGTCCAAGATCGCCGACGCCGCGTTCTTCGGGCCGGAGCTGGAGTTCTTCGTCTTCGACCAGGCGTTCTACGACCAGGGGATCAACTACGCGAAATATTATGTCGGCAGCGCCGAGGGCATCTGGGACCGCGGCAGCGAGGACCCAAGCAATCGCGGCTACAAAATCCGGCTGAAGGAGGGTTACTTCCCCACTCCGCCGATGGACACGATGCAGAACATCCGCAGCGAGATGGTGCAGACGCTCGTTGAGATCGGCATACCCGTCGAGGCGCATCACCACGAGGTGGCGACCGGCGGGCAGTGCGAGATCGACATGCGCTACCAGGAGCTGGTGCACATGGCCGACAGCGTCATGATGTACAAGTATATCTGCAAGAACGTCGCCGCCCGGCACGGGAAGGTGGTGACGTTCATGCCCAAGCCGCTGTTCCAGGACAACGGGAGCGGCATGCACGTCCATTTTTCGCTGTGGAAGGGGGACAAGCCGCTGTTCGCCGGCAACAAGTACGCGGGGCTCAGCGACATGGGGCTCTATGCGATCGGGGGGATCTTAAAACACGCCAAGGCGTTGTGCGCCATCACGAATCCGACGACGAACAGCTATAAACGGCTGGTGCCGGGATACGAGGCGCCGGTGAACCTCGTGTACAGCAGCCGCAACCGCTCAGCGGCCATCCGCATCCCGATGTACAGCGACAACCCCAAGACCAAGCGCGTTGAATTCCGCTGCCCGGATTCATCGTGCAACCCCTATCTCGCGTTCAGCGCCATCACCATGGCCGCCATCGACGGGATCCAGAACAAGATCCACCCTGGCGACCCGATGGACAAGGACATCTACCACCTCTCGGCCGCGGAGTACGAGAAGATCGGCTCGGCCCCCGCGAGCCTGGATGAAGCGCTGGACGAGCTGGAGAACGACCACGACTTCCTGCTGGAAGGGGATGTGTTCACGGCGGACGTAATCCATTACTGGATCAAGTACAAGCGCGAGAACGAGGTCGACGCGATCCGGATCCGCCCGCACCCGTTCGAGTTCTGCATGTATTTCGACATTTGAGCCAAGCACGGGTTGTACAATCGAGGTGGCATGACGACGGCGACTACAGCAAACATCCTGTCTTCTGTTGACGCCACGCCAGCGGTGTACGGCGAGCGCGGCGCGCTGCTGCTCGACGAGGTCAGCTGGGAGCTGTACGAGCAGCTGCTGAAAGAGACGGCTCACCAGAACCTCCGGATCACCTACGACGAGGGAAGGCTGTTCCTGATGTCTCCGCTGCCGAAGCACGAAAAAGTCAAGACGCTGACCGGACGGATGATCGAGCTCGCGTCATTGGAACGGGGTATTCCCATCGCCAGCCTGGGCTCGACGACGTGGAAGCGACAGGAACTGAAGAAGGGACTGGAAGCCGATGAGTGCTACTACATGCAGCACGAAAAACAGGTCCGCGCCCTGATGGATCTGGACCTCTCGCGCGACCCGCCTCCCGATCTCGCGATCGAAGTATACATCAGCTATAACCCGCTGAACCGTCCGAGCGTCTATAGCGCGTTGCGCGTGCCGGAAATCTGGAGGTTTCGCCGCGACGCATACGAATTTCTCCTCCGGTCCGCGGATGGTACCTATCACTCCATCCCGCGAAGCGAAGCGCTTCCGTTCCTTACCCCTGCCGATATCAATCGATTCGTCGACAAGATCGGAACCACGGATGAGACAAGCCTCATGCTTGAGTTCCGGGAGTGGGTTCGGGCACTGCAACTTTGATCCGGCGCGGAGAAAGACCGGCTTTTCGCTTAACACCGGCGGCCGCAAGTGGTAACCGTCACGGAATGAACACCATTCGCGCCGCCTGCCTGATGACGTTCCTGCTCATCTCGGCCCTCGCGCACGCGCAGCAGCCAACGGAAGCCAACCATGTGAGGGAGTGGTCGTTCACGGCGGCGAAAGCGTACGCCGACCCGTTCAATGAGGTCGAGCTGGACGCGGTGTTCACGACGCCGGACGGCAAGCAAGTTCGCATTCCCGCGTTCTGGGCCGGTGGGCAGACGTGGAAGCTGCGCTATGCGTCATCGGTCGTCGGGAAGCACGCATTTCGCACCATTTGCTCCGATCGGATGTCGAACCTCCACGCCGTCGAAGGGTTCGTCGAAATCACCGCCTACACCGGCGAGAATCCGCTCTACAGGCACGGCCCGATCCGCGTCGCATTCGATAAGCGGCACTTCGAGCACGCTGACGGCACGCCGTTCTTCTGGCTGGGCGACACGTGGTGGATGGGGCTATGCGATCGCTTGCGCTGGCCGGAGGATTTCAAGACGCTGGCGGCCGATCGGAAGAAGAAGGGGTTCAACGTCATCCAGATCGTGGCGGGGCTGTACCCGGATATGCACCCGTTCGACCCGCGCGGCGCCAACGAGGCGGGGTTCCCGTGGGACCAGGAATATCAGCGCATCAACCCCGCGTACTTCGACGCCGCCGATGAGCGGTTGCAGTACCTCGCGGACGAGGGGTTTTCGCCGTGCATCGTCGGTGCCTGGGGGTACTTCATCCCATCGATGGGTGTGGAGAAGGCGAAGCAGCATTGGCGGTATCTCATCGCGCGTTACGGTGCATTGCCGGTGACGTGGTGCGCCGCGGGCGAGGCCAACCTGCCATGGTACCTCGCCAAGGGGTTCCCGTACGACGATCGCAGGCAGGTGACGGATTGGACGGCGGTGACGCGCTCCATCCGCGAGACCGACGGCTTTGATCGTCCGCTCACCATCCATCCGACGGGGCTCGGACGGCTCTCGGCTCGGCACGCGACGGACGACGAGTCGTTGCTCGATTTCGACATGCTGCAAACCCCGCACGGCCAGCGCGAGGCCGTGGAACCGACGGTGCGCACCGTGCGCGAGTCGTACGCCGATCCACCGGTGATGCCCGTCATCAACGGCGAAGCGGCCTATGAGATGTTGGGCGACACCCTCCCGACCGAATGGACGCGGCAGATGTTCTGGCTGTGCATGACGAACGGCGCGGCGGGCCACACGTACGGCGCCAATGGCATCTGGCAAGTGAACCGGCGCGGGCAGCCGCACGGTCCGTCGCCGCACCACGCGCCGGGCAGCGCCGGTTACGGCACGATTCCCTGGGACGAAGCGATGAACCTGCCCGGCAGCACCCAGATTGCCGCCGGGGCAAAGCTCTTCCAACGTTTCGCCTGGCAGAAGTTCAAGCCGCACCCGGAGTGGGCGGCGTACGAGCAGGCGCCGAATGAGGAATCGATCCGCTGGGGCGACTGGATCTGGTTCCCCGAGGGTGAGCCGGCCGTGGATGCGCCGATCGCCAAGCGCCGGTTCCGCAAGACATTCGAGGTGCCCGCCGGCGCGGTTGTCGAGCGGGCGGTTGTTCACCTTGCTGTAGACAATGCGCTGGTCGCAGCGCTGAACGGCGAGCGGATCGGAAGCCACGGCGACTTGAATGTCCCGATCCGCTTCGACATCGCCGCCCACATCCAGTCGGGGACAAACGTGCTGGAGATCGAGGCGGAGAACGTGTGGTCCGATGTGCCGAACAATCCCGCGGGGCTGCTGTGCGCCGGCGTTGTCACTTTGGCGGATGGCACAGAAATCGCGCTCGCATCCGGCCCGACCTGGACGGCTTCGCGGCCGGACAAGGATCGCGCGTGGAATCCGGCGAAGGTTGTCGCCACCTACGGGCAGGGGCCATGGGGCGAGGTAGGCCTTGGCCAGCAGCGCCCGACGCCGCCGCAGGCGTGCGGCATTCCCGGGCAACTGCGCCTCATTTACGTGCCCGTGCAGAAGCCCGTCCGCGTGGTCGGGTTGGAGCGCGAAGTGCCGTGGCAGGGAGAGTTCTTCAATCCGGTGACGGGCGAGACAACGCCGCTGCCGAAGCTTGCCATCGGCGAGGGTGGCGCCGCAGTAATTCAGCCGCCGCCGGTTGGGCACGACTGGGTCGTCGTGCTGCGGAGGCTGGATCAGGACTGAATGGCGATGCGCCTGATACGGGGTGAGATTCACCGCGTCGGCGACGCGCGAACCAGGAATTGCACCGCGATCGAGCTGCCGAAGGCGGAGACAAGCAGTAGGGCGAACAGCCCCTCGCTCGCCTCCCGTCCGGCGCCGGTGAACTGCAGCAGCGTGAGGAGCACCCCGACGCCCGCCATCCCCAGCGCGATCGCAACGTTCGCCCAGCGCGGCCAGCCCTTGTCGCACAGCCAGATTGTCGACACCGGGATCGTCAGCAGCAATGCGGTCAGCGCTGCCGACACCTTCCACTCCGCGAATCCCAGCAGCAGCGACGCTGCCGAGCCGATTGCCAGCAGCAGCAACGCCAGGATCCAGTTCGATGTCTTCGTCTGCTCGCGCGACAGCGCGTGGCGGCCGTACTTGCTCAGCCGCAACGTCAGGTTGAACAGCGGGCTGGCAAGCCACGTCATCCAGACGAACAGCGCGTAGAGGAGGATGATCGGCATGACGTATGGCCCCAGCATGGGGTTTGAGCGTGCCGATTCGCGCAGCATCCGCTGGCCGATCCACCCGCCAAAGACAATCGCCATCTGCGTGCGCCCGCTGAGGCGCGACATCCAGAGGAAGTAGGCGAGCATCACGCGGTAAACCGGGTTGCGCGCCTTCATTGCCTCGACGATGCCGGTCCGCGCCCAGTCGTTGCTGGCGTCGAGCCGCAGCGCTTCGCGGAAGTGCTCCAAGGCCTTCTTCGGATCGTTGTGGTGGAGGTAGTTCCAGCCCTGGTTGGCGTGGGTGACGGAGTTTTCGGGGTCCCTATCGAGGGCGCCCTGCACAGCGCTTGCGGCCTCGCCGCGCCGGCCCAAGTGCAGCAACGCGATGGCGCGCAGGTTCACGCACCCGGAATGCTCCGGGTCGATCGACAGCCCCTGGTCGGCGGCCTCCAGTGCGGCGGACCACTCCCGCTGATCGCAGCGGATCTGCGCGAGCATGGCAAACTGGTCCGGCGAGTACGGGTTCAACCCAATCGCCGCCTCGATCGCCTCCGCGGCCTCGGCGTAGCGCCGGCGCTCGCGCAGCACCGCCGCCACCGCGTAGTGCGCGAACGCCTCATCCGGCGCGCTGCGCACCGCCTCCCGCGCGGCGTATTCCGCGTCGTTCATCCGCAGCTGCCCCAGCATCGCGTGGGCCATCAACGCATGCGCCAGCGGGTGACGCGGATCATGCGCCAGCAGTTGCCCCAGCTCGCGCTCGGCATCGGGATAACGCCCCTGCTGAAGCAGCAGTTCAGCCCGAAGAATCAGGGATTGCACGTCGCGGGTCATGGTGGTTCATCGGAGCATATCATCCCGAGGCGTACTGGCGAGGGATCTCGCGGTGGAATGGCTCATCAACTTCCAGATCCCTCGCGCGTACGATGGCGTGTCGCACGATCAGGTTGGCACGCATTCCCCCGCGTCCTGCGCGTCTGGGCAGTCAGCTTCTGTGAGATTGACAGCCGCGCGCAAAGTCGGTGTGATCTTTTGCCCGATCGACCGTGTACGCATCGGGATTTTTCACAGGCGAAGGAGAAGCGCTCATGGCTCGTCCCGTCACCTTGTTCACCGGCCAGTGGGCCGATCTGACATTCCCCGAAATCTGTGCCAAGGCCAAGTCTTTCGGCTACGACGGCGTCGAGCTGGCCTGCTGGGGCGATCACTTCGACGTCGACGCCTGTCTCGAGGACTCCAACTACGCCAAAGGCCGCTGGGAGGTGCTGCAGAAGCACGGGCTCAAGTGCTTCGCGATCTCCAACCACCTCGTCGGGCAGGCGGTGTGCGACAACATCGACGAGCGGCACAAGCTGATCCTCGGCTCCGAACTCTGGGGCGACGGCGATCCCGAAGGCGTCCGCCACCGAGCCGCGCAGAAGATGATCGACACGGCCAAAGCGTGCCGGAAGTTGATCGACGCCGCGCCCGGAGGCAAGACGGGTTTCCCCGCCGTCGTGAACGGGTTCACCGGGTCGAGCATCTGGCACAGCATCTACGCGTTCCCTCCGACCGATCAGAAATACTGGCAGAAGGGGTTCGACGACTTCGCCAGGCGATGGACGCCAATCCTGAACGAGTTCGAGAAGGTCGACGTGAACTTCGGCCTGGAAGTGCACCCAACGGAGATTGCGTTCGACATCGCCACCGCTCAGCGCGCGATCGAGGCGATCAAGGGCCACAAGAGGTTCGGGTTCAATTACGACCCTTCGCACCTCGGCTACCAGCACGTCGATTACGTGAAGTTCATCCGCACCTTCAAGGACCGCATCTACCACGTGCACATGAAGGACGCCTGGTGGGGCCACGGCGACGGCACGGTGGGCGTCTTCGGCGGGCATACGACCTTCGCCGACCCGGCGCGCTACTGGGACTTCCGCAGCCTGGGCCACGGCGACATCAAGTTCGAGGACATCATCGTCGCGCTGAACGACATCGGCTATCAGGGCCCCTTGAGCGTCGAGTGGGAAGACTCCAGAATGGATCGTGAACACGGCGCAACGGAAGCGTGCGCCTTCGTGAGGCGGATTGACTTCAAGCCTAGCGCCATTGCGTTTGATGCGCAGTTTGATCGGTGAGGCTAAAGAGATGAGCAGATCCTCGACTCCACCGGAAAGTTTGAAGGCAATTAATAGTGTTATCCTGGACATGGTGCGCGAAATGGATGCGGAAGCGGGTCCTGTGGACGGAGATTATCCGACGGACTGTGGTCGTATGTTGGTCATCTTGATCGCTCCGGCACAGCGCGAAAGGTAAATAACTCCGCGGTTGCGTGGTCGCGACGGCTCACGGAGAGGGTCAGGCGGCCTTGGCCGACCAGTAGGCGGCTGACTGGTCCGTGTACTCCAGGCACAACAAGGCCCCGAACCGTTCGGCGCGGCGGGGACGCCAGCGGGCGCTGTTGAGCTTCAGTCTCGTGCCGATCTTCTTGCACGCCCCTTCGATGGCGCCGCTGCCGATCGGTTTTCCCTCCTTCAGTCTCTGGCCGTACCACATCCGGTCCTTGTTTCCCTCCAGGTAGACGCGCAACACGCCCAGCGCTTCCAGGCGTGCCGGCTCTGTCGTCGCCGCGATCTGTCGGTCCAAACGCTCGAGGTACTTCGGCCCGCCGACGCGGATCAGTTCTTCCAGTTCGCCCTGCGCCCACGACCGCGCCGCTTCGCCTTCGCCCAGCGTCGCCTTGGCGCAACGGTGAAAGTCTTCGCTGACGTGATACACGTCCACGCACCAGCTCGCCCGCGGACTCAGACGTTGTCGCGCCTGCTCCCAGATCCACGCCGCGCCGTCGGCGATCACGCTCAACTGCGACGAGTTCTCCAGACCCATCCGCACGCTCCACTGCTTCCACATCGCCCCGGTCAGCCGGCAGTCCGCGATACAGCAGCTCGCCAGCCTCACGCTCGCCTCCGGCAGCACCCGCTCGTTCCACCGCTGCGGCGGGACCGGCGTGGCGCGTTCCCGTTTTTGCAGCAAATTCAGCCGCATTTCACGCCACCCGCCCGTCGTGTTCACCTTCAGTCCGTCACTGTAAAACCGGCTCACCGGGCGCTGTGGCGAACGACTCAACGGTCTTCTCGTTGCCACGCAGCCACCGTCTGGCCTCCTCCCCTTCGTGCTGACAGACCCGCTCGATGGTGTCGTCGCTGACGTTCATGTGACAGATCTCTTTCAGCTTGCCGCTGGCGCGGTCGAACGACCAGGCGCAGCTCACCGTCACGATCACCTTCCGCGCGTGCGGCGTGACCGCAAGCGCGTGGATCCCCGCCCACTCGTCCCACGGCGTCCGCTTGCCGCCGCAACCCCGGCACGCATAGTAACGCCGCGGGATCACGATGCCTCCCACGGTCGTCAGCAGATGCTTGGGCGTGGCGCAACGGAAGGAAGACTTCCGGCCACACGCGCAGCCTAAAGAGCAGCCCCCTTTTTTTGGCGCTTCCGGATGATCCGCAAGCGCCGACTCGTACATCCTGCGAAGGTGCTCGAACCCTTTGTCGTGCACCACCGCCTCGACCGTCGCCAGGCCTCTGCCATGCGGCGCGGTCTTCACCGCATGCTGCAACGCCCGATAGGTCTCCAGCGCCTGCAGGGCGACCAGTTCTTCCGCTTCATTCTCGACCCGAATTGACTTCGACAAGTGTCCTCCATGACAGGGTTACTGCCGATTATGCCAAAAATTCGCCAAGAATGCGCGCTAGACCCCACGGAGATGTTCAACGCGCGGGGCCAAACCGCAATTGCAGAGCGACGGTATCCTGGAAAGACGCGAGATCGATGCGATTGCGTTGTCGATCTTGGATTCACGAAGCCATGGTGGGTCGAGATGAAGGGGGCGTGGCGCGAGGTGTTTGACCGCGACCGACCGAATACGTCCTTCGTGAAGCACCTGTACGCGACAGCTCATGACGTCGAGAAGTTGTCCTCGCTGCATCCAAGCGACGCTGCAGGTCTGACGTTGGTTTTGGTGGGTTTTGATCGTGCCGAGCCTCCAATAACGGAAGCTCATCTGGAACTCGTCTGCGCGCGGATGCATTCGTGCTGGGAGATGATGACCGCTACTTGGGACGTGACGGGTCATCTGCGATTCCGCACCCGTGTTTGGGTGTGGTCTCGATGGAATACGCCTCCGGACGGGATCTTCCGTTCAAGCGCGATGACCGGTTCAGGCACATCCTGAGGTACTCCCGAAGAATGTCGGTGCGGGGACTTGCGTACGTCGGGTGCAGCCCGATCATCCGCGGAGCGCGGTTATATCTCTTTCAACGCCAGAGGAAGATCGCTCCGCGATTGGTTTTCGCGGCTGCGCCGCGAGCGTATGAAGTACACACGCCATGGGCGGGACGCCCGTGCCACTGTTAGAGCATTTCGTCGTTCCGTGTAGCATTCTCAACTGGTTTTAATCAGGAGGTCAGGCATGGAGGCCTGTTCATTGGATCTGAGGGAGCGGATCGTTCGCGCGGTGGACGAGGGGCAGTCGCGGCTGGCCGTCGCGGCG
>DASYWJ010000080.1:0-19527 GCA_035936155.1 Tepidisphaeraceae bacterium | reverse complement strand
AAGCGCTGGAGAAGAGCCTGGCGGCGGCATCGAAGAAGGCTAAGCCGCCGAAGCTGGTCGCACCGAGCCCGGCCGCGGCTGCGGCGAAGGGGCGGAAGCGGAAAACCTCTTGAGCCGGTGCACAACCTGTGCAAAAGTGGTGTCGCCACGGTGGACGCCGCGGCCACTGCCGTAGAATCATCGGCGCGTGCAAGGAGCGGACGCGCAATGTCAACCAAATCATATACCCAGCCACGGGCTAGCACGAACGACGACCTCTGCGCCGGCCTGTTCACCACGGACGCCGTCGCGGGACTCCTGCACGTTTCACCGCAGCGGGTGCGGGCGTGGCGGACATCGGGACTGATCGAGCCGACACTGATCCGCTACGGCGTGGAGTATTACGACTTCGCCCAGCTCTCGGCCGCCCGCAGCTTCTGCGATCTGGTGCGATCGGGACTCAAGCCGGGGCGACTGAAGCAGGTGCTGGCGACGCTGCGTGCTCGCGTTGCCGACGGGCTGCCGCTTCCAAGCCTCGTCGCTCAGGACGGGCGGGTGATGGTGCGGACAGACGATGCGGAACTGGCGGAGGCGGATGGGCAGCTTCAGATCGCGTTCGACAGTGATTCCGAACCTCCGGAACCCGTGAAGCTGCACGATGCGGAAGAGCGGTCGGCGTCGGAGTGGTTCGACCGCGGCGCCACGCTCGAGGCCGAGGATGATTTGGCTGGCGCCGCGGATGCGTACCGCCGTGCGCTGCAACAGGGTGGGCCCGACGCGGAGATCTGCTTCGCGCTGGCCTTCGTGCTGGCGCAGGTCGGCGACACGGCAGCGGCGATCGAGCGGTACCGCGAGGCGGTTGAGATCAACCCCGACTACGGCGACGCGTGGAACAACCTGGGGGCGCTGCTCTCCGACACCGGCGACCGCGACGGCGCCTGCGATGCGTTCCGTCAGGCACTCCGGGTGAACCCCGCTGATGCCAGAGCCCATTACAACCTTGCCGACACGCTGGACGAGTTGGGGCGCAACTGGGAGGCCACACCACACTGGCAGCGGTACCTCCGCCACGACGGGCACAGCGAGCGGGCTCTTTACGCCCGATCGCGGTGCGACTGAATCGAGATTCACAGTCACGCTCAGTGGCGCCCGTTCGCGTGCGTTACCGAGATCTACTATTGCGCTGCTCCTTCTAGAAGCTACCTGTTTCGCGATCGCCGTCGAGTGCCCGACGTCGTCTTACCAAGGGCTCGATCTTGCGGAAAGTTTTCTCGTGCTCATCAAGCCTCCGCACGTACTGCGTCGACTTGAGCTCCTGTAGATTCTCTCGATGGATCGCGTAATTTGCCCAATCGAACTCTGAAGCGTAGTAGTACGCAAAACTAAAATGCCCACGCGCTTTGTCTTGGTCACGGGCAAATCCCTCCCGCAGTAACTCCAACTGGCGCGCTTTATCACCAAGATGCGCATGTACCGTGCCTAAGCATGCATAGTTGCGGCTGTTCTCCGGCTCTATCTTTAACAGGAGTTCTCCCAATCGTCTCGCCAGCTTTGGCGCGCGGCAATGCGTAAGTCGAATCGTTTGGAGCCTAAGGTCGCCGAAGCACTGTGCATCCATCGCGACATTGAAATAGCTGCTAAACTGCTCCAGTCTCTTGATCTCTGCGGCGATCGTGCGCAATACCTGCTCGGTAGCCGGAATGTCCGTTGGACGCAGCTCCTCCAGTTTGTCGATGTGGAGCGCGATCAGCCGCGCACGCAAGGTGACAAGGTACGGCTTGTCGACCAAGACCTCGCTGAACCATGAAATTTGCCGCGGACGTTCCTCGTCGCTACATGGCTCCAACGCCTCCGACGGGACGCTCCAGATGCTGTAGAGCGCGTTAAAGGTCCCAAAGTCCGTCGCGTGATGTTTCTTCTCATCGACAGGTCTGATCGCCTCAACGGTGGCCCCGAGGTTCAGCGCCTGCCCGCCCCGTACCCCACCCTGGACAATGCCGACCACTTTGCCATGCCCATTCAAGATCGGACTGCCGCTGGAACCGGGCGAAACCGCCGCGGTAAACTGAATCTTGTCGCCGCGCAGCGCTGAAACGATCCCTGAAGAAACCGTCTGTTCCAAGCCCTTTGGCGATCCTATGACGATGACGTTGGAACCGATCTCGGGAAGCGCGTCAGCGAGGGGCAGGGGCTTCGTGTGATGATCCTTCGTTTCGACCCGTACCAGGGCCACATCGAGAGCGGGATTCCAGTCGAGAATGTGTTTGATCGGAAGCTCGCTGCCGCCCTTGGTAATCGCAACGGCCGACTCTATGCCACCCAAGACGTGAACGTTCGTGACCAACGTGTCGGTGCCGACAAAGAAACCGGTACCTTGACCAACCGGAACGCCGCCACGACCGTTCACCCTTATCGTCACGACGCTTTCTGCTGCCTGACGTACAAGAGCCGGCACGTCGATTCCGTTCGCGTTGAGTGCGCGCGGAGTGATGACGCAGAAGATTAGAGCAACTGTGAAGCGCCGCAAATTCGCCTTGGACCCCATCTTGGACCTCCCGCTAGACGGCAACAGTTGTAATCGGTGGATTGGGCATCAGCCAGAAGCGTCTCTCCGAGACATGTCAAGGACGCGTACAGCGGCGGCACCCAAGTCACCACCCGCTGGTGCCACACTCGCCTTCCATCTTCCAAGTTGGGCCCACGATGGGGCGACATTGGGTTGCGCCTTCCGGGTTGGTACACTATGGCCTCTAAGGGACGCTCGACGCCTGAGAGAGCATTCCGCTGCAATCCCCGAGGGGCACCACCACTTCCGGATAGCGATGACACCCGAGCAGAAGGCCCGCCGACAGATCGACCGTTTGCTCGACCAGTGCGGCTGGGTCTTGCAGAACCACCGGGACATGAACATTTCGGCCGGCTCCGGCGTCGCGATCCGGGAGTTCCCGCTCGCCAGCGGCTTCGCCGACTACTTGCTGTACGCCGACGGCCAAGCGATCGGCATCGTTGAGGCGAAGCCAGAGGGGCACACGCTGACGGGCGTCGAGACCCAGTCGGCAAAATACACCACTGGGTTCCCCTCACACCTTCCCCGGTGGGCCATGCCGCTGCCGTTCGCCTACGAGTCGACCGGCGCCGTCACGCAGTTCACCAGCGTCCTGGACCCCCACCCGCGCAGCCGAGAAGTCTTCGCTTTCCATCGCCCGGAGGAGCTGATCCGGCTCGCCAAACTCGCGCCCGGCGAGCAAGTTCGCGCCCGGCTGCGCAACATGCCGCCGCTGGATACGTCGAAGCTGTGGGACAAGCAGGTCACGGCGATCGGCAATCTGGAGCAAGCGTTCGCCGACAATCGCCCCCGCTCGCTCATTCAGATGGTCATGGGCGCCGGAAAGACGTTTACCGCCTGCAACATCGCCTATCGGCTCATCAAGTTCGCGCAGGCGAAGCGCATCCTGTTCCTCGTCGACCGCAACAACCTCGGCCGCCAGACGCTCAACGAGTTCCAGCAGTTCGCCAGCCCGTACAACGCCTACAAGTTCACCGAGGAGTTCAACGTCCAGCACCTGCGGCGCAACACGATCGACCCCGCCGCAAAGGTCGTCATCACCACCATCCAGCGCCTTTACTCGATCCTCAAGGGCGAGGAGGAGTTCGACGAGGCGGCCGAGGAAGGCTCGATGTTTGAGGCCCCGGTCGCACCATCGCTCGTGCGCGAGCCGCTCCCCGTCATCTACAACGCGAAGATCCCGCCGGAGTTCTTCGACTTCATTATCGTCGACGAGTGTCACCGCTCGATCTACAACGTCTGGCGGCAAGTCCTCGAGTATTTCGACGCCACGCTCATCGGCCTGACCGCCACTCCCAGCGCGCAGACGATCGGATTCTTCAATGGCAACTTGGTGATGGAATACACGCACGAGCAGGCGGTGCTCGATGGGGTGAACGTCGGCTACGACGTGTACCGCATCGAGACGCAGGTGACCAAGGACGGAGCGACGCTGGGCAAGCAGCCCGGGTTCTTCGTCCCGCGCCGCGACCGCAAGACGCGGAAGAAGCGGCTGGCCGAGCTGGACGACGACCTGCTGTACGTGCCGAACCAGCTCGACCGCGACGTGGTCAATGAGAGCCAGATCCGGCTGGTCATCCGGACCTTCCGTGATCGGCTCCCCGAGATCTTCCCCGGCCGGCGTGAGGTCCCCAAGACGCTCATCTTCGCTAAGACCGACCTGCACGCGGACGACGTCACCAAGATCGTGCGGGAGGAGTTCGGCAAGGGCAATGAGTTCTGCCAGAAGATCACCAGCAAGACGACCGGGCGCAAGCCTGAGGAGTTGCTGAGCGAGTTCCGCAACAGCTACCACCCCCGCGTGGCGGTCACGGTTGACATGATCGCAACGGGGACGGACGTCAAGCCGCTGGAATGCCTGCTGTTCATGCGGAACATCAACTCGGCCGCCTACTTCGAGCAAATGAAGGGGCGCGGGTGCCGCATCATTCGGCCCGATGATCTCCAGAGCGTGACCCCCGACGCCACCGTGAAAACGCATTTTGTCATCGTCGACGCCGTGGGGGTGACGGAGACGGACAAGACGCTGAGCAAGCCGCTGGACCGCAACCCGTCGGTCCCGCTGACGAGCATCCTCACAACCGTAGCGGCCGGCGCTGTCAGCGACGACATTGTCTCGACGCTCGCCGCCCGCCTGGCGCGACTGGACCGGGAGCTGGACGACGAGCAGCGGCAGCAGATTGCAGCCGAGGCGGGCGGGCAGACGCTGGCGGAACTCGCCAAGGCGCTACTGGACAGCATCGACCCGGATGTTGTCACAATCCGGGCGACGCAGGAGCTGAATCTGGCGCCGGGCCAGGAGCCGACGGACGAGCAGGCGGCGGGCGTCGAGCAGAAGGCGATGGCGCAGGCGCTGAAGCCCTTCCACAACCCCAAGCTCCGCAACACGATCCTCAACGTGAAGGCGGCGGCCGAGCAGGTGCTGGACGAGGTCAACCGGGATGCGCTCCTGCGTGCCGGGTTCGACAGCAAGGCGAAGGAGAAGGCGCAGTCGCTGATCGGCAGCTTCAAGCAGTTCATCGAGGACAACAAGGACGAGATCGAAGCGATCAAGGTGCTGTACAGCCGCCCGTACCGCGCTGGCGTCCGCTACCGTCAGGTGCGCGAGCTGGCGCAGAAGCTGAACGTCCCGCCCTTCTTCGTTGACCCGAAGAAGCCGGAGACGGTGGGACGCCTGTGGCACGCCTTCGAGACGGTCGAGCCGCAGAACGTAAAGGGAACGGCGAAGCAACTGGTAGACCTCATAGCGCTCGTGCGCCACGTGATCGGACAGGAGACGTTGCTGGTGCCCGTCGAGGCGGCGGTCGAGCAGCGGTATCAGGCGTGGCTGGCCGACAAGCAGGCGGCAGGAACAACATTCACGCCGGAGCAGCGGCGCTGGCTCGACGCCATTCGCGACCACATTGCGACGGCGCTGGGGATCGAGCAGGAGGACTTAGAGGAAGTACCCTTCAAGCAGTTCGGTGGGCTGGGTGCGGCGTATCAGGTATTCGGTAACAAGCTGCCGGCCCTGCTGGGTGAGCTGAGCGAAAGGTTGTCCGCGTGAGCGCAAAGGTGAATGATCTACCCCCTGGCTGGATCGAAACGCCTATTGATGCGGTGCTCGCGCCGCTCGAAGACGGCCGCACCCTGCACCACGGTTGGAGCCCGCAGTGTGAAAAGGAGCCATCATCGACTGACGCTGATTGGGGAGTCCTCAAGACTACGGCCATCCAAGACGGCCAGTTTCTCCCTGAGCACAACAAGAAGCTGCCGGCGAAGTTGAAGCCCCGCCCCAACCTGCAAGTACGGACCGGCGACCTTCTCATTACCTGCGCCGGACCTCGTTCACGATGCGGTATTCCGTGCTTGGTGAGAAGTACCCGCCCCCGGCTGATGCTCTCGGGAAAGATGTATCGCTTCCGTGTGTCCGAGGCGGTGCTCGACTCGCGGTATATGGAGGCTTTCTTACGAAGCCAAGCCACGCAGGCCGTCATCGACACGATGAAGACGGGAATCAGTGATAGTGGCTTAAACTTGACGCACGGCCGCTTCCGCCGCTTGGTAGTCCGAGTCGCGCCGCTGAATGAACAGCGGCGGATCGTAGCGAAGATCGAGGAACTGTTCTCCGACCTTGACGCCGGCGTGGCCGCGCTGGAACGGGTGCGCGCGAACCTGAAGCGCTACCGCGCCGCCGTCCTCAAGGCCGCCGTCGAGGGCCGCCTGACCGAGGCTTGGCGCCGCCAGAACCCGCCCGCTGAGCCGCCGGCTATGCTTTTGGCCCGCGTCTTAACCGCGCGGCGAAAGAATTGGGAAGCTGACCATTTCAACAAGTACGCCGAAGCGGGAACAAGTCCGCCGGAGGGGTGGTGGGAGAAGTACCGCGACCCCCCGAGTCCACCGAACGGGTCGTTTCCGGAACTCCCGGCAGGCTGGTGTTGCGCGACAGTCGAGCAATGCGCATGGGATGTGACGGTTGGCCATGTCGGACCGATGAAGGAGAGGTACATCGAGAGCGGGGTCCCGTTTCTCCGATCTCAAAACGTGCGACCGCTCCGGTTCGATCGCCACGGCCTCAAGTTCATACCGGAAGACTTCCACGCCGCCCTCTCGAAGTCGCGTCTGGTCGGCGGTGAACTGCTCGTAGTTAGGTCGGGGAGCGTCGGAGAGGCGTGTGTTTATCCCGCCGATGCAGGCGAGGCGAATTGCTCCGACCTCGTTATTACTAGGCTTCTCGCCTTGATAGACCCACGGTATGTCGCGCTGTTCGTGACCTCGCCGGTCGGCCGAGCGAGCATCCTGGGCAGGCAGACCGGCAGCGCGTTAGCGCACTTCAACGTAGGTGCGATGGAACGCAGCGCTATCCCTGTCCCGCCGGTGTCCGAGCAGCAGGAGATCATTGCGGAAGTCGCGCGCCGTCTGTCGGTGGTCGAGGCGGTTGAGGCGGAGGTCGAGCATGATCTGAAGCGTGCCGGGCGGCTGCGGCAGGCCATCCTCAAGCGCGCCTTCGAGGGCAAGCTCGTCCCACAGGACCCGACGGACGAGCCGGCAGCAGCGATCCTGACCCGCTCTCGTCATCTCCACGATGCTGGGGCTGCATCACAAACGAGGTCGCGATCACGGCGGCGGGCGCTCCCATTGCAGCAGGTCCCCCTACTTGATGAGGCACAACGATGACTGGCCAGCAATGGACAGTCGGCATGATCATGAATAACCGCAAGCGCCCCGGGTGGGGTGCGGGCAAGATCGTGCGCTTCAACCCGAACTACCGCGCGGAGCCGAAGTCGCTAACGTATTCGTCGCTACTAAAGCTGGCGGAGCATTGCCGCGGACCGATCGCCCATCTGGCACCCCGGGACATGATCGACATCTATTCGTTCTTCCACGTCACCTGCGGCGGGTACCAGCGGCTTGGGCTCGAATAAGGGGAGCGCGCTATGCGGAAGGTTGATACGACGGTCAAGGACATGATCGCGATGATTGCGCGGGGAGAACTGCGCCTGCCCGAGATGCAGCGTCGCTATGTCTGGCGAGCGGCTCGGGTTCGAGATCTATTCGACTCGCTCTACCGTGGGTATCCGAGCGGCTCGGTTCTCGTGTGGGAGACGGACCAGGAGCAGCCGAGCCGGGACCTGGCCGTGTCACAGAGCGTCAGCCCGTTCTCGGGGCACAAGCTGCTGCTCGACGGGCAACAGCGGCTGACGTCCCTCTCTGCCGTCCTTCGCGGCGAGCCGGTGAAGGTCCGCGGCCGACAGAGGCCGATCGACATCCTATTCAACCTCGAACATCCCGACGGCCCAGCCGATTTCACCGAGGTCGAAGGCGACGAGGAGACTCCCGGTGCCGCGGAGGAGATCGAAGGGGATGGCGACTCCGAGGACGATGACAACGACGAGGACGAGGCCAGAGAGTCGGAGATTCAGGAGCGGTTGAATCGCCTGACGTTCGTGGTCGCGGCGAAGAGCCTCGCCCAGTATCCGTCTTGGGTGTCGGTGTCGAAGGTCTTCAAGTCAGACGGCGACGGCGACATCCTCAAGGCCGCCGGCATCACGTCCTTGGACGACCCGCGATACGCCAAGTACACGAAGCGGCTCCAGAAGCTGCGCCGCATCCGCGAATACCAGTACGTCATGCACGTCCTGGAGCGAGATCTCAGCTACGAGGAGGTCGCCGAAATTTTCGTCCGCGTTAACTCGCTTGGTGTGAAGCTCCGAGGCTCCGATCTCGCTCTGGCCCAAATCACGGCGCGGTGGCCAAACTCGCTGAAACTGTTGGAGGAGTTCCAGCAGCAGTGCGAGGAACGGTTTTTCACGCTGGACCTTGGTTTGCTCGTTCGCGCCATGGTTGTCTTCGCCAGCGGCCAGTCCCGCTTTCTGTCCGTCGGCTCAATTTCGATCGAACGTCTGAAAGCTGGTTGGGAGGACGCGAAGCAAGGGCTGGTGTTCGCGACCAACTTCCTGAAGTCCAACGCGAAGGTCGACGATGAGTCGCTCCTGTCGTCGCCGCTGTTCTTCATTGCGCTCGCCGCGTTCTTCAACAAGCGCAGAGGCAACCTCGCCGCTGGCGAGGAGTGCGAGTTGTTGCAGTGGCTGTATGTTGCCAACGCCCGCGGGCGATACTCCCGGGGCTCAACTGAGACTTTGCTGGATTTCGATCTAAGCACCATCAACCGTGGCGGCTCCGTCGGCGACCTACTCTCCACGGTGAAGCAACAGTTCGGTCGACTCGACTTCGGTCCAGAGGATTTCGTGGGCCGCGGCGCGCGGAGTCCCTTGTTCTCACTTGTGTTTCTCGCCTTGCAGTCGGCGGGCGCAAAGGATTGGCAGAGCGGGCTTGGCATCTCGCTCACCCATTCTGGCCGCTGGCACTACATCCAGTACCACCACATCTTTCCCAAATCATTGCTCAAGGGGCGGTACGTGCAGAAGGAGATCAACGAGATCGCGAACATGGCCTTCGTCTCTGGTAAGACCAACCGCAAGATTAGCAACAAAGCCCCAAAAGATTACCTGCCGAAGGTGATGGCCGAGCGCGGACAGGACGCGCTGCTGACCCAGCAGGTGCCGCTCGACCCGCACCTGCACCAACTCGACAACTATCGCGCATTCCTGGAGGCTCGGCGGCTGATGCTGGCAAACCGAATCAATGAGTTCTTGACATCGATCGTCAAACCACCGTGCAGCACCTGAAGCAGCCGGCCACGTACGACAACGTGATATGAGCGACACCCAACAAATCGTCAATAAGGCATGGAACTACGCCCACGTCCTCCGCGACGACGGGCTGTCGTACATGGCCTACACGGAGCAGATCACCTTCCTGCTGTTCCTGAAGATGGCCGACGAGCTGGCGAAGCCACCATACAACCGCCCGCCCATCGTGCCGGCGAAGTACGGCTGGGCGAGCCTATTGAAGCTGGACGGGGCCGAGCTCGAGACGCACTACCGCATGATCCTCGACGAGCTGGGCAAGCGCGGCGGGATGCTAGGCGAGATCTTCAAGAAGGCCCGGATGGAGATTCAGAACCCGGCCACGCTCAAGCGGCTGATCATCGACCTGATCGACGCCGAGCAGTGGACCAGCATGAACACGGACGTCAAGGGCGACGTCTATGAGGGATTACTTGCGCGTAGCGCCGCCGAGTCGCCAAAGGGCGCGGGGCAGTATTTCACACCCCGTCCGCTGATCCAAGGGATCGTGGACGTGATGCGGCCGACGCCGGCCGACACCGTCTGCGACCCCGCCGCCGGCACGGGCGGCTTCCTGCTCGCGGGCCATGATCACGTTGTGAAGCACTACGGTCACGATCTCGATCCCGAGCAGAAGAAGCACGTGCGCAAGGGCTTGGTCAGCGGCTGGGAGCTGGTCGCGGCGACGGCGCGGCTCTGCATTATGAACCTGTACCTGCACGGCATCGACGCCGACCCCTGCCCGATCCGTAGCGGCGTCGATAGCCTCGCCAGTGACCCGGGCGAGCGGTTCAGCATGGTGCTGACGAACCCGCCGTTCGGGAAGAAGAGCAGCATCGCGGTTGTGAACGAGGAGGGGGAACTGGAGAAGGAGGAGCACGCGTACGAGCGGCAGGACTTCTGGACGACGACGAAGAACAAGCAGCTAAACTTCCTCCAGCACGTCAAGACGCTGCTGAAAGTCAACGGCCGCTGCGCGATCGTCGTGCCGGACAACGTGTTGTTCGAGGGCGGGGCAGGCGAGACGGTGCGGCGGAAGCTGCTGCACGACTTCGAGGTCCATACGCTGCTGCGCCTGCCCACGGGGATCTTCTATGCCCAGGGCGTAAAGGCGAACGTGCTGTTCTTTGATGCCAGGCCCGCGCAGGAGGCGGCGTGGACGAAGCGGCTGTGGGTATACGACCTGCGGACGAACATGCACTTCACGCAGAAGGAGCGGCCGATGCGCCGCGCCGACCTAGACGAGTTCGTGCAGTGCTACAACCCGGGCAACCGTTACCAACGCGAGGCGACGTGGAGCGACTCGAATGCTGAGGGGCGCTGGCGCTCGTTCGAGTGCGATGAGCTGTTGAAGCGGGACAAGGCGAGTCTCGACCTATTCTGGCTACGCGACAAGAGCCTCGAGGACTCGGACGACCTACCCGAGCCAGCCGAACTGGCGCAGGAGATCGCAGACGATCTACAGGCGGCACTCGACCAGTTCTCATCCATCGCAGCGGATCTGAAGCAATAGCGGTTTTCATCTTTGGTGAACACTTCAGAAGTAACGGCGGTCGGCGCGGTCGGCGGTAAGAGGCGCGCATGACGTCGGGCTTGAGTTTAGGGGCTGTCTTCGCTCGCGCACTGCGGCTTCGACTGAGCCGAATCACGGGTAGCGCCTTCGTTCGTCAGCTCAACTCGGCGTCGGTCCCGCAGTCAGCTCGCCCCGAATGTGCGGCTCCCGCCCCTCGGCAGCCAGCGTGAGATCATCGCCGAGATCGAGGCAGAGCAGCGGCTGGTGGACTACAACCGGCAGCTCATCGAGCGGATGGAGCAAATCGAGCGGATGGCGCAAAAGGGCGCCGCCGCCATCGTCCGGATCTTGGGCGAGCCGTCGCTGAAAAGGCAGCCGTCCCGCCGCGAGACGGGACGGCCCAGAGGCGACTGCGACGAGCTAGATCCGCTCCACCAGCCGCCAGTAGCAGCCCTTCCCGGTCGAGCGGATCGGCGGGAAGACGTTGTTCTTCGCGGCGGGGATGCGCTTCTCTTCGGGCCGCGGCTCCGGGTAGCGGGTGCCGTTCAAGTAGCCGTCGAAGTCGTAGCGGCCAGAGATATCGCACTTCTCGCCCGTCCGGCGGCGCGTCACGCTAGTTGTCGTCATCGTCAGTCCTTTCGCTGTAGAAAGCTCAGCTTGCGCTCCGCCCGGGGAGCACGCGCTGCCGCTCAGAACTCACCGGCTCGTCTGTCGCAGAGCAATACGGGCCCAGGTGACGCCGAAAAAAACCGATTCCATGTCACTCGCCCCCGTATAACTCTGCGTTGAGCGACAGACCATGTCAGGGGACGACGTGAGGTAAACGAATGGATGCTTCTGACAGTGACGCCGACGGCGACAGAGTGGAGCTGCTAAACGACCTGCGCATCCTCGCGGAGCAGGCGATCCGCTCACCTGATGGTCCGCTGACGGACACCGCGAGCGACGCGGTATCGCGACTCTACGACCGTTACAAGAGCCGGGTTTACTCCTTCTGCCTTCGCCGCGTGCGCTTCTCGCTCCCGCCGGGGTGCCTGGTCGAGGATTTCGTGACGGATCTGTTCTTTCGCTTCGTCCGTTCCGCGGGCAGCTTAGTGTTGCAGAATGTTCACTCATTCAGCGATGTTGAGCGGCAGATCCTCGCCTCTTTCCACCAGCACGCCATGTGGCAGCTCCGGGAGCTGATCCGCCAGCACAAGGCGGTGTCAAAGCTGGTGGACGAGATGCTACAAGACGTGGCGCGCCGGAAGGGTATGCACCGGCCGGCGTCGGCAGAACGGTCGCCCAACATGGCCCGCCTCGAGCAGGCGCTGGCAGAGCTGGACGAGCGCGCGCGGGATGTCCTGCTCACGTCGTACCAGCACCTTGACCAAGCGGGGGAGTTTAAGTTGCCTGAGCATGTGCGCACCGCGTTGTGCGAGCGGTGCAACTTCAAGAACGGGAACGCGTTGGTGAAGTTCCGATCACGGAAGATCGAAGAGCTCCGCGCCCTGCTCGTTCATGTCGCGTAAAGGATCAACAACATGGCCAGCTCAGAAATTCCAAAGCGTTTCGGGGCCGAGCGGACAGGTAGTAGTCCAGAGGGCGATTTGAGCAAGTTTGACGTTCGCGATTTTGATGATGCGGGCCTCGATTTGCCGGCGAGCCTGGAGACGCCGGATCGTTTGCTCGCGCGGCTCAATAACGGCGGGCGTAAGAGTGACGACGTGCCGCAAAGCAATCCCGGTGCAGCGTTGTTTCCACACGTCGCGTTCACCGGGCAGTTTGGGGTTGGCAAGACTACGGCGAGCTCGCTCTGGTCGATCGTGGTCCGGGCGTATGCAGATGTTCGCTCGGATCGGTCTATTGACTACGTCGTGGCGGAGCCGGAAGCGAACCTTTTGTTTCTTCAGCGGTGCTGGGAACTTGGCGCGCCAGCGTCGCCGTCGCAGCTCAACTGGCTGCTGATGAACGCGCGGAAGAATGGCAAGCTGGCCGATCTCTCACCAGCGAAGCGATTTTCAATCGCGAAGGAGGAACTTGATTCGTTCGCGTTCGCGGCCGACATGGCGATGCGCTCAGTTCAGGATCGGCTGTATTTTGACGAGCAGCGGGACGCTTCTATCGACCAGATTCTGTGCGATCCTCATCTCGTGAAGGAGTTCGACACGTTCGCGGCGGAGCTGGCCCCGGGTCATTCGAGGTTTGAGTACCGGTGGGCGGCGATCGCGCTGCGGAAGGCTCGCAGATCGGCTAACCGCTCCATTCAGTTGTCACGGTTCGAGGCGAGGGGGTCGCTTGAGGATGTTCGTGCCAGCTCGATGCCAACATCGGGCGGCATCTACTGGATTCAGGCTGGCAACTCTTCGCTGTTCACCGGTGTTGCGAGCAACCTGCGCCGCCAGCTCGGGGCACTTGTCGATCAGCTCGGGTTTAATGTTGCGCCGAGATGGGTGAGGGACCAACCGGACGCGAAGCCAGAGCTGCGGCTGTGGTGCGAGGCGAATTTCGAGACGGCTGAAATTGTCCGTGCGGGCTTGCTGAAGCGCGCAGGGTCGCGACTGAACTTCAGGCACGGGTTTTTTTTCGGCGCCGCGGCTTGAATCAGCTCGGGTGTCGCCGACACCCGCAAGTCAGTGTAACTCAGTCTTTTTCGACAGAAGGAGTAGCAGATGAAGCGGAAATCAATCGAAATCCTCAAGGACACGACAACTCTTAATCAGCGGGTTCCAGGTTCAAGTCCTGGATGGCGCATCAGTTATGACGGCTCACTTCTTTCCGTGCTACGCTGGTGCTACGCTGCCTGCCCTTCCGACAGTTAAGAACGGGATAACCACGGCACGCGTTGGCGGCTGATCGTTGTGCCGATGTCTCACTCTGACCTGTGGCCGTTAGCCCACCGCAGCGTGGCTCTGATGGGAGTCGTGATTGCCGGCCTCGGCCTCTTATAGCCGTTCGTCCTTTGGTGGCTGCCGTAGCGCGTGCTCCGCGTCCGACGCAGCGCGGATAAGCCGCCCCGGTTCGTGGCCGCTTGCCCCGATCCGGTCGAGGTGCTTTAGCGCCTGATTCCACACGTGTAGCGCCCGCAGCGCCTCCCGTTCCATGTTGGCCAGTTAGTCGCGGATGAAGGGTTCGCGGGGCACATCGGCATGGTACGATCAACGCCCGCGGCGCGAACGTCCGTCGCCGGCCAAGTCTGTCGAGCATCAACTGAAATGGGATCACGATGGCGAACAAAGCACCGAAGGCACGGAAGGCGAACACGTCGTTTAAGGGCAAGGTAAAACAAGCGAATGCGAAGCACATGCGCATGAAGCGGCTTGGGAATCAGCGGGCGACGGGCAAGCAAGGCCGGCGGTGAACCGGAGCAGGAAAGGCGTCTTTTTATCGAGGCAAGCCGCTCGGCACGACCGCCGGAGGTCGCTTCGACACCACGCGACGAGTCGGAGACCTTGGCGAGTCAGCCGAACCAAGCGGTCCCCGACACGGAGACACGGAAGGCGAGCACGGCCTTTCACCCAGCGGGTTGCGGAGACGGTGTGGAAAGGCACAGCCCCTCGTGCGGGGCGTGAACGTCGTGCGTTTGCCTGCTGCGCCACCGGTCGCTACCGTTTCGCCGGCTCGAATGGAGTTGGATGACGCGGGCGCGGTTTGATTCATATGGGGCGACGGCACGGGCGGGGGAACTGAGGCCAGCCACCCGGTGGGGGGCGGTGGGGGCCATCCTTTCCTGCGCGGTTCTGCTGAGTGCGTTTGCGATCACGTCCTGGGCGGCCGTGCTTACGAAAAGCGCTGCCGTGGGCGATCCCACGCACGCGGTGGCGGGTTGGATGCACCTGGCCCGGGGCGATTTCCGGATCGATCCCGGCGAGCCGCCGTTGTGGAAATTCCTCGCCGCCCGCCCGAACGCGGGCGTGGCGCTGCCGGTCGACGCACATGCGGACCTGTGGTCGCGCGTGCTCGATGACGCCAGCGAGAGCCCCGCCTTCGCCCGAGCGGTGCTCTATGGCACAGAAGGCGGCGCCGCCGCCGCCGACGCCGTTCTCGCGCGGTCGCGCATGGTCATGATTGCCATTGCGGTAGCGCTCGGCGCGATGATCGGATGGTGGGCGTGGAAGGTCGGCGGCCCGCTAGCGGCCGTGGTGGCGGTGTCGCTGTTTTCGCTGGATCCAAACTTCCTCGCCCACGCAGCGCTGCTCGACAGCGACATGGCGATGAGCCTCGCGCTGCTTGCGACGGTCTATGCCGCGTGGCGCGCCGGACGGCGCGCGTCAATGCTGCGCATCCTGACGCTGGCGCTGCTCGCGGGGATCACGCTCTCGCTGAAGTTCTCGGGTTTGTTCGCGCTGCTGATTGTTGCCGCCGTGGTGGTGGCGCGCGTATTCGTGCCGGCGTCGTGGCCGCTGCTGGAGCGCTGGCTGCGGCGGTGGTGGGGACGGTACGTCATGGCAGGCATCGTGCTGATCATCATGCTGTCCGTGAGCGCAGCGGCGCTGTGGGCGACGTACGGGTTCCGCTTCCGCCCCGCGCCGGAATCGGCGGCGACGATGAACATGAGCGGCATCGTGGCGGAGGTCGGGCTGACCGAAGCGCGACTCGCCAGCCGGGGCAATCGGCGGCTGGCGACGCAACCGGTCAAGGAGCCGAGCCTGATCACCAAGGCAGCGCTCTACGCCGATGCGAAGCGGCTCCTCCCGCAGGCGTGGATCTACGGATTTCTCGATACTTATCAGCAGATGCTGACCCGCCCGGCGTACATGCTCGGGCAGACCCGCCGCGGGGGGTGGTGGTCGTACTTTCCCTTCGCGATCGCTGTCAAGACGCCGCTGGCGACACTCGTGGCGCTGGGGCTGATGGCGTGGGTGCTATTTGCCGCATGGCGGCGGTTGGGCACACCCGGCGAGGGCGGGGCGTGGACGATCACCTGCCTGGCGCTGCCGGTCGTGCTGTACCTGTTCTTCGCGATGCTCGCGCGGCTCGATTTCGGGCTGCGGCACGTCCTGCCCGTCTACCCGTTCCTCTTCGTCTCCATAGGCGTGTCGGCGGCGCTCGCATCCCAGCGCTGGCGCGCATCAAAGTGGATCATCGCGCTGCTCGTCATCGCGTTGGCTGCGGAGACCGTGCGCGCTTATCCCCATTACGTCCCGTTCTTCAACACCGCCGCCCGCGCACTGCCGGGGGGCCCCGTACAGTTGCTCGGGGAATCGAACATCGACCTCGGCCAGGACCTCCCGCTGCTGGCGCAGTGGCAGCGCGAGCATTCGGACCGCAAGCTCTTCGTCAGCTACTTTGGTCCGGTGGATCCGGCGCTGTACGGCATCAGTGCCGTTGACCTCCGCAAGCAGGGGCTCGACCTGGGCACGAGCTGGCCCGATATGCCCGGCGCCGTCCTGGCCGTCAGCGCGACGCACCTCCAGGGATTCGCCATCGAGCCCGAAGCCCGCTCCCTGTACGCCCAACTTCGCAAACGTGAGCCCCTGGCGATCCTCGGCGGCTCCATCTACCTTTTCGAGCTCGAGCCGCCGAAGTAGCTCTCCTTCTCGTCGATGTTCGGTGCTTGTGGTTCGCCATCAATTGAAATGAACCCGAGCACCGAAATACCGAACATCGAAAGTGCCATGAAAAATTGCACGCCTCTCCCCGCCCCGATACATTTCGCCCGTCCCCGTCTTCCCACAGGACTTAACCACGCATGAAAACCGCCTTGACGATCGCCGGCTCCGACTCCTCCGGCGGAGCCGGCATCCAAGCCGACCTGAAGGTGTTCTCGGTCCTTGGCGTGTACGGCATGAGCGCGATCACCGCCGTCACCGCGCAGAACACGCTGGGCGTGCACCGCACGCTGGAACTCGAGCCCCTGCTGATCCGGGATCAGATCGACCACACGGTCGGGGACATCGCCGCCGACGCCACCAAAACGGGCATGCTCGGCTCGCGCGCAATCATCGAAGCGGTCGAGGACTGCATTGGCCGCAACAAGCTCTCGCCGTACGTTTGCGACCCCGTGATGGTTGCCAAGAGCGGCGATGCACTGCTGAAGGACGACGCGGTGGACGCAATGAAGCGCAAGCTCTTCCCGCACGCCACGGTAATCACGCCTAATCTGCGCGAGACGGCCGCCCTCACGGGCGTGAACCGGATCGAGCCGAACATTTCCGTCGCCAAGGACGCCGCCAAGCGCATGGTCGATTCCGGCGCCCGCGCGGTGGTCATAAAGGGGTTGGACCTGTCTGATCAGACGGTGGACCTCTTCTTCGACGGCCGCGAGTTCCTGGAATTCGCCGCGAAGACGCACCCAAAGGAGAAGACCCACGGCAGCGGCTGCGCCTTCAGCGCTGCCATCACCGCAGGGCTGGCAAACCGCTTAAACCTCATCGACGCCATCGATCAGGCCAAGCACCTGGTCAACATGGCGATCCAGTACGGGGACGGCCAGGGAAGAGGCACCACCCCCGTCAACGTCCTGGCCTTCGCGCCCAAGAAGAAGTGACGCCGTCAATACCGCTGTGCTGCAACGCATCACCCACGCCACAAGCGTATCGCACATCCACAGCCCCCGGCATATCATTCGCCACTAGCCGGGCCTGTAGCTCAACGGTTAGAGCAGGGGACTCATAAGACTTTCGCGGACGACTACAACCTCGATAAACACCCACAAAAACAGCAGAAGCGGAAAAGGTCGTGGTTGTATTTGGTTGTAGTACAACCTTGACTACAACCTTTTTGGTTGTACTATGTCCCTTGACTACAACCGGCCGACGGGCCAGAAGAGGCAAGGTTGAGCAAGGTGAACGCGACGCTGGTACGAGACTGGAACCGTCTGCGGAAGCCACCTGAGTTCCCGTTGGGCGTGCACAAGCCAAGCGCGCAGTTTTGCAAGAAGATCCGCGGCGCCATCCGCTACTTCGGAAAGCTTCCAAACTGGCGCGCGGCTTGGGCGCTGTACGACAGCGAGCGCGAGGCGTGGGAGGCTGGACGGAATCCTCGCGAGACTGTCACCGCCGTGGCGGCGCCGGATGGCAGCCAGAGCCTTGTCCGGGCGGGCGATCGCAACATCACCCTGTACGCGCTCGTGACCCTGTTCATCGCGCGCGAGAACGAGCGCCGGCAGCGCATCAACCCCACCACCGGTAAACCCGAAATCTCCGACGACTCGTTCCTGAAGTGCCGCCGGTGTGTCGAGCGCGCCGTTCGATTCTTCGGGGACACGCGGCCGGCGCTGTCGATCCTGCCCGACGAGTGGGCCAAGTTCCGCCACGCCCTGTACGTCGACTTCAAGCTCCGGCCCGCGGCGGTGCAGCACAACGTCATCTATGTCCGGTGCCTGTCAACGTGGGCGACAGAGACTGCGAAGCTGACGCCGGAAGCCTTTCACTTTGGCGACGCTTTTGACTACGTGCCGAAGTCGGAGATGCGCGTTGCACGGCGCAAGAAGGCCCGCGAGCACGGCGAGAAGGTTTTCCCCGTCGAGCAGATCCCGCTCATCCTGGAGGAAGTGAAGCAGCACCCGCAGCTACACGCTTGCATGCTGCTGGCACTCAACGGGGCGATGAACGCCACCGACTGCAGCGAGCTCACGACAGAGATGATCGACTGGAAAGAACTCGCGATCGATTTCGACCGCGGCAAGACTGGCATCCCGCGGTTCTTTTTCCTCTGGCCGGAGACGGCCGAGGCGCTGCGCATCGCGATGCTCGTGCGCCCCACGCCGGCCGACGAGCAGCATGCGAAGCGCGTCTTTCTGACGAGCCGCGGCGTGCCGTGGGTTCGGCGCCGGCTGACGAATGGCGCGGATGGCCTACCCGCCCGGGAGGGCCACACGGATTCGCTGTCACAGGAGATGATCAAGGTCCTCAAAGCGCTGGACGAGAAGCACCCTGAGGGCGTGGGCGGGATGAAGTTCAAGCGGGGCGACGTGAGCTTTTCAGCCGGCCGTCACACCGCGCAGTCGATCCTCGCGAGCTTCTGCGATCGCGACACGCGAATGTGGATCAGCGGCCACTCACATCGCGGCATGGATGACCATTATTTGCACGTCACAACAGAGACCAAGGATTCAATTTGGCGCGCGGTGATGGCGACTCGTCAGGCCATGCTGGAGGGCAAGAGCGTCAACCCCGGGACCGTCACCGTCCGCACATGGCGCCCGCGCCTTCTGGACGGCCCTCCCCCAGAGGTGGTTGAAGCCGAGGAAGTGGGGGCTTGATCGAGCGCATCGAGCGCGGCGGCTGACACGCGCAGCTCCCGCGTACGACCAGTGCCGATATCCACCGCGCGCAGTCGGCCGGCTTTGATGAGCCGGCCGACATGCTTGGTCGAGCAGGCGAGGATGGTCGCCACTTCGGCGACCGTGAAGAATTTGGGCAGCTCGCGGAGATCCATGGGCGGCCCGCGTTCTACCACGCCGAAACCGCGTCGATCACGGATGCCATTTCACCCATGCACCTCCAGCCATTGCACAATTGGCCAACTTCGACCCCGGCCGACGAGGATATTGCACAGCACTACAATGCAGGTTTGCGCAACTCCTTTAACATAAATAATTTATCGCTTGCATCCCCCAAAAACGGGGATTTCCGCCGGCCTCAACCACGGAGAAGGCGCCATGAGCACAGCAACGGGAGCCTCCAGCCCCGCGGCGAGCAGTACCTGGTCGGACCTCGCATCCGCATCTTTTAGATCGGTATCGCGGAATTCGCGATCAAAAACGGAAGATTCCGTTTTCGTCTAGAGTGAAAACTGGCATCCGTGATCGACGGCGCGAAAGCATGAGAAGCTCCGCGCATGATCGATCTCAACGCCGAAGAATTGATGACCTTGAG
>DASYWJ010000079.1:0-62180 GCA_035936155.1 Tepidisphaeraceae bacterium | reverse complement strand
GGGCAACAGTGGCTCGACCAATTCCCACAGGTCGTCGGGTACGAGCGGCTTGGCCATGGCGTCCTCCGTGACTGCGGCCAAGCGAGATTGTCGGGCGGCATCGGATCATTCGGAACCGAGGTTTTGTTAGGAGCTCTTAGTATTCCGCGACGGGCACGTTCGCGCTGCTCGGCTTCACCTTGTGCGCCACGATCATCTTCGCATCCCCGCCCAAGGCGCGGACGATCGCTTCCAGATCGTCATCGACCGCGACCGGGCGATTCGACAGCTTGCCGTGCGGCTCTTCGCGCGGGGCGAGGTCCTGCACGCTCTTCATGTCGATGCCGGTGTGGTACTTCACCGTCGCGTTGGGGTCCTTCAGCTCGTGCCCGGTGAGGATGCACGCGACCGTCTCGTCTTTGCCGATGACCTGCTCCTCGAGCAGCTTGTGCAGACCGGCGATGCTGGCGGCGCTGGCGGGCTCGCAGCCGAAGCCCCAGCGGGCAACCATGGCGCGGTGCTCGAGAATTTCCTCGTCCGTCACTTCGCGCACGACACCGTTCATCACCTCCAGCGCGCGCAGCGCCTTGGGCAGATTAACGGGACGGCTGATCTCGATGGCGCTGGCGACGGTATGCGGATGGTAGTTGCTCTCATCGAGCGCGGCGTAGTGCTTCTGCGCGATGGTCGCATCAAAATTGCCGCCGTTCCATTTCATGCCGCGGCGGGAGACGAGGACGTTGAGCGTGTTGGCGGCCGACGCGTTGATGACCGCCAGGCGCGGGACCTTCTTGATCAGGCCGAGCTTGCGCATCTCCATGTATGCCTTCCCGAAGGCCGACGTGTTCCCCAGGTTCCCGCCGGGGACGATGATCCAATCCGGCGGCTCCCAGTCGCGCGCTTCGAGGATGCGGAGCATGATGCTCTTTTGCCCCTCGAGGCGGAAGGGGTTGACGCTGTTCATCAAATAGATGCCCAGTTGCGGCACGTCCACCGCGATCTGCCGGACCCGGCGGAGGCAGGCATCGAAATCCCCCTGGATCTGGAGCGTCAACGCGCCATAGTCCAGCGCCTGCGACAGCTTGCCGAAGCTGATTTTCCCCGACCCGATGAACACCACCCCCTGCATCTCGGCCAATGACGCGAACATCGCCAGGCTCGCGCTGGTGTTGCCCGTCGAGGCACAGGCCACTTTCTTCGCCCCCACGATCCGCGCGTGTGTAAACGCGGCCGTCATCCCATTGTCCTTGAACGAGCCGCTGGGGTTGAGGCCTTCGTATTGGAGGAGCAGTTTTCCAGGCTGCATGCCCAGCTGCCGGGCGAGCAGATCGTTCTGCTGGAGCATGGTCCGGCCCTCGCCGATGCTGACGATGTCGGCCTCGGTGCGATAGAACGGCATGAGCTCGCGGAAGCGCCAGACGCCGGAAAAGTCGAGCCGCCCTTCCGTGCCGGTGCCCTTGGTGGCCCAGCGGTGCTCAAAGAAGTTGAGGCTCTTGGGGACGGGGAGCCGGTCCCAATCGTATTGGATGTCGAGCAGAGAGCCGCACCTGGGGCAGGCGACGTGCACCTCATCAATGCCGAACGTGCTCGCGCACGCTGGATGAATGCACTGCTGAAACGCGGCGGCGGTCATGGGAGCAAGTTAAGAGCGGGCGGGCAAAACGTCAAAGCGAGCCTCAGCCACGCGAACGCGCCCGATCGCTCTACTCAGCCGGAGCCGCGCCCTCGACCGGAAACCCCCGCCCCCCGTCCCTTCGCCGCTTCCGCCACCACCACACCGGCGCGATCGCCGTCAGCAGCGGGAGGAGCCAGAGGGGGAGGATCAGGAATGTCTGCTTGCCGATACTCCCCCAGCCCAATCCGAGCCATTGGATGCCCCATGCGGCACTCCAGATCTCTTCTTCATCAGCACCAAGTTCCGCCGCGCGGCGGCTCGAGTAAAAGAACTCTCGAGTGGACCAGTCGAGTACCAGCCACATTTGGGCATGGATGGTGACTCCCAAGCACCCGTTGTTCTTCTCAACCGGGAGCCCCACAATATCCGCGACAAACATTGACCGCCCCACCCACATCGCCGACCCCACGCACACCACCGCCGACAGCAGCGTCAGACCGTTGGCGAGTCGGCTGGGCATGATCGGATTGTAACCGAGCGGGAAGTGTCTACGCCGCCGACCTCACTCTGCCGGCGCTGCCACGACGGCTAATCCCCGTCATTCCTGCGCCGCGTCTGCTATTCTTTTCAATGCCGCTTTTGCCTTCGCTCGAACCTCGACCGAATCATCGTTTACCGACGCCTGTTGAAGTGCATCTATCGTCAAGTCCGTCGACGGCCAGATGGCCGAGAGCGCCGAAATAGCTGCCCCGCGCACATCCGCATTCCGATCGTTCATCAGGACCTTGATCAGCGTGGGCACCACTTCCGGGCTCAGAGCAGAACGGTTTTCGCCCATGGGGTCCCGCAACGCGAGGAATCCAACTGCCACTTTACGCACTAGGGCATCGTCGCCCGAGGTCGCCAGTGTGATCAAAGGCGGGACCGCCGCCCGGCCATACGCAGCGAAGAATTGGAAGAAGCCCACCGCGCCCAGCCCAAGCTCATCTTCTCGTGCAGCACGCGCGTAAAGCTGAACTGCGGAAGGAACAGCCTGCTCCGCTGGGACTCCAAAGAGCGGAAGCAACTGAACTGCTTTGAAGGCGATGTTGATGTCCTCGCTGTCCGCGGCAGTACGAATGCTCGAAAGGACCGCCTGGGCTTCGCGCGATTGGCGGAACTCGGCATAGATTTCGTTCACCGCCGCCGGCGCTTTGTCCGACATGGGCGAGATATCCCGATACTCTCCTCGGAACCGCTCCGGCGACGATGAAACCGCTGCGGCGTAGCGCGCCCACTCGAGCAGATCGTCCACGTCCTCCTGCTGTGTCATCCGCTCGCGGAGCACCGGGCCGGCTTCACCCGAATACGGGAGCAGTTGCGGACTGGCCAGCGCGGCGGCGGAAGCGGCGGCCTCTCTAGGCCCACCGTGCCGTACCTTCTCCGAGTACGCTCTGACAGCCGGCGGACCCATGTCGGCGAGCGCAGCTGCGGCGACAGCGGCCAGTTCGCCGCCGCCGAACCGGAGTTCCATCAGCTTGGGAACGGCTTCGGCGGCATCCGCGCCGAGCGCCCCCACTGCCCTGACGAGTCGCGCGCCGTCAGCTGGCGCGGCGACGTCGAGTGTGTCGAGGATTTGTCGCACCAGCTTAGGATGATCATCTGCAATCTCTCGGATCCTCCGCCGCGTTTCCTCGGAGAGCGGGCGTGACCGGGGATACTGGTCGTCAATCGCCTGCAGCACCGCATCAACCGCGGCGACAGTGGCTTCGGAAGGGTGCTCGATGGACCGCGGATTAGGTACCGTCTCCACAGGAAGACCACTGCATCCGAGCAGCAGCATCGCAAGCAGAGCAGGAGCAGGACGTCTTGCATTCAGTCGCTTGGGCATGATGGGAGAATCTAAGGGGTCGGGAGTCGTAGCAATGACTCCCGACCCCTTGGAATGCCCCATCCGTGCACCCCTCGTCGCACTTGAGCAGCACCCGCGCCCGCGTCAGCGTCCGAGCCGACTCGCGTCCGGCCCGCAATTTCCGCTGCAACTCCAGCCGCTCGTGACCCTTGAGCTTCACGACGTACTTCTTCGCCATCGGGCCTCCTTGCCATTGATGACCACAGCATGACGCACCTTCACACTTCAGAGGAACTGTGTTAATCCACTAGGGCATCGGACGTGTTCGAGTTGTTCTTTCAGCTTGGCCGTCTTGGCGTGCAGCCGTTCCGGTCTGGCCGGGTGCGGTGGAAGCCGCCGGCGCCGGATTGGACCGGACTGCCCGAAGGGTGCCAGTATGTCATCGAGCCGGCAACCCGGTGGGGACACCGATACCAGCACTACTGGCAGGTGGAGAAGCTGAAGAACACAATCCCCGCGGACAAGCTCGCGGAGCTGACGGCGCTGGACCGGAGGCTGCGTCAATCGGGGGACTGGGACCGTGTGGCGGCGTGGGCGTCAGGCCGATCACCGGTAAAAGATCAAGCGTGCATCCTCGTGAACTGCCTGTTCGGCGTGTTGAAAGGCGTCGTCCCGCCACCCGCGCGTCAATGAGACCGGCGATGCGGCAAGCTGCATAACCCGGCAATGCAACGGACCGGGCCGGCGGTATAGTTCGTGTCGGTCGAACGCGGCTCGATGCCGGCCCGGCCGTTGATTGCCACTACGTTATGCATCTGCGGGGTACCGCAATGACGTTTCTGCTGTCACCTTCGCGACTCGACCGCGCACTTCGCCGCGGGGCCTGGTTCATCGTCATTGGCTTCCCGGTGCTTGTGGCCGTCGTCGCAATGCAACAAGGGCCTACGGTCACGCCAATGATGGCGACTGCCTTGGGGGCGGGATGCGGTAGCCTTGGCGAGTGGCGCCGCGACCGTGGGCTTTGGATGCTCGCGGTTGTCTTCCTATTGATGTTCTTCCCGATTTACCTAGCGTTCGTCGGCATGGAGTTGTTCGGATCGAAGTCTGAGTTGAGCATCCTGCAAATCATCGACTTTTCCATCGCGACGATGGTCGTGGGACAACTCTGTCGTGTGCTGGTGTCGGTCGCCGTCCATAACTGGCGGTACAGTCACGGGCCTTCCAGGGCGGCAGATGCATAACCCGCCAATGCACCGGACCGGGCCGGCGGGATAGTTTCTGTCGGTCGATCACGGCTCGGTGCCGGCCCGGGAGAATCTAAGGGGTCGGGAGAATCTAAGGGGTCGAGAATCTAAGGGGTCGGAGAATCTAAGGGGTCGGGAGTTTTACCAATGACTCCCGACCCCTTAGAATGCTCCCATTTCCGCAACGTGGGAACATGGTGATGGCCACGCTGGACTACTCGCAAACGCCATCGCGAAAAAGATCCTCTTGGCTCATCTGGTTGCTAGTAGTGGCATTCCTCGTCCTATCATGCGCGCTTACTGTTCTCTTTGGGGCACGTTGGGCTGCGCGCAAAGCATTTCCCGAGACAGTACCCGGTGAATGGAACGTATCGCTCGTTCGCATCAAGCAAGTCAGATACAGCATGGAGCAATACTACAAAGAGCATGGGCAGTATCCGATCGGTAGGAACCGACAGATGATGCGGCAGCTTGCTGCTCAGCGGCCTGACGGTCAGCCGGGCTGGGTGATCATGGAGAGGTCGCCAGTTCACCCCCCTTACAACGCCGCGGGCGAAGTCGTAGACGGATGGGGCCGCCCGCTTGTGATGCTCGGAGGCGGCACCACGCGCCCCGTGGTTTATTCGGCGGGGCCCAACGGATTAGATGATGGGGGCACTGGTGATGATCTTGCGCCAGATCCGCAGTTGGATCCCAGTGTTTGGTGAGAACAGAAAGAGGGACATCACTGATAAACGGAAATCAGTGATGTCCCTCTTTCCCTCCCCTCTTTCCCTCCCCACGCCATAAGGAGCGATATCCAATGAGGTGTCTTCGGTTTGCCAGCGTGTTAGCTATCATGTGCATCGCGCTCGATATACAGGCCGACGATCTGGGAGGCAAAGCGCCGGTGAATGACGTTCTCCTTGATCGCCCGATCGGTAAAGCCGGACAGCGTCTTGTAGTGACGAGAGGGCAACAGCTTGACCCCGCCCTGCTCAAACCACTGCGGCCCCCTAGCCTTCCCGAGCTACAAGAGAACTACTATGAAGTCCGGGCCGAGTTACGGTCGCCCAACCACCACGCGGTTTTGTTAGCCGCTCGGTTGCGCGTGGAGTGCGGCACAAACAACGACAAAGGATCTGTCGTTTTGGACGTATTGGTCGAGCCGGGAAACATTGTGCTGGCGATGGCTGAAGGGCCTGATCTATTCCTCTGGCGGATTGGAATCTCTCAGGCCTCAACCTGTTGGACGGGTTTTCAGGCCGACAAGCGATGGGCGCTCGCCGCTGCCTCATATCGTCTGGACGAGAAGCTCGTGGGTATGAAACTGGGACGATCCGACGGCGGGCGGCTGACGGTCGAGGTGACCGAGAAGCTCTCGGGACAGCACACGCTTTACGAGGAGATCGAAAAGACGCCCCTTCAATTCAAGATGATCAAACAATGGCGTGATAAGAAATAGCGTGGTGCAGGAAGATCATCGAAGTCGGCTTGGCGAAGAAAAGGTGGCGAAGGGAGAATCTAAGGGGTCGGGAGTACGCTGTCTCGACCCTGCCGTTGACGCCTGATGATCATCAGGTCGTGGGTCAGAACCTTCAAGAGCATGTCGCGTTTGCGGCTGTTGGCGCTCTTGCCGCGGAGCTCATCGCCCAAATTCCGCTTGATCATGCTCACCACTGTCCCGAGTGCGGGCACAATGCAGGTGGAGGGACAATGCAACGCGGACATTCCTGACCAAGCTGCCGGCGGCAGGATGTTCGTGTCGCGACTGCGCTACAGCCCGCGGCGTTTGAGGGCTAGGTCGGCGGCACGCTGGTGTTCGGTGGCTTTGCGGAGCGCGCGCTTTTCCAGCCAGGTGAGGCTGTTCATTCCCGAGGCGCTGACCTTGGCGAGAATGGCGTCGATTCGCCGCTGCTCTTCCCGATCGGCTGCGGCGCGTTTGGCGGCACGCTTGACGCGCCACTTCGAGAATCGCTTGCGCTTGGGTGCGCCGGTGTCGTAGGCGGCGCTGTAGTCGATCCCCTCGTCTTCCTCCAGCCCGTACGGCCCGGCGGCCAGGAGCTGGCGGCGCATGTTCAGGCAGTTCATGAAGCACATGATGCCGATGAAGATCAGCAGCAGCCCCCCGCCCAGCGTGCCCAGGGTTGCCAACCCGATCATCCCCATGATGACTGAGCCGCCCAACCCGATGTTGACCGTCAGAAGCATGGATTTGTAGTAGCCCATCGGCTTCCACAAGACCGACTGCAGCAGTTGTCCGCCGTCCAGCGGGAAGATGGGGAGCAGGTTGAACAGCAGCAGCCAGTAGCTGATGCCGTACATCCAGAACAAATAGCCGGAGATCTGAAGCCAGCCGGAGGTGACAACTTCGCTCAGGGCCCTGCTGAATGTCCAGGGCCCGAGCGGGAAGATGCCGATCGCCAGGTACAGTGCAATCCCGCAGAGCAGGCAGATGACAACATTGACCAGCGGGCCGCCCGCGACCGTGACGAACTGCGCCCAAGGCCGACGGGGCGCCATGGCCATGGCCAGGCCGCCCAGCGGCGTCATGAGCACGTCGTCGGCCTGCCCGCCCACTGACCGGGCAGCAAAGCAGTGGCCGAACTCGTGCAGCAGGATAACGGTGAAGAGCATCAGCATGCTCTGCACGCGCATGGCGATCGTGTCCCCGAACCCCCACCCGAACAGCAGCACGAAGACCATGACCAGCAGGAGCGACGCGTGCATGCGCACGCGGATGCCGAAGACGGTGAACAGCGGCACCGACCCCGTCATGAGCCACATGAGCGGGTTGCCCGTCGAGTCGCTGCGGTCGCGGTAATAAGGACGGTCCTGCCACGCCATTACTCGCCCTCACCCTCGCCAGCGCCCGCGGCTTGCGCCTGAGGCTTGCGGAAAAATCGCTCGTACATCAGCAGGGTCGCGATCGTCTTGCCGTCCTGGATGCGACCTTCCTTGATCATGCGGATTGCTTCCTCGAACGGCACGGGGTTGAGCTCGATCTCTTCGCCCTCTTCCAGCGCCGCGGTGGACTGCTCGAGATCGTAGGCGGCATAGGCGTACATCTTCTCACTGAGGATGCCCGGCGAGGTATAGAAGTTTCCCAGCGGTTTCAAACGCCCCGCGAGGTAACCCGTCTCCTCCAGCAGCTCCCGTCCGGCACAGTTGATTGGGTCCTCGTTCTTCCCCAGCGTTCCTGCCGGCAGCTCGAGCAGAATCTGCCCCACCGCGTAGCGCCGATTGCGGATCAGCAGGACCGTCTGGTTCGGGAACAGCGGCAACACGCAGACCGCGCCGCCATGCGCAACGACTTCCCGCTGCGTGCGCTTGCCCTCATCGTCCTCGAGGTGATGGACCTCCAGCCGGATTTTCTTCCCGGTGAACAGCGTCTGCTTTTCGATGAGGCGGTAAGCCATGGGCGGCACACTCCTTCGCGAGCGATTATACCCGCGGCCGGCTCCGAGAGTTGGCAAGGTGGCAAGGTGCCTGGGGTGAGACGGTGCTGGGGTGAGAAGGTGGGGAAACGGATCGAGAATGTTATCTTCGTCATGGTGAATCCCAGCACCTTGTCATCGCGTCGCACCCTCTGCTAGGTTACCCACCGGTGATGCTGCGCGGATACATCGTGTACATCCTCGTGTTTGCGGTGCTCGGGGTCGGGCTCTGGTTCGTGCTGCGCGTGGGGCAGACGCTGGAGGCGCCTGCCGAGATCGCCGGGGAGTGGCGCGTGCAGTGGGAGACCGCCTCCCCGACGGACATGGGGTTTCACGGCGTAATGCGGGTGGATCAGTCCGGCCGTTACTGCACGTTTGAGTTCGACCAGACCCGCACGATGAGCCTGAAGATCGTCGGCGGGACAGCACTGGGTGAGGACGACCCGAAGCTGCCGGTGGCGCAGCTCAGCGGGGGCGGGTATCACGTGACGCTGCACCCCACCGCCGTTCGCGACGCGGTACAGATCGAGATCTCCGGCCGCGACCATTACCGCGGCTTCGCCGAACGCGTCAGCCGCCCCTCCGAAACCGCAACGGCCGGTGCCCCGCTCATCCCTCCGGTGGCCGATGCACGGCCATAGCCTTCTCATCCTGCTCGGACAGATCGCGATCATTCTGGCGCTGAGCCGGGTGATGGGCTTGTTGTTCGCGCGGCTGCACCAGCCACAGGTGATGGGCGAGATGATCGCCGGCATCATGCTCGGGCCGAGCCTCCTGGGGTGGCTGTGGCCGGACGCGTGGGAAATGATTTTTCCGCCGGCCACGATCCGCTACCTCAACGTGCTGAGCCAGCTTGGCGTGGTGTTCTTCCTGTTCCTCATCGGACTGGAGCTGGACCCCAGGCTGCTGCGCAGGCGCGGACACGCCGCCGTCGTCATCAGCCACGTGAGCATCGTCGCGCCGTTCCTGCTCGGCGCGACGCTGGCGCTGTACCTCTACCCGCTGGTGTTCACGAGCACGGCGGCGATGCGCTTCACGTCGGTTGCGCTGTTCATGGGTGCGGCCATGAGCATCACCGCCTTTCCAGTGCTCGCGCGCATCCTGACGGAGCGGAACCTGCACAAGACCCAGGTGGGCGCGATCGCGATCACCTGCGCCGCCGTCGACGACGTCAGCGCCTGGTGCATGCTGGCGTTCGTCGTCGGCATTGCCCGCACCTCCGGCCTGGAGCCGGCGATGTGGACGGCAGCGATGTCGGTGGTCTACGTGCTGGTGATGTTTTTCCTGATACGCCCGCTGGTCGGGCGCATCGAGAAGGTCTACGACCGCCAGGGCCGGCTCAGCCAGAATGTTGTGGCTGCCATTTTCCTGCTGATCCTCGCCTCCGCCTGGACGACCGAGGCCATCGGCATCCATGCGCTGTTTGGCGCTTTTCTCATGGGCGCGATCATGCCCAAGGGAACCCGCTTCGTCCGACATCTCTCGGAGAAGCTCGAGGATTATACCGTTGCGTTCCTCCTGCCGATCTTCTTCGCCTACACGGGTCTGCGGACCCAGATCAACCTGATCAACAGCCTTGAGCTGTGGCTGCTGACGGGGTTGATCATTGCCGTGGCCTGCGCGGGGAAGTTCGGCGGGTCGACGCTTGCCGCCCGCGCCTGCGGTCTGCCTTGGCGCGAAGCGTCGGCCATCGGCATTCTCATGAACACGCGCGGCCTGATGGAGCTGGTCATCCTGAACATCGGCCGCGAGCTCGGTGTCATCACCGATGCGGTCTTTGCGATGATGGTGATCATGGCGCTGGTCACGACCGCGCTGACGACGCCGGTGCTCAACCTGGTCTATCCCGAGCGGATGTTCGGCATCGAAAAGATCGCCGGTGGAATCGGGAAGCAGGTGCGCAAGTCCTTCTCCGTGCTGATCCCCGTATCCGACCCGGCAAGCGGCTCGTCGCTGCTGAAGATCGCTTCGATGCTGGCGGGAACAAAGCCCGACAGCGAGCTGCTCGCGCTGCACCTGAAGCCGCCGGTCGATCGCGACGCCTACCGCGCGGGGCTGGATGATGCGACCGCGCCGCAGGACACAGCGCTCGCGCCGCTGCTGGCTGAAGCGAGGAAAGCGGGCGTGAACGTCGAGCCCATCAGCTTCGTCAGCCGTGATATCGCCGACGACATCGCCGGTGTGGCGCAGACACGGCAGGTGAACCTGGTGCTGATGGGGTTCCACCGCCCGATCATCGGTCGCGCGATCCTCGGCGGCACCGTCCACCGCGTGTTCACCACGGCCCCGGCCGATGTTGCAATCTTCGTGCATCGGAAGTTCACCGAGCCAAAGAAGATCCTCGTCCCGTACCTCGGTGGAATGCACGACCGGCTCGCGCTGGAGCTGGCGGAGCGGATGGCGAGGCACGCGGATGTGAAGGTGACAGTTCTACACGTCGTGGCGCCGCAGCGCCAGCACAACGCCACGGCGCTGGGAGCGAGGAACACGGTCAAGGAGACATTCACCGAGCCAGATGAAGCGTCGGCGGTGCATTTCAAGGTGGTGGAGCACGACTCCCCCGTCGCCGCAGTGCTGGACGAGGCGAAGGAGGCAGACCTGGTCGTGATCGGGGTGTCGGAAGAGTGGGGCCTGGAATCGCAATTGCTCGGCTGGCGTCCACAGCGGATCGCCGACGAGAGTCCGAGTTCACTGTTGATCGTGCGGAAATCCGCCCAGGCGGCACAGGCCGAACCGGGCTCATCGGCGACGCAGGCGCAACCGGCTACCCCGGGTGGCGTAGTCGCTTAAGGTGCCCCGCCGCCCACGCGGGTCCCATCCACCACTACTGGTGTGGATAACCCGTCGCGCACACAAAATAGAGTTGCATAGATGGTTTTACTGGTTAGTGTCACGCGCACGGATGGTGGTAGGAGAAAATGGATTCGCCTCGTTATCGGATGATCTCCATCGACCTCGACGGAACGCTTCTTTCACCCGAGGGGAAGGTGACCGAGCGAGCCAAGGCCGCCGTCCACAAGTGCCTTGCCGCGGGGCTGCTCGTCTGCTTCGCGACGGGCCGGAATTGGACCGAGAGCAAAACCGTTCTCGACGCCGTTGCCCACTACGACTCGGCCGTTTTTGTGGGCGGCGCGATGGTGGTGGACACGAAGCAGGAAGTGACGCTGCACCGCACGATGATGCACCCGCAGCTGGCAGTGGAGATCTGCCGGGAGCTGGAGTCCAGCGGACACGCGGTGCTCGCGCTGCAGGACAGAGGCACTGCCGGCGTCGATTACCTGATCACCGCAGACGTGCCGCTCAACCCGGCGACGTCGCACTGGATGCGCGTGACGGCGGCAAAGGTCCATCGCGTGCCGTCGCTGGCGGATTACCCGCACGAGCACACGATCCGCGTGGGAATCGTCGCCGAACCGGATGAGGTGGCGGGGGTCGAGCGGGAACTGGCCGATAAGTTCGGCGAGCGGATCATGATGATGTCGATCCGCGTTCCGCAAGCCGGCGTGACGGTTCTGGAGGTTTTTGATCCAGCCGTCAACAAATGGGAAGGCATCATGCACGTGGCCCGCAGGCACGGCATCGAGCCGGAGCAGATCATCGCCATCGGCGACGACGTGAACGACGTGCCGATGATCTCGCGAGCGGGACTAGGTGTCGCGATGGGCAATGCGAGGCCCGAGATCCAAGCGATGGCCCAGCGGGTGATCGGACACAACAAGGACGAGGGTTTGGCAGAGTTTTTGGAGGAGCTGGTCGCGCAGCACGCGGTCGCTCCCATCGACCAGGTCAAAACGGGCGCCGCCACGGACGCCGCGGCGTAGCACGACGCAGGGATGGTGCGAAAGGATTCGCAGGCTCAGACGACCGCCGCGCAGGGCTGCGCGGCGGTCGTTTTTTTGCGATCACTTCTTCTGCGGATACATCGGTTTGTTTGCCCAACTAATGGGCGTGTCGAACAACCGGTCGCTGGTATCGCTCGCGCGGACATACCAGTGACCGGAAAGGGGTGGATTCTTGGTGCCGATCAACACGAGCTTGCGTGCGAACAGGTCGACCGGCGGCACCGCGTACGGCGCTGGCTCGGCGATCACCGCGACGTCGCCGATCTCGGCCGCGATTGTCTCTGCTGCCACCCGCCGTGAGCTGCCCGGCCCGGAATCAGCCACGAAGCCGAGAATGTACGGCACGCCCCACACCGCCGTCACCATGACGAGCAGGACCATGACGGTTGGCCGCAACCACGCGCGGAGCCACCCGTCCGCCGCCGCGACGGCGGCGATGGCGAGTGCAATGTCCGTGAAGATCGCGAAACGCGCGTATTCCCCCGGCTTTCCCTCGGCCAGCAGGGCGAACTGAATCGCGATCAGCGCCGCCGGCGCAAGCAGGAGCCACCCCACATCGCCCGAGCCCGTGCACACGTCGCGGCATGGCCGCAGCCCGCGGTGGATCAGCCACACCGTCCCCAGCACGCCAGCGATCAGCAGCGGCGGCGATGTGCCCGCGCCGAGCAGCACGATCGCGTTCCACAGCCCGCCAAGCCCGCGCCGGCCGTACATCGCGGTGGAATTCTCGAGGTTCGATTTCAGGATCTCTGGTGCGACGATTGCATTGATCAGCACATACGGGTTGGTCGCGAGGTAGATCATGAATCCAACCGCCGTCGCGCCCACGGCCACGCGCACGCGCCGCTCCCAATCGTCCTTCCGCAGCAGCACCATCACCGGAATGATCGCAAAGCACACCAGCGACGAAAGCACCATACCGAACGCCGCTCCGCACAAAGCCCCCGCCGCTATCCACCACCGCGTCCGGCCCGTCTCGACGTATTTCGTCGCCGCGACCGCCGACAGCAGCATCAGCACCGCCCCCGGGAGGTGCGGCTTGGCCTCGTGGGCCATATTCACTACCACAGGCATGAACGTGTAGCACAGCGCCCCCGTCGCGGCGGCGAGGTCCGATCCCGTCAGCCGGCGCACGATCCAGAACACCGCCCACACGCCAACCAGTCCCCACAGGACGGTGTACAGCCGCGCGACGATGTAGAACCGGCCGAAGGACTCGGGGTGATCGAGGTAATATGCCTGCCCTTCCGGCCCCCCGCGCAGGTCGATGAAGCCGACGATGTCGGCCAGCTTCAGCATCGCGCCCACCGGATAGATCCACAGCCCGCCATACTGGTACAGCCGCGGATCACCGTGGTGCTGATTGATGCGTGAGAGCGCCATGAAGGTGATCATCTCGTCCGGCTGATGGCTGAACAGCCGGTAGCGGCGGATGATCTCGGCGCGCTTCTCATCCCTGTCGTTCAACACGATCGGATACGAGCGCTTCGTCAGCGGATTGGCGTCTACGTCGGCGCCGAGCGCGCCGCCGCTGGGTGGCGCCAGCGACAGGAGCTTCTCCCCGCTCCACACCGGCTCGTTGCCAAACAGGTATGGATCCACCCATCGCGACGGGAGCCCCCAGTTGATGCCAGTGAGGAACACGCCCGCCGCGACAAACATCAGCACCGCCATCACAAAGCGCGGACGCGCGGCTTTGGTCATGACGGGCATTCTACCGGGTGCATTTGTGCTTGGGATTTCGTGCTTCCGACCCTCAGCGCCGGTTTTCAGCTTGGGAAGATCCTACGGCGTCGGCGTCGCGTCGGGCGCGGGGATGTCCGGGGCGTCAGGCTTCTTCGCGGGCGTCGCGGCCGGGGTTCCGGACCCCTTTGCGGCGCCGGCGACAATACCGGTCTTGCGCAGCACGGAGACGCTTGCGTCCGGCTTAATCCCCTCATCGACGGTCTTCCCGCTGAGGTCTTCGCGGGCAAGGCGCTTCACCTCAATGAACACGCCCTCCTTCACCTTGTTCGTCTTGCCCTCGAGGACTTCATCACTGCGGACGAGGAACACGACATCGGCAGCCTGCCCCTCGCTGACGAAAAGGTAGTCGTCGATGCGGTTCGTGAACAACATGCTGCCGTTCTCGACGGTGCCGATCGGGAAGTAATTCTTCGCTCCCTCCTCGTCCGATCGAGCGACGAGCCGGATCGATCCTGGGCTGAAGCGGACGAACTCCGGCGGTTTTCCGCTGTCGGCGCCGCCGAGGAATTTTACGCGGGCGACGAGGTACATCTCCCCATCCTTCGGCGCCGGCCAGGTAACTGGCTTGCCATCGGGCCTGGCGCTTGTGATGTCGGAGTCGAACTGGGGAATGGTGGGCGGGGCGCGGAAGAGGCCGTCAATCTGCACCTGCTGCTTGGGTTCGTTAATCGCGACGCGGTTCGCGCCTACCTGGATGCCCAGGCGCTGGGCGAACAGCTCATCGAGATAATTGGGATGCACCTCCTCGAGCTGACGCTTGCCCGCCAGTGAGCCGCCGTCGCTCAGGTGCGACACCAGGCCGATGACCCACTCATCGACGGGCAGCAGCAGCTTCTTTTTCGTTGCCTCCTCGTCCAATGCATTGGATTCGACCTGAGGCAACGTCACGATGTCCTGGTACTGCTGCTTGCCGGCAACCTGAATGGCGGCCTCGCGCTCGTCGGTCATTTCATAGCGCGCATAACCACCGATTTCAGGGCCAAAGGGCATCGCCTGCGCCGCGACCGCCACGACCCCGACGGAGAAGATGGCGGCGACGATTCCCATCATTCCCGCGCCCACCTTGTCGACAATGACCGGCAGCCGCAGGTTGCCGGGAATCACCTTGTCGATGATCGCCCGAAGGATCAGGTACGTGAGTCCGAAAATGGCCACGAGCGCAAACGCATGGGCGTAGTCGGAGATCCTGCCCTTGAGAAGCGTGTTGACGACCGATTCGTGGTATCCGATGGCCAGCACCGCCGCGATCACGGCGATGATGGCCGACAAGGTGGCGCTCCAGAATCCCTGCGTGTAGTGGAAAAACGCGATCACGCCGACGAGGACGATGATGATGATGGCGAAAATGCTCATGGGTGTTGTCTCAGATCCGAAGCTTCCGACTTGCTGTTCGTGCCTGCATCTGTTCGGATTTCCTGCTTCTGATTTCGTCTTTTCCGCCGTTTACCGCCGCGCCTTGGGCGGCGCCGCCACCGGCCGACTTGCCGGCGCCGCGGCGGGCGCGTCGGCCTTCATCACGCGCAGCACTTCCTGCACGCTCGTCTCGCCCGCTTCGACCTTGGCGAGCGCTTGCTCCTGCAGGTACTTTCCTCGCTGCTTGCGGAATGCGCTCTTCAGCTGATTGCTCGAGCCGCCGGCTTCGACGATCCGGCGGATGTCGTCATCGACCAGCAGCGTCTCATACACGCCCGTGCGGCCCTTGAACTGCAGCTCGCGGCAGAATTCGCAGGGGATGGGGTTGCCCTTCTGATCTACCAGCGGCGTCGTCCGCGCCTGGTAGAGCTTCCCAACCTTCTCCGGGTTCATCCCCAGCTTCCGCAGCGTTGTCGGGTCGGGGGTGTACGCCACCTTGCACGCAGCGCACAGCTTGCGCATCACCCGGCCGCTGATGACGTACTTCAGGTTCTTCATCGCCTTGCGGTCGTCGCCGATCAGCTTCCGCCACATGGCCAGCGCATCCATCGTGCTGCCGGCGCGAAGGCCGACGTACACGCGCTTCTCCGCCGCGAAGTTCGCCAGCTCAATGGCCGACCTGGGATCTTCCACCCGGCTGATCATGATGACCTCCGGCTCCTGGCTGATGCACCAGGCGATCTGCTTGGCGTCCTCCGCGGGGTTGTAGACCTTGGACAGCTCGTTCTGCGTGATGCCTTCCAGGTCGATGTCCGGATCGGGTTCCAGCGTGTGGATGTGCGTGAGAAATGCGTCGTGGGCGCGCAGGATGCCGTAAAGCGTGCTCGTGAGCCCATGGCTCTTCGGGGCCGCCACAAGCACTACACCGGACGGGTCGGCGATGACTTCCCGAATCTGCTCGAGCTGCTGGTCGGAGAAACCGAGCTGCTCCAGCTTGCGGTCATGCTGCTTTCTGGGGTCGATGAAGATTCGCATCTGCTCGCCGGATGCGCTGCCCGCCGTCTGGATCTCCAGGTCGTGCTTCTTCCCGTCAACGAGCACCTTCATGTTGCCCGTCTGCGGCTTGCGCCTCTCGTCCATGTTCATGCCCGAGATGGCCTTCATGTACATGATAGCCGCGTCGGACTGCGCGCGGTCCAGCGTCATCGAGGCGTAGGGGAAGCCGTCGACGGCGTAGCGCACCGCCCACGCGCCGTCGGCTTGGGCGACGTCGACGCGCTCGGCGAATCGACGGAGCGGCTCGGTGAGGATCTGCTGTACGATGTCGTACGCTGGACGCTGCTCGTCTTCTGCCGACGGGGATTGCAGCGGGTTGCCCGCCTTGTTAATCAGCAGCACGTCGCCCTGCGGCGCGACGATCTCCTTGTCCTTGCCCCGGCCGATGCTGCCGATCCAGTTCTTGAACTGCGATTGCAGGTCGCCCAGTCCCGCTTTGCTGTTGCGCAGGCCAAGGTAGACGCCGATCTCGATCGCCATGATGAGAAACAGCACGGCGAAGGCGACCACAAACCCGGGCAGGACGAGGAACAGGGCAAAGGCGGCGACGAAACCAAGAATCATCCCCGCGTTGATCAGGTCGCGGGGGAGCAGGACCTCGGGCGCGTCCTTGTCGATCCAGGTGAGCAGCCGCGCCCAGATCAACAGCAGGACCAGGACGGGCAGAACCTTCCAGACGCTGATGTATTGGCCGACCGGCACGCTTTGCGCGATCAGCAGACTCCAAGCCATTCAGGTACTCCTTCGAGCCGCGGCAGGTCATTCATCGTTGTCGATCACCGGGGCGCACATCCCGCGCGCATCAAGCGGAGCCGTCGCGGCAGGCGGAGCGGATTGTAGTCGCCGGAGGCATCAACCGCCAAAGGTTTGTGAACAACCACCCCGCGGCCCCGGCCCCTGCGGCCCGGCCTCGTTCATTCCAGCGGAACCCCGGCGTCACCCGGGGGGCTTCCCGGCTTGCGCTGCCACCCGGCGCCTTCTGGCAGATCGATGCAATGTTCCGCCGGCTCATCGTCGTTCCGGGGCGGCGAAACTCCGGGCTTTTCCCGCTTGTTTGGCATGTCGTCGGAAATCGGAATGATTACCGTCTTGCCCTCCTCCCCCCTGCGGATGACTTCGAATGCGCGGCTCATGTCCCCGCCGAGCTGTTCGAGCGTGATCCCACCGGCGGAGAGGAAAAGGGTGATGATCGCCATGATCTGGAGCAAACAGGTCGCAGCGCCGGCGAAGACCTGGAACCCCGCCGAGTTGTAGAGCATCAATGCCAGGCTGTGAAGCAGGATCACGAGCAGGACGGCAGCGAAGCCGGCGTAGAACTGCGTTTTGTTCTTGACGAGGTGCGGAAAAATCACGCACACGAAGCAGAACGCCACGATGGCGGTGGTCACGCCGGTGAAATGCGGGACGATGATGTTGATGCGGTCCATGCTTCAAAGATACCACATCTGCAAAGCCTGGATCGCCGATTGCGTCATCGCTTGCGGTACTTCTCCCCCACCGCCAGCTCATACCCGCCGTGCGCGGGGTTCAGCGGTACGTTGCGAAACTCGCTCCGGCAGCGGTAGCAGACGGTCATCTTCGGAACGATCGCGTACAGCACGAGATCCACCGCAACCGCGGCCAGCAACACAAGCACCCCCAGGTAAAACCGCTGCCGTGACGCGGCGAGCACCAGGAACGTCACGCCGGCGATGACGACGATCGCAATGCCGAGCTTCTGCGGAAAATCCTTCCGAATGAACAGCTCCCCGCAGCCACAGCGGGGGCAGGCGGAGAGCGGTCTCGCGTCGTCGTGCCTCGCCGCGTCCCGTGTCATCCTAAGGTACTCCGAAGGATCTCCGGCGTCCAAACACGGGAGATCCTTCGGAGTACCTCAGGATGACAGCCCGCGCTCGCCGCAGTCGTTTAGAACGGCAACCCACTCACCCGCACGAGGTACAGCGCGACGATCTCGCCGATGAAGACCAGCACGCCCGCGACGTACAGAATTCCCGTCGCCGCCTGCGTCGAGCGGCGCTTGATGCAGTCGTGCGCCATGTAAACAAACACCGCCGGCACGGCCAGGCCGACGAGCCAGCGCGTGATCATCATCAGCCCGTGCAACCCCCACAGCATCTCCAGCGGCCGCCAGCGCTGAAGCACAAGCACGCCGGCCACGGCGCCGATCGCTCGCACGACCAGCACACCCGCCAGCGCCAGGTTCAGCCGCGCGAACGGCCGCATCGTCATCTGCGACGCCGTCAGATACGCATGGCCGAGGAGCATATCCATCAACGCCAAACCGGTCATAGCCGCCACGCCGGCGCAGGCGAACGTCTGCAAACTCATCGACAATACCTTCGGCGGGAACCGCACGGCCGTCCCCTGCGCTGCCATCATCTCGTGCAGCACGTTGCAGCCCGCCAGCACCGCAACGACAAACGCCCCCGCCGCGAATGCGCGCTGCGTCCGCCGCCAGGCGACCTGCACGAACGAAAGCTGCCCGAGCACCATCAGCCCCGTCACCACGAACAGCCCGACCTGGATGCGCCGCAGGAGCACCGAACCAGTTGCGATGTCCCTCTCGCCGAACCCGTAAAACACCCAAGCCAGGCCGCACATCGTCAGCGCAATAATCCCCGCCAGCCGCAGCCAGCGCAGCGTGACCTGTTTGGGATCCGAAATCGCCGCCGCAAGCATGATCCCGCCGGCGAGGAGGATGAAAAGCGTTTCGGGCAATTGATCGTCACCGTCACGTCATGAACTGCTCTGGAGCACTTTGCGTCGCCAGATCCTGATCATTCGAGTGCTCACTTTGAGTGCTCACGTTGCGAACGAGCTCCTGCGCACGGCAGCCAACTTGAACGACCGGTGCCGAGGAATCGCCGCGCGATGTCGCGACGTTCGATCGCCTACTTAAAGGCAGACGATGCAGTCGTTTGGGTAACACAGCACGCGGAGGTACAACGGTAAATCGCAGGGAATCAAGGTCGGCCGGCAAAGGCGGTGCAGCACGCTAACAATGTTGTCGTGCGGGATTCCCTGATATTCAGTCTCGAGTCCGACGGGACGGCAGTGGACGCCAGCCGCCGCTGTCGGGTCAATAGCTTGTTCATCGCCGCCGCGGCCGATCGCGCAGTCCGACGGCGGGCGCTCCTGGCTCGGCACCGCTCTTCGTCTTCGCGCCGCCCGCGCCCGCGGGCGAGGTGAGCCCGGCGCGGGCCGACACCCACTCTACCAGCGTGCGCACGCCCCACCCCGTCGAGCCGCGCGCATAGTAGGGCAGCTCCTTGTCCGTATCGGCGACGCCGGCGATGTCGAAGTGCATCCACGGGACCTTTGGCTCGTCCGGGATCGCGTGGCTCAGGAACGCGGCGCCCTGCAGAGGCGACGCCCAGCGGCCGGCGGAATTCACGATGTCGGCGCGGTGCGACTTAATCTGGTCGCGCTGGTCGTCGCCGACGGGCAACCGCCAGACCTTCTCCCCGGCGCGGTCGGCGGCCGCCTTCAGCTCGTCGAACAGCGCGTCGTCGTTGCCCATCACGCCCGCCATCGTCACGCCCAGGGCGACGACGCACCCGCCCGTGAGCGTCGCCAGGTCGACGACGGCGGCGGGCTTGTAGGTCTCGATGCCCCAGGCCAGCGCATCGGCCAGCACCAGCCGGCCTTCGGCGTCGGTGTTGGTCACCTCGACGGTGACGCCGTTGTACAGCTTCACGATGTCGCCCGGGCGATAGGCGGTCTCGCTGATGTGGTTTTCGGCGCTGGAGAGGATGCCGATCACGTCGATCGGCAGCTTCAGCTTCGCCGCGGCGTACATCAGCCCGAGCACCGCCATGCCGCCGGACTTGTCGTAGATCATGTCCCCCATCTTGTCCGCCGACTTAATCGAGATCCCGCCGGTGTCGAAGGTGATGGCCTTGCCGACGACGAGAACGGGCTTCAAATGTCGGGTGTCGGGTCTCGAGTCCGACGTCGAACGCGTTTGCTTCTTGCCCGAAACCCGAACCCCGGTCCGCGAACCGCGATACTCCAATACGATCATGCGCGGCGGCGTGGCGCTGCTGCCGGCGCCGACGGCGAGAATGCCGCCCATGCCCAGCCGCGCCAGCTGCTTCTCGTCCATCACCTTGCACGTGATGCCCACCTCGCGCGCCAGTTCCTGCGCGACCTTTGCCAGCGATGGCGGGTTGATGATGTTCCCCGGCCGTGATGCGATCGTGCGGGCGAAGTTCTGGCCCTCGGCAATGACCCGGGCGCGGTCGATGACGGGACGCAGCGACGCATCGCCGACGACCGTCAGCGATAGTTTCGCAGGTTGGTTATCGCCATCGTCCTTTGCCGCCTTGTTGGCGGATCCCTTGAACTCGCGGTAATCGAACGCGGCGAGCATTACGCCAGTGACGATCGCGTCGGCCGACGACTCGATAGCAACATCCCCCACCACCGGCGGGACGATGGCGACCGACCGCAGCCGGTGCTTGCGCGCCGCTTTCGCGATCGCGCCGGCGGCTTGCCGCACGGTCTCGGCGGTCACCTTTTGCGGCTTGCCCAGCCCCGCGACGAAAACGCGCCGCGGCTTGCCCTTGCCGGATGACTCGATCAGGTCGAACGCCAGCTCCTTCGCTTTGCCGCGCACGATGCCCGCCTCGAGCAACCGCTCGATCGCCCGCCGCGTCTCCACGTCCAGGTCGCCGCCGACGTCGGCGGCCTTCGCATCCTGCGTCGCGAACACCACCACATCCGCGTCGGCGGGTGGCTTTGATTTCAGTTGAACCGTCACATCCGCGCTGGTCGGGAGCATCTTCCTGCCTTTGTCGAGAGTCGGCGTGAGTATAGGAGGTGGAATTGAACAGCCAAGGAAGTGAGAGGATTAGCCACCGATGCACACCGATGACGAGTAGATGCAAGGTTTCTTACCACGAATGTCACCAAAGGACCTGAATGAAAAACGGGACACCAGGACACCAGCGATTCCTTATTCGTGTTCATTCGTGACATTCGTGGCCAAATCTTCCGCCTTGCCTTCATCGGTGTGCATCTGTGCCCCATCTGTGGCAAAAGCTGTTCTATTCGCTCCGCAGTTCGATTCGCTTCGTCACCGGCGAGAAACATGCGCTCTCGTTGCACGCCTGATACGTCAGGCTGAGCTGGAGCACGTCGGCGGGGAGCGGCTCGTCCTTGAAGCGCACCGCGATCGTGACCAAGCCGTCGTACACGCGAATCGGCTCGTCGGCGAACGCGAAGCGGCGCTGTTCGCCCGGGGGGTAGTCGATGCCGGCGACATCAGGCCCCTGCGACACCATCAGCGCTGTCGGGATCAACCCCTTCCCCGCCTGGTGTGCGTTGATGTGGAACCCGTCGAGCATGTCGAGGTGGACGTTCAGTTGTGTCGGAGTCGCCCACGCCGCCCGCAGGCTGACGATATTCGCCGCGATCTCTGACGGCGACGCCGGTCGCGTGGCGCCGAGTGGGCGCGGACTCACGGTGAACGGGTCGTGCTGCCGCAGGTACAGCAGCGCCGCCTGGATCATCGAGCTCATGCCCTCCCCGTTCTGCTCGAGCTGGCCGGCGTAGACACCGATCGTGCGGCGCGCGACATCGCTGTGGCTCAGGGCGATCGCGGCCATGGCGGCGATCGCGTTGCCGCTGGGAAGCGGGCTGTCCTGCGCGTACTTCTGGCGGACGATCAGATCCGTCGCGGTGTCGTCGGTGAAGAAGAACGCGAAGGTTGCACGGGCATCATGGCCGTGGTCTTCCTTCGGGTCCGAAGACACCGGCTGCAAGCCCGTGCCACTGTCGCCGAATTTGCGGTCCATCACGGCGAACAGCGCGTCGGCCTCGCTCTTCCAGTGCCCCTCGGCGCCGGCATCGTGCAGCGCAAGCATCGCCTGGACGAGGAAGGCGTAGTCGTCGAGAAAGCCGTTGTATCTGGCGACGCCCTCGCGGCTCGTGCGGTACAGCCCGCCGTCGGGCATGCGGTGATGCTGAAGGAGGAAGCTCGCCCCCGCCACGGCGGCGGTTAGATAGCGCGGCTCCTGGAGGATTTGACCTCCATACGCCAGCGCGCGGATCATCAGCGCGTTCCAGCTCGTGAGGATCTTCGTGTCCAGCAGCGGCTGCTTGCGCTTCATGCGCGCGTCGTACAGCTTCTGCCGCATGCCGGCGAGGCGCTCGTTCATCGCCTCCGATTCCATCGGCATCGCGAGGTACAGGATGTTCTTGTCGGGCGTGCCCGAACCGTGATGCGGGTCGGCAAAATTGGGCCCGCGGTCGACCCCGTACACGGGGTTGAAGACTTTCGCGTCGTCCGGCCCGAGCACGGCGTCGATCTCTTCGGCCGTCCATAAATAATTCAGCCCCTCCTGCCCGTCGACTTCCGCGTCGAACGCCGTGTAGAACGAGTCCGCCGGGCTCGTCATCTCGCGCAGCACGAAATCAAAGATCCCCCGCGCGACCTCCGCATACCGCCGCTCCTCCGTCTGGCGGAACGCTTCCACGTAGCACCAGCCGAGCATCGCGTTGTCGTAGAGCATGATCTCAAAGTGCGGGACGAGCCACTTGGCATCGGTGCTGTAACGATGAAACCCCCCGCCCAGCTGATCGCGGATGCCGCCGGCCGCGAGCGCATCAAGCGTGTGCAGAAGCATCTTGCGGATCTTGGATTTCCGCTTTTGGATTAGCGATTGAGAGTCGACGGCGGGGAGGGGTTGTCCGAGGTAGGTGAGCAGCAGTTCGAGCAGCGTCTCGCGCGGGAACTTCGGCGCCGAGCCGAATCCGCCGTAAGTGGGCTCGTAGTCGCTCGTGGAGCGCTGCACGAGCGCCTCGACGAAGTTTTGGTCGATCGAAATCGGTCGGGACGGCGGCGCGGGCTCGGCCAGCTGTTCCAGGATGTCCTTCAACTGATTCGCCGTCTGCTCGATGTCGTTTTTGCGGTTCTTGTACGCATCATCCAGCGCCCGCAGCACAGTGACAAACCCGGGCCGGCCGTGGCTGTCCTCCGGTGGAAAATACGTCCCGCCATAGAACGGCCGCAGGTCGGGCGTAAGCCAAACGCTCATCGGCCACCCCCCGTGCCGCGTGAGCACCTGCACCGCCGTCATGTAGAGCTGATCGACGTCCGGCCGCTCCTCGCGATCCACCTTGATGTTGATGAACCGGTCATTCATTTCCTTCGCGACCGCCGGGTTCTCAAAACACTGCCGCTCCATCACGTGACACCAGTAGCACGTGCTGTAGCCGACGGAGAGAAAAACGGGCTTGTCCTGCTGTCGGGCCGCCTCGAACGCTTCGGGGCCCCACGGGTACCAGTCCACCGGGTTGTGCTGGTGCTGCAACAGGTACGGTGACGACTCCGCCGCCAGGCGGTTGGTGTGCGGATGTGGGTCGGACGTTACTTGGGCCACCAGCGGCACTCCTCTCGCGTCGATGCAGAACATCTCATCGTAACACGGGTTGAAGTCGCGCCCGAGGCTGGAAATGCTGTTTCCATCCGCCATCCCCCTGGGGGCAGTCATGATTTGAGCAACAAACGCTCGATTGCGCCTGATCGATGGCGGCCATATCCTCACGTCACGGGCGTGCAGCGTGATCAGCTTCCTCCAGCGGCCACAGGTGCCCGCGCTGTGCGGCCGGCCAGTCTCAGCGCCTGCGCCCGCTGGGGGTTCACCGCAAGCGTCCACGCATCCCGCTCCCACTTATGAACGTCCACCAGCCCATTTCCGTCTAAACGGATCTCAATCCCTCCAAATTGACAGCAAAACCCCTGATTCCTATACTCCCCGCCTCTCACGCGGCCGACATTTTCCCACTTGATGAGAATCAGTCCGCGCCGGACCGACCTGAGCCGGTCTGGTTCGTTGAACTTTTAGTGCCCGACACGATCTGAGGAGATCGCCCATGCCCCCCACCATGACCCGCTCGAAGCCGACCAGTAAAAAGAAGCACGGAACGATTTCCCGGGTCCTGCCCGGTAAGGCTGTCAAACGCGTTTACTTCTTCGGCAACGGCAGGGCCGAGGGCAACGCAACCATGAAGGACCTGCTCGGCGGCAAGGGCGCGAACTTGGCGGACATGACCCTCGTCCCGCTGCCCGTCCCGCCTGGCTTCACGATCACCACCGATACCTGCGGCGACTACAACGACGCCGGCCAGAAGCTCCCCAGGGGGCTGATGGAAGAAGTGCGGCTGAACATCGCCAAGGTGGAGAAGGCGACGGGGAAAAAGTTCGGGGACGCGAAGAACCCGCTGCTCGTCGCAGCCCGTTCGGGCGCGAAGTTCTCCATGCCCGGGATGATGGACACCGTGCTCAACATCGGCATGAACGATGAGGTCGTCGAAGGCCTCGCCCGGCTCTCGGGCAACTCGCGCTTCGCCTACGACAGCTACCGCCGCTTGATCAACATGTTCGGCGACACCGTCATGGGCGTCGACCACCACCACTTCGAGCATGAACTGTCTGAAGTGAAGCGGGATAAGGGCGTCGAGCTGGACACGGAGCTCGACGTCGACGGGCTGAAGGAAGTCGTGGCGCGCTACAAGCGCGTGTACGAGCAGCACGTCGGAAGCCCCTTCCCGTCCGACCCTTATCAGCAGCTGGAGGCTGCAATCGAAGCGGTGTTCAAGAGCTGGATGGGCGATCGGGCCATCCGCTATCGCGAGCTGAACGACATCCGCGGCGTGCGCGGGACGGCCGTCAACGTGCAGGCGATGGTTTTCGGCAACATGGGCGACGACAGCGCCACCGGGGTCGCGTTCACTCGCGACCCCAGCACGGGCGAAAACGTCTTCTACGGCGAGTTCCTCGTCAACGCCCAGGGCGAAGACGTCGTCGCCGGCATCCGCACGCCGCTGGAGTGCAAGACCGAGATGGCCAAGTGGAGCCAGAAGTCCTGGAAGGAACTGCTCAAGATCAAGGACGTCCTGGAGAAGCGCTACAAGGACGTGCAGGATTTTGAGTTCACCATCGAGAAGGGCAAGCTGTACATGCTCCAGACCCGCAACGGCAAGCGGACCGCGCAGGCGGCCGTGCGCATCGCCGTTGAGATGGTGAAGGAGCGGCTGATCGACGAGAAGACTGCGATCCTGCGCGTGGACCCGGCCAGCCTGGACCAGCTGCTGCACCCGACGTTCAACCCGCACGCCATGAAAGAAGTGATCGCCAAGGGTCTGCCCGCTTCCCCGGGCGCTGCCGTTGGCAAGCTGGCATTCACGGCCGAGGAAGCCGAACAGCGCGTGGCGGCGGGGGAGAAGATCATCCTCGTCCGCCGTGAGACCGAGCCGGCGGACATCGGCGGAATGCATGTCGCCGAGGGGATCCTCACGAGCACGGGCGGGATGACGAGCCACGCCGCCGTCGTCGCCCGCGGGATGGGCACCCCCTGCGTCGCCGGCGCCGGAGCGCTGCAGATCGACGCGGCCCGCAAAGAGCTGAGCGTCAATGGCAAGACCTACGGGCCGCAGGACTGGCTGTCGCTCGATGGCGGGATCGGCGAAGTGTATGAGGGCAAGGTCCCGACGCAGGAAGCATCGCTGGCGGGCGCCTTTGCGCAGATCATGAAGTGGGCGGACAAGTATCGCACCTTGAAGGTGCGCACGAACGCCGACACCCCGCACGACGCGGAGGTCGCCCGCAACTTCGGCGCTGAAGGCATCGGCCTGACGCGCACCGAGCACATGTTCTTCGACCCCCAGCGCATCCACAACATGCGCGAGATGATCCTGGCCAGCGATACCGAAGGCCGCCGAAAAGCACTGGAGAAGCTTCTGCCCTACCAGCGGCAGGACTTTCTCGGCATCTTCAAGGCGATGAAGGGTCTGCCGGTCACCATACGGTTGCTCGACCCGCCATTGCATGAATTCCTCCCCCACAATGAGAAGGACCAGCAGGCACTGGCCCAGTCGCTGGGGCTGAGCTTCGAGCAGGTGAAGAACCGCGTGCAGCAGCTGCACGAGGCCAACCCGATGCTCGGTCATCGCGGTGACCGATTGGCCATCACCTATCCCGAAATCCTCGAGATGCAGGTGCGCGCCATCATCGAAGCGGCCGTCGACGCGAAGCAGGCGGGGATCAAGGTCCTCCCGGAGATCATGATCCCCCTGGCCGGCACGAAAGCCGAGCTGGATTACCTCAAGAAGATCACTGTCGAGACAGCCAACGCCGTCTTCGCTGAGAAGAAGGCGAAGGTGGACTACTTGTACGGCACGATGATCGAGGTCCCCCGCGCGGCAATCACCGCCGACGAGCTGGCGCAGACGGCCGAGTTCTTCAGCTTCGGTACGAACGACCTGACGCAGATGACCTTCGGCTACAGCCGCGACGATGCCGGCGTTTTTCTCCCCGAGTACATCAAGAAGGAGATCCTGGAGCGCGACCCGTTCCAGACGATCGACTTCGGCGGTGTCGGGAAACTCATCCGCATGGGCGTGCAGCTCGGCCGCCAGACGAACCCCAACCTCAAGTGCGGCATCTGCGGCGAACACGGCGGGGACCCGAAGTCGGTTGAGTTCTGCCACACGGTGGGTCTCGACTACGTGAGCTGCAGCCCCTTCCGCGTCCCGATCGCGCGTCTCGCGGCAGCGCATGCTGCGATCAAGGAAAGCCAGGGCGGCGCGAAGAGCAACGGGAGGGCGAAGAAGAGGTAACGGGCCTTTCCTTCCGTTGCGACATCACGACGAACCCACGCGCGGCGTGGTCATATCAGCGATCACGCCGCGCGTGTTTATGCGCGCCCCGCCACACGATACGATCGCCGGCGCACGTTTATCTGGGGAGGATCATGTCCGACGAGCCGAAGAAGCCGACCGTCGCCAGCCTGCTCTTTCACCTCGCCTTCGCCGCGTGGGGCATCTACCTCATCGCAAAGCCCGGAAGCGTGGGGATATTTCAGGGCACGTTGGCCGTCCTCCTGATCATCTTCGGTGTCGGGATGTTCCTCCTCGGCATCGTCGCGCGCTTCGCACAAACCCCATCGGAGGCAGCGGCGTCGCTCTCGAAGATGGAGCGGGAGCTGTACACGCCCGTGCATGAGAAGCGTCGCGTCGACGGCGAGACCACGATCCACGAGTACAGGCTGGACCGTGACTTCTATCGCACGCGCACGGCCGAGCTGGAGGCTGCGCGTTTTCGCACCGTCGGCGACTACGTCGACGTCACCGCCGAGCAGGCCACGTCCTGGGCGCGGGCCGTCATCCGCACGTTCATCGGCGACAACGGCACGACGATGGCAGCCATCTTCGATGTGCGCATCCGCGGGTTCGTCCGGTTCGTACAGCTCTTGGGCGTGATCGCACGGGACATGCGCTCCGTGGAATTCGAGACGGAATTCACCGACGGCAGGTTCGCCTGCACGAGTAACGCCGTGTCGGCGTCGAAGACCACGGAGGTGCCCGGCATCTCGCGCCTCTTCCTCCCGCTGCGTTCGACCACGCGCGAACTCCTCGACGCCCATCACGCCCACGTAGCGCGGCTGCTGAACGAGAAGCCAGGCGTCACGCCGATCCGCGTCGCGACGTTTGCCGACGTTGAGGCGTCGCAAGACCGAATGCAGGCAATGAAAAGCCGGTTTCGCCGGTCCGCGGAGTTCAACAGTGTCGAGGAAACCGAGCGCATCATGGGCCGACCGCTCAGCGCAGATCAGCGACGCGCCGCGGAGGAAGCCGAGGCACGCCGCAGAGCTGCTGACGCTGCGGAGCAACCCGGATGTCCGACACGTCGCGCGGCGCAGGGTGACGGTTGAGGCGATATAACGGCTCCCCGCATGAAGCGAACGTCCACCTATCCGCACAGGCGTGTGTGGGTAGAGCTCTCACGAGCGGTTCCAGGCGCGAGGGAACTGCACGTGTATCTCAAGGACCTACCGTACGCGCGGTACCAATGGCGCGACCCGAACGCGTTCGACTCGCTGAAGCGACCACGCCGCCCACCGGACGTGAAATAGCACGAGTTCAGGACGCAGTCTTCACACTCGGCGTGGTCGCTTCAGCAAACACGCGGCATTAGAATCACCAAAACATGTCGCAAAGGGGCTCCACTTGCACGTCTCCTATGCCTGCACGTTTGAAGAATTCGATGAGGCCCAGCGGACGCACCGCAACCCCTCGCTGGCGGACCGGCCGTCGCTGTGGGAGCGGCTGCTGTTCGTGTGGGTGCTGCTCGCGACGCTGGCGCTGGTCTTCGCCGTGCTGATCGGAACGGCGTTCTACAACGTCGCAGCGGGCGTCCCCCGCGACGCGCCCAGCGCCGTCGCGCCGTACCTCGTGTCGATTGTGACGCCGTGGATGATGTGGATGATCGTCTTTGCGCTGCTCTGGTTCGCGTTCGCGGCGTCACTCTCGCGGGCGAGTCGACGAGCCCTGCGATCGTTCCTCCTGCTCGTGCTAGGCCTCGTCCTGGTGCTGAACGTGATCGACATCGTCACTAGCGGGCCGCATCCAGCCGCTGCGAATGACGTGCCCGGCGATCAAAGCGAGAGCCTGCTCTCAGCCCTCACACCGTGGGTTGTCGTCTTCCTCGTGCTGTGGTTCGTGATCTTCCGCTTTCTACGAGGTGCAACGCGCAGAGCCTGGGACGCGCAGCCCCAACTGCGCCTGCCCCAGACGCTCGAGCAGACCGAGCGCGGACTTCGATTCGACGACGGACGTTCCACCCACGACTACGCCTGGTCCGCCTTCACGAAGTTTCGCGAGTCGGAGAACGTGATGCTCCTGTACCTCTCGGACCTGGGCTTCGAGATCATCCCGAAGCGCGCGTTCGCCGACGCGGCGCAGTTCGGTGCGTTCCGTGCGCTCATTTCGCAGCACGTGCCGAGCGCCGATCGTGGCGACACCGCTGCCGATTCCGGGCACGAGACTATTCCGTTCGCAACCGTTCCCGCTATACCCGTGGAGGCTACGCGCTCTTCCGCCGGCTCGGACCCGCCGCCGCACCCGTAAGGAACTTCAGCGGATTCGACGCGCTCTCCTGTTCGACCTGCGCCATTGTGCACTGCTTCGGCGCCTTGTCCGGGCGCCATCTGAGGAATGCTGTCCCGTGTCGGAACCGCCCACCCGTGAAGTGGTCGTAGCGGACCTCGACAACGATCTTCGGCGCCAGTGGTTTCCACTCGGTGCTGCGCTCGGTGGACCAGCGGCTGGGGCCGCCGGGGCTCCGGCCGGTGAAGCCGGGGGGCTGGATGAGCGGCTCGAGCATCGCCGAAAGCTTTTTGCGCTCGTCGGTCTTGAAGGACGAGCAGAAACCGACATGGTGGAGCAGCCCGTCGTCGCCGTACAGACCCAGGAGCAGCGACCCGATTGACTTGCCCTTGCTGGCATAGCGGAACCCGCCAACGACGCAGTCGGCGGTACGAAGCTTCTTGATCTTCACCATGCCCGTGCGATTACCGGACTGATACGGCATGTCAGTGCGCTTGGCGATGACGCCGTCCAGCGCGCCGCCGACCCCGGCGAACCATTTGTGGGCCGTCTTCAGGTCGGTCGCCGCGGGCGAGAGAATGACGCGCTCGTTGGCTCTGAAGTGCTTCGCGGCAAACCGCTCAAGCTCATGGCGGCGGACGTCAAGCGTCTGCCCGCTGAGGTCCTTGCCATCTGCGTCTACGAGCAGGTCGAACACGACGAGGACCCCCGGCGTTTCCGCTGAGAGCTTTCGGATGCGGGACTCCGATGGATGAATGCGCTGGAGCAGCGCGTCGAACGAGAGCGACTGCCCCTGCGGGATCACAATCTCTGCATCGAGGACAAACTTGCTCGGGGGCAGTTCGCGCAGTGCGTCAAGCAGTTCGGGAAAGTATCGGCCGAGCGGCTGGCCGGACTTGGACTGCACATCGATCTTGTTGCCGTCGCGGAACGCCAGGCAGCGGAATCCATCCCACTTCGGCTCGTACTGCCAATCGGGGCCGTCAGGAATCGTGTCGACTGACAGGGCGTCCATCGGGGCATACGACGTCTTGATCGGGAGGGCCATGGCTGTTGGGCTCCTTTGGCATCTGGAGGCCTTCCATGGCGTTCGGTAGTGCGTCGGTGGACCGGCTAGCAAATGCGATGCGCGAGCGGTGACGGGAATCACTTTTGACTTGGCCGCTCGGTTGGCTTTATAACGCTTCCCCCGCTGACGGGCGGGAAATCCTTTCAACCCGCGCGCGCCGTACAGGGTGTCTTGCGGCGCGTGAAGTTGGGGCGTTTCGGTGGTTATGGCGATTGGCGGATCGGTTCAGTGCGAGATATGATCCCGGCACCAATCGTGAGGCCAACGGTCCGTATCTCGTTAGCGCTAGGGCAGAATTTCTATGACGATTGTTCAAAACCGGCGTCGGTTCAGCGCCACTTCCGCCGCCGCCGTGGCGTTCCTTCTGATTCTTGCCGCAGGCGCAGCGCCGGCGCGGGCAAGCGAGGCCAATCTCGTCCTGCCCAACCTGGAGCAGGCCCGTTTTTTCACCGGCGGGGACGCTGAGGGCGGCATCGACGGCAAGACGCTGCTCACGTGGGGGTTGGCGATCTGTCTCGCAGGGCTGGTATTCGGGCTGGTGATCTACGAGCACCTCCGCAAACTTCCGGTCCACAGATCGATGCTGGAGGTCTCGGAGCTGATCTACGAGACGTGCAAGACCTATCTCAAGACCCAGGGCAAGTTCATCCTGGTCCTCTGGGTGTTCATCGCCGCCATCATGGTGGCTTATTTCGGGTTTTTGCAGACCCCGCACGGGACGGAGGACGCGATCACGACGGTGACGCCTGGCACCGCCGTTCCTCCGCCGGAGGTGGGCTGGTCGACGCCGGTGCGCGTCATCACCATCCTTTTCTTCAGCCTGGTGGGCATCGCCGGGTCCTACCTCGTCGCCTGGTTCGGAATCCGCATCAACACCTTCGCCAACTCGCGCACCGCCCTGGCCAGCCTGCGCGGCATGCCTTACCCCGTGTACTCGATCCCGCTGAAGGCGGGCATGTCGATCGGCATGGTGCTGATCAGCGTCGAGCTGCTGCTCATGCTGCTGATCCTGCTGTTCGTCCCGCGTGACCTGGCCGGGCCGTGCTTCATCGGGTTCGCTATCGGTGAGAGCCTCGGCGCCGCGGCCCTGCGCGTCGCGGGCGGGATCTTCACCAAGATCGCCGACATCGGCGCGGACCTGATGAAGATCGTCTTTAACGTCAAGGAAGACGACGCGCGCAACCCCGGCGTGATCGCCGACTGCGTGGGCGACAACGCCGGCGACTCCGTCGGCCCCACCGCCGACGGGTTCGAAACCTACGGCGTCACCGGTGTTGCGCTGATCACGTTTATCATGCTTGCCGTGCCGGCCGAACTCGTCCAAGTGAAGCTCCTCGTCTGGATCTTCGCGATGCGCCTCGTCATGGTGCTGGCCAGCGGCGTCTCGTACCTTGTCAACGAAGCGATCGCCAAAGCCCGTTACGCCAACGCGCGGGAGATGGACTTCGAGAAGCCGCTCACGAGCCTCGTGTGGATGGCGTCGCTCGTGTCCGTCGCCTGCACGTACGGCGCGTCGTACCTGCTCATCTCGGACCTGGGCGACGGGTCGCTGTGGTGGAAGCTGGCCACGATCATCTCCTGCGGCACGATCGCCGGGGCGCTCATCCCGGAAGTGACCACCTTCTTCACCTCGACGCGCAGCCGGCACGTGAAGGAAGTGGTCACCGCCAGCCGCGAGGGCGGCGCATCGCTCAACGTGCTCTCCGGGCTCACGGCGGGCAACATGAGCGCGTTCTGGATCGCGGGCGTCGTGATCGTCTCGCTCATGGCGATCGCGTTCGGCATCAGCACGCTGGGGGTGGGCAGCCTGATGCACGCGCACGCCGTCTTCGCGTTCGGCCTCGTCGCCTTCGGCTTCCTGGGCATGGGGCCGGTCACGATCGCCGTCGACAGCTACGGCCCCGTCACCGACAACGCCCAGAGCGTCTACGAGCTGTCGCTCATCGAGCAACTCCCTGACGCGAAGGCGGAATTAAAGCGGGATTTCAACATCGACGCCGACTTCGAGCAGGCCAAGTACCTGCTGGAAGAGAACGACGGCGCCGGGAACACGTTCAAGGCGACGGCCAAGCCCGTGCTGATCGGCACGGCCGTGGTGGGCGCGACGACGATGATTTTCTCCATCATCGTGCTGCTCACGACGAACGCCGCCGGGGTGCCGCTGGCAAAGGACCTCGAAAAATTCTCCATCCTGCACGCCCCGTTCTTCCTGGGGCTGATCGCCGGCGGCGCGGTGATCTACTGGTTCACGGGAGCCAGCATGCAGGCCGTCATCACCGGCGCCTATCGCGCGGTGGCCTACATCAAGCGGACAATGAAGCTGGACGGCGCCGCCAAGGCCTCCATGGAGGATTCCAAGCGCGTCGTCGAAATCTGCACGAAGTACGCCCAGGCCGGCGCGTTCAACATCTTCCTGACGGTCTTCTTCATCACGCTGGCCGCCGCGTTCGTCGAGCCGTATTTCTTCGTCGCGTTCCTCGTGGGTCTGGCGATCACCGGCTTGTTTCAGGCGATCTTCATGGCCAACGCCGGCGGCGCGTGGGACAACGCCAAGAAGATTGTCGAGGTCGAGCTGCGCGAGAAGGGAACCGAGCTGCACGCCGCCTGCGTCGTCGGCGACACGGTAGGCGATCCGTTCAAGGACACGAGCAGCGTCGCGCTGAACCCGATCATCAAATTCGCTACCCTCTTCGGGCTGCTCGCAGTGGAACTGGCGATCGAGTTGAAGCAGCCGAATGGCGATCCGAGCATCTGGCGGTACATCCTGTCGGCGATCTTCTTCCTCGTCGCGCTGACATTCGTCTACCGCTCGTTCTACGGCATGCGCATCGGCGTCGCCGACGGCGGCAAGCCCGAGCAGGTCCCCAGTTCCGGCCAAGCCCACGCCACACACCTCAGCGCCAAGACCGCGAGCTGAAAGCGACGCTTTCGCGCCGCACAACCACCTCCATCAACTCTCCGTCCGGGGAACCGGCAGCCACTGCGCAAATGGCCGCGCAAAGGCATTTGCGCGAATCCGAAATCTTTTGGTGCTCATTTCGGGGGAAATGCGCGCGGTCGTGCGCATCTGTCGACACGATCGCGCACGAGCGGAGCAAGAGAGATGCTGTGAACACCGTCCCCGCGACGGCCGGTCAGGCGCGACTCACATCCAGCGATTGGAGCTTCCCGTCCAGAAACGCCTGCAAGAATCCCGCGGCGGCGAGCGCGTCGAGCTGCTCCTTGCGGCGCTTGCGGGTGAGCTTCTCGCCGCCGCGTTTGCGCTCGTTGAGGTCCTGTTCGGCGGCGAAGCTGCTGAGGCGCTCATCGACATAGACGATCGGCTTGTGCGCGCTGCGGGCGATCTCCTTCCCCCACGCGACCGTCTGCCGCGCTGCAGGACCGAACGAGTCATCCATGTTGAGCGGCAGCCCCAGCACGATCCGCTGCACTCCCTCCCGCGCGATCACCTCGAGCACCTTGATTGCGGCAACTTCCGTCGAGGTTACTTGAACCACCTCGTATGGCGTTGCCAGCCGCCCCCCCTCGTCGCTTAGCGCGAGTCCGACGCGGCGAGTACCCAGATCAATTGCGAGGGTTCTCATTCCAGGAGTGATGATAAACCATAAAGGCGCAGGGGACGCCGAGGAGCGATAGGTCATCGTCCTCCGCGTCCTCCGCGCCTCTGCGGCGAATCAACTTTTATTGGTAGCGGTCGGCGAATTTGTCCTTCACCCGCGCGACCAGCTCCTTGACGCGCTGGGCGTCGCTCTTGGGGCAGACCAGCGTCGCGTCCCGCGTGTGCACCACGATCATGTCGCTGATGCCGATGGTGGTGACGAGGTGCTGCGGGTCTTCGCTGACAATGATGTTCGAATCCGAATCGACCAGCACGCATGCGCCGCAGTCGATCGCGTTGTCGCGCTCGTCCGTCGACAGCGTCTCGGCCAGCGCGGGCCAGGAGCCGACATCCAGCCAGTTCACCGGCATCTCAACTACGACGACCTGCGCCTTGCCCTTGCCCTGCGATGCCGGCTCCATCAGCCCGTAGTCGATGCTGATCTTCGGCAGCGTCGGGTACACGCGGTTCAGCGTCTGGTCCTGCCGCGGCGTGTCCCAGGCATCGGCGATCTCCGAGAACCCCTTGGCAGCTTCCGGCAGGTGGTTGGCCAGCTGGCTGAGCACGAAGTCGCAGCGCCAGACGAACATGCCGCTGTTCCAGTAGTAGCGTTCGGACTCGACGTACCGGTCGGCGGTCGGCTTATCGGGCTTTTCCCGGAATGCCTGAACGCGGTAAGCGCCGCTCGCCCCGCCCTTCAATTGAAGCGATTCTCCGCGATGGATGTACCCGAGGCCGGTGTGGCCATGCGTGGGGACGATGCCAAATGTGACCAGCGCGGTCGGCTGCGCGGCGACCACGTCGAATGCCGTTTGTATGGAATTGCGGAACTGCTCGACGGGCTCGATGACGTGGTCGGCCGAGAGGAACGCGGCGACGGCGTCCTTGTCGCGTTTGGCGAGAACGGCGGCGGGGAAACCAACCGCGTTGGCAGTGTCCCGACCGATCGGCTCGCCCAGCAGGTTCTCTTTCGGCAACTCCGGCAGGTTCGCCAGGACCAGCTCGGCGTGGGCCGCACCGGTGCAGACAAAGATCCGCTCGGGCGGGAGCAATCCGCGCAGCCGCTCGTAGCTCAACTGCAGCAGGCTCTTGCCGCGCACCACGTTGAGCAGCTGTTTAGGCTTATTGCCGCGCGACAGCGGCCACAGCCTCGTCCCCGCGCCCCCCGCCATGATTACGCCGTATTGCATCGTCGTATTCGTCGGGGCAAGACTTGTCTCGCCCTCGTCCCGTCCGAAAGGCACAGGGCGAGACAAGTCTCGCCCCTACAGGAGACACCGGCGACTATACCAGATAGTCCTTGTCCCGCTTGCGCACAGGCTCGATCTTTTTCGCCAGGTCCGCATAGCCCTCTTTGCCCATCAGCGCATACGTCGCGTCTTTGCCGAGCTGCACGGCCGGCTGATCGTAGGTGTTGATATCGAGCAACCCGCCCATGTAGCTGACGGCCACCTCGTACATATAGAGAAACTGCCCCACCGTCTCCGGAGAGATCCGCGGGAAGCTAACAGTCGTGGTTGGGCGCTTGCTTTCAAGCATCGCGTATTCCGTGCCGAGCTTTTCGCTGTTGATCAGCGTCTGGAAACTGGAGCCGGTGAGGTATTCCAGGGCCTTGACCTGCTTCATGCTCTCTGGAATCGAGAGTTTAGACGCAAACCGCTCGACCTCCAGGAACGTGAATACCTTGTCGTTAGGCCCCTCGCGGTAGAGTTGCACCTGGGAGTGCTGGTCGGTTGTGCCCAGCGCCTTCACCGGAGTCTGACCGACAAAGACCTCGCGCTTGCCGTCACGGGAATGCTGCTTGCCAAGGCTTTCCGCCCATAGCTGGCGGTACCAGTCAGCCAGATAGTACAGGCTCGTCGCGTAGGGCATCATGACGCTGATCGTCTTGCCCTTGTTGTTCAGGATGTAGTGGATGGCCGCGAGCAGCGCGGCGGGGTTGTTCGTTCCGTCGGAGTCCTTGATCCGCTTGTCCATCGCGCCGGCGCCCTTGATTAGGGCGTCCACGTCTATCCCGCACATCGCCGCGCTGAACAAGCCAACCGCGGAGAGCACGCTGAAGCGCCCGCCGACGCCCTCGGGGACTTCCAGCGTGCGATAGCCTTCGCTGGTCGCGATCTCGCGCAGCGTACCGCCTGCGGGGTCCGTCGTGGCGAGGATGTTCTCCTTGTACTTCTTTCCAAGTTTCTGCTGGAGCAGGTCGCGGAAGAGGATGAACTGCGACGCCGTCTCGGCCGTCTCCCCGCTCTTGGAGATCACGTTGACGATCGTCTTCTTGATCTTCGGCGTGATCAGCTCGACGACACTCTTGATCTGATCGGGATCGACGTTGTCGAGCACGAACAACTGCGGGCCCGGGCGGGTGCGGTCGGACATGAGGTTGTACGTGTAGGGGTTGAGCGCACTCTGCAGTGCAATGTTCCCCAGGGCGCTGCCGCCGATCCCGAGCACGACGAGAACCTCGCAGCGGTCGCGGAAATGCTCGACTTCCTTCTGGACCGCCTCCATCAGGTCCTCGTCGTACGGCAAATCACGATAGCGCAACCTCTGGGCTTTGCGCTCGTCGTTCATTCGCTTGTGCACGTCCTTGAGGCGCGGGCCGAGGTCCTTCAGTTCTCGATCGGTTACACCGTGACGCTCGCCGACGGCGTCCGCGGTCGCGTTTTTCCAGTACAGGCTGATGCGGTCCATGCGTCGCTTCCCTCTGTCTGTGCGTGCCGAGCCTTCGTGAGGACGCGACAGCATACGAGGCGGGAGCACGCCCGCCAAGCGGCGTATTATCCGTCTGTTCGAGGCAACGTGGATCGTGATGCTTTGGAGCGCGCGCGGCGTCGCGCGAGCCGCGCGATGGAGTTCTGGAGCCTCGCAAAAGAGAAAAATCAGCGCAATGGTTGCGTTGTGGGGCGGTATAGTTCGAGCTGGGGATACCAGTATTTCATCACGCCCCACGGTAGCTCTTCCTCGATCGGCACCGGCGTCAGCTTTCGCCCCTTTAGATCGCCATCCATGGCCACACCCGCAATCGACCACGCTGTCTCGGTGTAGCCGTCGATGAAGGCAGCCCCCTTGCGGCCCTCTCCCCGCGCCGTGCGGAATGGAGGCATCAGGTCGTATTCCACGTGACGGTCAAACCCGCGCGCGACACCTGCGGGATCGCGGAAGACGAACACGGGCGTACCCCCAGCGATGAGGTTGAGCGGCTTGGCGTCCAAGGCCTCGGGCAGCACCGCCGTGGGCTGGGTCGTGGCGACGAGGGTGACCAACGTGTCTGCGGGGACATCAGATGGGATCGGCGGCATCTTCTGGCGGGGTTGGATCGGCGCGGAGGGACCACCCGCTACGCCCCCGCCGGGCGCGACGAGCACCTGGGTGTCCGGATGCGCCGACCGCCACTCGAGCCAGGTCGTCTTCGTCGTCGCGACCGGCGACTGAAACCCCGACGGCATTGCTCCGTCCATTGTCCGGCCGGTGAGCCCGTTGATGAACTGCCCGATCCGCATGTTGTAGAGAAGCAGCGCACTGGCGGGCATCGAGACGACGTCGAGGTCGCGGCCGCGCAGATCGCGCGTGATGCGCGTCGCGATGGCCCGGTTCGCGTGCGGCGACCACAGCAGCATCATGCGCTTGTCGTGGTCCGCCTGCGTGATCACCGGGTAGTGGTACAGCGTCGCGTACGGGTAAGCGTACCAGTCGTCCTGAAACTGCAATCCGACGACATAATCCTCGTCACCGATGAACGTCGCCTCGCTCGCCGAAACAAAGATGGGCTCTTCGTAGACGGCGAAGGCGGCCGCGGGACCTGCACTGAACCGCTGCACGAACAGCGCCAGGACCGGGGCCAGTCCAATCAGCCACCACGCGCGCCGCCTGCCCGCGATGACCAGTGCGATCAGCGCGATGCACAGGATCAGCGATGCCGCCACCAGCGGCCACTGCAGTCGCCGGGCGAGCATGATCAGCGTCAAGCCGTGCTCGAACTGCGCCCAGTCGGGATGCGTCCCGTACGCCATCACAGCGGCGGAGCCCAGCGCCAGCAAGATGAGGACAAGCGGCAGCACTTGCCTGATTATCGGGTAACAGTGGCTTGGGGCGACAGCATCCCCGATGTAAACCGCGATGTCGCGACCCGTGCCTCCTCACGTGGTCAAGCCAGCTGGGAGAGGCTACTATCGCCAACAAATGGCAGCTGTCGCATCGGTCCGCAACCTCAGCAAGATCTACCGAAAGCCCGGCACCAACGTCGAGGTGGCGGCGCTGCGCGCGATCAACCTCGAGTTCGAGGAAGGCCAGTACACGGCCATCATGGGGGCCAGCGGCTCGGGCAAGAGCACGCTGATGAACGTTTTGGGGTGCCTGGACCAGCCGACGAGCGGGAGCTACATCCTCGGCGACACGGATATCAGCGCCCTGCCGGACGATGAGCTGTCGGAGATCCGCAGCAAGCGGATCGGGTTCATCTTCCAGAACTTCAACCTGATTCAGCAGCTGACGGTGCTGGAGAACCTGGAAGTGCCGATGTTTTACCTCGGCATCCCGCCGGAGGAGCGCCGCCGACGCGCGATGGTGCTGGCCGATAAGGTGGGTCTGGCTGATCGGGCCGATCACCGCCCGATGCAACTCTCCGGCGGTCAGCAGCAGCGCGTGTGCATCGCTCGATCGCTGATCAACGAGCCGCTCATCCTCCTTGCCGACGAGCCTACGGGAGCCCTGGACAGCAAGACGGGGCAGGCCATTCTCGAGCTGTTCGACGAGCTTGTCGTCGGCGGGCGCACGATCATCATCGTGACGCACGACCCAAGCGTCGCACACCGCTGTCAGCGCGTCATTCATCTGCACGACGGCCGCGTCCAGAAGGACGAGCGGAACGCCACGCGGAAGGTGTATGTCGAGGGTGGACAACTCTCCGCGCTATAAGCCGCAGCAAGTGCAGCGAATCGCTGGCCGGCGCGTTCTCATCCGCCGCGGGTGTCGCGCAGCCGCGCGTGGATCGAAGAAGAGAACCCGGACTACTACGACGCTTTCTTCAGCTGATAGACTCCGCGTCCGGCGGAGCTGAAGCGCTTGTCCTTGATGAGCGTCTGGTTGACGATGCTGCGGAAGTTGGCGCTGTTGGAGCGGTAGCCGCTCTTCTGCGCCGCGTCGGCGATGTCACCGACCTTCATCGGCTTTCCAGACTTCAGCACGTCTTCCAATGTTTCCAGCAGGCTCTTGGCATTGCGTGCGCGCCCGCCGGAGCCCCTTCCGCGGCCTCGGCCGGCGCTGCCGCCGAGTTGCCGGATCTCGCTTTCCAACTGTTGAAGTCGCGTGAGCAGTTTCGAGTGTTCCCGCTGCTTCTGCGTCAACTCCGCCCGTCGCCCCGAGAGCATCTGCTCGAGCTGCGCAATGCTCATTCCGTTCCCCATTGATCTACGTGCCATGCTCTTTCCTTGGTCAAACTATGGAACCCCACTTATGCGTCCGCCGCGCGGTCACTATATCCCGATCTCTATTCGCGCAGCAACTGCGCGTCCCCCAATGGCGGCAGGCGTGCGGATCCACTTGACGATGCACCTGACGACCGCCTTGCAAAGCAAAGTGAGTTGGTCAAAATACGCTGCAATGAAGCCTCTTGCCTGTGCTGCCATCCTTCTGGCAGGAACTTTGGCGTGCGGTTGCGAGGACCGGCCGGCCGTGCCGCCGCATCTGGTGGAGGATGCTCCGGCGCCGGAGGAAGCGGCGCAGCCGGACGGCCCGACGACGCAGGAGCTGCTTGCCGGTCCGCGTCAGGCCGTTCGGCTCGGCGACATGCCGCTGACCGTTCAGGCGCCGCTGGGATGGGCGGTGAAGCCGCTCGAAGGCACAGACCACGTCCTGCTCCAGGGGCCGACGCCCGCGGGTGAGGCGGTGATTCAGCTCAATGATCGCCCGCTCACGTCCGCCTCCAAATTCGAGGCGATCGTCAGGGGAGCGAAGAAGGAACTGCAGGAGTCCCCCGAATCGATCAGGATGGTCGAGCTGCGCCGCATAGAGGGCGCGCAGGTGCTCGAGCGCCAGCGTGTGGGGATGATGCCCAAGCCCTTACCCGACGACCCCCCGGGCCTCAAGCCGTCGCCGCCGTTCAATTGGACGATCACCGTCTTCGTTCCGCGCGGCGCGGACTATGATGCGTACGAGCTCAACTTCATCGGCCTGACCTTCGATCAATATGAAACCGACCAGGCGCTGCTGCGCGAAATCATAGACAGTATTAGCGTCAACGCTGCCGGCAGTGGCGCAACGACCGCCCCGGCCACCCCCGGCGGACTATAACGATCGTGCATCGAGTCACCCGCCTCGCACCGTCCCCCACCGGCGCGCTGCACCTGGGCAACGCGCGCACCTTTCTCGTCAACTGGCTGCTCGCGCGGCAGCAGGGCTGGCGGATCATCCTTCGCATCGAAGACCTCGACGGTCCACGCATCAAGCACGGCGCGGATCAGCAGGCAATCGACGACCTGCGCTGGCTCGGCATCGACTGGGATGAAGGACCGGTCTATCAATCGGCGCGGCAGGCTGAGTACGACATAGCGCTCCAGCGCCTCATTGGTGCCGGCCGCACGTTCTTGTGCATCTGCTCACGCAAGGACGTCGAGAGCGCCGCCAGCGCGCCGCACGCATCTGACGGCTCGGCGATCTATCCCGGCACGTGCCGCAACGGCATCCACGATTTAAGGCCGGAGACGCCCGTCGCGGTGCGCTTCCGCGTGCCAGACGAGGTGATCACGTTCGACGACGTGTTTGCCGGTCGGCAGTCGTTCGCCGTCGCGCGGCAGCTGGGTGATTTTGTCATCGCCAAGTCCGACGGCACGGCGGCGTACCAGCTGGCGGTTGTTGTGGACGATGCGGCCATGGGCATCACCGACATCGTCCGTGGCGATGACCTGCTCGACTCCACGCCGCGCCAGCTCCTGCTCTATCGCGCGCTCGAGCTGTCCGATTGCATCCCGAACTATTTCCACCTGCCCCTGGTGCTCGGACCCGACGGCCGACGGCTCGCGAAACGGCACGGCGACACGCGGCTGGCGACCTGTCGTGACGCGGGTATTTCCGCGGGCCGGGTGCTGAAGCGGCTCGCGTCCTGGTGCGGGATCGAGGGCGTCGGCGATGACGTGCGCGCGGCGGACCTGGTGGATCGCTTTGAAATCGCCCGGCTGCCGCGCGCTCCGATTGCATTCGATCCGGGCACTGACGCGGCATTGCGATTGGAAGCTGGCCGCTCATGAACCCGTCGCTGGAGCAATTTGGCCTGCGCGTGATGAGCGGCGAAGCCCGCGGCGTCGGCCCCATGGTGCTGCGCGGCGCGCTGGCGCTGGTCGAGCCGCTGTACGCCGGTGCAATGGTGGCGCGAAATCGCGCTTACGACACCGGAATGCTCAAGCGCCACGCGCTGCCGCGGCCGGTCGTCAGCGTAGGTAACCTCACAGCGGGCGGGACGGGTAAAACACCGATGGTTCGCTGGCTCGCCGAGCAGTTGATCGCGCGCGGCAAGCGCCCGGCCGTGCTCCTGCGCGGGTACGGGAAACCCGGGGCAATGATCAGTGACGAGCAGCAGCTCCTGCAGGGCTGCCTTGACGGCGTCGCAGTCGTCGCCCATCCGGACCGTAGCGCCGGCGCGGCTGCGGCAATCGAGCGGCAGCCGCAGACGGATCTCTTCGTTCTCGACGATGCATTCCAGCACCGCAAGGTGGCGCGGAATTTTGATCTCGTACTGGTGAACGCCGCCGAGCCGTTCGGGTTCGGGCACGTGCACCCGCGGGGGCTGCTGCGCGAGCCGATCGGTGGCCTCGCGCGGGCGCATGCAATCATCCTGACGCGCTGCGATGCGGTGGAGACAACCGAGCTTCAGCGGATCGAAGGTGTCATCCGCTCAATCACCCCCGATCTCCCGCTGCTCCGCACTGTGCACGCGCTGACCGGCCTGCGCCGTGCCACGACGCCAGCGAGCGCGCCGGCGGACGAAGAAATGGCCACGCTAAGGGGACGTACGTTCTTCTCGTTCTCAGGAATCGGCAGCCCCAGGAGCTTTCACGAGCAGCTCGTCCGCGCCGGTGCTCGCCCCGTCGGCAGCCGTGCGTTTCCGGATCATCACGAATACACCGAGGCGGACGTCGCCGCACTCTCACGCGATGCGACGGCCGCAGGCGCCGAGCTGCTGCTGACGACGGAGAAAGATTGGGTGAAGCTGGCGCAGCTGTCGCCTGCGCGCGAGTGCTCGCCGCCGATCCTGCGCGTCGAGGTGCGAATTCGATTTCAGCAAGCGGCGGATGAGCCGAAGCTGCTCGAGATGATCGAGCAGCGGCTCGCGCGAGCACCTCAGCGCGTCACCTGACCGGCGGCAGCGACTGGGTCGTGGGCGCCGCCGCGGGCGGTGTGAATTCGCGGAAGAGCAGCCCGGCGAGCGCAGCCATTACCCCGACCATCACGATCGCCGCAGCGAGCCTTCTCCCTGAGATTCCCGGCCTGCGCCCGCCTTCCATGCAGGGAGTCTATCGCGCAGCAGCTCACCCAGAAAAATGGCCGCACGACGAGAGGTGTCGTGCGGCCTGGCGGAGGAGGAAAAGAGGCTCGATCGCGAAGACGCGTGCGTGCGGCGGTATTTCTCCTGCGCTTCACGCCACGGCGGTCTTCGCATTGTCCGGTTGCGGCGGGCGCTGTCGCTCATCCCTGCTCTTCGCGCCCGCGGCGTCGCTGCTGCTTGTCTTGAGCCGCTGCGGTTTCGGAACGATCAACAAACTGTTCAATCCAAGTTTGGCGAATTCAACTCCGTTCGATGCATAGTCGGTGAACCAGCGCCCGTCCGCGACGTAGCGGAAGCGATAGTCGCCACTGCCCAGGACCGTCCGCACGGTCCACCAGCCGTTGCCCGCCGGCTTCATGTGAAGTGCGTCACCGGACCACCCATTGAAGTCACCGGCGACCCGCACTTCGCGTGCTTCGGGACGAAAAAAACGAAACTCGACGGATCCATCCTGTCGCACAATCGTCATGACTTCCGTTCCCTCGTGGATGTGGTAGAACAAAGCTCGTGCCAGTCGCTGCGCGTCGCGTGTTTCGGGCAGTGATTCGGCACACTGGCGAACGGAAACCGCCGCCGTTCCAGCAAAATCCGCCGTTATGGCGCCGCCACCTTCATCCGTGGCCGCTCCGAGTTCCGCCGCGAGATCTTCTGATCCCTTAACCCGCCGCTGGCCAAAGACAGTGCATTCGACGCCGCGCTGCCCAGCGACTGTGCAATGACCGAGCCGTTGTCCATGCGAGCCTGCTTAGATCCCGCACATATCGATCATCGACCGGTTCTCGAAGCATTCGCCCGGCGTTTCTGTTTGCTCACCTGGTGCGCCTGGCTGGGGCTTATGGCCGGCTGTATGTCCGCAGGCTCGTCCGACCCGCGATCGGGAATGAACGGCCCCCTCGTCCGGTCGGTCAACGTGAACGATCCCGTTCGCCCCGTCCCGCAGGAAGGCGCCATCACGCTGACGGCGGCGAAGAACGAGTGGGCGAGCTTCACGGTCCAGCTGGATCGGCTGCCCCGCGCAAACAGCAAGCGGCCGCATTCGCTGCGCATGCGGCCGCTGCGGCTGAATGAGACGAATGAGGCCATCCCCGTCGAGCAGTACAGCGCGTTCCAGGTTATCGAGCTGCCCGTTGACGTGAACCGTGCCGGCTACGTTCGCCACACCGGGCTTTCCGTGGAGAATCGCGACCTCCCCCGGGCGCTGCTCCCCGTGCGTCATGAGAAGGGACTGATCGATCTCCGCGCACTGCGGAATCCGCGGGATGCTTCCAATCCCGACTCGCGCGCCACGGAAGCGCCCGGCGAGCCGGTCCTGGTCTGGGTGGATATCCACGTTCCGCCTGAGACCAAGCCCGGGGAGTACATCGCGCAGGTCGAATTGCTCGAGCAGCGCGGCGACAAGCCTCTCGCTTTGGTCGAGGTGCGGCTGATTGTGCACGATTTCGTGCTGCCCGATGAACGTCACCTGCAGATGATCAGCCGCGTGGAATGGGAGGACCTGCAGCGGCTGTTCCCCCCCGAATTCGAAGCGGTGCGGCCGCAGTTCGTTACGCGAAACGACCCGCAGTACGCCTCGACCGTGCGTGTGCTCGACCAGCTCGTGTCGCTGGCGCAGCGAAACCGTACGCAGGTCGTTATCCCGCGGCTCCAGCCCATCGTGAAGTGGACGGGCGTTGCGCCGAGCGTGACCTGGGACGAGTTGGACACGGTCATCGCACCCTGGCTGAACGGCGACGTGTTCGTCGATCGAACGTCGCTGGGGTATTGGCCGCTGCCAGCGCCGGATTTCCTCTCGAATTACGACCTCAAGAGCAGGCTGGCATACTGGTCGAGTGCGGCGTCGCACTTCGCGCAGAACCAGTGGTTGTCGCGTGCGCCCATATTCATTGAGAAGGCATCCGCCGGGCGCGCCGGACCGCTCGAAAGCATCCAGCTGTCTGCGGAGGCGGCGCAGCTGCTGAATCTGGACGACCGGCTGCGCGTGATGGTCCCGCTGGAGAAGGACCAGCTGGCGTTTGCAGGCGAGGGGACGCCGAGCTTGATCGACCCGCGATCGTCGCCGCGCGTGCTCGCCTCGGCGCCGGGGCTCGTATTCAACACGCCCGTCCAGGCATGGTCGGAGGGGATCGCACAGCCGGCGCAGTGGCTGCGCACAGACCTCTGGGGCCTCGTGCCGTACATCGGCGCGGGCGGCGACGAGCGCGACGTGCGACTGTGGTCGTGGCTCGCATTCCTGCGCGACGCCTCGATGATCCTTTGGGGCTCCGCCCTGCCGCGCACGGACAACCCGCAGCAGCCGGCCGAGCCGGGCAACCTCGTGTGGTTCTACCCGGGCCACTGGTTCGGGCTGGGTGAGCCCGTGCCGTCGATCCAGCTCAAGTGGCTCCGCCGCGCCCAGCAGGACTATGAATATCTCTGGCTCTCAAAACAGCGCGGCGAGTGGATCAATGCACTGCTCATGGCGCGGCTGGTCACCAAGCAGGTGGAGATCCAGCCGAATCAGTCGCCCGACCCGACCTATGCGCTGATGAGCGGCATGACCAACCCGGCGGCATGGGCCGAGGCGCAGCGGCTGCTGGCGCAGTCGGTCCTTCTTCGCGAACCGGGACAGCCGGTTGATGAGCAGCAGCGTCGCACGTTGAACCTCGCCATGCTGCACTGGGCGCAATCGCAGGAGCGCCCCGTGCTGATGGGCCGCAGCGTGCAGTGGTTCTTCGACTCGCCCGATTCCGGCCAGCCGGGCGAGTGGCTGAGCCTGCGGATGGGAATCGACATCTACAACGGCAGCGACAAGACGCTCGACCAGAACACGCTGGCATGGACCATGCCCGCGCCGTTCGAGGTCACCCCTCAGCCCACCGCCATCGCGGCGCTGGCGGCGTATCGCGTGCAGAAGCTGACGATGGACGCGCGGTTCAACATGAACCAGGCAGCCCCCACGGCCCGCAAGCCGGTCGAGCTGACGTTCATCGATGGGTTCTACAAGCAGGCGACCAAGCTGCAGGTCGTGCTGCCCGTTGCGCCGAGCGAACGCCGCCGCCCCGGCCTCGACATCAACGGCAACCTTGATGACTGGGAAACCGCCGACGCGCTGCAGACGGGGCCGCTCGTGCAGATGTACAACCGCCCCGCTCTCCAGCGCGGCCAGCTCCAGGAAGCCTCAACCCCCTCGACCATCTATTCCGCCTGGGCGGACGAGAACTTCTACCTCGCGTTCCAGCTTGGCGGCACTCCCAGCGCGGACATTAAGTCGGCCCGGAACTTCGTGAATTACCAGTTCCGCCGCGCGTGGGATGAGGATCTGGCGCAGGTGCTTGTGCAGCCGATCTACAACGACAACAGCGTCGGCCCCGTGCTGCACCTCGTGCTGAAACCGACTGGCGGGCATTGGGTGGAGCGCAAGACCGACGCCCGGCGCTCTGTGGACCCATGGCAGCCCGTTGAAGGCGCCGGCATCTATTACGCGTGCACCCTCGACGGGGACTGGCGCGGCGAGCTGCGCATCCCCTGGAAAGTCATCACCGACGCCAACAAAGGCCGCCCGCGGCTGCTGCGCTTCAATTTCTCGCAGCACAAGCACACCACCGGCGAAAGCGCCAGCTGGGCCGGCCCCATCGACTTCGGCCGCGACGATGGCTTCATGGGGTTGATCTACCTGCGCGAGACCGACGAGCCGGGCATGCCCAGACAGTAGCGGCAAAACGTGACACGCGCCTCCCGCCCGTGCTGATTGAGCCGGGAATGTGCAGGCGTAGGGTCTGGAACTTCCGCGCCGCACACGCGCAGGATGCCCGTGTCACGTTCACAAGATGAACTTGCTCAGGTCCTCGTCCTTCACCACGTCGGCCAGCCGCTCGCGAACGTAGTTGGCGGTGATTCGCACCTTCTTCTCCGGCAGGTCCGGCGCGTCGAAGCTGATCGACTCGAACACGCGTTCCAGAATCGTGTACAGCCTTCTGGCTCCGATGTTCTGCGTCCGCCGGTTCACGTCGTAGGCGATCTGCGCCATCTCCTCGATCGAATCATCGGCGAAGCTCACCTCCACCCCCTCGGTCTTCAGCAGCGCGATCTGCTGCGCCGTCAGCGCATTTTTCGGCTCGCGCAGGATCCTGACGAAGTCGTTCTTCGTCAGGTCCGCCAGCTCCACGCGAATCGGGAAGCGGCCCTGCAGCTCGGGCATCAGATCGCTCGGCTTGCTCCCGTGAAACGCGCCGGCGGCGATGAACAGAATGTGGTCCGTCTTCACCGGCCCGTACTTCGTGACCACCGTGCTCCCCTCCACGATCGGCAAGAGATCGCGCTGCACGCCTTGCCGCGACACGTCGGGGCCGCCGTGCTTGCTCTCGCCGGTGGCCACCTTGTCAATTTCGTCGAGGAAGACCATGCCCGACTGCTCGACGCGCTCGATCGCCGCCGCGTGCACCTTGCCCTTGTCCAGCAGCTTCTCCGCCTCCTGGCTCAGCAGCAGCTTGCGTGCATCCGCGACGGTCAGCCGGCGCGTCTCGCGCTTGGCCGGGAGCATCTTCTCGAACATGTTCTGGAACTCCACGTCCATCTCCATGCCCGCCTGCCCCAGCACGCCGACAACCGTCGACCGCTCCTCCACGTTGATCTCGATGTGCCGGTCTTCCAGCTCCCCCGCCTTCAGCTGATCGCGCAGTTTCTCCCGCGTCCGCGTGCGCTTCGCCTGCGCTTCTTCATCCGCCAGTGCACTGAAGCTGTTGTCCCCCTTGGGCAGCAGGTAATCGAGCAGCCGCTCCTCGACCTGCTTCTCCGCCGGCTCCTTGACGCTCCCGGTCATCTCCTCGCGCACCATGGCGATACCCAGGTCCAGCAGGTCGCGGATCATCGATTCCACATCGCGCCCGTGGTAGCCGACCTCCGTGTACTTCGTCGCCTCCACCTTGATAAACGGCGCCGACACCAGCCCCGCCAGGCGTCGCGCGATCTCCGTCTTCCCGACGCCGGTGGGCCCGATCATGATGATGTTCTTCGGATTCACGTCCTGCCGCATCGATTCCGGCAGCTGCTGCCGCCGCCACCGATTCCGCACCGCCACCGCCACCGCCCGCTTGGCATCGGCCTGGCCGACGATGTAACGATCCAGCTCGGCGACGATCTGCTTGGGGGTGAGGTGTTCCATCGGGCGCAATGATACGCGCCCCGGCCGCGGGCCAGTAGTGCCGCCTCAGTTCACTTGCTTCGCGCGGTACTGCGCCAAGATCGCCTCGAACCCGGGCTTCAAACGCGGGTCGATCGGCGGAAGGCTACCCCAGCGCGGCGCCGCGATCGGCCGAACCTCTGCACCGGACGCCCGTCCCGCAGCACTTGCACCGCCGCGTTGCTCTGCTGCACCTCAGCGCCCCGCACACCGGTCTTAGGCGGCCGCGAACTGTTGCCACTCCAGCCCCAACTGCCGCACCGCTGCTCGGATTGTTCCCGGCTTTAAATCGCGACCGCCCCAATCCGGAACAACCGTGGAGCGATCGTTCGCCGGGTTCAGCCACTTCCGATGCATCCACCGCCGCGACGGGCGATTTCTCGACAGCCGATGTGGGAAAGCTTGCGAGCGACTTCGCGATACTTCACGCGACCTCCACCAGCGCATCAGACCACACGACCTGCCCATCGGGCAGCGTGGTGGTCGGCGGCAGGTGACGTCCCTGGTCAGCGTATAGTTCGATCACTGCCGCCAACGCGTCAGTGACGTTGGAGTAAGCATCCTCCAGCGTATCGCCTTCGGTGAGCAGTTCCGGCAAAACGGGGGAGGTGACGGTGAAACCGCCTTCCGGCTGCGGCGTGAACACGAGCGGGATGCGTCTTAGCATGTACTGGATTATATCAGGCCCGATGCCGAACAGGACAAACAGCGATGGGGGCAAGGTTCACGTGCCGTCACTACACGCAACGGGCCTGACAGCTCGCCGTTCCAGGAGTCGAAAAGGTAGCCGCTCGTTGCGTCCTGCAACGTGCACTGCACCTCGATGGAGCGTGTTGATCAACGCCGGGACTGCCGGCACGGAAGAAGATCCTCGAAACACCATCTGACATCCGTCCCCTGTTGGCCGGACGGAGCAACGTTCAATGGCCGGCACCGCGCCGACCGACTCTCAATTTACCGGAATGTTTGACGCGGGGCCGGTCCATTGCAGCGTTTGGTTCGGCGGCCTTCGCGGTCCGCCTCATCGCCGGAAACTGTTGCGATTACTTCTCGTAGGCGGTCTCCAACATCGGTTCGTCTACTCGGATTCGCGCCGGAAACTGCTGCAAGTACTTCTCGTAGGCGGCCTCCAGCATCGGTTCGTCTACTCGGATCCGCCATTGGACGGATTTCAATTTGATGCCGCAACACGGGCAGTCCATGATTCGCCGCAACCCGTCCAGGAGAGCAAGGGTACTTTTCTTCCAGCAGCCTTCGACCTTTGCCACAAGGGCTCTCGCCTTGCGGGTCGGCCGGAACAGCCCGTCACGCACCGTGATCAGCCCGCCGGCGGCGAGGCGATTGAGCGCCCCATGCAGCTCCTCGACCATCAGGATCGTGCGATTTATCCCATCCGCGGCGGCGATGATCTCGTGGAGTTTGCTCCCCTGGGCCTCTTTGCCAAACAGGATGGCCAGCAGCACCCACGAATCCGCCGATTCCCATTCCGGTTCGAGCGCTGGGCCTGTGGCCTTTGCGGCGGTTTCGGCAGGCACGAACCACCGCTTGCCAACGCGGATGATCTTGCCGCTGTTCTCCAGTCGCCGCAGAACCGCCAGATCGTCTTTGGCCGTATGCTTCTTCGTTTCCCCAATCATCACATATGTGCGGATGTCGTCCAGAGCAGCGCCGACATTGCGGCGATACTTAAGTGCTTCGGCTACAAGCTTCTCGTGCGTCATCGCGCTACCCCGCTTTGCCGGGAGCATACCGCGTTAAGTGGCCGATCGACAACGTTTTCGCACATCACGCGGCGCGCGCTGGTGGGATGAAAAGCCGGCGGGCCGGCGCTTGAGCGGGGATGCCGGGGCAACTGCATCTCGGTGATACGATGCGGGCGGGTTGCATAACGAGATTCAGCCGGCGCGTGAACCGTGAGGCGTCCGATCCCAAGAAAGGGGACCGCCGCGCGGAGGATTTCGAGCCTCGCGCACCCCATTTCTTCCGTCGCACGAAGGATTTCTCCCGTCTCGCGCGCGCTTTCTCCCGTCTCGCGCGCGGTTTCTCCGCTCTCTCGCGCCTTTGCGAGTTCCGCGGGAATGGATTCAACGTTTGCGCGTTACTTTGCTTCTCTGGCGGCTTTCTTTTGGAGTTCCACACGTTCTGTTCCGACTCTGGCGGGTCGCTGTCGGGGTTCCACGGGTTTCCTTCCCGGCGTCGAGGGAACTTCTCCCGGTCTCGCCGGTTTCCTTTCCGAGTCTCGTAGGTTCCTTTTCCCCCGCCACTCCCGAGGTTCGCGCGGCGGCTCGCAGGAATGGGTCGATCGATACCGACGCGGACAGCGCAAACGCGGGGGATTATCGGCCGACTCTGGGAAGGTGCCGCGCGACACGCGAGGTTGGCGCAGCCATCGCTGCGGGTCGGACGTTCGCTCCCGACGGGCGCGGCGGGAACCCTGAGGCGCAGCGCGGGAATCGCGACGCGCAGGGCACGGCTTGGCAGGGGCGCGGCGCGACTCCTGAGAGTCGGGCGGCGATGCAGCGGTTCTTTGCATGAAAACGGCATCCGCCGTCGATGTACAGGAGTTAGCCACCGATGGGGCACCGATGACCACCGATGAATGCATTGATTATCGGCGCCAATCGGTGTCCAGCGGTGGCAAAGACCTCTTGAGAGCGATTTAAGGGACAAACCGCATGGCAAAGAAGTTCATCCCCGACGGCGATGTCGAGTTCGCGCAGATGGCGCGCAATTTTGCGGCGCGGGTTTCTAAAGAGTCGGCGCGCTTCCACCTCCCCCAAGCCGATGCCCAGGCCATCGCGCAGGCGGTGGCCGAGTTCGCGCAGGCGCATAGCGCGAACGTGCATCGCCACACGCGCTCGTCGGCGACGGCCATGCGCAAGAACGAGGCGCGGGCGGTGGCCGAGCGGCTGATCCGCAAGGCGGCGACCCTCATCCGCGTGAACGAGCAGATCAGCGCCGCCGACAAGGTGCTCGTCGCCGTGCGCGAGAAGCCTGCCAAGCTGCGCAAGCGCGACTGCCCGCAGACGCAGCCGGTGCTGTTCCTCAAGGGCGCGAAGCGCGGGTGGGAGGTGGCCGACCATCTGCACCGCATCCGGTTTTCCGACGGGCCACGCACCCTGAGCCAATCCAAGCCCGAAGGCGCGGCCAGGCTCGAGCTGTGGGTTGATGTGATCTCCAGGGGCGCACCGGTGCCCGATGCCCCGTCGCAGCGCTACGGCGCGCATCCGCTGTACCTGCGGTCGTACTCGCGCAGCCCGATCGACGTGGACTACCCGAAGTTCGCCGGGCCGGTGCAGGTGATTTACTGGGCTCGGTGGGCGAGCGCAACCGGCGAGACGGGCCCGTTCTCGCGCCCGCTGGCCGTTCCGGTCGACGCCTTCGCCACGCAACCCGCTCTGCCCGACCGCACGAGCCGCGCGCTGGGCGAGCAGCAGACGGTCTTCGTCACCGCGGTCCGCCGTGAGTTGCCGGATCACGTCAAGCCGATGGACACGCTGCAGACCGAGTCCAACCGATTGCTGACCAACGACCTGGCTGACGCGGCGTAGTGATGCGCGCGCGGGCGATCAGTCTCGTGCCCCCACGAGAGGAACTGCTGAAGCTGAGATGTGAAACCGTGAGGGTATCGCGGGGGGAATTGATAACACAGCAGGTGGCAACTGTCCGAAAGGGTGACCGACGGGACTCGAACCCGCGACGTCCAGGACCACAACCTGGCGCTCTACCAACTGAGCTACGGCCACCGTGTGCGAAGCCGGGAATATGCGTTTTCCATGCGGGACTGTCAACGCGCGCCCGGAGGCTGCGTCAGCGGGATTACAGACCGGCAGCGGTGCAGACTTCGTCGCTGAACCACCGTCCCCTGCCGCCGGATTATAGGCCGCTTCGGCGGGGCGCAGATCGCGGCAGATAGCTACTTGACACGATTGCAGGGCAGTTCTACGTTGGCAGCATCACGCCGACAGGCGCGCCCGCCCTGACGGCCCTTTCTTCCAGACGACAACGAGCGAAGGGACGTATGCCGCCAGCTGACAGCAACGCCACGGGCCTGTCGCCCAACCTCGACACCGAAGTCGGGCGCGTCGTGGTCGACATGGGGCTGGCGACGCGCACCGAGATCGAGTTCTGTCGCGAGCAGCAGAAACAGTCATCCGATCCCAATCAGCGCTCGCTGGCCGACATTCTCATCGAGCACAACTTCATCACGGTCAATCAGGCCAAGCGCATCCGCGGGCAGATCGACGACCGCCGGAGCAGCCAGATCCCGGGCTATCAACTGATCAGCAAGCTCGGCAAGGGCGCGATGGCGACGGTGTACAAGGCCCGCCAGATCTCGCTCGACCGCATCGTCGCGGTGAAGGTGCTGCCCAAGCGCTCCAGCGGCGATCCGGAATTCGTCGACCGCTTCTACAAGGAGGGCAAGGCCGCAGCCAGGCTGTCGCACAACAACATCGTGCAGGCGATCGACGTGGGCAGCTCGCCGGACGGATACCACTACTTCACGATGGAGTACGTCGAGGGCAAGACGCTGTACGACATCATGCAGCCTCCGCCCGTGGGCGAGGGCAAGGCCTTTTCCGAGGCCGAAGCGCTGGACATCGTGATCCAGATGGCCGATGCGCTGGCGCACGCGCATCAGCGCGGGCTGATCCACCGCGATGTGAAGCCCAAGAACATCCTACTGACCCCGCAGGGCGTGGCCAAGCTGACCGACCTGGGTCTGGCCCGCGCCACCGACGACAAGGAAGCCGCCGAGAGCGAAGCGGGCAAGGCCTACGGCACGCCGTACTACATCAGCCCCGAGCAGGTCCGCGGTGACGTCGACATCGACTTCCGCGCCGACATCTATTCGCTGGGCGCGACGATGTACCACCTCGTCACCGGAAAGCCCCCATTCGACGGCGAGACGCCCAGCGCCGTGATGCATAAGCACCTGAAGCAGCCGCTGGTCCCCGCCGACCACGTGAACACGTCGCTGTCGGCCGGCATCGGCGAGATCATCGACGTCGCGATGGCCAAGGACCGCGACGAGCGCTACCGCAGCACCGAAGAGATGCTCGAAGACCTCGAGCTCGTCCGCCAGGGCCAGCCCCCCAAGCACGCGCGGCGGAACGTCAACCTCGACGACCTCGCCCAGATCGAGGAGACGGGCAAGACGGTTGACATCGCCGCGCAGCCGCAACAGGCCGACCTCTGGTCGCACCCGATGATGCTCGGCCTGCTCGTCGCTGTCGGCATCTCAGTGCTGCTCAATGGCATCCTGCTGGTGCTGCTGCTGGCGCGGTAAACGCCCGCTGGGGCGAACCTCCAAAAGGCAAATCCCAAACTCCAAACAAGGCGTCAAAGAAGAAAAGGGGAAACGAAGCAAGTAGCATCGTCGCCTTACGTTTTCTTCGTTCCTGCCATGGTCGTTTGCTTGGGATTTGGGATCTGCCTTTTGGAGTTTCGCGCATGCGCCTCGCGTTCATCGGCCTCGGCATCATGGGCGGTCCCATGGCTGGCCACCTGCTCGCCGCGGGTTATCCGCTGGTCGTTAATACGCGCACGCAGTCGCGCGCCAGCGAGCTGCTCGCCCGCGGCGCGACATGGGCCCCGTTTCCCGCCGACGCCGCCGACGACGCGGACGTGATCTTTCTCTGCCTTCCCGATACCCCCGATGTGGCGAGCGTCCTGCTCGGCGACAACGGCGTGATCGGCGGCGCAAAGGCCGGCGCTATCGTCGTCGATCACTCCACCATCTCCCCCGCCGCCACGCGCGAGATGGCCGTAAGGCTCGCGGCGCGCGATGTGATCCTCCTCGACGCGCCCATCAGCGGCGGCGACGTCGGCGCGAAGGATGCCACCCTCTCGATCATGGTCGGCGGCGACGCCCAGGCATTCGCCGCGGTGGAACCGCTGCTCCGGCTGATGGGCAAGACGATCACCCACTGCGGCGAAAGCGGCACGGGCCAGCTGACAAAGCTCGTGAATCAGATCCTCGTCACAGTAACCAACCTCGCGACGTGCGAAGCCCTGACGTTTGCGAAGAAGAACGGGTTGGACCTGGCAAAAACGATTTCCGCCTTGGCCGGTGGCGCCGCGGGATCGTGGCAGTGGGCCAACCTCGGTCCGCGGATGATCAAGCAGGACTATGCCCCGGGTTTTACGATCGACCTGCAGCAAAAGGACCTGCGCCTGGTGATAGAGGCGGCCCGCGAGTCGGGCAGTCCTGTCCTGGCGGCGAGCCTCGTGCACCAACTGTTCACAGCCGCGCAGGCGATGGGAAGCGGCAAAGAAGGTACGCAAGCGCTGTTCAAGGTCGTGCAGGCGCTCGCGGCGGTGAAATAACTTGTCTGTGCACGTGGCATTGGCAAGATGCCCATGCCACGTTCAATCAAGCAACGATCGCAGCGTCTGCAGATTCACCGCGTCCCACTCGCGCCCATCTTCGCTCGTGCCCTCCTTCGGAGTCTCAATCACCTTCGGCACGTTTTCGAACGCCTCGTCGCGCACGAACGGCCGGAATCCGTCCAGGCCAATAAGACCCCGGCCGATGTGATCGTGCCGGTCGACCCGGCTGCCGAGGTCCTTCTTCGAGTCGTTCAGGTGCAGCACGTGCACGTGCTTCAGGCCAAGGACTGAATCCAGCTCTTTGCGGAACCTGGCGTACTTTCTCCCGCGGAAGTCGTATCCGGCGGCGAATAGATGCGCGGTGTCGAGGCACACGCTCAGGCGCTTGGGGCGCTTCACGCGGGCGATGATTTCCGCGAGATGCTCGAGCTTATAGCCGAGTGCCGTCCCCTGCCCCGCGGTGATCTCCAGGCAGGTGATGACGCCTGCGTCCTTCACGTGTGCGTGGATAACATCCAGCGCCGCGACGATCTTCGTGAGGCCGGCTTCCTCGCCCGCGCCCATGTGCGCGCCGGGGTGGGTGACGAGGTAGGGGATGCCGAGCAGCGCGCAGCGGTTCAGCTCCTCGACGAACAGTTCCACGCTCTTCCGCCAAAACTCCTCGTTCGTCGCCGCGAGGTTGATCAGGTAGCTGTCGTGGCTGACCGTCTGCTTGAACTTCAGCCGTTTGGCGTGTGTTTTCCAGTCCTTGATGCAATCGGCGGTGAGCGGGCTGCACGCCCACTGCTTTTGCGATTTTGTAAAAATCTGCGTCGTCTCACAACCCAGTTGCTCCGCCTTGAGCAGCGCGTTGTGAAGACCACCGGCAATTGATAAATGCGATCCGAACATCTACTGAATGCCTGCAACCCGTTACGCGTGGGGCGATCCATTCTTTCATCGTAGGCAACTTGGTCCACCCGCTGAGGACCTTATGAAGAGTCTGTAGTGGCCGCTCATGGCACGACCGGCTCGATTTCTTCCGTCTTTCCGTCGGGTGCTTTCAGTTCCATGGCTTTCGCGGCACGCGGATCGGACTGTTTGACCCACTCTTTGTCGCCAGGTTTTTTCACCTCGATCCCGTCCAGCATGACCTCGTCCATCAGCACCGGGTCAGCACCGCCTCCGCCCGGCCGCATTGCTTCTTCCATTTTTTCCTTCGCCTCGGGTGTGTACCGCTCCAAGTGCGAAACAAATTGCCGGCCATCGGCGGCGCGGTAAACGTAGACCCTGTACGCCGGCTTCCCGTCCTTCTCGAACGGCGGGATTTTGTTGATGTCGTCGGCGAACCAGGTCTGGCCGTCGTCGGTGGTGAAGTAGGCGCTTGCAGGGACGATATCGGGGGCCTCATCCGCCATGGCGCCTTCGACCGCCAGGTTCTGCTCGTTCAGCAGCCGGAGCGCGCCATCGCGCTGGAAAAACTCCACGTGGCCGTCACCGAACAGCAGGTTGATACCGTCATGATCATGGTTGTGCATATGCTCATACGCAACAACGTTCTCGGCCGGCTCCTGATTCGTCTTGCCTGCGCCGGCGTAGACGTAGCTGGAGTGCTCGTTCACCCACGCCATCTGCGCTTCCAATCCGCCCGCTTTCACCTCGGGCGGCACCTCGTTGTTCGACGATGGACAGACGAACACGTCGATTGTGAGGTCCTGCTTGAGCAGTTCGCCTAACGCGTCGGGATACTTGCCCTTGTTCTCATTGGAGTGCAGCAGCATTGCCAGCCCGATCTGCCGCAGGTTGCTGGCGCATTTCACGCGGTTCGCGGTCTCGCGGGCGCGGTTGAGGCTGGGGAGCAGGATGCTGATCATCATCGCGTTCTGGCCCAACAGAGCCTGGGATTGCGTGCCGAAGTAGTCGGCGCCGGGGAAGGGGGTGACCTTGTGGAAGTGAATCGCGCGGTCATCGGCGCGGGCGATGCTCATCGAAGGCGTGAAATGCGGGCGAAGCTTGTCCAGCGGCGGGAGAACCATCGCCGGCGCGGGCACGCCGAACATGTCAGCAAGCCCCAGCCCCATCTGCGCGGTCGCGAGCACGGTGCTGTAGCCGTCGGGGCCGACTGTCGGCAGGTCGAGGAACTGAATGCCGCTCGCCTTCTCGCCGCCCAGGCGAGCGCGAAGCTTCGTGAACGCTTCATTGTCGAGGATCGAGTCCTTCGCGCTTTCCGCCTGATTCGCGGCGGCAGTCACCACCTGCGGGAACAGTCCGATGAACAGGTTCTGACCCTTCACGCCCCACGACGGGGAGACGAACGGCACGGGCAGGAAGTGGACCGTCATGCCGTCGGCCTTGGTGGTGCGGAACGCGATTCGCGGCGCATCTTTTTCTTTGCGCGTCTGCATCGCAATCATGTTGTTCGTCAGCATCTCCAGCAGGCCCAGCGTCCGCTCGGCCTTGGCGGCGTCGTCGAGGCGGTTGATGACGGTGAAGCCCAACAGTCCGTTGCCGCCGACGGCGGGCGACGCGTAGACCGCCCAGTGCGGGCCAAGCGGGTCAATCAGGTCCTTTTCGATGTTCGCGCCGAGCATCAGCGAGCCCGCGGAGAGCCCTTTCTCCAATTGCTGGGCGGCATCGGGGTCGATGGCCTTCGCGGCCGCTCGAACCTCGGCCAGCGCCCGGGTGAGGTCGAACCCGCCGGCGCCTACAAGCGTGGCAGATCGCGGGATGGCCTTGAGCAGGTCATCCGGCAGCGGCTTGTTGTCGAGCAGTGCAAGGACTCCCTTGCGCGGCGCGGGAGCTTCTACGAAGGCGCGCGACCCCCAGTCGGCGCCCTCGAACCCTGCCGACCACGCGATGCGCTTCAGCCCTGCGAGCCCGCTGACCTCACGAATCTTCGGCCAGTTCTTGATCGCCTGCGCGTCGCCGCCAGCGTGCACGAGCAGGTCGATCAACTGAAGCAACCCTTCGCCGTCGATGTAAGCACTGGCGAGCGGATCTTTGTGCACCTGCCCGAGCGCGGCGGCAAACTCCTTTTTCGCAGCCAGCGCCGCATCCGGCTTGGCGGCGAAATCAAACGTGGAGACGAGGAGCAGCTCGCCCTGCGCCGCCGCCGTCACCGGAATCGGAAGCTCGCCAGCTTTCCCGATCAGCGCATTGATGCGCCCCACGAGCCGCGGCGTGTCTCCGCCGGCGCTGCACAGCAGCGCCAGACGCGGCCGTGGCTGCTGAGGGTTGCTCATATCGATCCCCCCGAAGTACAGCGCTGACGGGTGCTGCCACAGCGGCGCCGCGACGGTCGTGATCATGTCCATGGCATCGGCGGCGCTGGCATCCTTCGTGCGCACCTTGCGGATCAGGTCGGGCAGGAACTGGTTAAACAACTGCGGGAGTCCGGACGCATCGACCACCGCCTTTGTGTGCGACCCGTCGTACTGCGGCCCGAGGCTGGCGGCGCCCCTCCATCCGATATAGATGACCGCGTCGGCGGGCACCCGCTCGGCGAGCGGCTGGGCGAGCGCGGAGGATGCGAGAACATGGCAGAAGACGAGGAAAGTGATCGCGAAACGTTGCATAGGCCCCTTTCGAGTGCTGACGCGATGATCCGGGCGCGCGACGCGAAATTCAAGCGATTGTTTTTGGCTTCGGGCTCAGCTCCCATGCAACACCGACTGCCGAGCAGCAGCAGCCCCAGCTCGTAACCGGCGCGACGGGAGAAAAGCGATCTCCCCTGCTATAACTCGCCCTGCGTGTCGCAGGAGCAGTTTGAGATATCCCTTCGCAACCTCCACGAGACTGGAACCCTCGTTAAGGACCGCACGTTTCGCCAGGTCTGGCGGTTCGAGCATGGCGGGCGACCATATTTCCTGAAGTTCTATCCGCGGGCAGCGTCACGGTTGAAACGGCTCGTTCGCGGCAACCCGGCGATGCGCGAGTTCCTGCGCCTGCAGTGGCTGCAGAAGGCCGGCATCCCTTCGGCGCGGGCGGTGGCGATGCTGTCGGGTTTCCGGGTTGCCGGCAAGCTGGGGGATGCGGTGATCATGGAGGCGATCGAGCCGGGCGTGCCGCTGGATCGGTACCTCAACGATGCGCAGCTCCAGGGGCGGCGCGTCAGCGATCATCGGGAGCTCTCGCGGCAGGTGCGCGAGCTCGTCGCCAACCTCGGGCGGGCGAAGCTTGGGCACGACGACCTGCACCTGGGGAATTTTCTGCTCAAGGACGGAAAGCTGCACCTCCTCGACGCGTACGCGGTGCGCGCAGGCGGGCTGCGGATGTCGGATGTGATGCTCCTGGGGCATAGCGTCAACCGCTACGCCAGCGTGAGCGATCTTCAGCGCGGATGGCGGGCGCTGGGCAACGTCGATGCCCCGCTCCCCCGCCGCAACCCGATCAGCTTCAAGCAGTGGCGGAAGTTCATCATCAAAACGCGCGGCGAAAACGAGTATTTCGGCGACCTGCGCGACGGCGACTGGGCGGGGACGTTCTTCAAGCACGCAAAATACCCGCGGCGCTGGTCGCCCGTCAGCCGACTTGACACGACCGAACCGCAGTGGCGCGATGCCTGGCGCGATCTGTGGAGCCGCATCGAAGCCGACCAACTGACGATCCGCAAGCGCTCGGCGAGCGGCGACGTGCTCGAGGGGGAGATAGTGCTCGGGGGCCGTCCGGTCAACGTCATCGTGAAGCGCCCGCAGGCGAAATACTGGCACCGCTACCTGACGCAGATCGGGCGCGGGCCGCGCCCTCGTCGCGCGTGGCGCAAGGCGTGGCGGATCATCGCCCGCGACATCCCCACCGCCTGGCCGCTGCTGCTGATGGAGCGGCGCAAGCTGGGGTACGTCACCGACGCGCTGATCGTCTACGAACGCGTTTCGGGCACGCTGCTGACCAAGCTCGACCTTCACGCGCTGGAGCCGACGTCGCGCGATACGCTGTTCCGCCGGCTGGGGCGCACGCTGCGGCGGCTGGAGGAGGGTGGACTCGCGCAGTTCGATGCCAAGAGCTCGAACTGGATGATCATGGACGACCCCAGGCTCGGCCCGGTCCCGGTCGTGATCGATGTCGATGGCGTCGGTCGAAGCTGGGCCACGTTCCGCGCCGCACCGGCCATCGAGCGGTTGCTCCGCAGCATGCGCGGCCACCCGCAATACACACCGGGAGATTCGCTGGCGCTGTGCCAGGGGTATGCACCGTATGCGCCGCAGCCGCGGGAATCGAAGGTCGCATCATCGCCATGAAGATCGTGCTGCCCAACCCCCCGCGGCGGATCCTGCTTATCAAGCCCAGCGCCATCGGCGATGTCGTGCATACGCTGCCGGTGTGGAATCTGCTGCGCAGCCATTGGCCGGATGCGGAGATCTCCTGGCTCGTCACGCCGGCTTGCGCAGGATTGCTCGAGGGGCTGAGGGGCCTGAACGTCATCCGCTTCGAGCGCGGGCGACTGGCCAATGCGTGGCGGAGCAAGTCGGCCGCGAGGGAACTGCTGGGGCTGGGGAAGTGGCTGCGCGACCTGCGCTTCGACCTGGTGATCGATCTGCAGGGATTGTTCCGCAGCGGCTGGATGACATGGCAGACGAAGGCCCCCGTGCGAATCGGGTTCGCCAACGCCCGCGAGTTCGCCTGGGCGTTCTACACGCACCGCGTGCCGATCGACACCGCCGAGCAGCACGCGACCGACCGATATTTGAAGGTCCTCGCGGCGCTGGGCGCGCCGACCTCGCCCATCGAATACCCCCTCGCGGTGGACGAGCACGACCGCGAGCATGTTGCGCGATTGCTGTCGGCGGGAGCCAAATACGCGGTCCTGCTGCCGGGGACGAACTGGGCGACAAAGCGCTGGCCGGTGGAGAAATTCGCCCGGCTCGTCGCGCCGCTGAAGCGACGGCTCGGGTTGGAAGTGGTCGTCGCCGGCGGTCCTGAAGTCCAGGAACTGGCGGTGCAGATCCCCGAGGCGCGGAACCTCGTCGGTCAGACAAACCTGCGGCAGCTCGTCGCGCTGCTGGATCGCGCTGATCTGGTGGTCGCCAACGACAGCGGCCCGATGCACATCGCCGCCGCGCTGGGGCGGCCGCTGGTGGCGTTGTATGGGCCGACGAATCCGGTCCGCACGGGTCCGTACCGCCGCGACGACAGCGTGTTGCGCTTGGACATCCCCTGCAGCCCCTGCTACTCGCGTCGCTGCACGCATCAGAGCTGTCTGCAATGGTTGGACATCGAGCCGGTGCTGGACTTGGCGCAGAAGCAGATGAAACGGATGGGCGCTTCGCTTTCGTAAGCGCCGCCGCTCGATGACGCGTCAGGACACCGGCTGAAATCCCTCCGGCAACTTTCCGATCTCGTACTTGCCCTCGAGAATCGCCCCCGCGCCCACCGCCAGCGCCGGCGCGACCACGTCCCCCTTGATCTCCGCTTCCGGCCCGACAAACACCGGTCCGCGGCTCTTCACGTTGCCCTTCACCTTCCCGCGCACGATCAACCCGCCGCAGTTGATCTTGTCGGTAACGACAACGTTGCCCTTCTTCTCCACCGTGATGACGCCCAGCGTCTCGATCGTCCGCTTGGCGTCGTACTTGTTGATCGGGATGTCTTCGAGCTTGAGCGCCTTGTTGCAGAACCTGCAGGTCATGCTCATCGTCTTGCGGCCCACCTCCTGCTGCTTCTCGCAATACAGGCAGGTGATCGTCAACCGATCGTCGGGCGGCGGAACGCTGGTGTTCGTAGACGCCATGCAGGCAAAATCCGAAGCGCGAAACCGAAACAACGAATCAATGACGAATGACAAAGCCCCAATGACTGTACGGGCAACCCCGCCCTTTCGTCATTGGGGCTTCGTCATTTGTTCGTCATTCGGGCTTCCCGCGAACTACTTGACCGGCTGTCCCTGCGGCTGGGCTGGGCCCGTCGCACCGACGCGCGGCGGTCCGCCCGCGCCGGCGCCGGCGCCACCCGGAGCGCCCGGCTTCGCGCCCTTCACCGCTTCCGGACCCACGCTGACGTGGCCGTTGAAGATGGCCCCCTCGTCGACCGTCAGCTTGCTGGCGCGAAGATCGCCTTCGTAGCGGGCGGTGCTCTTCAGCTCGATCCGGTCGTTGGCGCTGAGGTTGCCCTTCACGTCGCCCTCGACGATCAGCGCGCCGCAGTCCACATCCGCCTGCATGCGCGCTTCCTTGGCGATGTGCAGCCGACCGGGGGTGTTCATCTTCCCCTCGAACCGGCCCTGCAGCCGCAGCCCCTTCTCGAAGCTCATCTCACCCTTGAAGTTCGCGTCCGGACCCAGAATCGTCGGATACTCTTGATTGCTGCCGGCGTCGGCCATGGTGCCTCCTGCACTTTCTTTCTCGGTTCGCGTGCCAACCACGCGTCCAGACATCTACGGCCCGGCCCGCCGGGCAAACGTTGGCCGGGATTATACTCCCCGGTCAACCCGCCACAATTCCGCCACCTTCAACCCATGCAGGAAATTATTGCGCCTTCGCGCGCCTTGCGCCGCTGCCGGCGGAGATCGCTTACGCCGCCGCGGGCAGTTGGGGGAGGGGCTTGGCATCGCCCAGGAATGAATCCGAATCCTCACCGATCATTCGTGCAGATTCGTGCAATTCGTGGCCAATCTTCCCCCCCGCCGCTCGCGCAGGCAGGGCCCGGCTCACGTCGTACCGCCCGCTCGTCGCGGGCAGCGCATCGGGCGAACCGTTCACGCGCTGCCCGTTGACATGTTCAAGGTACCGATCGCGCAGCTCGCGGGCTGCTGAGAGGAACTTCGGATCGATCTTCTCCTTCGCCTTCACCGGCCGCGCCCGCTTGGGCTGCTCCTTCACGGGCGCCCCCGTCGCCGCGCTGGGGAAGAACAGCCGCCCGGCGGAGATCGTCGCCCGTTTCGACTTGCCTGCTCCCGGTCTCCCCGCTGCGTCTTTCTTTCTGGTCCTCGATTCCCGCCTGGCATTGGGAAGCTGATTTCCGGAGCTTGCTCCCGCCGGGCTGATCGCCCGCACCTCCGGGGGACGAATGTCCTTCCAATGCACCCCGGCGGAATCGGAAACACAATCCGATCCTCCCTGATCGCCCCGCTGTCGGTCTTAAAGGGATACCACCACGGCGTCGCATCGTTCTCCACAATCCGCCGTTGCCAAAAGATGTGCACGCGTTTCTTTCCGCTGCTCCCCGCCCGGAACGCCACCGGCACAAACCCGAGACTCTCCCAGAAATAATTCGCCTCCAGGTCCTGGGCGCACCAGCAACAGAACAGCCGACACCCATACGCGCTGCGCTCAAACACTTCCTTCACCAGCGCCGCCCCGATCAACCCGCGCTGAAACCCCGGCGCCACGCACAACTGATAGATGACGCCCAACTCATCGCGCTTCAGATACCGATCGCGCGAGATAATGTAGCCGAGCGGAGAGGCACGAAGGACGACCTCCCGCTGCGCGGGATCCCTCGGCACGGAGGCACGAAGGGTGGGAAAAGGAGTCGAGGGATCAAGCGAATTCACTTCCCCGCTCTTTGCCTCCTCACCCCCTTCGTGCCTTCGTGCCTCC
>DASYWJ010000078.1:0-2578 GCA_035936155.1 Tepidisphaeraceae bacterium | reverse complement strand
CGACGCGGCTTTACCGAGACGATCGGCACTATAACTCGAACGAGATCATTGCAATGGCGCAGTGTGCGCAACGCGCGCACGGCGCGCAACTTACCGTCGATTCCGGCGCGATCGCGCGCAATCCTGTGCATTGGCGGGTTAGCTGGCCCGGCCGTCGCGGCGTGGTGTGGGCGGGCACGGGGGCCCAAGGATGGCACCCTTCGACTCGGGGCCGACCTCCTGCTGCCAAGGACCGCCTTCTTTGCTCCGCAGCCGTGACCCGCAGCCTTTGCAGAGAACGTCCTTGAAGGCGCGGGTGCGCCCATCGATGCCGCTCGCCAAGCCGCCCCCGTTCAACTGAAAGAGGTGGCCACCACAGCATGGGCAGAGCCGGCCGTCGATCTCCGAAGTGGCCACCGGGGGTTTTCGTCCCAGTACGCGATTGAGGATGCGCCTGAACATTGAGAGGGCCAGCTAACGTAAGGCCGATCAGCGGCCGGCGCACCACCGGCTCACGAACTACAAGATACCTTCCCCGCCGGTCCGCTGCATTGGCGGGTTGTGCGGCGGGTCAACGCCATGCGGCGTCAAGCCCGCCGGCGGTGCACCGGTAACGTTATCGCGGCAACGGCAAACGCGATCTGTATCACTCCGAGTGCGAACGAGACGACCTCGCGAGGGGGTGGCGGACCGTTAGCGATCACCTTCAGTCCCGGGAGAACCATCAGCACTCCCGACCACGCGAGCGGGACGGAGATGACCAACCGTACGATGATCCAGAGCGACGATGGGCGCGCGGGCTGAGGGACTTGGTAGTCCAGTGGTGCCTTTGGCATCGCCGCGTCGCCTGGACTCTCGCTATCCGCTAGCCGCATAACGGACCGACGTTCAATGGCCGGCGCCGCGCGAACCGACTCTCAATCTACCAGAACGCTCGACGCGGGGCCGGTCCATTGCAGCGGCTGGTTATCCCTCGCCCCCAGGCGGCCGCCGAAACGCGAAGGGGAACACTCGACGGCGTTGCTGCCAGACGAATACCGAATCTGCAATCAACCAAGCACACGCACCCGCGATCGCGAGGCCGAGCCCGACATATCCTATGTTTACTACAATCCCGATCCAGCGAAATGAGAAGCCGGTCGGCAGTCCATACCCTGCGATCAAAAGCACGGGAATCTCGAGAGCGACGCCGATAATTCCAACGATCCGCGAAATGCGGTGGACGCGATGGGTCACGCGACCGTAGTGATTGGCCGTCGTCAACACAAATGACGACCACGCGACGAAGATGATAAAAGCGATGGTGTGCTTCACGGCATGCCTGGGCGAGGGATAACGTAGGGCCGATCACCGGCCGGGCCGGCGCCGGGCCACGCTCGACCGCCAGAAACTATACCGCCGGCCCGGTCCGGTGCATTGGCGGGTTATCCGGCGAATTCGCCGGCAGACGCGCGCGCCCATAAGAACTCGAGCAGCCCATCCACTTGGGCTTCCTTGACCTTCCAGCACTTCAGCTCCGTATCGGCGCGGACGCCGAATTGCTGCGAAACTTCGTCGATCAGTCGTCGGTGCCACTGCTCTTCCCTCGCCTCGTGTTGCGGTGAGGAGTGGAGCTTGAATACCGGAGCGGAGTAGCCAGCGGGGAGAAGTGGTTCGCCGTGCACGAACCGCGCCGCCCACTCGCGTTCGGGATTGGGGCTCGGCTCGCCGCCGGGACGCTTTGCGTCGATTCCGTGGACCAACAGGAGCCACCGATCATTGCGGAGTGGGAAGTCCTTGCCCGCCATCGAATAGTACTTGTGGTACAAGGCGGTCGATAAACTGCCTTCGATGGCCGCCGGATGCATCGGTCCCTCTCAGCCGTAGCCGGATAACGTAAGGCCGTTGAGCGGCCGCGGCGGCACACGTGCGACGCTTGGCCTGAAGTAGCGTATACCGCCGCCGCGGTCCGCTCCAGCGGCTGGTTATCCAGCACCGCGGGCCCCCCGCAGGAGCACGCGATTCCGAGGTGCCGCGACCTCGTCGAAGAAGAACGCGAGCTTGCCGGGCACGCAGCACAACACGGACGCGAACGAGTGAGCTTCGCACGCGCTCACCGCTTCGTCCAACGGCATGTCGCGACCATCCAGCTCAGGCGAGTCGGACATGACGCGACACTCCGACGGCGCACCGGCCTTTCGCAGCAACGCCAGCACGTCCGCGGACGCCTCCACTGGGTGAGCGAATCGCTCGTCCCAGTCGGCGAAGTGGTTCAGGACATCACGTGCCTGCTTGCGACGCCTGGAACTCCCGAAGAGCGTCAGCAGCCGATCCCGCTTCGCCGCGACGACGAACGATCGCAGAGTCGCTTCTTCGGCCGGGTGGAGTGCCATGTGCTGGATAACGTAGGGCCGTTCACTGGCCGGGGCCGCCGCCGATCTTTGGGAATACGAGCAGCTTACCCGCGGCCCCGGTCCAGTGCACAGGATTGCGCGCCAACGCCGCGGAAACTCGCGCTAACACATGAAATAGTCCATGCTTACTCCACTTGTCGCCAAACAAGAAAGGAGTCGAGCATGGACCGTGAACTTTGGACGCAGGTTTTCGTTGCCGTTCGGCG
>DASYWJ010000077.1:0-59304 GCA_035936155.1 Tepidisphaeraceae bacterium | reverse complement strand
CCCCCCCCCCCCCCCCCCCCCCCCCCCCCCCCCGGGGGGGATCAGCTTGTCTGAAATCGCAGTTCTTTGAGCGACGGCTCACACGCGGCCACGACCTACGCCCGGCGACGACGCATCAGCCCACCGGCGCCCAGCGCGAGCAGCGCCAGAGAGGTCGGCTCGGGAACAGCGACGGAGATGTCGTCGAAGTTAACGCCCCCATTCGACGTCACGCCCGAGGGTCCGCCAAGTCGCATCTGTGAGTAAATGATCCCTGCGCTGTCAAAGGAAACGACGCGCTCGGCGTTACCGTCTACCGACGCGCGAATCTCGGTCGGCGTGATCACCATGCGGAAGTCATGCCAGCCAACGGACTTGGTCCCCGGCAGGTCGAGGTACTGATCAGTCGGACCCGCGCCCAGCGCCTGGCGCAGGTGATAGGTGTCGACGATGCCGTCCCCATCGTCCGTGGAATTGTGGACGCCCAGGCCAAGGATCCTTCCCGCACCCGAGGAGTCGCGCAATTCGGCAAACATGCGGGAGCCGGACGTGCTCCCGTCGTCGTAGACACTGACCTCGAAGATGATCGGCGCGCCCGCAGCGGTTGTCTCGCCGGCGAATGTCCGGATATGCTGGGTTCCCGGGCTGTTTGTCCCATCGAGGGGGGTGTGCGAGAATGACTTGCTGCCGCCGGGCGTGGAATTACGTGTCGTGTCAAGAACACCCGGCCCGCCGACCGGCGCCCAGACCGCCTGCATCTCCGCGGTGGAGTTATATGACTCGAAGGTTTCAACCAAGCCCCCTGACGCCGAGGCTCCCCCGAGTGCCATGGAAGCAGCTGCTACGCAGACCAACAATTGGTACTTACTCATGCCTCTCACCTTGCTCCTTCAGATCGATATCGATCCGAAATGAATAACGACGCTCCTGAGATTTGAAAACGCAACGCCCGTAATGAGAACCCGCTAGCCCGCCGAGCCCTCTACTGTTTCACTATACCTCCAGAACGCCAAAGAGCAACAGCAAAAGCGGCGTCGGCGATATAAATTCAGGAAAACCCGAAACCAACCGGGCTCTGGGTGAGCTGTATCAACCGAGCGGGCGCGGTGGCTCCAGGATCGATCCGGGACGCGCACCAGACGCGAACGCCCGGCGAAGCTTCGCCGGGCGTGTGGAACTCTGTCGCTAAGATTTCAGGTTGATCACCCGGGGAACCGCATCCGCCATGCCTCGTACGCCATCCGCTGGTCATTGGCCATGGCGACGTGTCCATCGCAGAACAGCACGTTGTATCCGACCTTTCCGCCCGTCTTCTCGAAGGTCTGGGAATTGGTCGAGCTCAAACGCGGATACTTGCCGTGGCGATAGACATCGACGCGTGTCTGCCCGGGGAGCGTGTTGTAGACGGAGTTGTTGATGTTCGGCTGCGCCGGGAAATTGCCCCGTGACGGATCACCCGGATCGCGCGGGCACGGATCGGAGCTGCTCTCCCAGAAGCGGCTGTCGCCAACCAGCGCCCGCTCCGAAGGCTTGGTCCACTGCACCTGCTTGTAAAATTTCCCGACGGCGCCGGCGCCCGTGCCGAAAATGGCCGCACGTTCGCGCGGCGGGGGGAAACTGGTCGTGGGATGCGTAGCGGTAAAGCTCGGCCAGATGTTCATTCCGAAGCCCGTCTGGACACGGTTGATCCCGCCGATGGTTGTGCTGCTGTAGCCGGTCCATTCCGGGCAACCCCAGAGCACCGTGTTGCGCGAGTCGACGGCATCGCTGGCGGTCCCGGAGGCGACGCCCTGCTTCGTCTTGGTGACGTACTTTGAGAGAAAGTTGAACCAGTAAGGACCAAACGAATTAGTGAAGACGTGGTCGTAGAGCGAATACGGGTCCGCCCCTGAAGATTGTCGGACGCCGACGGGCCACCAGCCCTTGTTCTCCATCGAGTACATCTGGAATGCGGTGCCGATCTCGCGCATCTGTGCCGCACACTTGACGGCGGCTGCCTGTTTCCGCGCCGACTGCAGGGCGGGCAGGAGGATCGCGACCAGGATGGCGATGATACCGATCACCACGAGCAGTTCAACCAGCGTGAAACCGAGACGCCGCGGCGCGCCGGGGGAGGGTAGACGAGACATGTGCAACTCCACGGTCGAGCCGGCGACCATGGCCGCCGACAGAACAACAGCCCCCTTCAAGGTTACGGCGACGTGATCCGCAGCGGCATACAAGTGCCCTTCGGCATGCCACACACAACCGCATCGCTGCAAAGAACATGCCACGCAGGTGCCACCTCTTTGTACGCCGGCGGATCGACGCAGTTCGCACAATCTCCGTCGGCGAATCTTGCCCGTTGTGGAGGGCAAGCCCTGCACTTCGGCTTCCTTCAGACCCCGGCGTCGCGCCGGCAGCCCTTCCCCTCAGACGAACGCTTTTCGCCCATCACGATGGGTAGACTTCCACCTCTTGCACGAACACATGTTTGGCCCACAACGACGCAAGCCCTTGCAGATGCAAGGGCTTGTCATCGTGGGAATGTCGGACCCGTTCAGGGCCGCGCGTACCCCTTACGGCTTCGAATTGTCTTCGCCAGGACGCGTCACCGCATTCCAGCACTCGAGAACGCTGAGGGGGGCGGCGTGGCCGTCACAGAACAGGGCATTCATCCCTTTCGTATTGAGCGCCTGTTCGCGGGTGGTTCCTGTCTTGGCGTGGCGGGTGGAGTCCGCCCAGAAGTTAGCGGTCGTGAACGGCCTGAAAGGATTGAAGGTCGTCGTCGACCGGGAGAAGCTGGCAGGCGCGCCTGCGTACTGGACCATGCTGTCGAAGATAATAACTCTCTCGGCTCCTCGGCGGCCCCATTCCGTCGATTTGCGGTAGCGCCCGCCAATACCCGATTTGTTGACAGTCGTGCTTACCGGACGAATTGCGGCCATCAAATCCGCATTCCCCGCCTTGAGCGTTCCGGCGGTAACTGGCGGACCGTAATAGTCGACCAGATAGTGCATCGCGTATCCGGTTCGCACGGACTGGGCGAAGTTTTCTGGGTCGAATTCTTGCGCGTAGTTCCACTCGGGGCAACCCCAAATGACGGAACTGCGCCGCACCTTGTGAATGTCTTTGGCCGTCTCGAGGTTGTGGGCCTTCGAATGCACGTACTTCGCCAAGTGGTCATACCAGCGGTATTCGTTTTCGCCCCACACCGTCAACTTTGCGCGAAGCGGGGGGCGCGGGTTGGACGGGTTGTTCCAGTCCTCGGACAGGAATGCGACCGGCCAAGCGCCTTTGTATTCGGCACCATACATCGCCAGTGCATTGCCGAGTTCTTTGAGCGCTGCCAGGCACTTCGCCTGCTTTGCCGCCCGGTTCGCCGATTGAAGCGCCGGCAGAAGAATCGCAACGAGCAGCGCGATGATCCCGATGACGACGAGCAGTTCGACGAGCGTGAACCCACGGCGGGGAGCGTGTACGGAACGACACAACATGGCAATCCTCCAAGGCAGAACCACATGGACTTGACGTGCGTGCAACCCATCAGATGCCCGGCACGTGCTTCCGAATGTACCATTTTCCTTGGACGAACCAAGTAAATTTATGAAATTTTTATCAGAAGCGACGGGAATAGCTAGCAAGGGGCGGGTACGGACGACATGGCCCTTCTGCGACGACCGCGCGACCGCCATCGGCAGCGCCGGGTCCGGCGCCTACCCGGCAAGTTCCGGAGCGCACTGCAGAGGCGCTGAGGACGCGGAGAAAACGGCAGAAGCCGCTGTAGCGGCCGAGGGATCCGGGCACGCCTCAGATCATCTCTTCGCACCGGTCCGGCCCGCGGCCTTGGAGGCGATCGAGGTGGACCCATTGGGGCGTGGGCGCGGAGAGGCCATGCGGATCATGCAGTGGTTCCCAGCCGAACCAGGCAGGCATGGCGTGATAAGCGGGTGAGCCGAGGAGGGGGAACCGATCAAAGATCTCGCGCCACCCGCCCAGCAATGCGAACGTCCGCGGATCGGGATGGATCCCGAAATCCCACGCGGTACAGACGCGGTGCAGATAATCGGCGCGCGTATAGGGCGAGCGCAGGTCCGCGGGGGCGTGGGCAAACCCGGATAGAGGGTCAGGTCCAGGTGCATTCATCCACCAGCTGTGAGGAACCACTGCTTGAACCATAGGCGCGTGGCCGCCGCGTAGGCGCGTGGCCGCCGCGGCGTCGCGAGCGCTGGCATGGTAGCCCCCCACCACAATCTCCGACCACTTCGCCCGCCCGGACATGGCCGAAAGGATTTTGCTGCGCCAGAGGATCGATCATCGTCCACGCTCCCGTGTGTCCGGACTGTTCGCGGATCGCTGACACAACCTACCATACGCCCATTGCGACCCACGAGCCCCTCGATGACAGTTGATCCGCAGCGCGCGCGGCTGGAAGCTCGGCTGGGGCGGCGCTATGAGCTGACCCGACGGCGACTGGACATCGGAAAACTCAGCATCGATTTCACCTGCGTGGCCAATCCTGACCGGGTGCTGGACGAGGTGGCGGAGGAGGAGGATCGGCTGGAGCGCATCAGCGGCGTGCGCGCGCCGGCGGATCAGCTACACCTGCCCTATTGGGCGGAGCTGTGGGACTCGGCGATTGGGATGGGGCGGTGGCTGGCCGATGCCGGGGAGAAGCTGGAGAGTGGAAAGTGGAGGATGGAGGAAGCGGCGTGCGCTCCATCTACTATCCGCGATTTTCAACCCTCTCCTCCGAACGTCCTGGACCTGGGTTGTGGGATGGGGCTGGCGGGGACGGTTGCGGCGGCGCTGGGGGGGCGCGTGCTTTTTGCGGATCTGGAGCCTCCCGCCCTGCTGTTTGCGCGGCTGAACAGCCTGCCCTGGCGCGAGCGTGTCCGGACCCGCCGACTCAATTGGCAGACGGAGCAGCTGGGCGAGCAGTTCGACCTGATTCTGGGCGCCGACATCCTCTACGAGCGCAAGCAGTGGGATTTCCTCGAGCCGTTCTGGCGCGCTCACCTCGCCCCGGGCGGCGCGGTGCTGCTGGGCGAGCCAGGCCGGCAGACGGGGGACCTGTTCGTGGACTGGATCGGATCGCGCGGATGGCGGTTGACGCGGCACGCGGAGAAGGTTGAGACGCGGGAGCGGCCGATCCGACTGTTCGAGCTGAGGCTTTGAGGAAAGTTCCAAGCGACAAACTCCAAAATCCAAACAAGCTCCAAAAGGCAGAAACTGGGAAAGGCTCCAAAGCGCCATTTGGGAGTTTTGTTCCCTTTCCCGTTGCCGTTTGTTTGGGATTTGGAGTTTGAAAGTTGGACCTTGACCGCGGGCAAAAAAAGACCGGCGAGCTGAGTCGCCGGTTGCTTCAGACAGTCAACGGACAGATCCACAACTGTCGTGTGGGAGCGGATTCGTCAAACCCTATTCGTAAGGTGGGTCATAGCCGAATCAGGAGGGTTCTCCTGTTCATCCCGACCTCCGCTTCCGGTCTATGACCCGCCTGGGAAAATCACAAGCGGATGCTGCCGTCGTGCGTCGTCATCGGGCGGCTATCCCCTAGGGTTGATTATAGGTCTGACAAATAAGTGCTCCCAATCTCGAACACCGCAGAACACATCCGTCTGGGAGGATGGTATCGGCGCCGGAAGCGGCGGGCAATCAGAGAAAGCGGGAAATCAGAGCGCAAGATTCGAGAGAATTTTTCGGTGAGGATTCTTGTGTCCAGAACGTTCGTTTTGCGCAAAGGAAAAGGGAGCGTCTGGTTTCAGACGCTCCCTCTTGTTGGGTTCGGTCAACCGGAATCGTTGTGCTACCGCACTGCGCCTTCCACGCCGCCCGTGAACTTCTCGTCGGGGACGCGTTCCCTCTCGCTCGGGGTAGCGAGTATCTCCGCCTTGTACCCGCCGCGCGATCTGAAGTAGACGATCAGCGCGATGTAGAAGACCAGCATGATGGCGGGGAAGAATGCCATATTCGCCAGCGCCCGCTGGCTGCTGGCATTGGCGGCGGCGGCGATCTCCGCCTGCTGGGCTCCGCTGAGGGTGGCAGTGCGCTCGGCCAGCTTCGCGTCGTTCACCACCTTGTAGGGAATGACCTCGTAGATGAGTTTTCGGTCGAGCACGGCCGGGCTGAGCTGACCGTTAATCACCAGGTCCGGCACCGCCTGGGCGGCGGGAGTGGCGGCAATCATGTCGATCTTCTTGTCCGCCTGCAGCGCGCCGATGTACGGGAAGCCGAGCACGCCGACCGACAGCATTCCGATACCGCCCAGCGCGTTGAGCGTCAGGGCTCCGCCTCGTGGCGTCTGGTCCGACACCACGCCCAGCATCGTCGGCCAGAAAAACGTCTTGCCCAGTGCATATAACGTGGCGGCGCTGAAGATGAGCACCATTCCGGTGGCGCCGGCAAGGAAGACCAGCCCCACGATCGCCAGCACCGCTGACGCGGCCAGCAGCCCCAGCGGGCTCAGACTGTGCACGATCGGCCCGGCGAAGAAGCGCAGCACCATCATGATGAACGAGGTGTAAACCAGGATCCAACCCGGGTGGAACCGCCCGGCCGTCACGCTTTCCATGATGCCGGTGATCCACCCGTCGGTGCCGAGTTCCGTTGTGGCCAGCGGCATCATGATGAGGATCATGACGAACATGAATGGCCGGCCGATCGAGCGGGTATACCCGCCGAAAGCCCCGGCGATGGCCAAACCGACGATGATGAACGTCCACTTCGCCCACGGCGCCAGCACGGTCGTCTCCACGCCGTCACGCACCACTTGCTCCGAGAAACCCTGCACGCCGGAGAAGAAGTCCATCAACTGCAGCACGAGCAGGAAGCCGACGACCAGTGCTCCGAGAATGCCGAACTCCGCCAGCATCTCACGGTATGAAACCCCCGCCGCCACGCGCTCCTGAACGGGGAACTTCAGCCCGATCAGCATCACGAAGAACACGACCGCCGGTAGCGCAATGATCCCCAGTTTCACGCTCCAGGGGGTTCCGGCGGCGAAGGCGTCGATCCCGATGGTCATGATGCCCGCAAGCACCAGCCCGCCCGGCCATCCCGCATGAAGAATGTTCAGCCATTTTGTCTTGTTGAACGTGAAGAGCGTGGCCACCACCGGGTTGATGTAAGCCTCCACCGTCCCATTGGACAGACCGAGGATCAGCGAGCCCCAGTACAGCAGCGAAAAAGCCGTCGCCTTATCCCCGCCCTGCGAGACGTAGTAGGCGCTGACGCCCATGACCGCCCAGATCATGTAGCCGACGAAGGAGAAGACCATGGCGGTCTTGTAGCCAATGCGATCGATGATCAGGCTGAAGAAGATGATCGACACGGCAAAGGGCCAGATGCCGATGCCCGCCAGCCGCCCTACCTGGGCCGGGTCCAGCCCGAACTCCGCCGCCCACGTTCCCAGCAGGAACATGCGCGTGATGAACCCGAAGGCGGTCGTAATCAGGGCGATAAAGCAGCCCCAGAAGAGAATCTTGTTCTGGCGGGACTCGTGGGGCGCAGGGCCTTGGTAGTCCAGGCCACCGGCAGCAGCGTCACTCATGCGTTGTTCCTCTCGCGCGGTAATCTAGATGTAAGAATCGAAATGAGCCGTTCGTTATGATGCTGGCTCGACTGCGCGAATGCAATCAGTAGCGTCGCAAACGACAGATGCGAGGGCGATCCGGTCTGATAATGCTGGAAAGCCCCGCCGGTTGTGCCACGTATGTCAGGTCCTGATCCCCAGCCGATCGCTCCGACTCCCGCGCCGAACGCCCCGGCAGCGCCGCTGCGCTCCCGCGCGATCCGCAACTGCTGCCTGTGGCTCGTCCTCATCCCCCTGATCGGGCTGGCGATTGTGCAGACGGTCGCCGTGGCGATGAAGACGCCCGGCGGGTGGGATGCGGTGCAACAGGCCACGCCCGCGGCGCTGGCGGAGGCGACGATGCAGACGGTCGCGGGATTCGCGCTCGCGCTGCTCGTGCACCGCATGGCGCCGCGCGCGGGGCTGTGGGTGGCCATCGGGCTCGCTCTGGTCGTCGTCTATCTCATGGCGTTGAGCGGGTTGTCGCATGGATTGCAGCGCAGCTTGGCATGGATCCCGTTCATGCTGCTGCTGAGCATCGGAGCGCTCGGCGCAATCCCCGCCGCCCTTCACGACGCGGCGGCGGTTGACCGCGCCGAGGGCTGGTTTAAGTTCCGCACGATCACCCTTCCGCTCGTCCTGCCGCTGCTGCTGGCGGGCGCGATCTTTCGGGCGGCCGACGCTTACCGGCCCGGCGACGGGCGCGTGTTCATCGGGGCGCATCTGCTGCTGATCAGCGCGATCGTCGCCGGCAGCGCCCTTGCGCGAGGTCGGGGATGAGCCCCAACGAGCACCGCATCGAGCTGCACGGGGTGACCAAGCGTTTCGGCGACTTCACCGCCGTCGCGCCGTTGGACCTTGCGGTCATGCAAGGCGAGTTCGTCGTCCTGCTCGGTCCTGCCGGCGGGGGGAAAACCACGACGCTGCGCCTCATCGCGGGCCTCGATCAGCCAAGCTCGGGCAGGATTCACCTGGACGACCTGGAAGTCACGCCCATGCCGGCGCAGCGGCGCAACGTGGCGATGGTCTTTCAGTCGCCCGTCCTTTACCCGCACCTTAGCGTCGCGGGAAACCTGGCCCTGCCCATGCGCGCCGGCCGCATCCCGCGCAACGTGATCCAGCGGCGCGTGGACGAGGTCGTAGAGAGGCTGAAGCTCAGCCACGTGCGCCGGCGCAAGCCGCGGAAGCTTTCGCCGGGGGAATACCAGCTCGTCAGCCTCGGCCGTGCCATGGTGCGCGACGCCAAGGCGTTCCTCTACGACGAGCCGCTGGCGTCATTCTCCGATGAGCAGCGCGACCACATGCGGGGAGAGCTGCGCGCGATCCACGACGAACTGCGCGCCACGACAGTCATGGCCACGCGCGACCCGATCGACGCGATCACGACGGCCGACCGGATCATCGTGATCAACCAGGGGCGCGTCCTCCAGTCCGACACGCCGCAGGCCATCTACGACCACCCGGCCGACCTGTTCGTCGCCCGGTACCTTGGCGAGCACGCGATGAACTTCCTGGAGGCCCGCCGCGGCGAAGGCGTCGCTGTGTTGGAGTGCTGCGATCTGGAGATCCCCATCGACGCCCGCGGCGCGGAACCCGTTGACCCGGCGCGGATCACGCTGGGCATCCGCCCCGAGCACGTGCGGCTGGACCCCCGCGGGGTAAACACCGTAGCGGGCCCGACGCGGCCGCTCGGCAGCGAGCAGCTCGTCGACCTTCGCCTCGGGAAGGCGACAATTCGGACATTCGTCCCGCCGGGCGGGCACATTCCAGAGGGCCAACGCGTTCTGATTCGCTTCGATGCCGCTGGCTGCCGCTGGTTCGACGCCACCAGCGGCAAAGCGCTACCCTGGCAGACCCGCGAGCGTCGCTGAAGCAGCGGGCGCGCCTGCCGATTTCGGAAAACATCGCCTGGCAAAAGCCCCGGCGCTGCTGACTGCTCTCCGCCTCCACAGGAGCCGCGCTGATGACGGCTACCGCCGGCGCCGCAGCACCGAGAAGCCGCCGATGCCCAGCAGAGCGAGGAGCGAGGAGGGTTCGGGAACGATGGCGTACTTCAAGTTCGGCCCGAACGTCGCGCCCCCGCGTCCATTGGTCAGCGCGGGAAACGCCGCGCCCAGGGCCCGTGCGCCAAAGGCGGGAGGGCTGAAACGGCGGTCGCCCTCCAACACGTCTTCGGAAAAAACCACGTTTGAAAAGGATTGGTTCCAACGGATCCCGTCTGCATCGCCCGAACGGAACGTGGCGCCGATGACATATCGTTCGTTCGGCTCTAGGCGGACCGGCGAAGTCCGCGACGTAAAGCGGAACTGTCCGCTTAGCGCTGCCGAGGTGCCGGCGGGCACAACCGTCTCGCCCAGCAGCGTTCCGCCATCGGTCCAGATGCTCACTTCATGGGAGTTGGTCAACCCGTTGCTCCCCTCGTCCCAGATGCCCAGATCGCTCACGCTGAGCGCGCGGGCGCCAACTATGAAGCTGAAGCCGGAGGTCAAGCTCTTCGGTTCGAGTCCGGGCAGCGCGGCGAATCCGGCGCCCGACACAGCAGCACTGGCAGGCGAGCAATGGGTGGCGGGCCCAACAACTAAGGCGGCAGAGACAATCATTGCGGTGGTGAAGATCTTCACGGCACTCTCCCAAGGATCAGCTTAGTAACAACAGCGATTCGACGAGCCGAGAAGATATGAACGGCCGTCTACGCGTCCAATTAGTAGAATTCCGGAAAAGTCGGATGGAAAACCACGTAGACACCGCGGTGCCCGGGGTCGGCGACCGCCGCTGACGCTCCGCCGCGCCAGCACATTCCGCGAAACGGTCCCCCTGCACCCCGGAGACGTCGTCGCTGTCTTCACCGACGGCGTGACCGAAGCGCGCGACGCCGGCGAGCTCATGTTCGGACGCGATCGCGTGGCCCGATCCCTCCTGCACTCGCGCCCGCGGACGGCGGCGGAGGTCTGCAATGATCTGGTGACGGAGCTGAGCTGGTTCGTCGGAACGGCTCCCCGCACCGATGACGTCACCCTCGTCACCATCGCCACCGGCGACCCCGATCGGGTGGATGATTGACGCGATCAGATCGGCCAACAACGCCTGCCGCGCCGGCACGGAGACCGCCTCCGTGCCGGCGTCGGCGGCGCAAGCCCCATCCCTTGGCCCGCCTTTCTCCTCCATCGTCGTATAGATTTTTCCCCGCGCTCTTGGCGTCGGCACCATTCTTGGCGATAAATGTTTTCGCGCAACAGCGCGAGGAGGATCACACATGGCTGAGAAAGTCCGCGTCGCCATCGTCGGTCTCGGGTTCGGCGCCGAGTTCATCCCGATCTACCAGGCCCACCCCGACGCCCAGATGTACGCCATCTGCCAGCGCAACGAGCAGAACCTCAAGCAGGTCGGCGAGCAGTTCGGCGTCGCCAAGCGCTACACGAATTTCGACGACCTGATCAAGGACAAGAACGTCGACGCCGTCCACATCAACTCCCCCATCGCCGACCACGCCTGGATGAGCATCAAGGCGCTGGAGGCCGGCAAGCACGTCGCGTGCACCGTGCCCATGGCCACCAGCGCCGATGAATGCAGGCAGATCATCGACGCGCAAAAGAAGAGCGGCAAGCAGTACATGATGATGGAGACCGTCGTCTACAGCCGCGAATACCTGTTCGCCAAGGAACTGTACGACCGCGGCGTGCTGGGGAAGATCCAGTTCCTGCGCGGCAGCCACCAGCAGGACATGGACGGCTGGCCCGGCTACTGGCCTGGGCTTCCTCCCATGTGGTACGCGACGCACTGCGTCTCGCCGTGCCTGGCGATCCTGTCCGACCCGGCGAAGAACCAGCTCGCGCTGGCGGAGAGCGTCGTGTGTCACGGCTCGGGGCGCATCCGCGAGGAGCTGATCCCGCGCTACAACAGCCCCTTCGCGATCGAGACGGCGACATTCAAGATCAAGGGCACCGACGTGTGTGCCGAGGTCACGCGCTCGCTGTTCGACACCGCCCGCCAATACCGCGAGAGCTTCGACGTCACCGGGAGCAACGTCAGCTTCGAGTGGCAGCAGGTCGAGGGCGAAGAGCCGGTGTTGCACACGCGCGGGCTGCCCGAGCCGCAGATCCCCCGACGCGTGAAGGTCCCCGATTACGCCGGCCGACTCCCCGACCCCATCCGCAAGTTCACCGGCGCCATCCACGACGCCACGCACCTCTCGTTCCTCCAGGGCGGCGGCCACGGCGGTTCTCACCCGCACCTGGCGCACAACTTCCTGATGGCCGTCCTCGGCAAGCAGCCTGCGTTCCCCGATGCGCGCACGAGCGCCAACTGGACGCTGGTGGGCATCTGCGCCCACGAGTCCGCCATGGCCGACGGCGAACGCGTCAACCTGCCGACGTTCGCGTAAGTGGTTGAACGCAAAGTTTGCAAAGCTCGCTGAGAACGCAAAGGAAGATTCAGAATGGGCCAACTCAATAAAATGATTCCTCCGCTTTGCGGCCTTTGCGTTCTTGGCGGTCTTTGCGTCACCACGATGGCCGAGGCGGCGCCGAAATGGGACAAGCGCTGGCTATCCGGGCTGTTCTACGGCGAGGGCGCTGCGTTCGGGGACTTCAACAACGACGGCAAGCTGGACGTCGTCTCCGGCCCGTTCATCTACGATGCCCCCGAATTCACCCTGAAGCGAGCCTTCACCGACGTCAAGTCGCACGACCCCCTCGCCTACTCCGACAACTTCTTCGAATACACCCACGACTTTGACCAGGACGGCTGGACCGACATCCTCGTCATCGGCTTCCCCGGCAAGGAAGCGTTCTGGTACCGCAACCCGGGGAACGAGTCCGATCCCAAGCAGAAGTGGGAGCGCCACCTCGTCCTCAAGGTCGTCGACAACGAATCGCCCATGCTCGCCAACATCGTCGGCGATGACTCGCCCGAGCTGGTCTGCATGAGCGGCGGATATGCCGGCTACGCCGCCCCCGACTCCGCCGACCCCACCAAGCCCTGGACGTTCCACCCCCTCACCCCCAAAAGCGACTACCAGCGCTTCACCCACGGCATCGGCGCCGGCGACGTCAACGGCGACGGCCGGCTTGATCTGCTCGAAAAGAACGGCTGGTGGGAGCAACCCGAGAAGCTCGACGACAACCAGCCGTGGACGAAGCATCCTTTCGCCTTCGCCCCCGGCAGCGGCCCCGCGCAAATGTTCGCCTACGACGTCGACGGCGACGGCGACAATGACGTCGTCACCTGCCTCAACGCCCACGGCTATGGGTTGGCCTGGTACGAGCACCTGAGCGAAGCAGATGGCGGAAAGATCAGCTTCAAGCAGCACCTGATCCTCAGCCCCAAGCCGGATGAGAAGATCCACGGGGTGCAGTTCTCCCAGCTCCACGCGCTGGAGCTGATCGACATGGACGGCGACGGCTTGAAGGACATCCTCACCGGCAAGCGCTTCTGGGCCCACGGCCCCACCGGCGACCCCGAACCCACCGCCGCCCCCGTGCTGTACTACTTCAAACTCAATCGCACCGGCGGGAGTGGCGAGAGCGGCAAGCCCACCTACGAGCCGGTGCAGATCGACGACTACTCCGGCGTCGGCACCCAAATCACCGCCGCCGACGCCAACGCCGACGGCACCCCGGACATCGTCGTCGGCAACAAACGCGGGACGATCCTGTTTTTATCGAAGAAGTGACAACCACGCGGGCGCGTCAAAAAACCCGAAGCCCCTTCAGAAAATACAAACCGCCGCGCCCACCGCGCAGCGTTTTAGTTCAACGGCCTTTTATCCAGCGGGAGACGAATGCGCGTCGTACTCCGGATGTCTGACGGCACGGAAGAGATTCGCCAGATCGCGTCGCTGGATGTGCATCTCGGCGACTGGAAGCTCGAGGTTGTACCGGAATCCGAGCCGCTTCGCGTGCATCTGCATGTGCCGGGGTCGGATCAATCGTTTTGCAGTTTTGTCGTACACCATCGCTGTGCGAACACGATGAGCATTGAGCTTAAACCGAACATTCGTGATGCCGACGCGGCCGCTGGATAAACCAAACAACTATGAATCCCGCCTGGGGTCAAGGGGCGGTTGGGGCGCGGGGATTCCTGATGCCGCCGCGGAGCGGCGGGCGGTTTATCGATTGATTCTTCTGCTCGCTCGCTGTGCGGTGGCCGCCTTGGCGTGTGGGTCGCTTCTTCGGCGTCGGGGCCGGTGTGGCTCGAGAGCCGGCGCGGCGCCGGCTCGGCCACTCAAGCGCCTCACGTTATCCGCCCCCAACACTCTGCCCTGGCGAGATCATCATGCGACCGAAGCTCCTCGTCAGCATCGTCGTCTGCTCGACAGCTCTACTGCTGATCGCGGAAGCGCGCAAACCCGGCGTCGTCACGGCCCCTCTGACGGTTCTGACGGGCAATGACAGTCACGTGAAGAAGCGGAGATACCGGGCCGGTAAGTGGGAGCGCGGGGCGGGCAGCGTCGGGAGATGGCACGGCCGCGCGCGCTGGCGGCGAGCAGCTAAACTCGTTTCACCGGCGCAGAGGACGAGGAGGAACAAGAGCCTACACCAAATCGCCCTCAGCTCCTGAGCAAACCCCTCTTCTGAGCGGCCGTTCGTCCGTTCCCCATTCCGGCCCCGCGCGCTACGCTGAGGTGAGAGGTGGTTATGGCGAAGTTCGTGCAGATTGGGTCCCGCGTCGTGAACCTCGAGCTCGTCTGCGGAGCGGAGCGCAAGAGCAAGGGCGGCCCCGTCACCGTCCTGTTCTGCGGCAGTGGAGCAGACCCGCTGCGGTGGGAATTCACCGATCCGCACGAGGCGGATGAGCTGTGGCTCAAGCTTGCCCCCAGCCGAGGGGATTTGGCCGACCTCGAGGGCGGGCCCTACGCTATTAGCGATAACGAAGCCACCGCCTCCATCCGCGACGCCACTCCCGATGAGCAGGGGGCGGGGGGACGACGAGGGTAAATTCTTCCCGCGAGGCTACTGCCATGCCCAGCTTCATCCGCATCGGCGATGAGATCATCAATCTGGACAACGTCCTGCGCGTGGAGCGCGGCGACGCGGGCGGCACGCGCCCGACCGTGCTCGTGTACTTCATCGGCGACGAACGCAGCCAGTCGCAGTACACCGACGCACAGGCCGAGGCGGTCTGGGGCAGGTTCTCGGACCTGGCCGAAGCGTGGGACGTGCCTGGCCCGATCCACCACGCGCCCGCCGGACCCGGCCGAACGGCGCGGCAAAGCTGACCGGTAAAACGGGCGGCCCCACTCCCCCAAGGGCACGCGGTTCCAACGGACCCGCCGCAGGCGGTTCGACCCAGCGCGCCACAGGTCCGACAATCGCGGCAGCTCCCTCCCAACTCATATCGAGCTCCGTTGTGGTCGATAGTCTAGATCGGATGCGTAGACGCCCGTCCGGGCCCGCGCGTCTTGATTGATGCGGCGGCTTGACCAGAGGAAACGGGGATTGTTGGCGTGAATAACCGGCTGCTCGAGAAAATCCGTGACTGTGCCGACCTGCCCTCGCTGCCCGCGGTCGCGCTGCGCGTGATGGACCTGACGCAGAAGGATGATGTCACGAGCCAGCAGGTGGCCGATGCCATCTCCCTGGACCCTGCGCTCGTCGCCAAGGTTCTGCGTACGGTCAACTCCCCTTTCTACGGGTGCAGCCAGGCCATCAGCTCGATGAACGGCGCGGTCGTCCTGCTGGGAATGCAATCGGTCAAGACACTGGTGCTCGGCTTCTCGATCGTCTCGGCCCTCTCGACGCAGAACACCAAAGGGTTCGACCACCTGACCTACTGGCGCCGCAGCCTGTATGCGGCCATGGCTGCGCGCATTCTGGGCGCAAAGGTGTGGGTCACGGAGAAGGAAGCGTGCTTCCTGTCGGCGCTGTTGATGGACGTGGGCATGCTGGTGATGGACAAGATGCTCGGCGACACGTACGCCGCCTGCGTCGCCAAGGCGCGCAACCACGCGGAGCTGATGGCGGCGGAGGACAAGGCATTCGAGATCAACCACCAGATGGTGGCGGCCATCCTGGCCGAGAAATGGAAGCTTCCGGAGCTGCTGGCGGTGCCGATGGCCAACCACCATACGCCGGACAAGGTCCAGGATTCGCACACGAAGGTCTACGCCGATGTGGTCGCCCTCGCGGCCCGCTGTGCCGACATCTTTGTGGATAAGCAGCCGATGTGGTCGATTGCCGACGTCCGTCGCATCTGCGTCGAGAAGTTCCACATCAAGGAGATGGACTGCGACTCGATGCTGTGCGAGATCGGCATGCGAACGAAGGAGCTGGCGCCGCTGTTCGCGATCAAGGTGGACAGCGAGGCGACGTATGACAAAATCCTCGCCCGCGCGAATGAACAGCTGCTCGACGTGACCCGCGTCGCCCAGGACAAGGAGGAAAACAGCGACCGCCGCCGAGCGCCGCGCATCAAGCGGAACAAGGACGTGGTGATCCTGCCCTGCTCCGACGGTGTGGTTAAAGGCACGATCCCCGTGCGGCTGCAAGACGTCTCCGCCCGCGGCGTCGGGTTCCTGCACACCGAGCCGATGGAAAAAGGCTCGCAGTTCATCTTCCGCGTCCCCCGGACCGACACCGTCCCCATCACGCTGCTGTACACCGTCGTCCGCTGCGTCCCCACCGCCGACGGAAAATTCACGATCGGCGGCTCGCTGGAATGCGTGCTCCGCGAAGACGGCGTCGCCCAGCCCATCACCGAAGCCCCCGACATCAAAGCCGCCTGAATTCCCCTGCTACTTTTCTTCTGGGGCTCCGCCGCGCTTTCGTCCGATAAGAAAAACATGTCACACTCCCCTCGCTACCGGACACTGAACTGGTCGATTTTCACCGCCTGCCTCTTCGCCCTCGCCCTTGCGCTGGCGGCGGGCTGCTCGGGGAGGCCGTCGCTCGTGCCCAACAGCGACAAGGCCCTGCGCAAGAGCAGCGCCCAGTTCTCCTCCGATGCCGCCAAGCGATACCCATACAAGGCCGACGCCCCCCGCGCCGGCCAGGACATTGCCCGCGCCCAGGTGGGGTACACGATGAATCAGCTGGAGGTGGCGAACCTGTCGGACGACCCGTGGCGCGACGTCGAGGTGTGGGTGAACGGGAAGTACGTGGTGTTCGTCCCGCAGATCAAGCCCAAGGAGCTGAAGGTCCTGAACTTCCAGATGCTCTTCGACGACAAGGGAAACTACTTCCCGGTCAACAACAAGACCGTCCGCGTCAATCGCGTCGAGGTCCTCCGCGACGGGCAGATGTGGGATGTCCCGGTGGCACTGGCGGATTGAGCGAAAAAGGCACAGAACAGAAGCCAGAGGGCAGAATCAGGAGGCCGACTGGGCTTTCTGATTCTGCCCTTTTCCTTCTGTCTTGTGCATTTCCTGGAGCAGCTCGAGCACATGCGGCAGCAGGTGCGCCGCGATCCGCTCGTGACCCTCGACCGTAGGATGGATCCCGTCGCGCTGGTTAAGGTGGGCTTCGCCACCCACGCCTTCCAGGAGGAACGGGACGAGCGGCACGTTCAGCTCTTCGGCAAGGCGCGGATAGATCGCGCGGAACTGCGCCGTGTATTCCGGCCCATAGTTCGGGGGCATCATCATACCCAGCAGCAGCACCCGGGCGCCGGCGTCGCGCGCCCGGGTGACGATGGCGCGGAGGTTGGCTTCTGACGCTTTCACATCCTGGCCGCGGAGCCCGTCATTGCCGCCCAACCCGACGACGAGGATGTCCGGCTTCTGCTGGAGGAGCCAGTCAAGCCGCGCCAGCCCCCCGGCGGTCGTGTCGCCGCTCGTGCCGGCGTTGACTACATCAACGGGGAAACCCTCACGCGCCAGAGCGTCTTCGATCAGCGCGGGGAATGCCTGATCGGCATCGACGCCGAAGCCCGCCGTGATGCTGTCCCCGAGGAATACGACGCGGGGGAGGCGCGCGGTGCGTGTCGCGGGGGTCGTTGCGGGAGGCGTTCTTCCCGCCGTCGTGGCTGGCGCGGCATCATTCACAGATCCGCGATCGCAGCCGAGACCGATTACCGTGAGTACCAGAATTCCAGTGGACACCCGCATATCAAACCCACCGACGCGCATCAGCATCACTACAATCCGTCGCCTCGCGCGCAGCAACCCGCGAGCATGCTGACTGAACAGTGGCATGGGCCTCTCGCCCATGCGCCCTTATACGCAACATGGGTGAAGCGCCCATGCCACTATGGATGACTATACGCCAATTATCCAGACCAGCGGGCTGACCCGCCGGTTCAAATCCGGGACCAAGACCATCACCGTCCTCAATGATGTCTCCCTGACCGTGAACCGCGGTGAGTTCGTGTCCATCATGGGCAAGTCGGGCAGCGGCAAATCGACGCTGCTGGCGCTGCTCGCCGGACTCGACCGCCCGAGCAGCGGCGGCGTGAGCATTGATGGGGAAGCGATCGAGAGAATGAGCGAGGACAAGCTCGCGCTGCTTCGTAGAAAGAAAGTCGGCTTCGTGTTCCAGTCGTTCCACCTGCTGGGCAACTTCACCGCGCTGGAGAATGTGATGCTCCCCGTCGAGCTGCTCGGCCAGCCCAAGCCGCGCCAGCGCGCCGCCGAGCTGCTCGAGCGCGTGGGCCTCGGCGGGCGTGGTCACCACTATCCTACGCAGCTCTCCGGCGGCGAGCAGCAGCGCGTCGCCCTCGCCCGCGCGTTCGCGCCGGACCCGGCCGTCCTCATGGCCGACGAGCCCACCGGCAACCTCGACGGTGAGAACGGGCAAATCGTCCTCGACATGATGCTCACCCTCCGCCGCGACCACGGCACTACACTCATCCTGGTCACGCACGATCCGGCGCTGGCCGAGTTATCCGACCGCGTCATTCGCCTCCGCGATGGGAGGGTGGTCGAAGCGGTGTCGCACCCCCACCCGCCCGATCCCACCCCTGCGGAGGCGGCGCGATGACCCTCGCCCAGTACGCACGATTGATCGTGCGCGAATCCAGGCGCTCGCGCGGACGCATCGCGCTATTCATGGGATGCATCGCCGTCGGCGTGGCGGCGATCGTCCTCGTCGCGGGGCTGTCCACGAGCGTGAGCGATGGCGTGCGCAGCGAGGGCCGGCGGCTCATGGCCGCCGACCTGGTCGTCGAGAGCCGCCAGCCGCTCCCGCCGGAGCTCGACACAATTCTCGCATCGTACTCCCCCGGCAGCGTCGAGCGCGCCGACGTGCGCGAGTTCGTCAGCGTCATCGTCGCGCCCGATGCGCAATCGAGCTTGCTCGCCGAGCTGAAGGTCGTGGGCAGCGGTTATCCGTTTTACGGCGACCTGCGCCTCGACCCGCCGCAACCGCTGCAACAGCTTCTAACGTCCGACACGGTCGTCGTCGCTCCAGAGATCCTTGCGCGCCTGAACCTCAAGGCCAGCGATGCGCTGCGCATCGGCGGCGCCGATTTCCGCATCGCCGGCACGGTTATCGCAGAGCCGGACAAGCTCAGCATCACGTTCACGCTCGGCCCGCGCGTGTTCCTCTCGCCCGACGGGCTGGCGCGCACGCAGCTGATCGGAAAGGGCAGCCGCGTCGAGTACCGCGCGCTGGTGAAGCTCCCACAAGGCTCCACCGCCGAGGACGCGCAGCGGCTGGAGCGGATGCTCGGGGCAGGCGAGCCGGCCGAGGACAGCTATCGCGTCCGCACGTTCACCGAAGCGCAGCCGCAGTTGCGGCGCAGCTTTGATCGGGTCGGGCGATACCTCGGCCTCGTGGGACTGCTCTCGCTGCTGGTGGGAGGCGTGGGCGTCGCTCAGGTCGCGCGGGCATGGCTAGCCAGCCGCATGGACGACATCGCCATCCTGCGCTGCCTGGGCGCGACCCCACGCGAGGTCGTCAATGTCTACCTCGCGCAGGTTCTGCTGATCTCGCTGGCGGCCAGCGTGGTCGGTGCGTTGATCGGCACGCTATTTCACTGGCTGCTTCCGCGATGGATGCCCGGGCTCGTGCCCGTGGACCTCGTCCACCCCTGGCAGCCGGAGGCGATGGTGCGCGGCGTGTTCCTGGGCATTGGCGTGGCGGTCGTGTTCACGCTGCCGCTGCTGATCGGGCTGCGCCGCGTGCCGCCCGTGCGCGTGCTTCGTCGCGATGCCGAGCCTCTGCGCAGCGGTTGGCTGGCGCAGGGGCTGGCCGCCCTGCTCATCCTCAGCGGCGTTTGGGGGATGGCGGCGAGCCAGGCAGACGACCTGGAGCACGGCACGTGGTTCACGATCGGTCTGGTCATCGCCGTTTTGCTGCTGTGGCTCGCGGCGACGTTGGTGAGCCGCGCTGCTCGGCTGCTCCCGCGCGACGCCGGCGGTGTGCGGCTGCGGCATGGGCTGGCGCACCTGGCGCGTCCGGGCGCCGGGACGGTCGGCGCGATCGTCGCGATCGGCCTGGGTGTCACGTTCGTCTTCGCCACGTGGCTCGTCGAGCGCCACCTGACCGACCAGCTTGCCGCCGAGCTGCCCGCCGACGCCCCCAGCACATTCTTCCTTGACGTGCAGCCCGACCAATGGCCGCGCATCGAGCAGATCCTCAAAGAGAGCGGCGCAGAAGACATCGTGTCCCGCCCGATGGTGAATGCGCGCTTCGCCGCCATTCGCGGGGTGCCGGTCGCCCAGTTGCTGGAGCAGCAGCGCAAGAACCCACCGCCGCCCCCGCGCCACGACCCGCAGCGCGCCGAGCGCGACGACAACCGCCGCGGCCCCGAGCGCCCGCGCTCGCGCCCCCGCCGCTGGACGCTCACGCGCGAGCTGCGCATCACCTACGGAGATCAACTCCCGCGCGGCAACCGCATCATCGCCGGCACGTTCCCCGCCTCACCCGGCATCCCCAACGCCTTGAGCCTTGAAGAGGACTACGCGAATGACCTGGGCGTGACCGTCGGCGACACCGTCACCCTCGACGTGCAAGGCGTCCCGGTCGAGCTGACCGTTACCAGCATCCGCACGATCGACTGGCGGACGATGGGCATGAACTTCTTCCTCTTCGCCGAGCCCGGCCCCCTCGACAATGCTCCACAGGTGCGCCTGGCGACGGTGCGCCTGGAGACCGCCGACCTCCCGCGCATCCAGGCGGCCATCGTCAGCGCGTTCCCCAACGTCACGGTAATCCACGTCCGCGAGGTGATGGAAAAAGTGATGGCCGTGCTGCGCAACATCGGCCTGGGTGTGCGCGCCCTGGGCGCTTTCACCATCGCCGCCGGCATCATAGTGCTCGGCGGCACCGTCGCCGCCACCCAGGCGCGGCGGGCGCGGGAAGTGGCGCTGCTGAAGACGATCGGCATGACTCGCCGCGACGTGCTGGCCGTATTTGCGATCGAGTACGCCCTGACCGGCTTCGTCGCCGCCGTTGTCGGGTTGGCCGCCGCGAGTCTGCTGGCCTGGGCGACGCTGACGCAGTTGATGGACCTGGACTGGTCGCCGAAGTGGAGCGAGTTGCTCCTCGCCGCCACCATCACGATCGCGCTGGCCATCGCCGCGGGCCTGGTCGCCAGCGCGCGGGCCCTGGCGGCGCGGCCGGCCGAGGTGCTGCGGTCGGAGTAGGAACGGCGACAACGCACCACGGCGAAAACGCCAACACGAGCTCCTCGAAGCCACGCGAGAGCGGTTGCCGGTATTTCCGTGCGAAGCTTTTGTTCGCCCGGTGACGCGGTTGCTTTCTACTTCACCGCCGGCGTCTCTCCAGTTTCCGTCGGCTTGCCCGTCTCCGCGCGCGTCACCCACTGCAGTCCCGCCTGCACATGGGCCTGAAAACGCGGGTCCTTCCATACCGCGTCGTTGTGCCCCAGCGAGGTGTAGAACACCCTACCCTTGCCGTAGGTCTTCGTCCAGGCAACGGCGAAGTCCTTGTCCGTGCGCTTGATCCCCTTCTTGGTCATGTCCGTCGCGTCCGTGTCCAGGCTGAGCAGCACTTCCTGTTTGCTACGGTCATAGGGCTCCTTGAACTGGTAAATTTCGTCGGTGATCTCGAAGCGGCTCTTGCCCCACGGCGCGGTAATCGGGTTTACCTGCTCGATCTTCACGGTGACCGTATCTTTCGCGTTCCACGGATGGCCGTCGAAGTACCCGCCCATCATCTCGCCGAACTCCGGCCACTTATAGAACGTGTCGGTTGCGCTGTGGATGCCGACAAGGCCGCCCTTGCCGCTCTGCACGAACTCCAACAACGCCGCCTTCTGCTCCTCACTCAGCTTGATCTCGCCGGTGGTCAGGCAGAAGACGACGGCGTCGTAGGTGTTGAGCTTCTCCCTGTCGAAATGCGCGACGTCATCGGTCACGACAAACTCGAACAAATCGCTGGTCGCGTCCAACTGCTTGAACACGTCGGTCGAGGTGGGAATCGAGGCATGGCGGAACCCCTCAGTCTTGTTAAAGACCAGGATGCGTTTCTGCGCCCGCTGCGTCGACGGCGCGTCCGCAGAATTCGTCGTGACACTCCCCTGCCGGGCAAATGCGGGCGCGACACTCACGGCGCAGAGCAGCAGCAGCGAAAAAAATTTGCACATGGTTCTGATCCTCGTGAGAAAGTTGTGGCTGTCCACTTATATCCGACGCTCTGGTTTCATACCGTTGGGGTGAAGTCGCATCAGGGCGCGCCTGCGGCTTTAGTGCGCTCCGGCTTGATGCCATAGTGCCCCAGCAGCCGCGACAACGCCAGACGCTGATTCTTCACAAGAAACACTCCTTCGTCGGCGTCCGACGAGACAAATTGATGCAGCTGCTCAGCTTTGGCCCGGATGTCCTGTTCCGATGTGCCCTCGGCACGAAGTTTCTGGATCGCCAGGTCGCCGTGCGCGTACTCTCGTCAGCAGCAGCCGGCGGAGATTCCGCTGACGGAATCATCATCCGCTGATGCCCACGCGCTTCAATCGAAAATCCTCCTGGGAAGTATTCTGTTCGTTCGTGGGTATCGCGGTCTTCAGAGACTGCCGCAAGACATGCCGGACAGGGAAGCGTTCCCGATAGGGCTCGAACCTATAACCTTCGGCTCCGGAGGCCGACGCTCTATCCAATTGAGCTACGGGAACAAAAATTGCGATTTGCGTTTGCCGATGCGATTGAAGCCGTCAATCGCATGCCTTGCAATCGCAAATCGCAACTTAAAAATCACAGTCCTGAAGCGGGTGAAGGGGGTCGAACCCTCGACATTCACGTTGGCAACGTGACGCTCTACCACTGAGCTACACCCGCGTGAGCCGCGGATTCTATTCCTGGGCGAAAGCCAATTCAAGGCCGGCACGGACCTGGCCGGGACCGGTGGGGACCGGTGTCGGGAGCGATGTTGTGTCTTCTACGGCCCGGGGAAGCGGGGGTTCAGGCGGCGAGGGGGAAGTCGGGCAGCACCAACCGGATCGCGTCCGCCAGCAGCGGCCCGGTCACCGGCTTGGGCACGAACGCGTTGAATCCCGCGTCGATCGCAGCCACCACGACCTCGGCATCATCCTGGCCGCTGAGCATCAGCATCGGCGTCGCGCGCCCGAGCGCCCGGAAGCGCCGGGCGAAGCTCAGGCCGTCCATGACAGGCATTTGGCAGTCGCTGATGATCAGGTCCGGCCGCAGACCCAGGCGCGCATCCACCAGCGCCCGCAGCGCCTCGTCCCCGTTGGGGGCCTCGCCGAGCACCTCGAGCCCGAAGCGTTCCACAAACCGCGCCACCGCCTGCCGCAGGGCCGCGTCGTCATCGATGAGGTAGACGTTCATCCGTTCGTCGCATCGGCCCGGCGAAGGACGGACGCATGACGGTTATCGGCCGACCGCCGCCGGCAACGTGAGGGCATGCCCGAATGCGTCACACCGCAAAATCTACATCCGTGGTCGGTTGCAACCTCCGGCGCCGCCGGGCGATAGGTCATGCGCAGCGCGAATTGGGTTCGTTCCGCACATTTCGCGACGATGGCACATTCCCGCACATTCCCGCCCATTCCCGAACGCTCCGGCAGAGTTCCGACAGAGTTCCCGCTGACATCCGGCTCCGTGCTGCGAGTACTGTGGGTGCTAAGTGTGAGACACGGGTACACACCGCGGGATCGTCGCTGCAGGCTTCAGCGGGCGCACCCGGTGCGCCCCATCCCACTCCCACCCATGCGCGTTTTGAATCACGATCGCGCGCGACAAGAGTATGAAGCTTCAGAAAAGTCCAAAAAAACGAGGCAAAAAGATTTTGCATTCGACCCGGATTGCGCTAACTCCCTTTGCGCCTTTGTGCGCGCGATTGCGCACGACTTGCCCCCGCTTTCATTGTGAATGTCCACGCGTTGCCATTCGGCCCAGCTTCAGGTACCAGACATGCCCCCCCATCTGCGCAGGATATGAACTGCCAAGGCCTTGCGACGAAGGTGCCGGTCACCTTCGCGAAATCAATTTCTCATCCCCGCCTCGCGCAGGAGCTGGTCTACGGTTCTCGTGCCTTTTTTTGCGGTCTTCCGTGGCAGGGTCTTTCGGTACTTGTTGAACGCGCGGCGTAGCTGTGCGGCGGTGGAACTGGGGTCGCCGGTCATCAGCTCGAGCAGCAGGTCGTCCTTCCGCTTTGGCGGTATCTGTGCGAGCCATGGCTTGAGCGCCTGCCACTGATCCTCCGCCCTTTCGCTGCCCTTGGCGGCGGCGTCGAGCAGGTCGTCGTCGATGCGAAGGAAACGGGCCAGCGCCTTGAGGGGCGCGGGCAGCTTGTTCATGCCCGGCGGCAGGGGCGGCTCCGTTTCGTCCTCGTCGCGCTCGCCCGCGGCGACAGAAGCCAACCAACCGATGTAGAGCGGCCGCAGATCCCCTGCTTCCAGCGCTTCGCGAACGGGAATCAGCGGCGAGAGGGGCTGCTCCATCTGGTCGTAACCCTCCGGATCGTCCGTGTTGGAGACGAAGTCAAAGACAAAGCCGGTCCTGATGGAGGTCATCTCCACGCCGCTCTCCCCGTCTGTGCAATAGAGGCGGGCGAGCTTCATGTCGAGCGCGTCGCCGGAGATTTTGGCCATGAAGCGGCGCGTGCCCCAGTTGGCGTAGTAGAGCATCGCGTCGTAATACTTCTCGAGGAACTTGTGAGGGTTGCCCTTGAAGTCGCCCCAATGATACTGGTTGACGAAGCTGGTGGGGGTGAGCTGAGCGCGCGAGGAGATGGCGCGGACCTCGCGCAACTGAGATTGGGTCAGGGGCTGGTCGAGGGCGATGAACTCGTAATATTGGTACTCGCTCATGCGGCCAGTATAGTCCAGGCCGCGCCCGATCCTGCGGAGGGTGGAAAATGCGAGTCCCGTTCGCCGCGTCCGTCGTGTGCGCGTCATGCGCCCTGGTCAGCACCGCCACAGCCGACGAGCCGTTCACCCTCACCGCGCAGGGTGGGCCGCTTACGGCCAGCGCCAGCGGCCACAATGCTGTCGATCTTGTCTCAAACCTGATTGAATCTGAGGCGGAGTTTACGCCGCTGTTCAGCACCGCCATCACGGGCTCGCTGCGCTACGGGGAAATGGAGGACGCCGTCCTGTTCACGCGCAACGGTTCGGGGACGTCGGCGACGCTGACGATCCCCTCGACCGGCTTCACGCGCACGTTCAACGCGGCCAACGAGGACGAGCTGGAGGAGCAGATCGAGGACTTTTTCAAGGAGGACGGCGCCGATGCCTACGCCGATTTCCTGCGCGAGGTGGCGCGGCAGACGAGCCTGGGTGTGAACGACGGCAATCCGCTGGCGACGACGGCGACGCTGGCGGACCTGGGGTTCTACCGCTTCGGCTACCGCGTGCGCATCCCGGGCGATGCGCCGATCCGGCTGGCCGGGGGGTGGGACGTGCGGCTGCTGGGCGGCGTCAGCGCGACCGAGGCATTCGACGGCTGGTTCGCCGGCATCGGTTTGGGCAAGAACTGGCGCCTCGGGGATCGCGTCGGCATCACCTGGGCCAACAATCTGCGCTATCGCGACGTCGAAGGCGCCAGCGTCTACCAGACTGGCACGACCATCGGTGTGCCGATCGCGCTGATCACTTCCGGTGACGACAGCGGCTTGAGCTGGCATATCACGCCCGCGTTCGTCGGGGGGTTCGGGGGGTCGTGGGATCTCGCCGCCGGCGGGTTCCTCGCCGGCGGACAGCTCACGTCATCGCTGGCGCTGCGCGCGGGGGGATTCACCTTCGTGGTGGCGAACCAGATCGGCTTTTACGAGGGGCTGCCCATCGAGATCTCCGATTTCCGCTTCGAGACGGACACGTCTCAGCGCATCCTCAAGAACGGAGTGCAGGTCATCCGCGACCTGGGCGACGACGCCTATGTTGACGCGGGTTTGGCGCTGACAAACCTGCTCGATGATGCCTTCATCGAAGACTACGTCTCAGCCGACGTGGGTGTCACCCTTCGCTTGGGCGATCGCTCGGGTCTGCGCCTCGGCTACCACGGCGACTACAGCAGCGACTTCGACACCCACGGCGGGAACGCAACGCTGTTCTTCTCCTATTGATGCCGAGCGATCAGACGCGTGTGGGGAGAAGCGCCGGCCGCTGAACGCCAGATCCAACCTCAAGCCCCCCGCCCGTGGCGTCCGATAACGATCCATACGCCATGGAAGATTCCATCTACCGACTCCGGCACCGCGACATCCTGACGCTTTGTGTGGTGGCGCTGCTGTTCCTGGGCGTGGTGATGGTGCAGTCGGCGGCGATGAACCTCACGGGCGATGTGCGCTGGCAGTGGACCGAGCGCGGGATGCGGCACCTGGTGTATGCGATGGTCGCGATCGTCGCTTTCTTCGCCGTCGGGAACGTCGATTACGCGTGGCTCGGGCAACGCACCAAGCTGTGGCGGAATCCGGTCCTGTGGCTCGGGGCGATCGCGGCATTCATGTGCCTGATCGTGCTGTTCCCGCACGTTGGGATTGAGGTGAACGGCGCCCGGCGATGGCTCCCGCTGGGGATTGTGCAGGTGCAACCATCGGAAATCGCGAAGTGGGCCGTCGTGATTTACCTCGCGTGGTGGCTGACGAATCGGCCGGTCAATCTCGACCGGTTCTTCACCGGTGTGATCCCGACGATGATCCCTGTGGCGGTGTTGTGTCTGCTCGTGGTGATCCAGGATTTCGGGACGGCGGCGTTGATCGGGGCGTGTGCGTTTACGATGCTGCTGGCAGGGCGCGTGAAGCTGTGGCAGTTTTTCCTCATCATCCCGCCCGCGCTGGGGGCGGCGGCGTGGTTCGTGATGAGCGAGCCCTACCGCTGGAAGCGCATGACCGCGTTCCTGGACCCTTGGGCGACCCCGCGCGGGGAGGGATACCACATGATCCAGAGCCTGCTCAGCTTCTCCACGGGGGGCGTGCTCGGGAAAGGACTGGGCAACGGGATTCAGAAGCTCGGGTACCTGCCGGAGGACACGACCGACTTCATCTTCGCGGTCATTTGCGAAGAGTTGGGGTTGTTTGGCGCGCTGCTGACGGTGACGATGTACTTTGGGATCCTGTACGTCGCGTGGCAGGCGATCAAAGCGCGGCGCGACTCGTTCGGACGAATGCTGGCGTTCGGGGTCGCATCGATGGTCGGCCTGCAGGCGATGATCAACATCGCCGTCGCGACGGTGAGCGTGCCGACGAAAGGATTATCGCTGCCGCTGATCAGCGCCGGCGGGAGCGGGCTGGTCATCACGTGCGCGGCGCTGGGGCTGCTGTACAGCGTATTGAAGTACGAGCATCAGGAGGAGCAAATCGGGGTTCGGGGGTCTGGTGTCGGGTTTCGGGCGTCGGGTTTCGGGTCTCGGGAAGAGACAGCGTCATCCGATCCGATCCAAGCCGCCGCGCCAAGGACTCGATTCGACGCCGTCGCGCCCGAGCCTTCTCCCCTTTAACCCGACACCCGACAGCCGAACCCGGACTCCCGGCTCCGTGCCCGATGAAGAAACCGTCCCCGTCCCGGTTTTTTGATCTGCGGAGATAAAGCTAGAGCTGAGCTGCACTTGTCACATTCTCCCACCATTCTCTTCGCAGGCGGCGGTACGGGCGGGCACCTGTATCCCGGGATCGCCGTGGCAGAGGCGCTGCGCAAGGCGATGCCGGACTGCAATCCGGTGTTCCTTTGCACACAGCGGGAGATTGACCGCATCATCCTGGAGCCGACCGGCTTTGAGTTCATCCCGCAGCCGATCGTCCCCCCGGTCAAAAGCGTCGGGGGGCTGCTGAGGTTCTGGAAGAGCTGGCGGGAGACCAAGGACCTGGTCAAGCAGGTGATCCGCGAGCGCAAACCGGCGGCCGTGCTGGGGCTGGGGGGCTATGCCGCAGGCGTGGCGGTGAAGCGCTGCGGGGAGAAGAAGCTTGCCGCTGCCATCCTCAATCCCGACGTGGTTCCGGGCAAGGCCAATCAGTACCTCATGAAGTACGTGCAGGCCGTGTGCTGCCAGTTCGAGGATACCGCCGGCTACGTCTCGTCCAACCAGCGCCTGAAGCTGAAGACGACGGGATGCCCGGTCCGCCGAGACATCCGCACCTTGCCGGCCCGCGAGGCGGCAGCGGCGCGACTGGGCCTCAACCCGTCGTACCGCACGCTGCTCGTCACCGGCGCCTCGCTCGGCGCGCAGACCGTCAACGAAGCCGTCATCGAGATGCTCAAGGGCATGAAGCTCCAGGGCTGGCAGGTGCTTCACCTGTCGGGGCGGGAGCATGCCGATTCGGTCCGCGCGGGCTATCGAGGGCTGGAGAGCGTCCACGCCCGCGTGGTCGATTTCACACCCGCCATGGCGGATGTCTGGGCGATGGCAGACCTGGCCATCGCCCGCGCCGGCGCGAGCAGCTGCGCTGAGCTGACCGCCTGCGGGGTGCCCTCGATCCTGATGCCTTACCCATACCACAAGGACATGCACCAGCGCGCCAACGCGAAGGTGCTGGCTGATGCCGGCGCCGCCATCCTGCTGGACGACGAGAAGGACGCCGTGAAAAATGCCGCGAAGCTGCGCCCCGCCATCGAGCCGCTGATCTCCGACTCCGGCAAGCGCCACGCCATGGGCACCGCCGCCCGCTCGCTCGGCAAACCCGCCGCCGCCGAAAACGTCGCCGCAATCATCATGCAGATGCTTGCGCCGGGTCGATGAGAAGAGAGTGGAGGGTGGAAGGTAGAGGGTGGAGGAAGAGCGCTGTTCCTTCACGTTCCGCCCTCTATTCTCCACCCTCGTTTTTCCCTTCGCCTGCGAGTAACATGCCCGCGCACATGGAGCCAGTCTTGAGTGGGTTGCGAACGGAGTCGCGATCGGCCAGCCGATTCGCTGGTCAGCGCGTCCATTTCATCGGCATCGGCGGGTCGGGGATGAGCGGCCTGGCGCGCATGCTCCTCGACGGCGGCGCGATCGTCAGCGGCTCGGAGCCGACTCCCAACCAGACGACCTTTGACTTAGCCAGGCGCGGCGCGAAGATCTCGCGCAGCCAGGTCGGCGAGCTGCTCTCGAAGAAGGTCGACCTCGTCGTCCGCACGGCCGCCGTCCCCGACACCAACCATGAGTTCATCGCTTCCCGCGCGCTGGGCATCCCCTCGATGAAGTACGCGGAAATGCTCGGACAGGTGATGGCCGAGCGCTTCGGCGTCGCCGTCGCCGGCACGCACGGCAAGAGCACGACGACCGCGATGATTAGCTATGCGCTGCTGAAATGCGGCGGCGATCCGAGCTTCGTCGTCGGCGGAACCGTACCGCAACTGGGCGGCGGCAGCCGCAGCGGCGCGAGCAACCTTTTCGTCGCCGAGGCGTGCGAGTACGACCGCAGCTATCACAACCTGCGCCCGCGCGTCGCCTTGATCACCAACATTGAAGAAGACCACCTGGACTGCTACTCCGGTCTGGACGAGATTGTCGGTTCGTTCCGCACATTCGCCGCCCTGGTGCCCAGAGACGGGTTGATCGTCGCCAACGGGGCGGACAAGAACGTCGCCCGCGTGCTCACTGGGCAGGCGGCGCGCGTGGAGCGGGTCGGGCTGGGCGAGGGGTTCGACTGGTCCACCAGACCGACCGGCATCGAGAACGGCTGCCCGCGCGGGGAGGTCCGGCGGGAGGGGAAACTTGTTGGTCACCTGAAACTCGCTGTGCCTGGGCAGCACAATTTGTTCAATGCGACGATGGCGGTTGCAGCTTGTGCGGCGTGTGGGATCGAACCGGAGCAGAGCGCCGACGCTGTCGGCGGCTTTACAGGGGTGGATCGGCGAATGATGCAGGTGGGCATGTACAACGGCGCCATCGTCGTTGATGACTATGGGCACCATCCGACCGAAATTCGAGCGACGCTGGCGGCGCTGCGCCAGCGCTATACTCCCAAACGGCTGCTGTGCGTTTTTCAGCCGCACCAGCACAGCCGGACGCGCTTCCTGCTGGACGATTTCGCCACCGCCTTCACGGCCGCCGACGAGACGATTTGTGCCGAGATCTTCTTTGTCCGCGACAGTGAGGCGGAAAAACAGGCGGTGAGCGCAGCGGACCTGGTGGACCGGGTGAAGAATAACGGGCAGAGCGCGCTCCATATTCCGGATTTTCACGCGATCGTGGAGCACCTGCGCGGCCAGGTTCGCGAGGGCGACCTGGTGGTGACGATGGGCGCGGGCAACGTCTGGGAGATCGGCCGCGATCTGGTGGGGTGAGAATACGGCAACGACGCGACTGACAACAGCAACGACGAAGTCGAAATTCGAGATAAACCCGAATGACGAACGGGGCTTCTTCGGGCTTGGTCATTCGTCATTCATTCGGATTTCTGGTTTCGGATTTCGGACTTTCCACATGATCCTGCACATAGCCAATCCGTTCGAGGGGCTCGAAGAGTGCGTGACGGAGAACCATCCGCTGGCGCCGCACACGTGGTACAAGATCGGCGGGCCCGCGCGCTGGTGGATTCAGCCGCGCTCGGTCGAGGAGCTGCAGGCGGCGGCGCAGCGCTGCAGCGAGAATGACATTCCGATCTACGTGCTGGGGCTGGGGGCGAACCTGCTGGTGAGCGATCAGGGCGTCAACGGCGCTGTCTTCCGCTTCGATCAGGAGCACTGGCGGCGCGTGAAGTTTGACAAGACGAGCGTGGAGGTCGGCGCGGGTGTGGACATGCAGAAGCTCGTGCTCCGCACGGTCCGCCAGGGGCTGGAAGGCGTCGAGTGTCTCGCCGGCATCCCCGGCACCATCGGCGGCGGCATCCGCATGAACGCCGGCGGGAAGTTCGGCGACATTGGCGCCGTGGTCAAGAGCGTCACCGTGATGGACACGGGTGGAACCATCTTCGAGCGCACGAAAGATGACCTGGTCTTTGAGTACCGCTCCACCAATATCGCCGCCAAGTTCATCCTGGGCGCGACGCTCGAGCTGGAAGAGGAAGATCCCAACCGGATCATGAAAAAGACCAAGGAAATCTGGATGTACAAGCGGAACACGCAGCCGCTGAACACCAAGAGCTGCGGCTGCATGTTCAAGAACCCACGCGGGCTGTCGGCGGGCGCACTGATCGACCAGGCGGGGTTGAAGGGCATGCGCATTGGCGGCGCGGAAGTGAGCGAGAAGCACGCAAACTTCATCATCGCGCATCCCGGCTGCAAGGCCGATGACGTGCTGAAGCTCGTGAAAATCATCCGGGAGAAGGTGTTCGATCGAAACGAGATTCACCTGGAGTCGGAAGTCCAGATCTGGCCGTGAAGAAAGCGGGAGAATGAACCACCAAGCCACGAAGATCACGAAGCGGGCGCCAACACTTTAGTGCCCGCTTCGTGATCTTCGTGGCTTGGTGGTTGAAAGGTTTTGAATGAGAGTGACTGTGCTGTACGGCGGGCCGAGTGCCGAGCGCGAAGTATCCCTCGTCAGCGGCACGGCGGTCATCGAGGGGCTGCGGTCGATGGGGCACGATGTATTCGCGAGCGATGTCTCTCCCACCAACCTCTCGGGCCTCGACCACCCGTCCGACGTGATCTTCCCCGTGCTGCACGGTGAGTTCGGCGAATCGGGCGAGCTTCAGGAGATTCTTGAGCAGCGCAAGCTTCCGTTCGTCGGCAGCGGCTCAATGGCGTCGCGCATCGGCATCGACAAGGTCGACACCAAGCGTGTCTGGGAGCAGGCGGGCCTGCCCACGCCGGCGTATGAGATCGTGACCGGCGAAAACAAGCAACCGGCGAGGATTGCCGCCCCGGCGGTCGTGAAGGCGTTCGGCAGCGGGAGCAGCATCGACGTGTTCGTCTGCAAGACCGACGACGCCATGCGCACCGCGATCCAGACCATCGTCGGCAAGCACGGCGAAGCGCTCGTGGAGCAGTACATCAAAGGGCCGGAGCTGACGGTGGGGTTGCTGGAAGAGCAACCGCTCGCGCCGATCCGGATCGTGCCCAAGAACGAATTTTTCGATTACGAGGCGAAGTATCAATCGAAAGAGACCGAGCACCGATTCGACACCGGCCTGCCCGCCGACGTGATCGATCGCTGCTGCGCCCTGGCGAAGGCGGCGAATGACGTCGTGGGGGCGCGCGACCTGGCCCGCGTCGACATCATGCTCGACGGGTCGAACAACGCCTACCTGCTGGAGATCAACACCCTCCCCGGGTTCACCCCCGTGAGCCTGCTCCCTGAAGCGGCCAAACATGCCGGCATCGAGTTCGGTCCGCTTGTCGACCGGCTCGTGAAACGCGCCCACGCGCGCGGCGCCGGAGAGCGGGTAATGCGAATTCCCCCGATAGCCCGATAAACGCTCCTATGCGGCCGGCGATTCTGCTCGCGCCGCCGCCGGAGAGCTCTGACGCACATGGCCAAATCGATAAAAAAGGTGAAGCCGATCAAGGTCAAGCGGCCAATGGATCCCGAGACCAAGCGTAAGCTCCGGCGCTTCTTCGCCCATCTCGCCGGCATCTTCGTCCTGGTCGTCAGTTGCGGGCTGGGGCTGTACTACATGCGCCGGCACGTGGAAACGAAGATCGCCTTTCCCGCCAAGCCGCCCGCCGTCGTGCTAAAGGATCGGCCAACGTGGATGACCGACATCCTCGCCGATCAGATCACGCGCCTGGCGCAGCCGCTGGTGAGCCACTCATCGTTCGACAAGCAGATGCTGGCCGACACCTACGCGGTGCTCAAGGCCAACCCGTGGGTGAAGCAGGTGCGCAGCGTCCGCCGCGTCTACGGTCAGGGCCCGGGGGACACGCTGGAGATCGACTGCGACTATCGGGCGCCGATCGCGCTGGTGAAGTCGGGTGACCTGTACTGGCTGGTCGATGGTGAAGGGGTCAAGCTGCCCGAGGGTTACAGCCGTGACCACGTCTCGCGCATCGTGGTCGGCCACGACCGCAAGATCAACATCCGAATTGTCGAGGGCGTCGAGAAGTGGCCGCCGGAATCCGGTAAGAAGTGGATCGGTGCGGACCTGGCGGCGGCGCTGGATATGGTGCGGCTTCTGCATGGGCTCCCGTATGCTGAGGAGATCGTGAAGGTGGATGTCCACAACTTCCAGCGCCGCCGCAACGAAAAGGAAGCGCAGATCGTGCTGATGACGAAGTACGGCAGCGAGGTGCGCTGGGGCCAGCCGATCAATGCGGAAGACTTCTTCACGGAAGAGCCCGTGTCGCGGAAGCTGGCATACATGAAGGCGATCTACGAGGAATACAAGCGGGTGGACGGGAACCACCGGTGGATCGACATTCGCTTCGGCCAGCCAACGTACCCCAGCGGCGAAGCGCCCAGCGCGATCGTCGGGCCATGAGCGACCCGGTTTCTGATTCTGCCGCCGCCCCTCCCCCACCGTCGCAAGATCGATCCCCCGCAGCACCGCTGTTTTGCTGGCTCGCCATCCACCTGCTCGCGCTGTCGCTGGCGGTGTTTCGTGTGCCGCTATCGGCGCGGTTTCCGCTGCCGGGGGAGCAATTCGCAATCCACCTCACGCTGGCCGCGGCGGTGGTTGCGTCGGCGATGCTGTTCCCATTCCTCCTGCGCGACGCGAAGACCAGCGTGATGATGATCCTCACGATCGCGCCCTTCGTGCAGCTCAGCAGCTATCTTTCCTTGATCCCGCCCGGTCGAGCCGCACTGGCGGGACTGTACGTCGCGACGTGGCTGATCACGCTCGCACTGTGGCGGACGGTCCTGCGATCGCAGCGCGCGCAGATGCTCGGCGTCTCGTGCGCGCTTGCGCTGTCGATGGGCGGAGCCATTCTCTGGTACGTCCGCGCGGAATCGCCTCAGCCAGAGCCGATCGACTGGTCGCGCGACGGAATGTGCGGCCCCATCCTCGGCGCCATGGCGCAGCTCCACGCGAGGCCGGTACCCCCATCGACGTGGATCATTTCGGTGCTCTTGCTCGTCGTCAGCAGCGTGATTGTCATCACTGTGCGAAAACGAAGAGTGGGACGAAGTGGAACGATTCGCGGCGCGGCGTGAGCGAGCGCCTCTGTCAGCCCGACAAGTTATCCACCGACTTATCAACTTTTTTCGCGCCGTTTTTGCGCGATCCCTGCGCGCGGCGCGCGATGTTCGGCAGATGTGCTGGACGATCTTAAATATTTTTCGGACGTAATCGACTTCATCCTTGCGTCGGTGGGAGAGAGTGGGTAAAAATCCCGCATCGCCAACAGCAAGTGGATCGAGAAACCAATTGCGTCACCTGGTCCTGTACGGGGAATACGAGCTTTCGATCGACGACAAAAATCGGTTGCTCGTCCCTTCCGAAGTTCGCAGATCGATCGACCCGGAGCGCGATGGCGAAGCGTTTTTCCTGGTCGTCGGCGTCAACCGCATTCCGTGGTTGTACCCCGAGCGGACGTACGAAGCCTTGATCGCACGCGACCCTGCTGAACTGACGCCCGAAGAAGATTCGCTCGCTTTCGATCAGATGAACTTCGCGATGGCCAGCCGGCTGGAGTGGGACAAGGCGGGCAGAATCCTGATCCCGGACAAGGCGCTTCGGCGGACTAATCTGGGTAAGGAAGTGACGCTGATTGGTGTGCGAGATCACCTGGAACTGTGGAACCGGTCGGAATGGGAAACCCGCCGGGAAGCACTGCTCGCCCGCAGTTCCGAGATTGCCCTTCGGGCGAAACAGGCCCGGCAGACGTAAGCCGGTTTCCGACGGCACGAATGAACGAACAAAGACCGACGCACGTAAATTGCTCCCGAGGGAAGTCGGGAGCACAACTCAGGGTGGCCGCAAGCTTGAAAGCGCGGCCGATGCGAGTGACACCTCCAGGGAAGGATGGGTCCTCCACTCGAAGTGAAAAAGTGAATAGTCCGCTGTCATGACCGAAACGCACGCATCGCGCCGGCACCAGGGAAGGTCCGCGCGCGATGGCCACGCGAAGGCAAGGATGCCTGTTGTTCGCGGAAGGTCGTTTCCGGTTGAAGTTACCCGTGGAGATGCGGGTCTCGTGACGGTGAGCGGTGGTCGCACGTCCAGGCGTAGCGGGTTGTGACGCTTTGCGGGGCGACCAGATTGACTCCGGCGGATCGACCGCCGGTCGGGTTGCAGCCGGGCGATGGATCGCCTCGCCGCTACCGGACCGGCGGTCGGCCGGCGGACGCTGCCGAACCAAGCTCGTTTTTCGGGTTGTGCGAAGATTGGGCAAGACACAGCCGCGGCTAACGCGGCGGCTGTGCCGTATCGACTGCGAAGGCCCGCGCGGACGTGGCAGGGAAAGCTACCGTCCGGCGAGCTGGAACGCGATGCCGTAGAGTCGTCTCACGGATGGGGCCCTCGCCTGGGATCGAGGGGGTAGGGACGCCCGACTCTGCTGTATCGGTTCATTCTAGGACTCGCCTGACTCCAATTGCAACCCCTGCGCCACTCCGCGCCACCGCGCACCTGCGCAAAACAGACAAACCACAGCAAACCCGGAGCACCAACCGGTCATCTCAACTCCACCTCCCCCGGCGTGACCACTCCGGTTGGGTGGGAGCTTCAAGAAAACCGCTTTGTGCTCTTCGTGTCCTGGTGGTTGGCTTCCTGGTGGTTCCTGTCTTGTTGGTTCCTGTCTTGTTGGCCCCTGTCTTGGTGGTTCATGTCGACCGCTGATAACGTCCTGCGATGGACCTCCCCGCCACCGGCCACGATCCCGTTCTGCTGAACGAGGTGCTCGAAGCACTCGATCCCAAGCCGGACGCAATCATCGTCGACTGCACGCTCGGGCGGGCCGGGCACGCCAAAGCCATCACCGCGCGACTGGGACCAGCCGCAAGCTACGTCGGCCTCGACGCCGACCCGCGCAACCTTGAATTCGCGCAGGCGCAGCTGAAGGACGCTCCATGCGGGGTGCGTCTGTTTCACGCCAACTTCGCCGAGCTCCCGGATGTGCTCCGCCAGGTCGATCCCGACGGCAAAGGCGTCGACGGCATTCTCGCGGACCTGGGGCTCAGCACCAATCAACTCTTTGACGCGCGCTACGGCCTGTCGTTCGCGCAGGACATGCCGCTGGACATGCGCATCGATCCGCGCACCCCGCGCACCGCCGCCGATATCGTCAACACGATGCGCGAGGAGGACCTCGCGAACCTGCTGTACCAGCTTGCCGACGAGCGCTTCTCCCGCCGCATCGCGAGAAAGATTGCGGATGCCCGCCGCGTTTCGCCGATCAAATCCACGGAGCAGTTAGCGGACCTTGTGCGGGCCGCGATTCCCAAGCGGGGCGGAGCCCCGTGGAAAGAGCGATCGGAGAAGATCGATCCCGCCACCCGAACGTTCATGGCTCTTCGCATGGCCGTGAACGACGAGATAGCGAACCTTTCGGCCCTGCTGGAGCGGGCGCCAAAAGCGTTGAAGCCGGGTGGGCGATTTGCGGTGATCAGCTTCCACTCGACGGAAGACCGCATGGTGAAGCTGGCGTTTCGGTCGGCGGAGCAGACCGGGCTACTGAAGATCCTGACGAAAAAGCCCCTCTCCCCCGCCGACAACGAACTCGCCCGCAACCTCCGATCCCGCTCGGCCAAGCTCCGTGTGGCGGAGAGAGTTGCTGGTTGCTAGTTGCCAGTTGCCAGCAACGGCCAAAGCGTCTGCTCGCTTACGAGCAACGAGCAACTAGCAACGAGCAACTAGCAACGAGCAACCAGCAACTGACAACTAGCAACTCCCGAGGAATTATGACGCGCGAAACGAAGATCGGTCTGCTGGTCGGACTCGCATTCATCATCGTGATCGGGATTCTTTTGTCCGATCACCTCACCAGCACGACCGAGCCGCCGCAGGCGCGGCTGACGCAGGCAGGGAGCAATGTCCGCCAGGGCGTGAGCGTTCCGGGCGCGCCGTCGGCCAACCCCCCCGTGACCAGCGTCGCGGCGCCCGCGCCCGTCACTCCGTATCAGCCGATCCCGACCAAGAGCGATCTCACCCCCAAGCCGCAGCCGGTGCAGATCGTGCAGATCGGCCCCAGCGCGCACGGCATCATGCAGCAGCCGCCTGTGACGATCGTGCCGCCCGTGCAGACGCCGGCGCCGCTGATCGCGCAGCAGCCGACCGAGCCGCAGGAGCAGCATCTGCCGCTGGAGAACCCCATCATCCCGCAGCAGCCCCCGATGACGGATCCGCTCGTGACGCAGGATGATTCGCTGTCGCAGGTTGCGACGCAGATCGGCGAGGAGATCATGGGGCTGACCGAGCAGCCGCCCACCGCTCCCCCGCCGTCGCCCACGGGCGCGCCGACGCTGGCCGGTGGCAAGCCGTACAAGGCCCAGGAGGGCGACACCCTCTCGAAGCTCGCCGGCCGATTCATGGGCAGCAACACCAAAGCCAACCGCGACGCGATCATCCAGGCCAACCCATCGCTGCAGAAGAACCCGGATATCGTCGTCGTCGGCAAGACCTACATCATCCCCACGAGCAGCGCCGCCGCCGCCGCCGTCGTCACGAACACTCCCGGTCTGCCCGCTCCGTCGGCCACGCCGGAGTACTGGTACACCGTGAAGGAGAACGACAACCTCCGCCGCATCGCATTGAACCAACTCGGCGACGAAGACGCCTGGGCCGCCATTCAGGACCTCAACAAGACGACCCTCAAGGGCGAGGACAAGACCGTTGTCGTCCCCGGCATGAAGCTCCGGCTGCCTGGCAAGCCAATCGCGTCGGCCAATTAGTGTTTTTGACCGGGGGTGAACAAACATGATCAAGCTTCTCCTCTGCCTCACGACGTCGCTGTGCCTTGCCGTGCTCGTGCTTCAGCTGCGCCAGCAGCGGCTGGAGCTGGGTTACCAGGCGAACCAACTGCACAACCAGATCGAGGATCAGCAGGCGAAGCTTTGGAATCAGCAGCTGCAGATCGCCATGTACACCGCCCCCAACGCGATCAGCAAGACAGTCGGCGAGGCGGCGATCAACATGGTGCCCCAGTCCCCACTCCCGGCCAGGAAGCAGTTCAACTGGCTCGACGCCGCCAACGACCCCGACGCGGAATGAAATGGCGTGGGCGAGAACCCATGCTGCTCAAAACCCGCTGTTGCGCAGCGCGACGCGGGCATTGCGCTGGAGCACGGGAAGCTTTACCCGCTTCATTGCACTGTGGCGAAGCCGGCCGCGGTAGTCATCGGCGGTCCAGGAGAGCACCTCGCGCAGGTCGAGCGTGCCCGTCGCAAAGCGCGGCCGCAGCGCTGCATCCATCGTCTCGGGCGCTTTGGTGTTCCAGGGGCAAACGTCCTGGCAGATGTCGCAGCCATAGAGCCAGTCGCCGACCTTCGGGGCCAGCGCCGGATCGATCTCGCCTTCGCGATGCTCGATCGTCAGGTACGAAATGCATCGCCGCGCGTCGAGCTGGTATGGCGCGGTGATCGCGCCGGTCGGGCAGGCGTCGAGGCAGCGCGTGCAGGTGCCGCAGCGATCGATCGCCGGCTCGTCCGGAGGAAGCGCCACGGTCGTAATGATCTCACCCAGCAGCAGCCATGAACCGATCCCCTCGTTGATCGTGCACGTGTTCTTCCCCTGCCACCCGATTCCTGCACGGGCCGCGAGCCCTTTTTCCATGACCGGCGCCGTGTCGACGGCTGTCTTCGCGACTGTTCCCGGCGCAGCCTCGCGCAGCCAGTCAGCCAGCGCGTGCAGCCGGTCCTTGATCAGTTCATGGTAATCGTCGCCCAGCGCATACCGCGCCACCCGACCGTGGTACGGCCGATCCTCCTCTGGCACCGGGACGAGCGGCGAATGGTAATTCAGCGCCACGCAAATGACGCTCCGCGCACCCGGCAGATAGACGCCGGGGTCGGTCCGCTCCTCAAACCGATTTGCGAGATACTGCATCGTCCCCGCCTGCCCATCGTCGAGCCAGTTGCGGAGGTAGTCGCGATACTGCGCCGGCTGAGCGCCAGCGATGCCGACGAGGTCGAACCCCAGCTCGATTGCGCGACGTTTCAGGTCAGCGGCGAGCTGATGAACGTCGAGGATGGCCGGGGCGAGGGACATTCTGATGCTCATGCGCTGCGGCGCTGACGAAAGCGCTGCCGCTCCATTTCGAGGCTCACGCCGACGACGCCGCTCTTCATCGCGTTCGTCCCCAGCGTGTTGATCTTGTACGCCAGCGCGTTGATCCGCGCCACCAGCATCGGCAGCTGCGCCTCGTCCATCAGCTCGGCCAGCTGTGCTTTGAGGCCGTCGAGCTCCTTGCGCATGCGGACTTCGTCGGGGATCACGTCGTTGTTGCGCAGGATCCGCAGGGCCCACCACATAAGCCGGGCGTTTTCCTCCGCCGGCGCCGGCTCAAGCTCGATTGGCTGACCCTTGCCCTGGAGGTTATCGAACTTGCCTTCCTTCATCGCCTCCTCAATCCGCCGCTCGGCAAGCCGGCGGAGGGCGCTGTCCAGGTCGACATTCTTTAGCGACATGTGGGCATTATAGGGCGTGCGGGTAGACTCTCGATCCTCATGAGAATGCGATTCCTGCCGGCGTTGATCCTGGTATTCGGCCCGACCGTTTATGCAGCCGATGAACCGGTCCGTTACCTGCGACAGGGCGACGAAACCGTCGCGGCGATTGTCAGCGAGCGAGCGGGCGTCATTCATACGAACCAGATATTCTGGGCGGACGTCAAGCACGTGTTGACGCTGCTGGACGGATCGATTCGCAACGCCGGCGGCGATCCGATGCGCGTCGTGAAGCTGAACGTGGCCGTGACGACGCAGGAGGACGCCGACGCCGCCCGCGCGGCCATCCGCGAGCACTATCCCCCGGCGTCGCGTCCGCCGGCGTCGTTTGTCGTCGGTGCGCTGCCGATGCCGGACAGGACCATCGGCGTGGACGCCGTCGCGCTGGCGACGACGCGTCCGGCGATGCGACCCGTCGTCTACATCTCCGGACAGGCCGAAAAGGGCGAATCGACGGCGGACGCGGCGGCGAAAACGATCGCCGCACTGGTCAAGACGCTTGAGTTCCTGGGCTCCAAGCCGCAGGACGCCGTGCACGCCACGTGCTTCCTCACCCCCATGGCCGACGCCGAGCCCGTCGCCGCGGAGCTTGAAAGGGTCTTTGGCAAGAAAACCTTCAGCGCGTCCTTCATCGAGTGGAAATCGAACCTACCCATCGAGATCGAGCTGATCGCCATTGCGCCACCGGCGAAACCCGACGCGCCGCCCATCGAGTACCTCACGCCGCCGGGCATGAACGCGTCACCGCTGTTTGCGCGCGTCGTGCGGATCAACCACGGCGATCTGATTTACACCGCCGGCCTCTACGCCGACAAGCCCGGCAGCGCAGAGCAGCAGGTCCTCTCGATCTTCGAGCAGCTCCAACGAATCCTGAAGGATGCCGGCGGGGATATGCGCCACCTCGCGAAAGCGACGTATTACATCAGCGACGGCGACGCGAGCAAGCAGCTCAACGTGCTGCGCCCCAAGTTCTACGATCCCGCCCGTCCGCCTGCGGCGTCGAAGGCGATGGTGCCGGGCGTGGGAATGAAGGATCGCTCGATCGAAATCGACATGATCGGCGTGGCCATCGATCGTGCGGAGTGACAGACGAGGCCCGTTCCCCCTCGCGCCTTGCACTCATGGGGAGAGGGCAGGGGAGAGGTAGGGCGCAGTTGGATGCATGGCGCGTCACACCCTGATCCGCTTCCACCCCCCGTGCAGGAAACGCCCGTACACGAGCAGGCCGCGGATGAACAGGTCGCACGCGAGCAGAATCCAGATGACCGCCAGCGGCTGGCGGTAGTAGCCCAGCAGCCACACGCCGCCCAGACGCAGCGTGAGGATGCTGACCATGGTGATCAGCATGACGGCGAAGGTGTCGCCCGCGCCGCGCAGCGCGCCGCCGAAGATGATGGCCGCGGCGAAGCCGGCCTGGCAGAAGCCGGTGATCTGGAGGCATTTGGCCGTAAGGTCGCGGATTGCCGGGTCGCCTGCCAGCAGCGCAGCGGGATATTGCGCGAAGAAGATGAACAGCACGCCGACAAGCGTCATGAACCCCCCGCCAATCGCATACCCCAGGTACGCCGCCCGCTGCGCGCGGCGCGGGTCTTTCATTCCCAGCGACTGCCCCACCATGGTCGTGACGGCCACCGCGATCGCGAAGCCCGTCATATAGCTGATCGACTCGATCCGCACCGCGTTGATGTGCGACGCGGCCGCGACGTTCAGCGGGTGCGTGCGGTTGACCACCTTCAGCAGCCCGAAATTCGCCACCCAGTTGATGGCGTCGGTCACGCCCGCGGGCACGCCGATGCGCACGATCCGCTTCATGTCGCGCAGGTGCGGACGCAGCCGGTGCAGGTGCAGCTTGATCCCCCCACGGCCGACGAGCAGCACGGCAATCTGCAGCACGCCACCCCCGACGTACGCGACCATCGTGCCGATCGCAATGCCGTCGAACCCCATCCTCGGCAACCCCCACAGCCCATAGGTCAGCCCGCAGGAGAACGCGACGTTCAGCACGTCCACGACGATCATCGAGATCGCCGGCGTGAGCGTATCTCCCGCGCCGCGCAGGCAGGCGTTGGCGACGAACATCACGACGAGGAACGGCACGGACGGCGTAACCAGGTGCAGGTAGCTCAGCGCCAGCGCCCGGGCCTCGCCGCGCAGGTTCGTGAACGTGATCACCGGCCCCGCCGCGAGCCACAGGACAACGGCAAGGGCGAGCCCGAGAAAAGCCGCGAAGAGCATCGACTGGCCGCAGACGCTGTTCGCCCGTCGGCGGTGGCGCGCGCCCACTTCGCGCGCGATGATGGCCGTCGAACCCGTCCCGATCGCGCCGGCGAAGAGGCCGATGAACCAGAAGAGGTATCCCACCGTCCCCACCGCCGCCGTTGCCTCGGCCTTGTGCGATTCCAGGTGGTTTGCCAGATACGTGTCGGTGAGCCCGACGACGATGTGCAGCGCGTGCTCGGCGAGCACCGGCGCCGCCAGCACGATCAGCGCGCGCACGAGGGACGCGCGCGGCGCGGCGGGCTCGGTGGGCGGCGCCAGAGTCGACGTCGGCCCGGTCGGTGCTTGAGCCTGGCTCATTGGGGCGGCTGGATGATAGGCGGGAGATGCCACAGTGCACGGGCGACTCGCCCATGTTCTGTGCTAAAGACATGGGCAAGTCGCCCATGGCTCATGAAAGCTTTACAGGCTCTGGGGATGACGAACCTGGTGTCGGCAGGACGGTTGGCCCCTACCGCAATGCCGCCGGCGATTCGGCGGGCGCGGCCCCGTTCAGCGGCGCCGTGCCGGTCGACTGGTTGATGATGAGCGTCTTGGCCTGCTCCACCGGGAGGTTCAGCGCGCCGCGTGCCTCGGCGGCGGCGGCGCGAATCTCGAGGTTCTCGGCGTCAGTCACCGCGCGCTCGAGGTTCTCAACCTGCTCGCCCTCGATCTGCCGACCGAAGGCCGCGGCATGCTGCGCCAGGTTCTTGTACAGGGCGATCTTCACGTCATCCGGCTTCTCCGCCTGCGCCGCCGCCAGCAGCGCCGGCTGCACCGTATTGACGTCCATGCGCGCGAGGACGGCGCCGGCGGACTTGACGATGTCCGGGCGCGGGTCGTTCAGCGCTGCGAGCAGCGCCTGCTCGGCGGCCATCAGGTCCAGGACCTGCGCGCTGCTGATCGCAAGATTCTCCAGCAGCTCGCCCGCGCGGGCGGCGTACTGGTTGGCCAGTTCCTGATCAAGCGGGGCCGATGCGCCCTTGGCGCGGGCCTCGTCGATCACGGGTTTGAGCGCAGCCGGGTCCGTCACCTGCGTGACGCTGAGCATGCGATCATTCACCGCGCGGGTGGCGAACGGTGAGCCGCCGGTCTTGGTGATCACGATGCGCGACGCGCCGCTGAGCCGGGGGTTTTGGCTGGCGGCGGCAAAGACTTTGTCGACATCGCCGCCGATTTCTTCGGAGATGATGATGACGTCGACGGCGGGGAGCTGTGCCGCTGCGGAAATGCCCGGTTCGGCGCCCGCGGCGCCGGCGGCGGTGTAACCCGCGCCCTTGAGTCCTTCCAGCAGCGCGTTGGTCGAGCCCGGGTCGGCGCCGATGACCAGGATGCTGGGCGAGCCGGTCTGCCCCAGCGCCTCTGCCAGCAGTGGCACGACCCGCTCCTGGCCGTTGAACGGCTGCTGCGGCAACGCCTGCGCCAGCGCAAAGGCCGCCTCGAAGCGCACGAGCCGGTCGGACGACCCCATCGCGTCCACCAGCGGGCCGGGCGAGCCGCTTTCGAGCATGCGCCGCCCCGCGATGTCCTGCAGCGACCCGATCACCCGCAGCGCCACCGCGCTGTTGCGGTCGCGCAACGCGCGCGCCAGGGCGTTGTTCAGGTACTGCGTTCCCGAGGTCACGCCATAGTAGTGCGCGGGCGGCTGATTCTCGCCGCGGGTCGGGTCGGTTGCGCCCTGCGGGAGCTCGGCCTCACGCTTGTAGTTCGCCGCCAGCCACAGGCTCTGCGCGTTCTCCCCGCCGCCTGACTTCAGCGAGTATTCCGCGGCGCGGAGGGCCATGACCTCGTTGAAGATCTGCTGCGGAACGGCCCGGCGGACGAGGCCGCGGGCGCTGCTCCAATACCACACGTTGGCCGGCTGGTCCGCACCGCGGACATCGGACGTGATCGAGGCGTTCTCGTAATAAAACTTCTCGGCCAGCTCGTAAAACAGGTCGGCTGCGTTCAAGTCGCTGGGGTTTCCCGCGCCCATGCGCGCCAGCGCCTGGCGGGCGGCTTCACGGACGGGGCCGGGGGCGTTGTCATCGTTGGCGACGCGGACGAGGAACGGGACGCCGTCGTCGTAGCCGATGTCGCCAATGGCGCTCACGACGGCGATCATTGTGCCCGCGTTGTCCTGTCCCGTCATCTCCGTCGCGGCCACGAGCGGGTTCAGCGCCAAGCGCCCAAGCTCGCGCAGCCCGCGGCGGATGCTGCTGTGAAACTGCTGCCGCTGCGGGTTGCGCAGGTAATCGATCATCATGGGGACGGCCAGCTCGCCGCTCTTGCGCAGCTCGGTGATGGCTCCCTCGAACGGGCGGGCGCCGCCGGAAAGGCGCTCGATCTGCTTCTGGATGAATGCCGGGTTATCGCGGAACTTCGTGCGCCCCTCGTTCAGCACGGCGTTGATCTTGTTCGTGACGTCACGGACCTGCTCGATCCCCTGCCAGCGGAGCATCCACTGCTCGAGGTTGTCGGTCCGTCCGTTGAATTCCGTGGAAGCGATGTGGCGATCAAACGCAGCGAGCACCGCCTCGGGTTCCGATGCATGCGCGAGGATCTTCTCCCCCGCGGCGACCTGGAGGTCATAGCGGCCGATCTTGCCGTAGTGCCAGTAATTGGCCACCGCGTCCTGCAGCTCCTTGCTCGGCTCGGCTGGCGCGGTCTCAGCGGCGGGCGCAGCGGCGCCATCCTGCGCCCAGGCGGGCAGCACGCAGGCGAGCGGCAAGGCGAGCGAACAGGCGACGGCGACGCGGGAGAGATTCCGTGGCAGGCGCACCATGATGCGGGCCTCCGATGGTGGACAAACGAGGGATGTTGGCGCGGCGAGTGTTTCCGATGCAAAGCATCCGAAACTCCGGTGATTTTTTCACCGCCGAACGAGCATAAATCCATGCTATTACAGTGTCAAGAAAAGCCACAGTTGCGGACACGTCCGTATAAACGCGGCGCGCGAGGAGAAGGTGGAGGATCGACCCTCGACGGTGGGAGGAATAGCCACTCCTGCACCCTCCACTCTCAACCGTCCACCCTCCTCGTCGATTGCTTCACTTCCAGTCCCTCACTACACTGCCGCGTCCGATGAAAGCCGAGCGCCGTCACGAGCTGCAGCAGAACACCCTGGACCAGGCCCTGACGCGCGCGCCGGAGGTGGCCCGGAGGTATGGCGGGATGATCCTGCTCATCGTGCTCGCCGCCGTCGTCGGGTACACGCTGATCCGCTACCGCATCAGTTCGGCCCGCGAGGGAGAGCGCATCGCGATGGAAAACCTGGCCACCGCGCGCACGACCATCAACGAGCTCTCCCAGCTGCACCTGTACCCGATCCCGCCGCAGCAGATGCTCGAATTCCGCAAGCGCTGGGCGGACGACGCGCGGCTGGCCATTGACTCAATCACCGAATCGGCCAGCGATCCGAAATTGCTCGCCGAGGCGCTGCTCGCCAGGGGCGACCTCAACTGGGCGCTGGCGCAGATGAAGGAACCTCCCGCCGCCGCCACCCAGCCGGCGCTGCGGCTGGAGACGGATCAGAAAACGCTGCTGAGCGAGGCGGAATCGGCTTACCTGGAGGTCGTGAATCAGTATGCCGACCAGAAGCGAGCGGTCGTGGCGGCGCGGTTTGGGTTGGCGGCCATCAGCGAGAATCGCGGGGAATGGGACAAGGCCAGGCAGATGTACGAGCAGATCACCAATGACGAGGCGATCGCAGAGGCGTTCCGCCAGCAGGCGCGGATCCGGTTGGAGCAGGCGACGGAGTGGAGCCGGCCGGTGCTGATCGCCGCCGCGACCCAGCCCGCGGCGCCGACGGGCGTGCCGTTCCTGAACAGCGCTGATGCTTCCATGAGAACTACCGCGCCCACGGCCGCCGCTGCCGTGACCACAACCCAGCCCGCAACGACCGCGCCCGCAACGACCGCGCCGGCAACGCAGCCGCTGGAGCGCTGAGGCGAAGGTGCGCGGCGGACCGTAACGTCGCAATCGAGATCTGGATGCACGCGCTCAGCGCCTTCCGCCAACGTGTCCTGATCTTCCCCGACGCTCTTCCGCTTTCCCACGGGACCACCCGTCAGTGGGCCCCTTACGTTTCACTCGCAGTTGCGACGCTTGCCCTCTACACCATCTGCAATGCGCCTGCCGACAAGCTGGCGGCGCTGGTCTCGGCCAACCGCTGGTGGAGCGGGTGGTTGGCGCCGAAGTACGTGGCGCCCGATGAGTTCGTGAGGCGCTTCGTCGTGCCGCTCAAGGGGCTGCTGTTCGGGGCGGCGGTGGCGTTGCTGCTCGTGCCGGTCGTGCGCGCCGCCGTGCGCGGGCTGCGCGAGATCGACCGCGCCGCGCTGCGGCGAAGCGCGGGGCTCACGCTGATCCTGCTGGCGATCTGCTGGGCGCTGTGCTGGCCGTACCACACGTCGATGTGGGCCGTCGGCAACTGGGGCACGTTCTTCGCGCGCATGAGCGAGGACCCGTTCGCCGAGCCGCACAACTATTTCCACCGCCGGCTGCTTAAGCCCGGCCTGGCGTACTTCCTCCAGTTCCGCGGGCCGCTGCTGTACTGGCTGTTAACCATGATCTGCACGACGTTGGTCAGTTTCCTCATCGTCCTGTACTTCGAGTTGTGCCTCACCCGCCGGCGCGGTGGGGAGGACAGCTCGCCCATCCCGGACGGCTTCCTCCGCGCGCTGGCGGCGCTGGGCGTGATGAGCACGAACGTCGTGATGCTGCACCTGGCGGCGCCGGGGTACGTCGACGACCTGCTCGCGATCCTCATCCTGCTCCAGCTCGTCCTTCCGCTGACGCTGAAACCGCGGCTGTGCCTCGTCGCGCTGTCGATGGCGACGCACGAAGCCGCCGCTGTCTTCGGGCTGGGGCCGCTCGTGCTTGTGGTGTTCCCGAACTGGGCGCAGCGCTTCGCCGCGTGGGGCGTGATGGGATCATTCTTCATCTTCTGGCTGGCGAGTTACGGGTTTGACTTCCCCGCCGCCTTCGGCGTGCACACACAATTCGAGAACGCGAGCACGTTCGACATCATGCGGGCCAACCCGCGCACGCTGGCGCTGGGCGTGTTCATGGCCCACAAGTTCTTCTGGATCGTGTTCTTTGCAGCGCTGTGGCGGCTGATCGCGCGGAAAGAGTTTACGGCGGCGGGTGCGCTGGCGGCGTGCACGCTCGCGTCGCTGGGGACGATACCCATCGCCACCGACACCAGCCGCCTGGTCGGCATGGGATTCTCCGGAATCCTCTTCGCCGTCGTCGTGGTCCTGCCCGAGCTGCGCAGCTCGTTTGGCCGGCGGCTCTTCGTTCTCGCGTGCGTCGCCAGCGTCCTCGTCCCGTACTACCCCTCGGGCGCCTCGTGGCTCGAGGTCCCCGCCGGCGGGTACTACAAAGCGGTCTACATGTACGTACGCGGCTTTTTCTGAACCTAAGATCACCCGATGACCGAGCGCGACGAAGACATCACCACCGACGCCGCCGCCGGGGCGCTGGACCCCGAAGCCGTCGTCTCCGACGCCGCTGAGGAAAGCGACGTCGAGCACTTCTCCTGGCGCGTCACAAAGAACCTCACGCGGCGGATCGATCAATATCTCGTCGATCGCGTCGGCTACCTCTCGCGCGCCGGCGTGCAGCGGCTGATTGACGAGGGGCTCGTGAAGGTGAACGGCCGCGTCTGCGCCAAGGCCAGCTACCACCCGCGCGACGGGGACACAATCGAGATGGTCGCACCGCCCAGGCCCATCAGTGAGCTCGTGCCGGAGAACATCCCGCTCGACATCCTCTACGAGGACGACCACATCCTCGCGCTGAACAAGCAGGCCGACCTGATCATCCACCCCGCGCGCGGGCGCTGGAGCGGCACGCTGGTGAACGGGCTCGTCTACTACGGCAAGAAGTGGAGCAGCATCAACGGCGACTGGCGGCCGGGCATTCTGCACCGGCTCGACCGCAACACCACCGGCATCATGCTGGTGGCCAAGAGCGACGAAGCGCACTGGCGCATCGCGCGGCAGTTCGAGAACCGCACCATCCAGAAGACCTACGTCGCCGTCTGCCATGGCGTCCCGGAGTTTCTGGGGGATGTGATCGATCGGCCGATCGGGAAAGACCGCTACGTGCGCGAGAAGCAGGCGGTGCGGAGCGAAGAAAACGGGGGAAAGGTGGCGGTCACGAAGTACGAGGTGCAGGAGGTTTTCGAGCACCGGCCCGACGTCACCCTGCACCCCAGCGCGCACGTGCACGACCACAAGCTGCCGGCGCCGCCGGAGAAGTTCTCGTTCGTCCGTCTTACCCCCAAGACCGGCCGCACCCATCAGCTTCGCGTGCACATGGCAGCCATCGGGCACCCCATGGTCGGCGACACGATGTACGGCGGGCGCATCTTCGAGCACGGCGATTTCCGCCTCGACCGTCAGGCGCTGCACGCCGCTGAGATCACCTTCGTGCATCCGGCGACGCTGGACACGATGACGCTCAGGGCCCCCCTGCCGCCGGATATGGGGCGGCTGACGGACATCCTGCGTGGCGCCTCGCCGGGTGCCGCGCTCTCATTGTGAGAGCGGGGCCGAAGAAGCATGTGTCGTGGCAGGGGCGACTTCGATTCAGCTCTGTATCGGCATCAGAAGCTGCCCGGCACATACCACTCAAAGACGATGTACTTCTGCCCGTTGTCCTTCAGCGGGGCATCTCCCGACTGCTTGGCGTGCAGGGCAAAGACTTCTTTGCGCTTGGCCTTGTCCTTCGGAAGCTCGACGAAGATTTCCTCGGCCTGCCCGCCCCTGGCCACGACGTGAATCTCTTTCACGCCCTGCGCGTACAGGTCGTCAACCAGCTTGCGAGAGGGATCGTGGCCGTCGCTGCCGAACATGCGGCTGTGGCTTTCACTGAGCCAGGCGCTGGCCTCAGGCAGATCGAACATCCCGAGCTGTTCCTTGACGTATTGGTCGGTGGAGACCTCCGCCGAGTCCCCGCCGCCGCCAAAGCCCCCGCCGAACGCGAGCATGTCCATCCCGCCCCCGCCGCTGCCCAGCATCACGCTGAGCAGGAACGTCACGACCCACTGGTTCACCAGCCAGATGACGACAACGAGGTAAATCACCTCGTCGAAGTCCATGTCGAAGAGGAAGTAGAAGCAGGCGTACGTCAGCGGCATCATGAGCATGGCGCTGACCATCATGCGGACGAAGAAGCTGTCGGAGCCAACCATCTCGCCGATGACTCCGGCGATAGCGGGCGGGAGCACGCAGCAGGCGGCTGCCTTGATCACCGCCGGTCCGGGCGAGCCGAAGCTGACCTCGAACAGCCGCATCACCATGAACATGCCGATAAAGCTGAAGACGAGGTTGATGATGAGATTCAAGCCGATGGCGGGAAGCGCGCTGGCGAAGCTGCCGCCGGAGCCCATGGTCTGAAAGATCAGCACGCCCACGCCCGCCAGCAGCAGCGCAGTGGGTGCTCCAAGCTCCTTGAGGGGGTTGTCGCCAAGGTAGTCGACCTCCACGGCCGGCGCGCCGGAGCTGCGCGTGCCGTAGCCGACCATCGGTGACGGCACGGCGTTGGCCGTCGCCATGGCGCCACCACCGCCGCCCCCGGCTGCGCCGGGGAAGGTGATGGGCGCGGGCTTGGTGGCGCCGCCGCGCGCGCCGGTCTTGAGATTAAACCCGCAGCTCGTGCACAGGACCGCGCCGATCGCCAAATCGCTGTGGCACCCGGGGCAGCGGAACCCCACCGGCTCCTCGCGCTGCCGCTTGTTTGCCTTTTTCTCTTCCGCGGCCAGTGCGTACAGCCCCTCCAGGTCCACTTCCGGCTCAGGTGCGATCGGCTCCTCCGCCGGCGCCGCCATGATGTTGCCGCACTTGCACTTGACCTTCTTGCCCGCAATCTCCGGCTTCCACTTGTAGCGCTTGCCGCACTTCCCGCAGGAGAATTTCCCCTGGTCGATGGTTTCCACGCCGACCTCCCGCTTATTGCTATCGATGGTGTTACCCAATGGCCGTCATCATCGTACCGTCCTCCGCGGCCGTGGCAATATCCTGTTCATCATCCTGTTCCAAACGTGACCCGCCGCCCCGTCCGCGGGTGCTCGAACGCCAGCCGCACCGCCCGCAGCTTCAGCCCGCAGGGCGTGGCCTCCGCGCCGCTGGAGGGTTGATCGTTGCCATACACCGGATCACCGACAATGGGCCACCCGCGCTCGCTGAAGTGGACGCGGATCTGGTGCTTTCGGCCCGTATGCAGGGTCACGCGGACGGTCGCCAGCCCCTTTGCCTGGTGGAGCACCTCGTAATCCGTGATGGCCCGCTCGCCCCTGGCATGCTCGTCGGTCGAGCGGACCGACCCGTCCGCCCGCTCGACCAGCCGCGACTCGATTCGCCCCTTCTTCGGGGTGGGCGACCCCCGGACGACCGCCTCGTACACCCGCTCAACCGAGTGCTTGAAGAACTGGGATTTGAGCGACTGGTACGCCAGGTCGGACTTGGAGAACACGAGCAGTCCGCCGGCGTCGCGATCCAGGCGGTGAATCAGCCCCACGCGCGCGGACGGGGACGTCGCTTTCACATACTGGCGGACGACCGCCAGCGCGGTGGGCCTTCGCTCGCGCGGGACGGTGCTGGTCAACACACCGGGCGGCTTGTCGATGACGAGGATGTCTTCGTCTTCGTACACAAGCTTCAACGGCGCGATAGACGGCTTCGGCCCCCGCGGCTGCGGGCGCTGCTCGACGCGGACTTCGTCCCGCTCTCCGATGGGCTGCGACAGCTTCGTGGCCCGCGCGCCGTTCACCGTCACCCGGCCATCAGCGATCATCTGCTTGAGGGTCTGGTTCTTGGCGCGGGGAAATAGCATGCGGAGCCGGGCGTGGAGCGTGGATGCGGAAACTGCTTTTGCATCATCGGGTGGCGGGGTGGCAGGTCGGGCCATGTGGGGTGGTGGCGGTAAAAAATTGCCGCTGAAGTGGCAATGTCGGAGAGTGCGGGCGAGAGGCTACTTCCTTGTGCTCGCCTCGATGGCGTTGACGATGCGTTCCTGAAGTTCCTTGGCCTTGTTGTTCGTGCGGAAGGGGACTTCGTTCATCAGGATGGAGAACGCGTACCACGAGCCGTCGGTGGTGTTGACGTATCCGCTGAGCGTGCCCACGTAGTTGACGTAGCCGCTCTTGGCGAACACGCGTCCGCTGAGAACGGAGGCGGCGAAGCGGTCCTTGAGCGTGCCGTCGGCGCCGCTGACGGAGAGGCTGTCGAGAAACATCTGGCGATTCTTCCCGCCGAACTCTCTGGCGAGGACGCGGACGATCGCTTCGGCGCTGATCGCGTTTTCCTTCGACAGCCCACAGCCGTCGTCGAGGCGGAACTGCTCTTCCGTCACACCGCAGCTCCTGACGAACTCCCCCATCGCCATCGTGCCGCTCAGCCACGTGCCGGGCTGGCTTGTCGCGGCAAAGCCAAGCCGCTTGCACAGCGATTCGGCGTAGAGGTTCACGCTGTCCTTGTTCGCGCGGTTCAGGACCGGAGCGAGCGGGGTATCCAGCGCGCCGACGACGCTCCACCCGCCGCTCTCACCTTCCTTGGCAAACGCTCTTCGTGCGCTTCGGTTGCGCACCGGCGCGCTGCCCACCGTGATCCCTGCCTCGGCCAGCGTCTCGGCCAGCACCGTCGCGGCGTACATCGGCGGATCGTGCACCGTCACGGAGATCGGGGTTGAGCGGCTGGTGTCCGTCTGGCCACGAAGGATCACATCGTTCCCCCCGCGGACGCGCACGAGCCCGATCGCATCGCGATCCCCCGTAATGCACGTGTTCTTGAAGTTGATGTACTGCGTGTCCGGGTTCATCAGTACGCTCACGGGCTGGCCGTACGATGATTTGCGGATGATGAAGTCGACGCAGTTGACGTTCAGATTGATCCCGCCCACCTGGGCCACGTAGCGCAGGTGTTCCTGATCGATGGGCCAGTTGGGGTGCAGGAACTGCTCGTCGAAGACGGAATCGTCGATGTACAGGTTCTTCACGTGCGCAACGTTCCGCTTCTTCAGCTCGTCGGCCCAGATCATGAAGATCGTGGTGACGTCCCAGCCCAGCGGCTTGAGCATCTCGGCGTCGCCCAGCGTCGGGTCGCCGTCGCCGATGAGGTACAGGTCTTCGCCTTTGAGCAGCAGATGCGTGCGGAACTTAAAGTCGGGCCCGAGCCGGTCGAGGGCGGCGGCGGTGGTGATGAGCTTCAGGTTGCTGGCGGGGATGAGCGGCATGGCGCCGTTGGCGGCGAAGCGCATATCCGGCTTCGTCGAGCCGTCTTGCAGCTTGGCGATGACGACGCCGGCCTTGGCTTTGGCGAGGTACTTGTCGTTCAGGATCGCGCGGACCTCACCGGCGAGATCGGCGCGGGCGAGGGCGGGAGCGAGCAGAGCAATCGCAAGGAAACAGAAAATGTAACGGCGAAACAGCAGCATTTCCGGCACCATCCATGATCGGCCAATAATGAGGGGGTTACGTTAACGAATGGCGGGAAGGCCGCAACTCCTGCCAGGTGCGGCCTCCCTCTCCCCGGAGTGCCGGGAAGAGGGAGTCCACGCATCACCACGTCATTGCGCCACGGCGCATGCGGGGGACGCCGCCCAACACCGCGCCGGTTGATTCGCGGCCGATGAGGTTGAGCAGCCGCTGCTCGATGGGCGGGTGGGTCTGGAACAGGTTGGCAACGGAGCGCATGGGATTGAGCGGCTCGGCGATGAACATGGAGTTGAAGGCGGGGTTGACGTCCATCGGAATCTGCCGCGCGCCGTGGTGGATCTTCTCCAGCGCGGTGGCCAGGGCCATGGGATCGCCGACGATTTCGCCGCCGACCTTGTCGGCATTGAACTCGCGCGAGCGGCTGATGGCCGCCTGGATGAGCCCAGCCGCGAGCGGGCCGAGCAGCAAGACGAGCAGCCCGGCGATCGGGTGGGCACCCTCCCCGTCGCGCCGCCCCCCGCCGCCGAACATGAACATGTAGCCCAGCATGCTGATCGCCCCGCCGATGGTCGCGGCCACCGACTGGATCAGGATGTCCCGATGCTTCACGTGCGCCAGCTCATGCGCCATCACCCCCGCGACCTCGTGGTCGTCCAGCATGTGGAGCAGCCCTTCGGTTGCGCACACCGCTGCGTGCTTCGGGCTGCGGCCAGTCGCGAAGGCATTCGGCGCCGGCTGCGGCGAGACGTACACGCGCGGCATCGGCATGTTCGCCCGAGCAACGAGCTGTTCCGTAATGTGGTACAGCTTGTGGCCCGGACCCACCTCCTGCGCGCGCATCGACGCGAGGGCGATCTTGTCGCTGAAAAAGAAGCTGACGAAGTTCATGACCCCCGCCATCACCGTGGCGATGATCAGGCCGTTGGTGCCCCAGAACGACCCGATCCACAGGATCAGGGCCGTCATCAACCCCAGCAGCAAAGCGGTCTTCACGTTGTTATAAAACTTGCTCATGGATGATCCATTACCTCCTGCGAACAGCTTCGCAACACTCCTGCAAACCGCACGCCGGAATGATAGGTCGGTTGCAGTGTCAGATGGATCAATGCGATCAGTTTTCGGCAAAAAGCCTTTCAGTCGACGTACACGAACTCATTGGCGCACAGCAGGAGGTGACAGTAACCGTTCCAGTCTGCCTCGCTCGATCCAAGAAATTTGATGCCGATCTGGAGTTCATCCGCGGTCGGTTGCCGCGCGAAAAGGGTGCGGTAGAGCCAGTCGATCCTGGGCGCGTCGTCGGGGCCGGCCTTGGCGGCGCGTTCGGCCAGCTGCCTGGAGCGTTCGAGCACGAATGGGTGGTTCATGAGGAACAGCGCCTGCGGCGCGACGGTCGAGTCGATTCGCCTTTCGACGATGGCCGACGCATCGGCGGCGTCGAACAGCGCGCGGAAGTTGCTTCGGTCCGATCGAATCGTCATGAGGTACAGCGACCGCCGGGGCGTGTTCAGGTCGTTAACGGCCGGCCCGTTGGGCGTCACGTCGAGCGTCCCTGCGGCGGCGAGCAGCGCGTCGCGCAGCGCCTCGGCCTCAAGTTTGCGGCGGTTCATGCGCGCCAGAAGCTGGTTGTCCGGATCGAGCTTCAGCGCTTCAGGCGAGGGCGCGCTGGATTGCATGTACGTGGCCGAGAGCATCATCGACCGATGCATCTCCTTGACTGACCAGCCCGACCGCACGAACTGTCGCGCGAGGTAATCGAGCAGCTGCGGGTGCGTGGGCGGCGTGCCGAGCTTGCCGAAGTTGTTCGGCGTGCGGACGAGCCCTTCGCCGAAGTGGTGCTGCCAGATACGGTTCACCATCACGCGCGCCGTCAGCGGATGATCGCTGCTGGCGATCCATTGCGCGAGCTGGAGCCTGCCGCTGCCGGTCTTGATGGGTGTCTGGTTCTCGCCGGCGAGGACGATCGGGAAGCGGCGCGGGACGACTTCGCCAAGCTTGTCATAGCGGCCGCGGATGTGGACGGGGATATCCTGAATGCCGTCGAACATGCTCTGCGGCGTGCCCCCTTCCTGCATCGCCTGGGCGACGGGAATCGGCTCGGCGAGGGCGGCGGCGAGCTTCTTCATCTCCGCACGGCTGGCGATGAGCTGGTCGCGCGTCTGATCGGGGAGATTGGCATCATCGGCGCGGGCGGCGGACCAGAACACGCCGCGCGGATCGGTGAGTGCGCTGCGATCAACATCGCGCAAAGACGTGGCGGCATCGGTCGCGGCGGCGCGGACCTTCTCGAGGTTGTCGCCGCTCGCGACGGCCGCCGCGAACCTGCCCAGCGGAGAGCCGGCGGTGAACAACGACGTGGCCTGGCCGGCGAGATCGTGGAAGTGCCACACGCCGGCATTGCCGTGCGCATCCGGCATGGGGTTGACCAGATGGGCGGACGCGAGGGCGTCAGCGGTGAGGTCCCATGTACGACCCCCGCCGGCTTCGGTGATCTCGAGCTCAACCTGCGTCGTATCGCACGAGTATTCGACCTTCGGGAGCACGACGAGCTGGATCATGTCCCCAGCTGTCACCTCGACCGACCCGAGCTCGGCGCCGCCCGTTCCCTGGTGAAGGGACTGCCTGCCGCCGTTGGCGATCGTGCCGGACGCGAGCTCATCGGGATCCTTTGTGCCCAATCGAGCAAGCGACCAGGCAATGCCGTCGCCGCAGACGGAGTGGCCGTCAGAGACCGAGCCGCTGACGCGAACCGTGCCCGTGATCGGGCTTCGCCACGCCACTGCAACGCCGGCGCTGGGCGATGGGTGCACGCTCACGCTCTTCCCCGGGAGCGACAAGGTCGGGATCGTCTCCACTGGCGTGGTGTTCGTGTTGATCAGGACAATCGGCGCGTCCGCGCCCTCGGCGTTGCGCCACGCGTGCACGCCGGCCTTGGCGTTGATATTCGGGATCGATCTGCTCATCAGCTTCAATGGCGGCGTGCTAAGCTGACCGACCCACTGCCGCAGAGCGCATGGGTGGAGCCCACGATCGGCGGCAAACGTTTCAATCGGCTGCTTCGCCGAGCTCGCTGGCCGATGTTCGTACTCCCACGCCGCCGCAAGGTAGGCGCCGGTTCGCGGAAGCATCTCCGCCGCCAGCGCCGCGTAATGTGCGTCGAGCGCCGTCTCGATCTCCCCCGCAAGCTGCGCGACGCGCGCTTCATCCGCCTTCCGCCGGGCCAGCTCGACTTCGTCCAACAGCGGCACGCGGATGGTCACCGGGCCGGCGGTCTTCGGACCCGGATTGGGAAGGATGTGCGTGCTGAAGAAGATGCCTGCCAGGCCGTAGTAGTCCTGTATCGAGATCGGGTCGAACTTGTGATCGTGGCAGCGGGCGCAGGAGACGGTGAGCCCGAGAAACGCGCGGGTTGTGAGGTCTACCTGATCATCAACGATGTCGGTGATCAGCTTGTCCTTGTCCGAATCGCCGCCGCCCCACTCGCCGATGGCGTAGACACCGGTGGCGACGACGCCCGCCTTGTTCAGCGTCTGGCCCTGCGGTGCCGGCAACAGGTCCCCGGCGATCTGCTGCATGATGAACTGGTCGTATGGGAGGTCGTGGTTGTAGGCGTCGACCACCCAATCTCGATAGCGCCATGCGAAGGCGACGTCCTGTTCGCCGCCCAGCACGCGGGCGTCGAACGAATCGGTGTAGCGGACGACATCAAGCCAGTGCCGCGCCCAGCGCTGGCCGTAGAGCGGTGAGTCGAGGAGGTCGTCGATCAGCTTGCGGTAGGCATCCGGCGATGGATCGGCAACGAACGCTTCGACCTGGTCCGTGGGCGGCGGAAGGCCGAGCAGGTCGAAATAGGCCCGGCGGATCAGCGTGCGGCGATCGGCTTCCCGGGCGGGAGCGAGTCCTTTCTCTTCCAGCTTCGCCAGGATGAACCGGTCAATCGGCTGCTTCGCCCACGCCGCACCTTTCACGGCGGGCAGCGGGTGATCCTTCGGCGGCTGGTAAGCCCACCACGTTCGGCCTTCCTCCAGGTCCATGGCGGACGCGGCGCCGGGGACGGCGGGCGCCTTGGCCTCGCGCGGGTCGGGTGCGCCCATATTCACCCACGCCTCGAGATCCGCGATCTGCGCATCGGACAGCTTCCCGTCCGGCGGCATCCGGAGCTGGTCGTTCGTGTAGCGAACGGCGTCGAGGATGCGGCTCTTGACGGGATCGCCCGCGACCAGAGCGGGGCCGGAGTCGCCCCCCTTCAGCAGCGCGGCGCGCGTGTCGAGCAGCAGGCCCCCCTTCTTCTTCTTCGCGTCGCTGTGGCACTGGTAACAGTGCTCCACGAGCAGCGGGCGGATGCGGTTTTCAAAGAATTCGACGCCGCCGGGGTTGGCCCCCTCGGCGCGCGCAGCGGCGGCGCCCATAAGCAGCGACAGCACCCCCACGACGATGTAGCGACTCCGCCGGGACATCCTTGCCCTTATCCTACCCGACCCGTCCGCCTCTGTTGCCGGCGGTGGAGCCATGGTACACCGTGTCGTCGTGGAACCGCGGATCAGCATCATCACCCTTGGCGTGTCGGACCTGGAGCGCTCGCTGCGCTTCTACCGCGATGGACTCGGGCTGCCCACAACCTGGTCGCCGGAGAAGGGGGTCATCTTCTTTCAGACGAGCGGCGTTTGCCTGGCGTTGTACCCGCTGAACGAGCTGGCGAAGGACGCGATGATCGACCCGCTGGCGCAGCGCGGGACGTGGAGCGGCATTTCGCTGGCCCACAACGTCCGGGTGAAGGAGGACGTGGACGGGCTGCTGGCGCGCGCGGCCGCGGCCGGCGGGACCATCCAGAAACCCGCCCAGGACGCCTTCTGGGGCGGCTACAGCGGCTACTTCGCCGACCCCGACGGCTACCTGTGGGAAGTCGCCTGGGGGGCGTTTCCATTCCGGGAGGATGGCAGTCTCGACATTCCGTGAAGCTGACAATATGAGCCGCAGATGAACGCAGATAAACGCGGATGAGAAGCGCATGAGAAAGAGACTCCCTTGATCTGATCGGCGTTCATCTGCGTTGATCTGAGGCTGAATCGGTTTCCGGATTGAGCCCGCAACGTCTCGCGTTGACAGGACTTGGCAGCCGTCTTAGCTTGCACCCATGGTCCCGCTGACGCGCCACGGCTTCCGGGAAATGCTCATCGGCTCGCTCGTGCTGGTCGCGGTCGCGGTCGTGCTTGGGTATTCGATCTGGTGGCCCGTCTCCATTGTTGTCCTGCCCGTGCTCATCTGGCTCTTTGCGTTCTTCCGCGACCCCGAGCGCACCCTGCCCGCCGAGCAGCACGCGATGGTCAGCCCCGCCGACGGCACGGTCAGCGACGTGACCGAGCTGCCCCACGACGACCTGATCGGCGGACCCTGCGTGCGCGTCGGGATCTTCCTCTCCGTCTTCAATGTGCACGTGAACCGCAGCCCCTGCGACGGCAGGGTCATCAAGGTGATCTACAAGGAAGGCAAGTTCGTCAACGCGATGCGGCACGACGACGCCTCGAGCGACAACGAGAGCAACACGGTCGTGCTGGCCGAGCCCAAGGGCGATCGGCCGGTTGCAGTCGTGAAGCAGATCGTCGGGCTGATCGCGCGGCGGATCATCTGCACGGTCAATGAAGGCGACCAGGTCAAGCGCGGCGATCGCATCGGTATGATCAAGTTCGGCAGCCGCACAGAGCTGTACATCCCCAAGTGGCTCGACCCGCACGTCAAGGTCACAGTCGGCCAGACCGTCCGGGGCGCCGCCGACGTGATCGCCATTCTCCAGCAGCCGATCCAGACTGTAAGCAAAGAGCCCATCGACGAAGAGTTCGAGCCCCTGGTCGGCCGGGAGACGCCGGCTTGAGTGAGGTGACCGGGTGAGGGAGCGACGGAGTAACGATGGATCAAATGCCATCAGATGATTCTCCTGCTCCGTCACCCCGTCATTCTCTCACCCCCTCAGTTCATTCGCACCGCGAGCATCGCCGGCGGCGCATGCGGCGGCACGGGCGGCGGGCGTACGTTCGCTCGGTCTATTTCCTTCCCAGCCTGGCGACGCTCGGCAATGCGGTGTGCGGGTTCGGCGCGATGTATGTCGCTGCCATGGCAGTCTCCGGCTTCGACGCGGGGACCGGGCCGCTCGCCTACCGCGACCCGTGGACGCGCTGGTGGGCGCTGCACCCGTTCACAGCGGCGGCTTACCTGATCTTCCTGGCGATGGTCTTCGACGCGCTCGACGGCCGGCTGGCGCGGTTCACCCGGCACACGACCGACTTCGGCGGACAGCTCGACAGCCTCGCCGACGTCGTCAGCTTCGGCGCTGCCCCGGCCTTTGTCGCGCTGCAGGTGTTCAAGGTGCAGGGGCCGGAGGTGTGGCTCCCGGTCTCACGGCTGGTGTGGGCGATTGGCGCCGTCTACTTCAGCTGCGCTGCGCTGCGCCTGGCGCGGTTCAATGTGAGCAACGAGCATGGGGAGCAGCATCATTACAGCTTCCTGGGACTGCCCAGCCCTGGTGCGGGCGGCGCGGTCGCCGCGTTCATCCTGATGCAGCAGGACCTGCGCGCCAATGAGCTGTGGTCGCTGTCACAATTGTGCGTCTGGCTGCTGCCGCTCGTCGTGCTGGGGACTGGTCTGCTGATGGTCAGCGGCATCCGCTACCCGCACGTGGTCAACCGCTACCTTCGTGGCAAACGCTCCTTTGGCCGCTTGCTGCTCGTGCTGGGCTTGATCCTGCTGCTGGTGGTATGGCACCAGTACACGCTTGGAATCGGCGCATTGGCCTACGCGCTGTGGGGCCCCGTCTCGTGGGCATACGGGCGGGTTCGCGCGCGAGGAATCAACCCTCCCAGTGCAACGTGAGGAGTCATTCCAGCGGCAAGCGGAACAGTCGGTTCGCTGCTTCAGCTGGTTCGTAGACGCCGCAGATCAGTTCCAGACCTTTCACGCACTGTCCAATCGTCACCTTCAGCTCGTGAGCGTAAATGACACCACTGAATGAAATTGCATTCCGCTGTTGCAGCGCTGCTTCGCGCAGCAGGTCGGCATCGTGACTGAAGAGCACTCGACCCAGTGCCGCAGCTCGATCAAGCAGCTCCGAATCATCCAGTTCACCCGCACCATCGTCCTGGGCCCTCACCACGTCGATTCCGCGCTTCGTCAATTCGGTTGTGATTGCAGAGTGGACGTGGACGTCCATGTACAGCTTAAGAGCTCCTAACAAAACCTGTCATGCAAGCAGTTCAGACAGATCAATGCACAGGCCAAGGCGACGAACGCCTCGTGGATGTCGTCACGCCGGTCGTAGCGGAGCTTGAGGTGCCGATTCTGGTGCACCCAGCTCTC
>DASYWJ010000076.1:0-43284 GCA_035936155.1 Tepidisphaeraceae bacterium | reverse complement strand
CCGTGCAGGACCTGCAGCAGAAACAGCCGCAGCGTGACCAGCGGCGACAGCACCCGGTCGCGCCAGACGTGCCCGCAGGCGCGGCACAGTTGATCGACCTGCCCGGCGATGATCATCGCCCAGCGGCTCGCGGCGGAGCCGTGCCAAAGCCGAAATGACAGCCATCCGTGGCCTCCTGTTGGTTGGTGACTAAACCACCACCATTCTGACAGGAGGCCGCTTATCGCGCTAGTATAGTAAATGCAGCTGCGGCGCGGAGTTGCGGATTATCCGAATGACATTCACTCCCGACCCAACTCCCGACCCCTTTGCCTCGCCCCGACCCCTTTGCCTCGCCAACCCCTTTGCCTCGCCCGACCCCTTTGCCTCGCCCGCGAAGCAGATACCGCTGCTTCACTTGCCCCAGGTTCGTCTCAGGATCTCACCGGTGTGTGGGTTCACGAAGAGGATGACGCTCTCCAGATTGTGAAGCGCAACCTCGTCGTTATTCCTCCACAAGCCGACATATGGACTGTTCCTGCGATTGAACTCCATCCGCGGGATGCGCCACAGCACCCGTCCGTCCATTCCAACGCCGTAAACGTTCTATGGATTTGAGCCCTCCTCGGGAACGCGAAGTCGGACGACGATAACGTCCTGGAACGCTACGAAGTCCCCGATGGGCATGTCGAACACAGCGGACCCTCCGCCCGGAAGCAGAAGCATGCTTCCTTGGGCATGGACGCCGTTATCGGGGTTGCTCATTGCAGTACCCTCGCGTTGGCAATATCAAATGCATCGTCGCCCGGCCAATCGACGAATTCAATCTGGGTTCCGCCGCCTTGCACTCCCCAGTTGGGCTGAGGCCCGACCTCGCCGATTCGAAGTCGCTTTTTCGGCGGCACGTAAACATCCAGGACATGGGTTGGATCAAAATCCAGACCCACGCGCCGAAAAGGCGCGCGGAAAAGCGCGCGCAAAAGGGGGCGGGAGTCATTGATAAGACTCCCGACCCCTTATCCGCCCCCGACCCCTTATCCGCCCCGACCCCTTATCCGCCCCCTTTAGGTCGGTATCAATATCAAAGATACGACGTGTTCCGGGCCTAGGTGATCATAAACATGGTGCTTTATCTCCACAGACTCTTTTCGCCATGTAAAGGTTGGCCATTGCGGGTATTCGCTTCGTGAAGTAACCGGCACACCAAATCGCCGCTCCAACACCTCCTGAACTTTCGCAAACAGCGCATCGAGTGCTGCTCGAAAATGTGTCGGAGCATCGGGATTCAGCTTTACGATCACTTGGTTAAGCATGTCAGCTTTTCCGAAGTAGCCCTAAACCTCGCCGCGCATCCCGCCAAGCACCGTCGCTAGAAACCGAATTTGGCCATCCTCGACAATTATTCGCAGCGAAGAGCCTCCTCCTAAGAGAGACAGAAGCTCACTCTGCGGCATGCCCCAGCGAAGCATGATTGTCGGTTCATCAATGCTTAGAGCACTAAGAGGATCCATCTGACTCCCGAAAACACCACCCGAACTGCTCAAGGAATAGCTCTCTCGTTCACGAACCAGTCATCCAAGAGTTCGCCTAGGAGCTCGACCTACTTGGCACCCTCGCTTCCGTCAAAGTTGCGACCGATTGTTCCGATTCTTAACTTTCGCCCCGCAATCGGAACGACGTCAACCATGACATCCGGTAGGTACGGAAGAGAGAGCTTGTCCTTGATCTGCTGTCGTGACAAGAGGTTTCCGCTCGCGTCCGTTATCTCGTCGAGTGTGGTGACAAATGGCCGGGTCTTGTTGGCCAACTCGGAAGGGGCATTCTAAGGGGTCGGGAGTCGGGGCATTCTAAGGGGTCGGGAGTCGTTGGTAAGACTCCCGATCCCTTGATTGTCCATTGCTAAGACTCCCGACCCTCCCGACCCCTTTGATTCTCCCGTGTGATTCGTGGGCAAATCTTTCTGACGTGACGAAAGTCCTGCCCCGATCGTGCCGATCAGGGGAAGGTACGCACGGCGTAACCGGTGAGAGCGCCAGGGAAAAAAATCCGCCGGACCATGAGAGTCTCCACTGAGGACCTCAGCGAGCAATCGCTGGGGTCTTTTTTGTTGGATCAGTAGGCAGTAGGCGGTAGGCAGTAGGCAGAGCGGAGGGATGGGGCTGAGGGGTGCGTGCTGCGATCAGTTGACGCACTGTCCGCCGATTTCCTGGATCAGGTTGCCCAGCCGATCGATGTTGACGGGCTTGGTGACGTGCGCATCGAAGCCGGCGGCGAGGCAGCGCTGCACGTCGTCTTCCATTCCGAACCCGCTGACGGCGATCCCCCGCAGCCCGTATTGTGCCTTCAGCTCGGAAAACAGCTCGATTCCTGTGCCATCGGGCAACCCCAGATCGGTGATCAGCAAGTCGAAGTTCGACAGCGCCGCGGCGGCACGCGCAGCGCCGACGCTCCCGACGGCCTCGACTTCGTGATGTGCCGCGCGCAGCAGCCGCGCCATGACGCGCGCCGTGTCAATATGATCTTCCACCAGCAGCAACCGAAGCGATCGCGCGGTGCTCGACTCATCGGCCGGGGGCTGATCCGCCGTTTTCGGCGGCGGCGGCACCGGCGCCGGTACGGTGGCATCCGGAAGCGTGATGGTGAAAGTGGCGCCCTGATTGATTCCGGGGCTGTCCGCCTCGAGCGTGCCACCGTGCATCGCGATGAGCTGTCGCGAGATCGCCAGTCCCAGTCCCAAACCGCCAAAGCGATGATGGATAGATGGGTCTCCCTGCTCGAAGGCCGCGAACACGCGAGGAAGAAGATCGCGTGCGATCCCGATTCCGGTATCCGAAACGGTGATGCGCAGTGTGCGCGACTCGTTTCCCGCCGTCGCAGCGTTGGCCGTCCGCACGGTGATGGTCCCGCCATGGGGTGTGAACTTGATCGCGTTGCGAATCAGGTTCCAGCATACTTGCTGTAGACGGGCCGGATCGGCAGTGACCTGCGATGCTTCCGCCTGCAGTTCGAGCACGACCTGCAGGCGTTTGCTGAAGATTTCGCTCTGGCAGTCCCCCAGCACGTGACGGATGATCTGGTGGACTTCGACGGCGTGGGGGGAAAGCTGCAGCTTTCCATGGGTGATGCGCGTCAGGTCGAGCAGGTCGTCGATGAGCGCTGCCTCCAGCTGGATGTTGCGCTTGATCATCTGCAGGTCCGAGTCCAGGTTCGGCGGAACCACTCCGCTCCGCTCCATCGCCTCGGTCGCCGCCAGCGCCGGCGTCAGCGGGGTACGAAGTTCGTGACTCAGGACGGCCAGGAACCTGTCCTTCGCCCGGCTTGCCTCTTCCGCCGCCGCCTGCGCCTGCTGGGCCTCGTGCAGCGCGAGTCGTTGTCGACGATCCAACCAGCTCACCAGCACCGAAATGAATGCGAACGCAAGCAACTGCATCAGGTGTTGACTGAAGCCGGTGGCGAAAGATGGAGTGAAAAAATAATCGATCAGAAATACCGCCGCCGCGCTGGCGAGAAGGCCGGGGCCAATTCCCCAGAACCATGCGGCGACGACGACCGCGGCATAGAACATTGCAAGTCGGTTTCGGCTGAAGAATGGCTCCCACAGCAGGAGTGTGATGATCGCCGCCAGCGCAACCAGGGCCACGGCCGCTGCATAGGCGAGGATGCGTCTCGCCGGTCGCGCCCAACGGTTGCCTGGTTCGGTGCTCCCTGTACCCCAGCGCATCACTACCACCAGTAAAAAGTATCCTTCACAACGTACGACGCCACCTCACGGAGCTTCTTTCTGCGGCGCGGCCGATCCTCGTTTTCCTTGTCGGGCTCGAACGAAATCTCCAGCTTCTCCTTCGGCTGCCACTCCAAGCTCCCATCCGTAAAGGCCCTGTGCTGTCCCGCGAACCCCATGGTCTGCGCGATGGAGCTCGCAAACGGATGCGAATGGTACCAGCTGATTTGCGGTGCGAGCGTGAGGTGAAGATCGTCCGCCCAGATCACCGCGCGACGCGATCCTTTCGCCCGCGCTGTGCGCTCGGGCTTCAGCAGTACCGCCAGCGAGGTCGTCCCGCTCTCGAGAGCCGCGTCGCCCGCGGACTTGTTCACCGCCAAGCGCTCCAGTCCGGCCAGATACATATAGCCCGTGTAGAACTCCGCACCGCCCACCTCAGCGGGGGCGACGCTGGGCCCTCGATCGACTTCGATCTCTTCAACAAACGGACACTGCACATTCACCGGGAGCCGGTTGGCCGATGTGCTGGCTTCGATGGCAGGATAGCGCAAATATGGCGAAAGCTGATTCAGCAGCCGCACCTCCAGCTGATGCGGAATCGCTCGGCTGTGTGCTTCGGGAAACCGCTTGTAATCCTGGCTGTACTGGAGGCATGCCAACGACAGGTCGCGCAAGCGGCTTGCGCAAACTGTGCGGCGGGCGGCACCCTGAACCCCCGACAATACTGGAAGCAAGAACGCGAGCAGTAGTGCAATGATTCCCACCACCACTAGCAGTTCAACCAGTGTGGAACCGCGGTGGGACAAAGGTTGAACGGATGCGCGCGGCGGACGAACGGCCATTTTGTCCCTTCCATGCGACCGACCAAAGGCTCTGCGCATCAGCTTAGTCGTTCCGCCGCAGAAGAAAAGGGATTTCCGCGTTCTCGATGTGCGTCGATTCAGTACGGCTCCTGGCGCGAGTGCAAGCGATCAGTGCGGCGGCAGGAGGCGGTAGGCAGAGCGGAGGAGGCTCGGAGTTTACTGCCCGCTGGCTACTGGCTGTCTGCAGCCTTCCGGCTACCGCCTCCTGAAAAATCCCGCACGAGCGGCTCAACCCGCACATGTTTCCATCCGATGCAGTTCCTGTTGCAGAAATTCGCCACGGACAAAAGAACGAGAACAGGAGAATCGAAATGGGTAAGTCATGGCTGCCGCTGAAGAATGAGACGTTGCGGGCGTTTTGTCAGGCGTTCCTCGCTACCGCCAGCCCGGCGCCGGCGACGTACGGGCTTGTCGCGGGCGATATCACGAGCCTGAGTGCAGCCACGCTGAACTATTCCGACGCGTTGGCGGTCACGGACGAGCCGTCGACCAGGACGCGCGTGAGCGTGGCGGCGCGCGACATGGCCAAGAAGTCGCTGATCGCGCTGATGCGCAACCTGTACAAGAAGGTGAACGCGGCCAATCTCACGGATGACAAGCGCCAAGCGCTGGGGCTGCCGATCGTGGACGTGGAGCCGACGTCGATCCCGCGCCCGGGAATGAAGCCGACCGTCGCCGTCGTGTCGCGCGACGAGAACAGGGTGAGGGTCCGGCTGTTCGATCCGGCCGACCCCAACAGCCGCGCCAAGCCGCCGGGCGTCAGCGGGGCGGCGGTGTTCACGTTCGTCGGTGAGGTCGCGCCGACCACCGAGGTGGGCTGGAAATTCGAAGGCAACACGACGCGCACGATCGTGGACATCGACTTCCCCGCCAGCGTGACGCCGGGGTCGAAGGTGTGGATCACCGCGTTCTGGTTCAATCCCCGCGCCTTCAGCGGCCCGGCGGCGACACCGGTCTCGACCTATCTGCCCGGCGGGGCGGCGATGGCGGCCTAACGGCCCGCTGCGCGGGAAGCACGAAGGACAAAGCACGAAGCAAGCTTCGAGCTTCAAGGAGAAAGCTCCAAACGCGGGACGTTTCCCGTTTGGAGCTTTCTCGTTTGTGCGTTGATCGGTGCGCACCTCGTGCCCGATGGTTCCTGAAGAAACGGTCGCTCCTGACAGAAGCGATTCACCGCGGAGGCGCGGAGATCGCGGAGAAGAACACAGAGGCTTGAAGCTACGCTGGGGCGTTGCGGTTCACTCCGAGGTTGCGCGGCGGATGTCCTGGATTGGGATCTTCGGCGTGCGGTCCATGTACAGCAGGCCGTTGGCTTCCTGGTAGGTGTCGGTGAACTGCGTGTAGCAGAAGCCGGCGAACAGCGGGATGGAGCGTACGGCGCGGAGCAGGTCGGTGTACTGCTGGTTGAACTGCTCGGCCGAGCCGGCGCGGCGGTAGCCCCAGGTGGCTTTTGTGTCCTTGTGGTAGGCGATGCCGCCGAACTCGGTCAGCATGACCGGCTTGTCCTCATGCGGGCAGTCGTCCAGCAGAAGCTGGCGGTGCCCGGGGCGCTCGCTGGCGTAGAGCGTGGCGAGGTTGGCTTCGGTGCGGGCGTAGCGCTCGATCATGCGCTGCGGATTTCCGTCGTAATCGTGAATGGCGATGATGTCGCTGATGACCATCTCCCAGCCATCGTTGCCGATGACGGGGCGGGTGTCGTCGAGCGACTTGGTGAGATGGAACACGCCGCGGACGAACTGGCGCTGCTCCTTCACCTCGGGCAGATCGGGCACGCCCCACGATTCGTTGAACGGCACCCACGCGACGATGCACGGATGGCTCACGTCGCGCTCGATCGCTTCCATCCACTGGCGCGTCAGCCGACGCACGGACTTGTCGTTGAACGTGTACGGGCTGGGCATCTCCTCCCAGACGAGCAATCCCAATCGATCGGCCCAGTAGAGAAAGCGCGGATCCTCGATCTTCTGGTGCTTGCGGACACCGTTGAAGCCCATCTCCTTTACCAGTTCGACATCCCGGCGCAGGGCGTCGTCATCGGGCGCGGTCAGACCGCTCTGTTCCCAGTAGCCCTGGTCGAGCACGAGCTGGAGCGTGATCGGACGGGCGTTGAGGATGAACTTGTCGCGCTGCACGGCGACCTGGCGCATGGCGGTGTAGCTGGCGACGGCGTCGATGACCTTGCCATTGGCGTCCTGCAGCTCCAGCTCCGCTTCGATGATGTTCGGCGCCCACGGCCACCAGAGCAGGTCATTGCGGTAATCGTCGATGCCGGGGTCGGGCAGCAGGATCTTGCGCCGCACCTCCTGGCCGGAGAAGGAGTAGAGATCCTCGACGATCAGCCGTCCCTTGTTGCGCAGGCGGACCCTCACCCGCAGGTTGTCCCGCTTTGGACCGGCGAGGCCTACGGTGAGGTCAAATTCCCAGCGCTGGAGGTTGGGGATCCAGCGGATGGAGTTGATATGCGTGCCGGGGACCACCTCCAGCCACACCGTCTGCCAGATGCCGGTGGTGCGGGGATACCAGATCGAGTGCGGCTCGCGCAGCCAGTCCTGCTTGCCGCGCGGCTTGGCCAGGTCCTGTGAGTCATCATGCGCGCGGACGACGATCGTTTGCTTCCCGCGGCCGTGGAGCGCATCGGTGATGTCGGCGGAGAAGGGCGTGTACCCTCCCTCGTGCGTTGCGACGAGCTGGTCATTCACCCATACGCTCGCAACCGTGTCGACGGCGCCGAAGTGGAGGATAAGCCGCTGGTCGCGAGCCAGCCGGGGCGCGTCGAAGGTGCGGCGGTACCAGACGGCGTCGTAAAAGCCCGTGTCATTGATGCCGCTCAGCGGGGTCTCGGGGGCGTAGGGGACGATGATCCGCTTGTTGAACTTCACTGCGGCGGGGGAGGTCAGCAGGGCGGCCTTGTCGACAGCGAAGTCCCACAGGCCATTGAGGCTCGTCCAATCCGCCCGTTGGAGCTGCGGCCGCGGGTACCCGCGCGAGCCACCGGCGACGGACGACGCTTTGGGGCGAGTGCTGCGCGTTCGCTTCATACTCCCTCTTTCGTAGGTGGGCAGACTGTATCGGCAAGTAGGGCGCGCGCAAATGGGTGATCGGCCGTCGCTGGGCGCGATCCGCAAGCGCGTGTTGAGCGGCTGCCGGAGAGATTTGAGGTCCGTCCTCCCTCTCGGCGGAGACCGGTGACGGAGAGAGCGGCGTGCGGCGTGGTTTTCAGGGCTGACAGATGCCGCTGCGTCCGCGCAGAGTGCGCGTTATGGCGAAGAAGGAATCACCCAAAACGGTTAACCCCCCGCAGTCGCAGTCACGCCGACCTGGCCTGGAGTCGGAGATGCGGCCGCGGCCGAAGGCGGACGATCCCAAGTATAAGGGCAGCGGCAAGCTGCGCGGGAAAGTGGCACTGATCACGGGCGGCGACAGCGGCATCGGCCGGGCCGTCTGCGTCGCGTTCGCCAAGGAAGGGGCGGACATCGCCTGCCTTTACCTCAACGAGCACACCGATGCGCAGGAGACCAAGCGGATGGTCGAGCAGCACGGCCGGCGATGCATGCTCGTGCCCGGGGACATCGGCTACGAGAGCTTCTGCCGGGAGGCGGTCGAGCGCGTCGTCCGCGAGCTGGGCCGGCTCGACGTCCTGGTCAACAACGCCGCCGAGCAGCACCCGCAGCAGAAAATCGAGGACATCGACCGCGAGCAGCTCGAGCGCACCTTTCGCACGAACATCTTCTCCATGTTCTTCATGACCAAGGCGGCGATGAAGCACCTCGGCAAAGGCTCGACGATCGTGAACACGACGTCGGTGACGGCCTATCGCGGGAGCAAGGAGCTGCTCGATTACGCGTCGACAAAAGGCGCGATTGTCGCGTTCACCCGCGCGCTGGCGCTGAACCTCGCCGATCGCAAGATCCGCGTGAACGCCGTCGCGCCGGGGCCGATCTGGACGCCGCTCATCCCCAGCACGTTCCCGAAGGAGAAGGTCGCGCAGTTCGGCTCCGACGTGCCGATGAAGCGACCGGGCCAGCCCGATGAAGTCGCCACTTGCTTCGTCTTCCTCGCTTCCGATGACGCGTCGTACCTCACCGGCCAGGTGGTGCACCCCAACGGGGGAGAAATCATCAACGGATAGGAACGGAGCAGGGCCACTCTTATGCGAATGACAGGAGGTCGCCATGGGTAAGCTTGGAACGATGGGCGCGATCGGACTGCTCGCCGGCGCGACTTACGCCGCCCGGCAGGCTGTGCGGCGCTCGCGGTTCATGGATCTGCGCGGCCGTGTGGCGCTTGTCACGGGCGGATCGCGCGGACTGGGGCTGGTGCTCGCGCGCCAGCTCGTTTTGCAGGGCGCGCGCGTTGCGATCTGTGCCCGTGACGAGACAGAGCTGAACCGCGCTAAGCGGGAGCTGGAATCGATGGGCGGTGACGTGCTCGCCGTGCAGTGCGATGTGACAGTGCAGCCGCAGGTCGATGAGATGATCCGAGGCGTCATCGGGCACTTTGGGCACCTCGACGTGCTCATCAACAACGCTGGCGTCATTCAGGTCGCGCCGATGGAGGAGATGACGCTGGTGGACTACGAGGAGGCGATGCAGACGCACTTCTCCGGGCCGCTGTACACGACACTGGCAGCACTTCCGGCGATGCGCGGTCGGCGGCAGGGGAGGATCGTCAACATCACATCGATTGGCGGAAAGGTTCCCGCGCCGCACCTGCTGCCCTACACGGCCAGCAAATTCGCCCTGGTCGGGTTCTCCGAAGGACTGCGGGCGGAACTCGCGAAGGACAACATCTACGTCACGACCGTCGCGCCGGGGCTGTTCCGCAGCGGAAGCCCGCGCAACGCTATCTTCAAGGGAAGGCACCACGAGGAGTACGCCTGGTTCGCGACGGCCGACGCCACACCAGGTTTGTCGATTGACCCAAACCACTTGGCCGAGCGCATTCTCGAGGCGGCGCGGTACGGGCAGGCGGAACTTATCACGCCGCTGCCCGCGTGGATCGCGGCCAAGCTCCACGGGCTGTTCCCGGGATTGACAGCGGAGCTATCGGCGCTGGCGAACCAGCTTCTGCCAAAGCCGGGCGGGATCGGTCCGCGCCGAGCGCGGGGGTACGAGAGCAGCAGCGGTCTCGTCCCGCAGTACGCCAACGACATCAACACATCGGCCGCTCGCGCCAATAATGAGATCGGGTAGGGTAATCAGCGGAGCAAGGCTCCGGCGCGGTTGTCACCCTGAGGTACTCCGAAGGATCTCTGGTGTCCGGACGCAGGAGATCCTTCGGAGTGCCTCAGAATGACATCACCGCAAGCCAAGCGCGGTGCAACGCGATCGGCGAAGAAGCTTTCCGCGAATGGCGGCGACACCTACCGACTCGCCGCGGCCATCGCGGAGAACAAAGAGACCGCCAAAGAAGCCGGCCTGCGCTACGTCTCCGATGAATCCCCCGGGATCAAGCGCGTGAAGGCGGGGAAGGGTTTCGCGTATATCGCGCCAAACCGCAAGCCGATCAACGACACGCAGACGCTCGCGCGCATCAGATCTCTGGCCATTCCTCCGGCATACCGCGATGTGTGGATCTGCCCGGATCCCAACGGACACCTTCAGGCGGTTGGGCGTGATGCGCGCGGGCGGAAGCAGTATCGCTATCACCCGCGCTGGCGTGAGGTCCGCGACGAGAACAAGTACGACAAGTTGCTTCAATTCGCTAAGGCGCTGCCCAAGATCCGGGCGCGGACGAAGCGGGACCTGAAGAAGCCGGGGCTACCCCGCGAGAAGGTGCTGGCGACCGTGATTCAGCTGATGGAAAAGACACTCATCCGCGTCGGTAACGACGAGTACGCGCGGACGAACAACTCCTACGGGCTTACCACCCTCCGCGACAAGCACGCGAAGGTGAAAAACAACAAGGTCCATTTCCAGTTCCGCGGCAAAAGCGGGATTCTCCGGGAAATCGAGCTGGACGACCCGCGCCTCGCCAAAATCGTCAGGGATTGCCAGGACCTCCCGGGCTATCAGTTGTTCCAGTACATCGATGAGGACGGCGTTGTGCGCGATGTTGGTTCGGCCGACGTGAACGATTATCTCCGCGAGATCGCCGGCGAAGCCTTCACGGCCAAGGATTTCCGGACCTGGGCGGGCACGGTGCTGGCGGCGCAGGCGCTGCAGGAGCTGAAAAAATTCGACACCGAGGCACAGGCGAAGAAGAACGTCATCGCCGCCGTCGAAAAGGTTGCAGAACGGTTGGGAAATACAAAGGCCGTCTGTAGGAAATGTTACATTCACCCTGCCATTTTGAACGCCTACCTTGATGGGAACCTGGTCGAGACGCTCAAGCAGCGGGCGGCGGCGCTGGCGCGCTCCAGCGCTAAGCTGCGCCCTGAGGAATCGACGGTCCTGGCGCTGCTTCGGCGGCGACTGGCTTCAACGAACTAAAGAGGACTTTTCTCCCGTTGCTTCCGTTGCTTTTTCTTCGTTCATCAGCAGGACCGGACGGAAAGTCACCGCGCACTCCTCGATCGGTCGTTTTTGCGCCACCGCCGCGCGCAGCGCGCATGAGAAGCTCGTCCAGCCCGGTTTCGCGGCGCACCTTTCCTCGCTTACTGGCGCGGCATAACATTTGCCGATAACGTCGTCAGTGGCGCGTTGACTGCGAGAGCACCGGGGCGTCAATATGGAATCGGACAATTCAGTGCCGGTGGTTGTGCGATCCCGGGGTTAAACGCGCGAGAAAGGATCACGTCCATGGCCGGTCCTCAGTTCTTTACGCCTCAGAAGCGTCCCGCTCCGTCCCAGCCGGTCCGCAAATTCACCCTCGAGCAGGCGAACAAGTCGCTGCCGCTCGTGAAGCGGATCGTGGCCGACATTGTCAGCACGCACGAGCGTGCGACGAAGAACCAGCTCCGGCTGCAAAAGGCGAAGGGGTCGGACCAGCAGGTCGCTCAGCGCGAGCTGGATGCGTCGGTCGATCGCTTGCAGGACCTCGTCGATGAGCTGTCTGATGTGGGCTGCGAGTTGAAGGATTACCAGTCGGGCCTGATCGACTTCGTCGGCCGACATGATGGCCGCGACGTCTACCTCTGCTGGAAGCTCGGTGAGGAGAAGATCACCCACTGGCACGAGCTCGACAGCGGCGTCGCGGGCCGAAAGCCCGTCTCGCAGCTGCGCGAGCGCGCATAGTCCGCACCGCGTTTTGACAAAGCGTCTACCCCGCAGGCCCGGTCGACCCGACCGGGCCTGCGTTGTTTTTGCGCCGGGAAAGACGCAGGAAGGGCGCCCCAGACCACCGCGACGGACGCGCTGTTTGTCTGCGCCCCTCCGCACTTCTACACTGCCTCCGATGCCGATTGCCGAGCGCCCCTACTTCCAGTACGAGCCGCGCCGCCGCGCCCCCAGCGCCTTTGACGGATTTCGCGAGGCGCCGGTCACCACCTTCTTGATCGTCAGCAATGTCGCGGTTTACGTCATCGACTGGCTGCTCATGAAGATCGGACTGTTCATCATCGTCGGTTTCCCCGGCGGCGGGAGGATGGCGTTTTCACTGCTCGACTTCTACGGCCACTTCTCGGCCAGCACGGCGGTCTACGGGCTTCAGCTGTGGCGGCTGCTCACGTTTCAGTTCCTGCATGCCGGCCTGCCGCACCTCCTGATGAACATGGTCGGGCTGTACATCTTCGGCCCCATGGTCGAGCGGCACCTGGGGTCATGGCGGTTTATTCGCTTCTACCTGATCTGCGGGGTGGGTGGGGCGGTCGCGTACCTCGCGCTTTTCATGAAGGGGATCCTGATCGGCCAGCCGTGGCAGCCGCTGGTTGGCGCATCGGCGGGCATCTTTGGCATCCTGATCGCCGCGTCACAGATGGCGCCGAATGCGATGGTGATGATGCTCTTCCCTCCGATCCCCATGCGGCTGCGCACGCTGGCGCGCGTGTTCATCGTGATTGCGATCTGGAGCGTGCTCACCGGCGGCCGCAACGCCGGCGGCGAAGCGGCGCACCTCGGCGGCGCGATCATCGGCTTCCTGCTGATGCAGGGGGAGCGGTTGACGGGCGACGGCGTCGTGGCCCGGCCACGCCCACGCGGCTACTGGGATGACGAGTACTGATCTGGTCACTTCTCCCGGAGTAGCGCGCGAGGGGGTAAGGGTCACAGCACCAGAACGTCCGCCCGTTGCAGTTCCTTTCCGCCGTATCGTCCCGTCACCTGCGGCCAATCCTTCGACGGTGCGGTCAGCACCTCGATCTCGCCCGCGGTGCACAGGATCGTGTCCTCCTGCTTCGCGCCGACGATCGATGGATTCCACGCGAAAGCCTGATTCTCCAGCACCCTCACCGCGCTGCACGGCGTCGCGAACGCCTCGCGGCCGGCATAGCCGGTCGAGCCCCCCTGGTGGTGCAGCTTCCACTGGCCCTCCTGCCCGCGCTGGGCATACGCCTCCTGAAGGTCGGTGAAGATCTCGCCCAGCGTCCGCCCCGGCTTCGTCGCCAGGTTCACGGCGGTATCGATGTCGCAGACCGCCTGTTGCTTCGCCTTGCGCTCAGACGACATCGGGCCGAAGTGGATGAAGCGCGTGACGCAGGGAATCAGCCCGCCGAACTCGGCGCAGGTCACAAGCATCGCCGTGCGCCGGATCCGCGTGTCCTTCGGCACGGGGTGACGGAAGCGCTCTATGTTCTCGTCTGTGGCCACAAGCGTGACGATGGGGTTCAGCCGCTGTGCATGGATGTGATGGTCCAGGATGCCGGCGATTTCATGCCCCGTCATGCCCGGCTTGACATCGCGGCAGGCGGCCTCGATCGCCTTCGAGGCGCGGCGCGAGCCGTCGCGGTAGCGGTCGATCTCCGCAGCCACGAGTGACCAGCGCAGCTCCGCGAAATCCCTCGGCAGCGGCGGCAATGACAGCCCGAAATTCTCGGAATCCGCCGCGATCTTTCGTCCGCCGATCACCTCGCGCACGCGCTCGCTTGCGGCGCGGCTGTCGTACCAGGGGAAATCGATCGTTTCGATGCCGGCGCCGCTGAGCTCTTCCTGTCGCATGCGCGGGGCCTCGATCTGGTTCGCCAGGCAGACCCGGACGCCGTCGCGCGTCGCGAGGATGCTGGCGACGCCGATCGGCGAGTTGTTCGCGATGTGGTTGTCCCGCCCGCCTGTCACCCACGCAAAATTGTTGCGCTGCGTGAGCAACACGCCCTCCAGATCGTGCTGTTCGAGAAAGGTGTTCACCCGCCGCTGCTTCGTCTGCCATTCGTCGCCGGACATGTGATGGGTCCTCCTGAAAGCGGCAAGTGTATGGGATTCCGCGCACGCGCGAAGCGCGGATGTGACGATGCTGCGCACGCTGCTGCGTAGGTGCGCGTGCCCCTGTCGTGACAACCGTTCCCGCGCGGGGTAGATTGCCCCGCCTCGTCGTTTTACCGCGGGAGTTCGCGCATGGGATCGCGAGTGATGGCGTCCGCCGGAGCGGCCATAGTATGCCTGTTGGCGCGCGCCGCGCCCGCGCAGAACCTGGCGAATGAGGAGCCGTTCCGGCTGCTCGTGCAGCCGGACTACGACAGCGTGTATGCCCCGCCTGACCCGATCTCGGCCAATACGGGCGTCAACGAGGGTGGCGTCCACTTCCAGCTCGACGTCTCGTATATGTCCGATTATGTCTATCGCGGAATCAACGAGAGCAACCGCATCGCCGCCGCCCGCGCCATCGGCGACACCGTCCCGCGCCCCGAATTCCGCGAAACCGCCGCCAATATCCAGGTCGACGCGCATATGACGTTTGATCTCGGCAAAGCGCCGCACCCGTTCGTCGGCGTGTTCGTAAACACGTTCGACGCAGACCCCGAAAGCCGCTTTCAGGAGATTCGCCCATTCCTCGGATTCGAGCTGACGCTCCGCCCGATCATCTTCACGGCCGGGCACAACAGTTACATCTACCCCGATCGCGATCAGCTCAACACAACCGAGGTGTTTGGCAAGATCACGCTGGACGACTCGTACTTTCTGCGCACGGACGACCCAATCCTCTCGCCGTACATCTACGCAGCGTATGACTATGACCTGTACGACGCCGTCTACCTGGAGGCCGGCGTGGAGCACCGCTTCATCCTCGAGGGGACGGGCATCGTGCTGACGGCGCAGGCCTCAGTTGCGTGGGTGAACGGACACGAGCTGTACGTTCAGGACGGCGCCGCGGAAGACGCCGGCTTTCACCACTATCAACTGGGCCTGATCGGCTCGTACCGCCTCAACCCGCTGCTGAACATCCCGCAGCGCTATGGCGATTGGATGCTGAAGGGGTACCTGTTCTACACCGATGGGATCGAGAACGACCTCCGCGCGGATACGGAGCTGTGGGGCGGGGCGGGAATTGGATTCCGCTACTAAACGGTGAGCACGACATCCGAAGCACAAAATCCCAAACAAGTTTCAAGCACCAAAGAAGAAAGCTCCGAAGCGGGATGGTTCAGAGTTTTGTCGTTCGTTGAACTCGATTCTTTGATGGTTCGTGCTTACTTGCGAGCCAGTTCCTGCATCACCCGCGCCCGTTGCATCCGCCACTGGCGGTCGTCATGGCTCTTCTGGTCCGTCGGGCGCTGGGCGGTGGCTTCGGCGAATTCGGCGCGGGCTGATTCAGCATCGATCTGGCTGGGCTCCATCGCTTCGTTGGTGACGATCGTCAGCCGGTTGTCCTTCATCTGTGCGATGCCGCCCTCGATGAACAGCGTGCGGCGCTGGCCGGTGGCCAGGTCGAGCTGCAGGGCGCCGATGCCCAGCTTGACGAGCAGTGGCGCGCGATCGGTGAGGATGCCGATCTGGCCGTCGTGGGCGGGGACGATCGCCTGCGTGATGCGCTCGTCGAACGCCTGCTGCTCGGGGGTGACGATCACACACTGGAAGGCCATGGCATCGGGCTCCTGTGCTCGCTTCGCGTGCTGCGCGTGCGGCGTGGGCGGGGAGTTTAGAAGATGCCCGGAAGGTCGTCAATTCTACGTGGGGCGAGCGGGTTGAGCGTTGCCTCCGGGCGCGGGGAGGGTATGATTGCCGGTGGTAGAAGTCTTCCCGACCACCGCGCCGATGGCGCGGTGGTTCGTTTTTCATCAGGCGTCATTTTTCGCCCGATGCGCAGGAGTTTGAGATCATGCAAATCGTCAGCGCCCAGGAGAAGGCCGCCCTCGAGGCCAAGCGCGAGGATCTGTACAAGCAGAAGATCGACGTGCAGGAGCGCATCCGCCGCGCCGCGACGCTTGGCGATCTCTCCGAGAACGCCGAATACCACTTCGCCAAGGAAGAGAACCGCGGGATCGAACGCGAGCTGGCCGAGCTGGAGATGAAGATCCGCAACCTCGCCGTCGTCTCGACCGACAACGTGCCGGAGGACCTGGTTTACCTGGGGCACACGGTGAAGCTGCTTGACCTGGACGATGACTCCGAGCAGCTCGTCCGCCTTGTCGGCGAGGCGCAGCCGCCATCTGGCACCGATGACGTAATGCCGGTTTCCGTCAACAGTCCGATGGGCGAGGCGCTGATGAAGGCCCGCGTCGGGGAGACCGTCAAGGTCAAGGCCCCGCGGGGCACGATGGAGTTCAAGATCCTCGAGATTGTTCAGTAAGACGCATCACGCCGGGATGCTCTCCAACGCTCTCCAGGTTGACAGGTCTCCAGATCCAACTACGATTCCCGGACGTCCGACCAAGCCGTAATCAAACACCGATCGCTGGATCGGTCACGATCAACCGACTGCGAGTAACACGACCATGAGCGAGATGAGCGTCGCCTCCATTAACGAGCGGGCCGCGGACGAATACTTCAAGCGCGGGCAGGACGCGTTGGCCCAGGGGCTGCAGGAGAAGGCCATCGAGTTCTTCGAACGCACCCTCAACGAAAACCCCGACCACGAAAGCGCCTGCTTCAACCTGGCCCTGCTGTACGACCGCCGCGCGGAAGACGCCAAGGCGATCGAGCTGTACGAGCGGATCTGCACGAGCCCCCCCGTGCACCTCAACGCGCTGATCAACCTGGCGCTGCTGTACGAGGACAACAACCACTACGACGAGGCTCACCGCTGCCTCGAGGCTGTCCTCAAGACCAACCCCAACCATGAGCGCGCCCGGCTGTTCATGAAGGACGTCGAGAGCGCCCGCTCGATGTACTACGATGACGACGATCGCCGCGGCGACGGCCGCAAGAACGTCGTGCTCGAGATCCCGATCACCGATTTCGAGCTGTCGGTCCGCAGCCGCAACTGCCTCAAGAAGATGAACCTCAAGACGCTGGGCGACCTGCTGCGCACCAGCGAGCAGGAGCTGCTCAGCTACAAGAACTTCGGGGAGACGAGCCTCAACGAGATCAAGGCGCTGCTGGCACAGAAGGGGTTGCGCCTGGGGCAGGCTGCCGAAGACGGCAAGAGCGGGATTCCCGGCGCCCCAGCCGCGGCGCGTCGCACGCCGGCGGTGGCGGGCAACGTGTCGCCCGAGTTGCTGAGCAAATCAGTTGCGGACCTGGAACTCTCCGTCCGCAGCCGCAAGGCGCTGCAGCGGCTGAACATCAACTCCCTTGGCGAGCTCGCCAGCCGCACGGAAGACGAGTTGCTCGGCTGCAAGAACTTCGGCCAGACCAGCCTCAACGAAATCAAGCAGCAACTCGGCAGCTTCGGGCTGGGGTTGCGGAAGCTGGAAGAGTAGGCTTTCTGGCCCCCTCTCCCTCCGCCAGAGGGATAGGGTCAGGGGGCTGTGGATCGACGAGAGGCTCTCGAACTCCCACGCGCCCCCTCTCCCCGGCCCTCTCCCGGAGGGAGAGGGGATAAAGGCACGGACGCCATGCGCAAGACGGCCGCGCTTGTTTCGGTCATCCTTGCGACGCTGCTCTGCTTCACCGCCGGCTGCAGCCAGCAGGCGGCGCCCACGCCCGCGCCCAAATCTCCGCAGGGCCCGATCGTCCGCGTCAAGCTGCTCCCCGATCAGAAGCAGATCACTCTCACGGCGTCGCAACCGCCGCTCGTGCGCGTCGCGGCGGAATCATCGCCCCGGCGCTTGAACGCCACCCCGGGCGTGCCCGTCACGCTCGCCCGCACGGACAGCGGGTGGCTGCTCGATCAGAATGCCGTCGGCCCGGGCGAACTCACGATCATTCCCGCGGGCGACGGCTCCGTCACCATCAACGGCAAGGCGTACCGCGGCCGCTACCGATTCGTGCCCACGGGCGGCGGCCAGTTCGATGTCATCAACGATGTCGACATCGACAGTTACCTCAAGAGTGTCGTCCCGCGCGAGATGTTCCCCAATTGGGATCCGCAGGCGTACAAGGCGCAGGCCATCGTTGCGCGCACGTACGCCCTGTACACCGCCAGGACAAGCGGGGGCCAGCACTGGGACCTGTTTCCCGACACGCGCAGCCAGGTGTACGGCGGCCTGGCATCGGAATCGGCCAAGGCCGTCGCCGCCGTTGACGAGACGGCCGGCGTCGTCGTGGCGCATGGACCGCCCGGCAAAGAGAAGATCTTCAAAGCGTACTTCAGCGCCTGCTGCGGCGGGGTGACGCAATCGGCGTGGGACGCGTTCGGCGACGCCTACACCATCCCGCTGTCCGAGCGCAACGTCGGGCCGGTGTGCAACATGGCGCCGCGCTTCAACTGGGGCCCGATCATCGTAAAAAAAGACGAGCTCACACGCCGCTTCCGCGCCTGGGGCGCGTCGAAAGATCGCCCGGAAAAGAACATGCTGCCCGTGCAGACGATCCGCGTCGCCGCGAGCAACCGCTACGGCCGGCCGGTGCGGTTCGAGGTCGTCGATGTGAAAGGCACCCGCTATTCCTGGCGCAGCGAAGAGCTCCGCTGGGCGGTGAACGCCGACGCACAAAAGGGCACGACCCTCAACAGCAGCTTCTGCAAGATCGTCGACGAAGGCGACTCCATCCGCTTCCTCGACGGCCACGGCCACGGCCACGGCGTGGGCATGTGCCAGTGGTGCGCCCAGGCCCGCGCCCTGTCCGGCTGGCCGCACGAAAACATCGTCCTCTGGTCCTTCCCCGCCAGCACGCTGGTGCGGGCGTATTGACCGGTTTCCCAAAGATCGCGACGCCGCAAGCCGCACGCGCGAAGAGAAGAGATGGCCAGGCGAGAGCGGAGGCTCCGGCGAACGTGCCAGGGACCAGCGAAGATCGATTAACCCGCTGCGTCACTCGCTGCCGAGTGAACGCGTTGCAGCGAATCAGGCGACTGGTCGCATGAGGTGAATGAGGCCGTCCCCCCGGCAGATGCGAACAAGCGGGGCGTGACCTCGAATAGTCGGCTGAAGCGGTTCACGCCGCCGCGAAGACAGACGCCTCGCGGGCCAAAGAAAGAAAATGCATCTTCAAAGTGAAAAAGACAAAATCTCCGCCGGAGCGGAGACGGATCTGGTGCGCGAACAAATCGCCCTTGACATGAACGGGGATTCATAGTCGGCGGGTTATGCGGCACGTCGGCGAGGGTCTTTAATCCAAAGTGACGGTAACAGCGGCCACGATCTCCCCATCGAGGATAACAATCATGAAAACGTAATCGACTGCCACCACCCCAACGAGATAGTCTAGCTGGAACCTGTCCGTCGTCTGAGGCGGACCGAGGAGACGAATTACTTCCGCGCTCGTCTTGCCAACCAACACCTTCGAGTCCCGCAGTTTCTCGGCCACCAGCTCACGATCCTCCACTGCGGCGGGATCGTCCCAGCGGCGTAGTTCTGCCGCGGAAAGCCCTAACGCGCGTGCGCGCGAACCCACTCCGTCGTCCGAGCGTGCGCAACCCGTGCTGCTAACAAGAATCGCGATTGGTGACAGGAGCAGCGCGAGATACGCGTTAGCATCGTTGGTTCATTCTAAGGGGTCGGGAGTCATTGGTAAGACTCCCGACCCTTTAGATTCTCCGACCCCTTAGATTCTCCCTGACGCGCACATGCCGCCCGCGCCCCAACGACCTCAGAGTGACGTGGTCACGCCCATTCGAATGCATGCGACGGTCGGAAGCGTTAGCCGCGCCCGGCGAGCAGGTAGATCAGCGAGCCCAGCGGGCCGACGAGCACGATCACCAGGACCCAGATCAGCCGCATGTTGCTGTCGAGCTTCGGGTTCTTGATCGCGTCGACGAGGGTCCAGATCCAGAACGCGAGCATCGCGAGCCCGATGAGGCCGAAGCCGCACATCAGTGCGCCGCCCCCGATGCTGAAGCTCCTGTTGACCTGCTGGGCCAGGACGAACGCAAATTCGTGCATCGTTCCTCGTCTTTCCGGTTGGGTGACGGGTGGATTATCGAACCCCTGCCATTAGAATCAACGCGGGCACGCCTCAAGCCAAGGATGGGAATCGTGGAATACCGCGTTGAACTGGACGTCTACAACGGGCCGCTCGATCTGCTGCTGTACCTGCTGAAGCGGGACGAGCTGGACATCTACGACATCCCCATCGCGCGCATCACCGACTCCTACGTCAGCTACGTGCAGATGCTCAAGGAGCTGGGCAAAGAGGGCGGGTTTGACATCAACGTGGCGGGGGATTTCCTGGTGATGGCGGCGACGTTGATGGAGATCAAGTCGGCCATGCTGCTGCCCAAGGCGCCGCAGGTGACGGCTGACGGGCAGACGAGCGTGGCGCAGGACCTGACCGATCCGCGGTATGAGCTGGTGCAGCAGCTGCTGGAGTACAAGCGGTTCAAGGACACTGCCGCTGCGCTGGAGCAGCAGCAGAAGACGCACGCGGATCGGTTCCCGCGCGTGCCGGCGAAGCTGGAGGGGGAGGCGGCGGATGAGCCGCCACCGGTGGATCTGGACGAGGTGCAGGTGTGGGACCTCCTGGCGGCGTTCGACCGGCTGATGCAGGAAGTGGGGACGCGCAAGCCGCGCTTCCATGAGGTGACGTACGATGACACGCCGATCGATCTGCACGCGGCCGACATCGAAGACCGGCTGAGCCGGGAGGGGCGGTTGTCGCTTCGCGAGCTGGTGGTGGGGCGGGCGAGCCGCAGCGAGATGATCGGGGTGTTCCTGGCGCTGCTCGAGCTGATCCGGGAGAAGAAGATCCTCGTGCAGCAGGCGGAGGTGGAGGACGACGTGGAGATCACGCCCGCGCCGGAGGAGCACCGGCGGACGTACGTGGGGGCGACGCTGCATCTGGCGAGCGAGGAACCGGAGGAGCAGCCGGCGCAGGACGAGGAAGGGCAGGCGGCGTCCGGCCCGCATGCCCCTTAAGCGTGCTGTCTTGTTCTCGTGGCTTGGGCGTTCCGCCGGAGCGTTTGTGGACTGACTCGTAGCAGGGGTTTTTAACCCGTGTTTTTGGGTTCAAAGACACGGGTTAAAACCCGTTCTACGTGAAGCGTTTATCCACTTCGAGCTTTCCGCGGAGCGGCTCCGCCGGTGATGCTTACCGCAAGGGGTCGGGCGGGACGCCCAAGCCACAGCATGACACGACGTATACCGCGGACCTTCTGGCTCGGCCTTGCGATGCTCGTCGCGCTGGAAGTGCTGCTCGCGCTGGACGTGCAATGGTCCGACCGCGGCGCGCCGCGGACGCAGGCGGACATTCTTGCCGTCGCGCCGACACACGGCCCCGTCGCCGCACTGGCACGGTGGGTTGCGGTGAACATGACGCCGCTGGCTTGGCCGGCGTACCTACTGCTGCTGGAGGGGTGGCTGACGTTTCACACCGGGCGCAGCCCCGCGCGGGCGCGGCCGCACCACTTCGCGTGCCTTTGCCTGGCGTCGATCGTCATCTGGTGTTTGTTCGACTGGGTGAACTTCTACTTCATCGACGCGTGGACGTACCTCGGCATGCCGGAGGGGTTCTGGGACCGCGCGTGGGGGTACGCGCTGGCGTTCGCCGCGGTCGTGCCGGGGATGCTGATGAGCGGGCAGGTTTTCCTGAGCGCGCAGTTGTTCGAGTGGGCGAGGGGACGGAGTTGGCGACTGCCGCGGTGGGTGGCGCCGGTGGTGCTGGTGATCGGGATCGGCATGTTCGCCTGGCCGCTGATCGCGCGGGACCCGGTGACGAACTACACGCTGTGGACGAGCCTCGTCTTCATGCTCGATCCGATCAACCTCTGGCTCGGCCGGCCGAGCGTCCTGCGCGACTGGCAGAACGGCTGGTATGGCCGCACGCTCGCCGCGTTCACCGGGGGCCTGCTGTGCGGGTTGCTCTGGGAGTTCTGGAACTATTGGGCGCTGGCGAAGTGGATCTACCACCTCCCGTTCCTGGGTGCGTTGGAGCACGTGCGCTATTTCGAGATGCCCGTGGTGGGGTTGCTCGGGTTCATCCCGTTCGGCCTGGAGTGCTGGGTGATGTGGCAGACGATGCGCATTCCGCTCGACGGGCTGGTGGAGCCGCTGCCGGATGATTCGCATCTGCTTTGAGCCGCAGATGAACGCAGATAAATGCAGATCAGACGCAAGCTCCGAAGTTCGACGTATCCGCGTTCATCTGCGTTCATCTGCGGCTAATATCTCTTCATGCCTGTTACCGACCAGCTCCGCGCGGCCGACATCGTGCTTCCGCCCGTGAACGGCCCGTTCGGCGCGTACGTGCCCGCCAAGCGGGTGGGGAATCTCATCTACGTTGCCGGGCAGTTGCCCATGAAGGACGGCCAGCTCATGGCCATCGGCCAGGTTCCCTCCCGCCGAAGCGTGGAAGAGGCAACAGCCGCGGCGCGGCAGTGCGCGATCAATGCGCTGGCTGCCGTACAGATGCTCGACGGCGGCGTCGATCAGATCACCGGCGTCGCGCGCGTGGGGGTGTTCGTCAGCAGCGACACAACGTTCACCGAGCAGCCAAAAGTCGCCAACGGCGCCAGCGAATTCTTCATGGAAGTGCTGGGGCAAGCCGGCAAACACGCCCGCTCGGCGGTGGGGGTCAATACGCTCCCGCGCGACGCGAGCGTGGAGGTGGAGGTGATCTTTGAGTGCGGGTGATGTCATGGAGCATTGGAAGAGAAGGCAAGCCCCAAGATCGAACGGAAGAAACCCGCCATGGGACTTGGACTTTACCGAAACTACCGGGTGATGACGGCGCAGGTCGCGGCGCTCGTCAAGTCACGTAATGACGACGCCGTGAGCGCGCCGCTGTAAGATTCCACGCCATGCACATCTGCCTCAATCGCGGCACCGCCGGGCGGGATCTTCCCTATGACGAATTCGTGAAGCTCTCCGCACAGGCCGGCTTCCCCGGCGTCGATGTGGACATGGGCTGGGGGCAGATGCAGGGGGCCAAGGCGCTGGGCGACCTGCTCGGGTCGCACAACCAGAAGCCCGGCGGGTGGGCGCCAGCGCTCGACTGGCGCGGCGACATTGCGAGGCTGAACGACGGGCTGCCCAACCTGGAGAAGCAGGCGAACGTGGCGCAGCAGCTGGGTATTGATTCGTGCGCAACCTACATCCTTCCGTCGTCCGACCTGCCGTTCACCGAGAACTGGAGCTTCCACGTGCAGCGGCTCAGGCGCATCGCCGAAGTGCTCGCCAGCCGTGGGCTGCGCTTCGGCCTGGAGTTCGTCGCCCCGTATCACCTTCGGCGGCGCTGGCGGCACGAGTTCATCTTTACAGCGGGGCAGATGCTCGAGCTCGCTGCTGATGTGGGGGAGAATGTGGGGCTGCTGGTTGATTGCTTTCACGTCCACACGGCCGGCGACACGTGGCAGCGGGTGGCCGACGTCCCGGCCGGCAAGATCGTCCTCGCACACCTGAACGACGCGCCGCCCATCCCTGTCGCTGAGATCGACGACGGCAACCGACTGCTGCCGGGTGAGGGCGCAATTGACGTGGCCGCTTTTATTGGAGCGCTGAAAAAATCCGGCTACGAAGGCCCGGTGTCGCTTGAAGTGTTCACCGCCGAGCTGCGCGCCCTGCCGCCGCTGGAAGCGGCTGAAAAGGCATGGGCCGCGACGCAGAAGGTCACTGGTGCACTGCCCTGAATGGGGGTTCTCATCGGCGGCGGGACGTCGCAGAATAGTGTGCGTCGGAGCGATGGAACATGGCCACCATGACGTTCACGACGTGCCCCAACTGCGGCGCGAAGAACCGAATCGACGAGAACAAAGCGATCAGCGCGCAGCCCAAGTGCGGGCGTTGCGGTCGTGAGCTGGATGCGCCTGCCGCCACGTCGTTTTCGTCCAGTGAGCCGCTCGTCGTCACTGACAGCTCGTTCGAGCGCGATGTGCTGGGGGTGCGCGGGAAGCCGGTCCTTGTCGATTGCTGGGCTCCGTGGTGCGGCCCCTGCCGGATGCTCGAGCCGACAATCAAGCAGCTCGCCGCCGAATCGAACGGCCGGTACGTCGTTGCCAAGCTGAACACCGACGAAAACCAGCGCACGGCCGCACAGTACCGCATCGAGGGCATCCCCACGATGCTCCTGTTCAAGGACGGGCAGCTGATAGACAAGCTCGTGGGGCTTCAGCCGAAGCCGACGATCGACTCGCGGTTGGCGGCGCTGGTGTGAACAAAAGTCGCTGTTGCGACGCCGGGGCGTGTGCCGATAATGTCGATGTCCCTGAGTGGCATGGGCTGCTCGCCCATGCAGACAAATAAGGAACATGGGCCGGACGCCCATGCCACTGCACGCATGCCCGTACTGCAAGCCCAGCGCAAGCAAGCACCCCTGCCGCCTTCACATGCCGAGCTCGAGCGCATCCTGCGTCTGGACGTCCCCGTCATCGTCAAGCTGGCCGACCGCAAGCTGAACATGTCCGAGGTCATGCGCCTGGGCGTCGGCGCGATCATCGAGTTCTTCAAGGCCAGCGACGAGCCGCTGGAGCTGCTGATCAATAACAAGGTCATCGGTGCCGGCGAAGCCGTGAAAGTGGGCGAGAACTTCGGCCTGCGCATCACGACGATCGGGGACGTCAAGGCCGTGATCCGCTCGATGGGCAACGGCGACGGGAACAACAGTTAGCCCGGCTCGCCGCTGGCAATTCTGATCGCCATTTCAATCGCCTCCTGACGCGTAGTGATGCGGCCTTCGAGCTGCGCGTCGTACGTCCGATCCAGCGCGATCTTGAACTTCGGTCCCGGCATCAATCCCGCGTCGGTCAGGTCATCGCCAGTGATCAGCGGCGGAGGAGCCACATCGGCCTCGTACAGCTGGTACAGCTCTGCGTAGAGCGGCCCGATCCGGTCGGTGAGGAGGCCGATCTCCCCGATCGCCTCCAAGACTTCCATTGCGGCCGGATGGTATCGCCTGGCCAGGAAGCGCTTTTTCATCGCGATCGTCGGCGGTGGGTCGCCGAGGAGGGACTCAAGGCTCTCCAGGATTTCGCGAAGTTGATCCACTTCATCGTTGCTGATCCGCAGTGCCTGTCGCATCGCATTCGCAGCCTCGACGGCAGCGCGGCGCCCGAGGAACTGCCGGATGTCGCCGCGGGCGGTTCGCTGCCATCGATAGCATAGAATCGCGGCGGCAAGCACTTCGCCGAACTCAAGCGGTTCCTCCGGCGACAACACCCGCAGAATGGATCGCTGCGGCGCGAGCGGTTCCTCGTTCTGGGACGGCAGGTGCCTGAAGATGACGTCAATCATCCGCAGGCGCCATAGCATCGGCCAGGCGCGGATGCGCGATGGTTCACCCAGCATCATCCGCAATTCATCGGCAATGCGCTCGGGGCTGATGCGCTTGAGTTGCTCCGCGTGCCGGATGATCGCATTCTCTGTTGACGGGTCGACAGTCAGCTCAAACCTTGCCGCGAAACGCACGGCGCGCAGCATCCGCAGGTGATCTTCCTCGAAGCGGTGATCCGCATCCCCGATGGCCCGCAGCACCCTGTTTTGCAGGTCCTCCTGACCGCCCACGTAATCAATGACGCGGTTTTCGATCGGGTCGAGAAACAAACCGTTGATCGTGAAGTCCCGGCGCTTTGCGTCCTCCTCCGCCGTCGTAAACATCACCGCTTCGGGTCGCCGCCCGTCGATATACGTGCCGTCCGTGCGGAACGTGGCGACTTCGACGACGCTCTTGCGCTGCCGCACGAGAATCACGCCGAACGCGGCGCCGACGGCCTGCGTGTTGGTGAACAGCTTTCGCACGCGATCGGGCGGGGCGTCGGTAGCGATGTCATAGTCCTTCGGCGTCAGCCCCAGTAGTTCATCGCGCACGCACCCGCCGGCGAAGTACGCGATGTGCCCGTTCTCGCGCAACCGCATCAGTACCGCCAGCGCGTCGTCGCGCAGACAGGCGGGTTTGTTGCTTTGTTGGGCCGTCGGCTTGATCACAATTCGAGCAGGATACCCGCACCGGCCGGGGCGCCGCGAGCGATCCGCTCTCCATCGCGCCCGCGCCCGCGTTGGCGGCCGCGCCCGATGAGGTACACCTGTGGGACCGGGGTTTTCACAAGCCGTGGGTGATCAGGCACGACGCGAAGGCAGTTTCTGAGTTGGGAACGGCGGCGGCGCTCGCTACGGTAGTTGTATGACTCGGATCCCGCTGAGCATTCTTGCGCTGATCATCGCGTTCCTCGTGCCCGGCTGCGCCACGACGCGCAAGGTTTATTACGACGCGTGGGAGAAGCTCGGCTACGCCAAGCGCGAGCGGCTCGTCGACAACGTGAAGGAAGCGCGCCAGGAGCAGGTTGAAGCCAAGCAGCAGTTCGCCAGCGCGCTGGAGGAGTTCAAGAGCGTCGTCAACTTCAAGGGCGGCGACCTCGAGAAGATGTACAACAAGCTCAATGACGCCTACCGGGACGCCGAGAGCCAGGCGAACGAGGTGACGGAGAAGATCACCGGGGTCAAGCGCGTCGCCGATGCGTTGTTCACCGAGTGGAAGGGCGAGATTGCCGAGATCAGGGAAGCATCGCTTCAGCAGTCGAGCCAGAAGCTCTACATCCAGACGCGGGACAATTATCGGCAAATGATCCAGCGCATGGACGCCGCCGCCGCCACGATGGACCCGGTGCTCCAGCGGTTCAAGGATCGCGTGCTGTTCATCAAGAGCAATCTGAACGCGCAGGCCATCGCATCCCTGTCCGGCACGGAAGTGGAATTGGGTGAGGACATCGAGCGGCTCATACGGGAAATGGAAGCAAGCATCGCCGAAGCCGACAGGTTCATTGCCGAGACGCAGGCGAAGAAGTGATTGTTGTTGCCTCCTCGCCCTGCGTACCGGGAGAGGGGAGCAGGGTTGCTCCGACGGGCGATTCAAGAAACTCCTCGAGCTTCTGAGAATATCCCGCTGGATCGGCTGACAGCGCCTGCACGTGCGGCGCGTTGGGGACGTGCCAGTACACCGTTTGCAACTGAGCCGGTCGTGACGCCGCGGCTGCCTCGATGGGCTGCGCATCGGCGGGGGGGACGAAGGGGTCGTTGCCGGGCTGCACGATCAAGAGCGGGCAGGGGATCTTCGGGATCAGATCCACCGGGCGCACCGAATCAAAATTCGCGCCGCTCAGCCACTCCGCCAGGCGCACGCCCATTGTCTGCAGCACCCCCGCGGGCTGACCGAGGATTTCGGCGTGGGCGGCGATCGCGCTTTGGTAGTCGGCGAAGGGGGAGTCGAGGATCACCGCGTCGATGTCGTCGCGCTGCGCCGCCGTCGCGGCGGCGACGGCGGCGCCGAGGCTCACGCCAAAGAGGATCACACTCTGCGTTTCCTCCGGGCGGCTTGCGCGGAACTGGTTGATGACTTCGCCGACGTCGTGCCGCTCCCAGAACCCCGCCGTGCTGTAGATGCCGCCGGATTCGCCGTGGGCGCGCAGGTCGATCGCCAGCACACCGTATCCGAGCGCGTGAAACGTCGGCGCCCACGCGATCGCGCCGACTTTCGCGTCGCCGTAGCCGTGAAGCAGAACGGCGCACTTGCCGCTGGCCGCGCGGGGCGGAATCCACCAGCCTGCGATCTTCAGGGGCTCCCCGTCCCACGCGTCGCGCACCACAAACGAGACCTCCTCGAACGGCAGCCCCAGGTCTCCGGGAGACAGCCGCTTCAGCACGTAAACGGCCTTCCCGTCCGTCATCCGCGGCGGCTTGAGCAGCATTCTCGCCATGCCGAACACCACGCCCGCCCAGAGCACGGCGAGCATGACGAGCATCAGAACGAGGAACGTAAGCCAGACGGACAGCATGCCCGAATAATAGTGCAACTCGCAGCGATGCGCCCTCCCTCTCCCGCGTACTCGGGGGAGAGGGAGTGGCGCATCGTGCTACTTGGGCGGGATCAACTTCCCCTGCGGATCGAGCTGCGGGTCCGCGTCGGCGGCGAGTTGCTCGCGCATGGCGGGGCTGGTGACGTGCTCCAGCCGCTCGGCCGGGCCGTGCAGGTGGTCGACGGGGAGACTCAGGTGCGATTGCAGATAGCCTTCCCAGAGCCGGTGCGACCGCACGAGCTGCCGGGCCTCATCGCGGCCGCGGGCGGTCAACCGGTAGCCCCCGTTGAGGCGCTCGACCTCGTCGCGCCGCACGAGCGTGCGCAGCGCCAGCCGCCCGAGCACCGGGCCGCCGACGACGGCCTCCTTCATCACCTGCTCTGCAGGGGCCGGATGCTGCGTCCCGTGCAGTTCCTCATAGCGATAGAACAGCCCGAGCAGGTCCTCACGAGCCACACGGAGCGTGACGGACGTGCGCTGCAACAGCTTGCTGATCACGCCATGCCGCGGCGAGGCAAGCGCAGCACCCGCGAACAGCAGCCCCGCCACCACGGCCATCATGGCGCCGGTGTTCGTGTCGGTGATGGCGGGGTCGCCGAGCAACCGGGGTACGGTGATGGCGGCGACGTGCCCCCCGACGGCACTCACCACCGCGAGCACGAGGCTGACAAGGATCATCGCGCTGAGCCGGTCGGTCAGCAGGTGCGCCGCCGCGGCCGGTACGATCAGCATCGCCACGACGAGCACGCTGCCGACGATCTCGAACGCCGCGACCGTCGTCAGTGCGACCAGCGTCATCAGCAGGTAGTGGACGAACGTCGCGTTGATCCCCAGCGTCGTCGCCAGCTCCGGGTCGAAGGAGCTGATCTTCAGCTCCTTGTAGAACACGACGACGACGATCAGGTTGACGACCAGGACGATGGCCAGCCGCACGATCGGCTTCGGCACGTCCAACCCCAGCAGCGGCCAGGCCGCCTGGATCGGGAGGTACTCGATCGCGCCGTACAGCACGCAGTCGGCGTCGAGGTGGACCTTGTCGGCCGCACGGACGATCATGATCAGGCCGATCGCGAACAGGGCCGTGAACACGACGCCCATCGACGCGCTCTCTTCGACCTTGCCAAAGCGCGACACCCACTGTGTCAGCACGGCCGTCAGCACGCCGGCGATGGCTGCGCCGATGAACATCGGAACGCTGTCTCGACTCTCCGTGATGAGGAACGCCGCCGCCAGCCCGGGCAGCACCGCGTGGCTGATTGCGTCCCCCATCATGCTCATCTTGCGCAGAACGAGGAAATTTCCGAGCAGCGCGCACGCCATCGCGCACAGGATCCCCGCGGCGACGATCCAGCCGTCGATCTGCCACGACCAGGTTAATGCTACGCTCAACAGCATCTTTCTGAGCCGCAGATGAACGCAGATAAACGCAGATGAGAAAATGCCTCTGACTTATCTGAGTTCATCCGCGTTCATCTGCGGTTCCTTTACTCCAATTGCGTGCGGGCTCGGCGGCACCAGCATCTCCGGGTGCTCTGTGGCCACGACGGCTTCGAGTTTTTTGACCATCTGTCGCCCCAGCACGTGCTCGATCTGATCGGCATCGCGATCAACGTGACTGGGGGCGATGTCGGCGTGCGTCACCAGGTAAGCCTCCCACAACCGATGGTTGCGCACGGCGGTGGTCGCCTCGACCAAGCCGTCGTCCGTCAGCCGGTAGTTGCCGTCGGAGCCCTCGTACAGCAGCCCGGCGCGCTCGGCGGCGCGCAAGGCGCGACGCAGGCCGACAGCGGACCAGGAGCGCATCAGCATCAGCTCTTCCACCGGCACGCCGATCGTCATCGGGTCGGCGCCGTCCCCCTCGGCAGTCTCGTAGATGGCTCGGAGCAGGTGCTGGCGCGAGACCTTGCGGCTGAGCCGCCGGTGCTCGCTATACCGGATCAGCACCCCGCGCGCTGGGCCGAAGATCATGCTGATAAGAAAGATGGTGGTGGCCACGACGACGATGATCGCCCCCGCAGGCAGCCGCGGGACCAGTGCGCTCAGTGCCGCGCCGAATAACCCGCTGGCGGCGCCGATGGCGGCGGAGGCGAGGATCATCGTCGACAGCCGGTCCGTCCAGAAACGCGCCGCCGCGGGCGGGATGATCAGCAATGCGATGATCAGGATCAGCCCCACGGCCTGCAGCCCGATCACGGTGACGGCGACGACCATCGTCATCATCGCCAGGTCGAGCCATGCGATCGGCCAGCCCTCCGTTCGCGCATAGGCCCCATCGAAGCACAGAAGCGTGAATTCCTTGAACAGCAGCACGCAGGCGCCCGCGACGGCGGCGGCGGCGATACCGATGAGCCACGCATCACTGGAGAGCATCGATGCCGTTTTGCCGTAGATGAACGACTCCAGGCCCGCTGCCGAGCCCGTCCGCATCTTCTGGATCACGCCGAGCACCGCCACGCCCAGCCCGAAGAAGACCGAGAGGACAATCCCCAGCGCCGCGTCCTCCTTGATCCGCGTGTAGTTGCGGATGAGCAGGATGCACAGCACGCCGGCCACTCCGGTGACGACGGCGCCGGCGAGCAGCACCGGAAGGGATTTGGCGTCCATGCCAAGCGCCGTCGCGATCATGAAGGCGATGCCGATGCCGGGCAGCGTCGCATGGGAGAGCGCATCCCCCATCAGGGCGCGCTTGCGCAGGAGCATGAACGAACCAATTGTCCCCGCGGCCAAGCCAAGGAGCATCGTGCCGATGACGACGACGCGCGTGTTGTAGTCGCGCAGCGAAAGCACCCGCAGCAGTTCCTCGGCTGTCGGGATGCGGATCGACGTGTCGGTGATTGACCCGCCGGTGGATTGTGCGAGCGCCTCGGGGGTGATGATCAGCATCGCCAAGCCCGACACCAGCAGCGCCCGTGTCACGGTCAAGCCTGCTCCTGCGCTAACCTGCTCGGCGTTCATCGCTTCTTCCCCGCCAGCGCCTCGGCGGCTTCGTCGAGCAGCGTCAAGCGGCCGCCGTAGGTCTTGTGGAGGTTTTCCTTGGTGAAGACCTCCTCGGTGGGCCCGCTGGCGACGATGCGCATGTTGAGGAGGATCACGTGGTCGAAGTATTCAGGCACCGTCTGCAGATCGTGATGCACGACGAGCGCAGTTTTGCCGCGGCTGCGCAGCTCCTGCAGGATCTGCACGATGGCCTTCTCCGTGGCCGCGTCGACCCCGGCGAACGGCTCGTCCATGAAGTACAGTTGCGCGTCCTGCACGAGCGCGCGGGCGAGGAAGACGCGCTGCTGCTGTCCACCGGAGAGCTGGCTGATCTGGCGTTTGGCATAATCGGCCATGCCGACGCGCTCCATCGCCTCCAGCGCCGCCTGGCGGTGCGACCGCGTGACGGGGAGGCACCAGCCGATCTTGCCGTAGCGGCCCATGGTCACGACATCGAGTGCACTGACAGGGAAGTCCCAATCCACGCTCTCGCGCTGCGGCACGTAGCCCACCAGGTGTCGCTGCTTCTTGTACGGCTTCCCATAAATCAGCACGCGTCCGGAGGCGACCGGGACGAGGTCGAGCGCAGCCTTGATCAGCGTGCTCTTGCCAGCGCCGTTGGGACCTACGATCCCGATCAGCTTTCCCTCCGGCGCATCGTAATCCACGTCCCACAGGACGGGCTTGCGGTGATACGCGACTGTCATGTCGTGGATCGACAGCGGCGACGTCGCCGGATGCTCGGCGCCGGTGGCGCGGGGAACGGGTTGGAGAGTGCTCTCGTGCATCATCTGGTCCCCTCTCCCGGATTACCGGGCGAGGGAGTAAGTCAGTTCAACTTTCCCTGCATCCCTTTCTCCGGCGCCTCGCCGCCCAGCGCTCGCGTGATCGTCGTCACGTTGTGATCGATCATCCCCACATACGTCCCCTCGTAAGTCCCTTCCGCGCCCATGGCATCGGAGAACAGCGTGCCGCCGATCTTCACTTCCTTCCCGCGCGCCTTGGCGCCGTCGATCAGGGCGCGAACGTTCTTCTCCGCCACGCTCGACTCGACAAACACAGCTTTCACATCGTTGTCCACGATGAACTGCACCAGCCGGTTGATGTCCTGCAGCCCGGCTTCCGATTCGGTGGACAGTCCCTGGATTCCCCTCACCTCGATGTCGTAGGCGTCGCCGAAGTAATTGAACGCATCGTGGGCGGTGATGAGCACGCGCTGCTTCTGGGGGATTGAGCCGATGGACTTGCTCGCGTACTCGTGCAGCCGCGCGAGCTCCGTCAAATAGCGCTTGGCATTCTCGCGGTAGGTCGATGCGTTGGCCGGGTCGTACGTCGCGAGCGACTCGGCGACGGCGTCGACCGCCTTCATCCACCGGCTCACGTCCATCCACACGTGCGGGTCGTAATGCCCGGCCAATTCCGGCGGCGACAGCAGCAGCGACTCGTCGATGGTCTCGGTGACGGCGAAGACCGGCTTGCCCTCGCGCGAGAGCTTCACAAACGTATCCGCCATCTTCCCCTCGAGCATCAGGCCGGAGTAGAAGACCACATCCGCCTCGAGCAAAGCGGCGATGTCGCTGCGCGTGGGCTTGTACAGGTGCGGGTCAACGCCCGAGCCGATAAGGCCCCTGGCAGTCGCCTTGTCGCCCGCCACCTGCTGCACGACATCGCGCACCATCCCGACGGTGGTGACGACGGTGAACGGATAGGATTTCGGCCCGGCGTGCTGCGTCGTCGCATCGGCATTGAACCCGCGGTCGCAGGCCGCTGCCGACAGCACGCTAAGCGCCGCCAGGGACATCGTGAGAAGGGTTGGAAATCGCATCATGGCCTCACTCCGCTGTGGTTCAATTGCGCACAGAGATGCCGGCGAAGAGCGTGATGTCAGCGGCGTCGTCGCTCAAGCCGATGTTCACGCCGCCGTCGAGCTGGACGTCCTCGTTTACGCCGTAGGTTAAACCGGTTCCGATCACCGAGAGGTAGCCGGTGCCTGGCTCGGTGTCGGTGATGCCGACGTATTCCACGTAGCCTCCGAGCGGGCCGGCGATGGCGCGGCTGAGCGCGACGGTGTGGAGCAGCTGCAGCTCATACTCTTCGTCGGCGGCGTCGCGAACGGCGCCGAGCTGGCCCATCAGCCCCAGGTCCCATCCGTCAGGCAGCGTCAGCTTCAGCGGGACGATCACGCCCCCCTGCAGATGATCGGTGGCGCCGAAATCGTCGTCCTCGATCGGAAACTGCGCGAAGGGCATGATCGCCAAAGCGGTGTCGCCGCCGTCGTTGCCCCAGAGGTTGATCTTCAGCCGCAACTGCGTGACGCCGAACCCGTCGTCGGTTGTGTCCTCGAACTCTTCACGGACGTAGGGCTGAAAGGCCAGCTGCAGGTCCATGTTGTTCGTCAGCCCGATCTTGATGTTTGTCGGGAGGACCGACCATGCGTCGGAGTCGCCGCCGCCGCCATTGCCGTCGGCGTTGTCGCGCGTGTACTCGAAAAAGCTGGACTCGACCTGAACATGGCCGGCATCGACGGTGTGCGGGCTCTCGGTGATGTCGGGGCGGTCGGTCTCCATCTCGCGCATGAGAGCGGGCGGGGTGGGGTCAAAGAGTGTGTAGCGCGACTTGTCCAGCCCCGCGCCCGCGCCACTGTCTTGCGCCGCTGCGGCGACGGCGCAGGAGAGACACGCGGCCACGACCCCCGCCCCAAGCCGCTCATTCTCCCTGTGCATAGATCCTCTCTTTGAGTAATCAAAGTAGGATATGCGATTGGACTAACTCATGTCAAGCTGGTACTCTAAAGGCAGCGGCATGGCCACCAGCACCGTCGAGAATTATCTCAAGACCCTGTACGACCAGCAGCAGCGCGCCGGCGGCGGGCTTGTGGCGATGGGCGCTGTGGCGACGGCGATGGACGTCACCCCGGGCACCGCCACGTCCATGGTCAAGGCGCTGGCCGAGTCGGGGCTCGTCGACTACGAACCCCGCGGCGGCGTCCGGCTCAGCACCAAAGGGGAAAAACTCGCCCTGCACGTGCTGAGGCGGCACCGGCTGGTCGAGCTGTTTCTTGTCGACGTGCTTGGCCTCGACTGGTCGGAGGTGGATCAAGAGGCCGAAGAGCTCGAGCATGCCATCAGCGACAAGGTGCTGGCCAAGATCGACGAGCTGCTGAAGTACCCGTCGGTCGACCCGCACGGCGACCCGATTCCCACCAGCAAGGGCAAGCTCCCGTCGCGCACGCTCGCCAGCCTGGTGGAATGCGATCTTGGCCGCACCGTCCGGGTCGCCCGCGTCATGGACCAGAATGCCGCGTTCCTCCAGTTCGTGGACCGGCATCACTTAAAGCCTGGAACTGAACTCGTCGTCCGTCACCGCGACGAAATCGCCGACGCGGTGTCGATCACGTCGAAAAATCACCCGGCGCTTACGTTGGGCACGTCGGCGGCGATGAAAATTCTCGTGGAAGCCGTGTAGCCGGGAAGGCTCTACACTCGTGCGCGTTTCCGTGTAGCCTGCGAGCTTGCTCGCCGTCCGACAGCGAGCAAGCTCGCCGGCTACACAAAAAGGCGCATTGCTCTAACCGGTCAGAGACGTCAATTTTCAGGGAACCGTTACGGGATTGTTCACGAGTCGAAAGCGCACCAGCGCCCCGGACTTCTCATCGTAGCCGATGAGGCTCTGCGTCTGTGGGTCGGCGAGGAGTTGCTGGACGCGCATCTCCGGCAAGGCGAATCCCTCCGGCGCTGTCATGTCATCGCGGCCGATCGCGCGGAGCTTTCCTGATTCGATGATGAGCAGAGCGGGATAGCGCACGGGCAGGACCTGATGGGCCTCCTCGTCCGTACGCGCGGGGATGAGCGGCGCATCGGCGGCGACGAGGAACGCGCGGCCTGTCGCGTCGGCGGAGGGGGCGGAGAGGAATGTCGGCAATCCCACGAGCGTGTGCAGCGAAAAGGCGCGGCCGGCTGAGTCGATCCGCCACAGCTCGACCCGGCCAGGATCGAGCAGCAGCAACCCATCGGGCGCGGCGCCCATCGCCAGGTCCGGGCGGGTCAGCGTGAGCCGCTCGCCGCTCTGTGTCGTCACCGTATCGAACGGACGCAGGACCCCGCCGCTGTTCGGATCGATCCGGAACAGCCCCGCGGCGTCGCTGTGGCGGACCCACAGCGACAGGTCATCCCCGCGCGCGATCAGCGTTCCGCGGGCGAGCACGAGCGACCGGCCCATCCCGGTGGCGCTCGCCAGCTGCGTGTCGTTCACGACGATCCGAATCGCGCCGTCGCGCGCATCGAACGTGCCGACGCACGAGGCCGCCCGCCGGCCCGCGCCGCCGGCGAAGTAAAACCACACGCGGCCATCCGGCCCGGCGGCGAGGGAGTGAAAGTTCCCGCTCGCGCGCACGGCGGGGGAGGAGACCAGATCCAGCGCTGCCAGCACCCGCCCGGCCGTGAGCGCCGTCGCGCGCGGCACGCCGTCGGCGCCCAGGGCGAAAGCCGCCTCCTGCCCCTGTTCGCTCTCCTGCACCCACCAGATCATCGCGTCGTCCGACCGCGCCAGATGCGTCGGCCGACTGGTCGGCAGCAGGGCAACGACCTGCACTTCGACCGGCTCGCGCCCTGGTGGCGCCGTCGCCGGGGGCGATTGGGAAGGACGGTCACAGGCGAGAGCGACAACAGCGAGAATCCAACAAAGCACGGGTCGCACCCCCGAACTCTATGCCAAATTCGCTCGCCGTAAAAACAGAACCGCCGCGACTTGGGACGTCGCAGCGGTGAGATTCAAGATCACTGGCGCATCTGCCAATCATCACGGGGCAATGAAGGTACCACTCGCTGCGCGGTCGTTGAAGTACCGCTGAAGCACGTCGGCGTACATCTGCGTCGAGTTCACGAGCACTTCAGTACCCTTGGGGACCCACATGCGCCAGTCGGCAGACTCGAGATCGCCCATAGTTTCGACATGGCCATCGAAGAAGCCGACGTTCATCCGGAACGAGTCGGCGGCGCCCCTAGGGCTCAGTGAGCCATGGCGGTAGGCGAATAGGCGCGAGTCGCGCGGGCCGTTCGGATTGGGCGTGTTCCCTGGGGCCAGCCCGCGGTTCCATGAGTTGGAAAAGCGGAAGGGCGCGCCCTGGTCACTGAAGACGCCGCCCAGCGAGCCCGTGTAGCTCAGGCTTGCATCGGGCATCGCATTTGGATTGCTGTAGCGTCCGCCGTCAGCAATGTAGATCTTACGGGCAGCGTCGCCGACCTTGGACACTTTGACATTGTAGCCTTCGGGGACGTTCCAGTCGGGGCGCGCCACTGTGCGACCGACGGCGCCGGAGGGGGCGCTGCGATTGCGAGTCAGCAGGAACGGCAGCGCGGTGTTATATGAGACCATGCGCCCGATGGTGAACGTCGGTGTACCAAACGGCGGGGCGAGCACCTCGTTCTCCGGGCAGAGGAACGGCGGAGCATCACGGAGGTATTCATATCGCGCGGCACGCTCAGGCCCGGTGGCGCCCTCCTCAAATTTCAGCCCCATGATCTTAGCAATGGGGGAGGCCCAATCGCTTATCGAGATGACTGAGGGGCAGTTTGCATTGCTGAATTCCGGGTTTTGCGTGGCTCTTTCCAGATTGCTGTAGATGAATCGGGACGAGGTGTGCGGGCTGCCGGGGATCGAGCCGTTGTTCTGCGCCGCATAGATCTGCATACCCTGGAGGATCGAGCGGATGTTGGCTGCGCACTGCACGGTCTTCGCGGAACGCCGCGCCTTGTTCAGCGCCGGCAGGAGCATCGAGATCAGCAGGGCGATGATGCCGATGACGACCAACAATTCGACCAATGTGAAACCCAGTCGATCGCGCTTGCTTCTCATTCGGCCTCCAATTAGCACTGTCTGTTGACCGCTTACCACGTGTCATTCATTTCCAACGCTTGTCTTGTTCGCGCCCATTTGCTTCACGCGTTCACGCGCCCTTCTTCGGGGGCGGCTTGGAGCCTTCCGTCGGCTGCGGGTTGTAGCGCACAACGAGGCGTCCGCAGTCAGGGCAGTAGGTCGGGCCGGACCTGCCAGCTTGCTCGTTCAGCAGAACGGCGGTGAAGTCCTCTTTGATCTTTCCATCGGCCGTCCAGTAGCAAAGCTCCGCCGGATACCCGGTGTCCTTCCCGCTGTGTGGTGAACGGGTGGGGATCTTCATGCCCGCCTTCAGCTCCATTTCAAACGGCTTGCCCGTGTCGGCGCAAACGAACACCCGGTCTGCGGACATACGGGCCGCCTCATTGCCCCGCATGTTGCTCATGATGGACCAGGCGCACAACCCCAGCGCGACGACCACCAGTCCGATGGCGGCGTACTTGCCCGCGGATGTTCTGAAAAACTCGCGCACCCCGACAATCATGTGACCTCAACAAACCCGAGAGCCCAATTTTCTGACGGCGCGATGGTGCCCGTCTGAACCAGTTCAAATTCCGGACCAACACAAACGCGAGAACGTCTGGACGTGATGAGCGGGCAACGAACGTCCCGCTAAGACGCCGAGACAGTGTACCAGATCGTGGCCAAACTGCTTCGTAACGAGCACGTTTTGAACAGATTGCCAGCGGGTCGCCCACACGCGCCGGTGCGGGCGTGATCTTGATTACGCCCGTGGATTTACTGCTCGATCTGGGCGACGGCTTTCTGCACGTGCTCAAGAATGCGCTCATCCGCTGTCGTCCACTCCAGATCGCGGCGCGAATAGGCGGCCTTCATGACTTTGACGGCCTTATCGAGCTGGTACGGCTGTCGCCCGGCGTCGGTGAGGAAGCTGAAGCTGGGGATGAACGTCGGTGGAAAGCCGCTGGTGGCGATCATGCTGGAGAAGCCGACGTAGGTGCCGGTCATCAGCCGGGTGCCGATCGCCAGCTTCACATGATCGCCGATGACCGAGCCGAAGAACTGACGCCCGGTCGGGATCACCTTTGAGCCGACTCTGATGCTCACTTCGCCATACGTGTTCTTCAGGTTGCTCGTGCTCGCGCCGGCGCCGAAGTTGACCCACTTGCCGATGTAGCTGTGGCCGAGGAAGCCGAAGTGGCCCTTGTTGGAGTGGCCGAGCATGATCGAGTTGTCGATCTCCCCGCCGACCTTGCACAGCCGGCCGATGCTCGTGCCGCCGCGGAGGATCGTCAGTGGGTGGATCGTGCTGAACGGGCCGACGTAGCACGGCCCTGCCACGTACGCGTTAGCGCCGACTTTCACGCTGTCGCCGAGCACGACCGGACCCTGCGACGCGTCCAGCACACAGCCGGGCATGAGCTTGACGCCGTCGCCAAGCCAGATGTCGTCATCGTTGATGTAGTGGTAAGGCCCCTGCGGCTTGGGCTTGGGCTTCCCGTGAAGCTGCGTTGAGTCCTCGATGAGCGATTCATCATTCCAACTGATCAGGTCCGACAGCGACTGGGCGATACGGGCCTTGGGTTCGACGTTGGGGAGGTTGTGGATCTCCATCCAGCTGTCGGTTCGATTGAGCCCGTCGAGATATGTCAGCCCCGGCATTTTCACCAGCGCGTTATGCACGCCCTCCTCGCCGATGGCGGCATACGGCTCCTTCGGGTAGGTGAAGCGCCGCAGGTGCAGCGTTCGGCCGCTGACCAGCGTCACCGGCTCGTCATCGAGCGGCTCATTGACTGCGCAGGGGATCTGCAGCTTCGAGAGCACGCGGACACGCACGGAGTCCGCGAGTTCCGGCCGAACCCACAGCGTCAGCCGGCTCGGTTGAAAGTGCCGCAGTTGCTTCTCGAACAATGTGGACATGCCCGAGGAGAGCATGAACACCGGCCGGTTCAGAGCCAGCGGCGCAAAGGACGGCCAGCGCGACCCTTCGAAGATCACGACGTGCATGGGGCGACATAATACCGCGCCCGGGCGAAGAGAAGCAGGATAAAGGACCAGGAATCAGGAACAGGGGATCAAGAATCAGGGACCAAACAAGAACCCGAAGAAGTAAAAGCAGAAGGAGCAAACGTAGGCGTCATCCGGCTTGGAGTTTCTTCGTTTCTTCCGGTTGAGACCTGTAGGGAACCTGGCTCTTGGTGCTCGGCACTGGCCCGCACAGCGGGTTCATCGCGCGGCGATCGCGGTGGGCATGTCATTGAGGACGCGGCGGAGCTCATCGGCGACGTAGTCGCGGGTGACGTTGCTCGGATCAACGCTGTCATCGAAGCGACCCACGTAGCGGACGACTCCCTCTGGGTCGATCACGGCAAAATCCGCCGGCCGCGCGCCGAACTCCTTGGCCGTACGCGCGTCAACGTCCAGCAGCGTGGGGAAGGGAACTTCGGTCACTTTTGCGGTCACGCGCACCTCAAGCAACCGCTGCTGATCGCCGTTGGTAATGTCCTGATTCAGCGCGAGAAACTGCACGCGCGGATCGCGCTCGTATCGGTGCGCCAAGTCGCGCAAGCGAGCGTCATATTCGCCGCACGTGCCGCAGTGCACCGAGCTGAAGAACACCACGACCGCCTCGCCACGGAGCGTTTGCGAGTCGTAGACGCGCCCTTCCAGGTCCTGCAACCGGAATGCCGGAGCGAGCTCACCCGCGGGGGTGGCGGCGACGGTCATTTGCGCGTGTCTTGGGTTGAACGCGTACAAAATCCCAAGGCTCGACGCGAGCACCACGCCGGCAGCAACGATACCCAGATGGGCACATCGTCGGGAGGAGATCATTCCCACGCATCCTTATGCCGCACAAAAGGCCGGTTGCCGCGCGCAACCTCTGCCGGTTGCAGAAGAAATCGACGCATCGATAGGACGATGCGCGGGGCAGCAATGTTCGCCTTTACGGGAGCAGATCGTTCCAGCGCTGCGCTGGAAAACGGCCCTTCCACTCCCCACCCGGACCATACCCCGGTTCTGCGGCATTTCAACCAAATGCGGAGGAATTCAGGCGGATGATGTTGGACTTGGGCGGGTGGCGCGGGTGCTTCCGCATGCACCGGCTCAGAACATCCCTCAGACGCAATCTTCCGCTGCTTCCGGGCTCAGCTTTGCCCGCTGTTCGTCCCTCGCTCATTCCAAACGCAGGAACTCCAGCGCCATCGTGCCATAGGTCCGCAGATCACTGCGCGCCAGAGGCGGTAAGTCGAGCTGATCACCCGCATCGTGGCGGAAGACCACGACCCCGCCGGGTCGGAGGTGTGCTTCGGCGACCCGCGCCGCCAGCCGGCGCAGGTCGCTTTGCCTGTCGCGCAGGAAGCGGTAGGGGGGGTCGAGGAAGATCAGATCGGCGCCGCCCGCTCGATCTGCCTGTGCGCGGGCGTCAAACCACCGGAAGAGGTCGCCCGCAATGACCTTGCTTCGGTCATTCACGTCGAGCATGGCGATGTTCTTCTCCAATCGCTTAGCCGCCGATCGGTCGGCTTCGAAAAAGGTTGCGAAGGACGCCCCGCGGCTGAGGCACTCCAGGCCCATGCTCCCTGTTCCGGCGAAGCAGTCGTAGACGGCGGCCTGGGGGATCAGCGGCGCGAGGATGTCGAAAAGCGATTGCTTCACGCGGTCCGTGATCGGCCGCGTCGTATCGCCTTCGGGGGGGAGCAATCGTCTGCCACGGAACTCGCCGGCGATGATGCGCATCGGCCGCAGAATGTACGCTGATTGTGAACCGCTTCACACAGCAGAATGCCTGCTGCACCGGTCCCATCCGTCGCTTGACAAGCGATTCCGTTTGCCTAACGTTGCGCGACTTGCGATTTCGCAGCGAAATCGCCCCTCAGGTCGCGCGGCTGTCGGTCAAATTCGCCACGCAGGCGCGACGTTCACGACAACATCACGTGCGATCCGCGGGAGCTTGATCGCCGGGAGCTTTACATGGCACTCAAAGTTGGCATCAACGGTTTCGGGCGCATTGGTCGTCTGGTCATGCGGGCGGGATTGAACAATGGGAACCTCCAATTCGTCGGCATCAACGACCTCGTCCCCCCCGACAACCTCGCGTACCTGCTCAAGCACGATTCGACGCACGGGAAGTTCGACGGGACCGTCGAAGCCGCCGAGGACGGCATCATCGTCAACGGCAGGAAGATCCCGTGCTTTTCGATCCGCAATCCCGCCGAGCTGCCCTGGGGCAAGCAGGGCGCGGACTACGTCGTGGAATCTACGGGCCTCTTCACCGACTACTCCGGCGCTGAGGCCCATCTCAAGGCCGGTGCGAAGCGCGTCATCCTCTCGGCGCCGACTAAAGATCCGGAAAAGATCCCCACGCTGCTCGTCGGCGTGAACCACGAGAAGTTCGATCCTTCCAAGGACAGGATCGTCAGCAATGCCAGCTGCACCACGAACTGTCTTGCACCGATCGCTTACGTGATCAACAAGGAGTTCGGGCTGGCAGAGGGGCTGATGACGACGGTACACGCAATGACAGCCACGCAGCCGACGGTGGATGGTCCGAGCAAGAAGGACTGGCGCGGCGGGCGCGGCGCAGCGCAAAACATCATTCCCGCCTCCACCGGCGCCGCCAAGGCGGTCACGCTCGTGCTGCCGGAGCTGAATGGCAAGCTGACGGGCATGGCTTTCCGCGTGCCCACCCCCGATGTCTCGGTCGTCGACCTGACCTTCAAGACCACCAAAGCCACGAGCTACAAAGACATCTGCGCTGCGATGAAGCGATATGCCGACGGAGAGCTCAAGGGCATCCTCGGTTACACGGATGAGGAGGTCGTCAGCACCGATTTCGTGACCGACCCGCGCAGCAGCATCTTCGACGCCGGCGCCGGCATTGAGCTCAACGCCAACTTCTTCAAGGTCGTCGCCTGGTACGACAACGAGTGGGGCTACAGCAACCGCGTGATCGACCTGATGCTGGCGATGGCGAAGAAGGAAGGTCTGGCGAAGTAGCCTCGCTTCGGTCGCGCACCGGGCTCATCTTCTCGAGCGCCGCCAATGCATCGCTCCCTGCGCTCAGCGCGCAACAGGCGCTATCTCCGCGCCCCGCGCGCTCGTTGGGGTGACGCAACCGACATATCACCGCTGGCGGTGGTGTGGTCTGGCGTAGCGGGTTAGTCACAACCAAAGGTCAACCTCATGCGGTGGAGCAAAATACGTGTCGCTGTCGTCGGTGTGGGCAACTGCGCCTCGTCCCTTGTCCAAGGCGTGGAGTTCTACCGGCGGGCGGATGCCACTCAGCCCGTCCCCGGACTGATGCACGTGAAGCTCGGGCCGTACCACGTCGGCGATATCGAGTTCGTCGCCGCCTTTGATGTCAACGCGCAGAAGGTCGGACACGATCTTGCCGAAGCGATTTTTGCGGCGCCAAACAACACCTACCGCTTTGCGTCCGTCGGGGCCCTGGGGGTTCCCGTTCGCCGCGGCCCCACGTTGGACGGGCTTGGGAAATACGTCAGCGAGGTCGTAACGGAATCGAGCGAGCGCCCGGTGAATGTCGCGAAGGTGCTGCGCGAGACTGGTGCGGAGGTGCTCGTCTCATACTTGCCGGTCGGGTCGGAAAAGGCCACCGAATACTACGCGGAGCAGGCGCTCAAAGCCGGCTGTGGCCTCGTGAACTGCATCCCCGTGTTCATCGCGTCCCGCGAGGAGTGGCGCCGGAAGTTCGAGGCGAAAAAGCTTCCGGTCATCGGCGACGACTTGAAGTCGCAGGTCGGGGCGACCATCGTTCACCGCGTTCTGGCCAATTTGTTTCGCCAGCGCGGCGTGCAGCTGGACCGCACCTATCAGCTCAATTTCGGCGGCAACACCGACTTCATGAACATGCTGGAACGCGAGCGGCTGGAGAGCAAGAAGCGTTCCAAAACCCGCGCCGTTACCAGCCAGCTCGATCACGCACTTTCCGATGCCGACGCACATGTGGGCCCCAGCGACTATGTCCCGTGGCTGGCCGATCGCAAGTTCTGCTACATCCGGCTGGAAGGTACGGCCTTCGGGAATGTGCCGCTCAGCTGCGAACTGAAGCTGGAAGTGTGGGATTCGCCCAACAGCGCGGGTGTGGTGATTGACGCCATCCGGTGCATCAAGCTCGCGCTCGACCGCGGGATCGGCGGCGCGTTGAGCAGTCCGTCGAGCTACTTCATGAAATCCCCTCCCGAGCAGTACACGGACTCTGAGGCCCACGCCCGAACCGAGGCTTTTATCCGGGGAGAGCAGCCGAGATGATGTTGTAGGATACGGTCGACGATCACGTCACGCATGATGTGATCGCACGTCGCGCCGGCGGCCGAAGCTGCCCACGGGCGGGACGGGGGCGCGGGGGAATCGTTTCAACCCGTGAGATGTTCATTACCATGGACGGCGTTGGCGCGCCAGACAAGTGGCTGCTGAGGAAGCCGAACCCTGGCAACCGTTCGCGCGAAGACGTCGACGTCGAAGAATCGAGCCGGCGTAGCGGCTGAGCTACAGCTCGGCGGCGTTTATCATGAATGGGCGATACAGGGCTCGAACCTGTGACCTCCAGCGTGTCATGCTGAAAAAGTCGTGCCCAAAAAAGACGTAAAATGCCTGCTTTGTCAGGTGAAATGTACGTCACTTCCCCACAAAAGCAAGCTTCGCACACCTTCGCATCTTTTAGACCGGTATCGCGGAATTCGCGATCAAAAACGGAAGATTCCGTTTTCGTCTAGAGTGAAAACTGGCATCCGTGATCGACGGCGCGAAAGCATGAGAAGCTCCGCGCATGATCGATCTCAACGCCGAAGAATTGATGACCTTGAG
>DASYWJ010000075.1:0-177938 GCA_035936155.1 Tepidisphaeraceae bacterium | reverse complement strand
CCGCAATTTCCGCTGCAACGCCAGCCGCTCGTGACCCTTGAGCTTCACGACGTACTTCTTCGCCATCCCGGCCTCCTTGCCATTGATGGCCACAGCATGACGCACCTTCACACTTCAGAGGAACTGTGTTAATCCACTAGCCGACCCCCATGCCCGCGACCGGCCGCCGGTCATCCCTGCTCGACACGCGCGCGGATCCGCGCCGCGCGCCGGGGCCGACCCCGTTCCCGCCCGCGCTGCCGCGCGGCGAAACAGCCCGATCCGGGGGCTTCAGCCACGACCTGTCCTGAGCCCGTCGAAGGAATGAAACGGAGGGGCACGAATCAGAATGGGAGGGCCGGCGAGACGAAGGAGAAGCGATCCTTCGAGGACCGCCACGCTTCCACGCAGGCCTACATCGACTACATGCCTCCCCGCTGCGCCGAGCTCGCCCGCGTGCTCAAGACAACCGGCTCCTTCTACTACCACTCGGCACGCCTCGCATTACGTGAGGGTCGGGGGTTGTCGCTAGACGAGGAAGGGCTTCATGGACGTATACGAAGTGATTCAGGCAATGGTTGCCAAGAAATACGGCAAGCCGACGATGAGCCGAAAAGCGATCGGCGACTTTATGCTGTCGGACACCCATGCGGTAAACGTCAAGAGCAACAACGTTGACAAGACGAACTATTCGCCAAACATGCTCTCGATCAAAATGATGCACGAGTGGGTATTCGAGCAGCGCAAGCAACTCAGTTTCATCTTCGTCGACTACAAGCATGGCGCGAACGGCTTGGAGATATTGGGTGAGACCGAGCCAATTCCCATCGAGCATATCAGCTGGGATTGCTTGACCATGGAAGCGCAGGGATATGGCGTCATCCAGATGTGCGACATACGAAAGATTGTTGAGGAGCAAACAAAACGTGACTTCTACGTGGGATTTCTAAAAGCGTACGACAAATACCGGTTGAAGGAATTGAAGAAGCATGAGAAATTCTCGGCGCGGTTCATCAAGGACGTGGATACGATCAACTGGTGAATCCCGCCACCGGCGACGCCTATGAGCACTAAAAAGGAATTCGGAGACTTTCAGACCCCCGAACGATTGGCAAGGCGCTGCGTTGCGCTGGTTGCGGAGATTTTTGGCACGCCGGACTTCGTCGTTGAGCCTACCGCCGGACTCGGATCGTTTCTGACGGCCTCCGCCTCGCGATGGGGTCGTAAAGCGGAGTACGAGGGCTATGAGCTCCACGCGAAATATGTCGAGGCGGCCCGCGCGAACTTGAGCACGTTTGATGCTCGAATCCTCCAACGAGACTTCTTCACCGAAAACTGGAAACACAACCTGTCTCGGTCAGGGAAACGGCGAGTTCTAGTCATCGGGAACCCGCCTTGGGTGACGAATTCAGAATTAGGGCAACTCGGAAGCGATAACCTCCCCACGAAGACAAACTTCCAAGGTCTGCGCGGCTTCGACGCGCGCACGGGAAAGTCCAATTTTGACATCTCCGAGTGGATGCTCGTGCAGCTGATCGAGGCGCTTCCAGAGGACGGCGCAATCGCCATGTTGTGCAAGACGATGACTGCGCGGAAAGTCCTCAGGCATTTCTGGAAGACAAAAGGCGGGCTCCGAGATTCAAGTCTTTTCCGCATTGACGCTAAGGCAGAGTTCGACGTAGCTGTCGATGCTTGCCTGTTCTTTGCGCTTGGGGAGCGCACGTCTGATCGGGTGGCGACGATTTATGCCGATCTTGACACCGCATCCGCGACAACGCGATTCGGGTTGGTCGATGGTGTCTTGGTTGCCGACCTCGACGCCTACGAGACACACAAAGGACTGAGCGGCGGTTCTTCGGCCTACACCTGGCGATCGGGCATCAAGCACGACGCCGGCAGCGTGATGGAGTTCAGTGTTAAGGGTGATCAGCTAATCAACGGACTCGGTGAAGTCGTGGAAATCGAGGACGACTACGTCTTTCCACTCTTGAAGTCGTCGGATCTCGGAAACGGGCGGGTGACAATTCGCAAAGCAGTTCTGGTCACGCAAAGACACACGGGCGACACCACGGCGGAGATTCGGCGGACTGCCCCAAAAACTTGGGCGTATCTCACGCAGCACGCAGCCGTCCTGGAAGACCGGAAGAGCTCCATTTACGAGAATCGTCCAAAATTTTCAGTTTTCGGAATCGGGCCCTATTCGTTTGCGCCGTGGAAGGTCGCAGTATCTGGCCTTTACAAGGACATTTCGTTCGTGATCGTACCACCCGACGGAGAACGTCCGGTGATGGTAGATGACACGTGCTACTTCATTCCATGCAAAACGCAAGAAGAGGCGGAGCTTCTTTTTGAGATGCTCGTGTCGGGCCCGGCTAAAGCCTTCTTGAACTCTCTGATTTTCCGCGACTCAAAGCGTCCCATTACTGCCGACGTGCTAAGGAAGCTCTCGATCGTGGAACTGGCCAGAGTGCTTGGAAAGCTCTCGATCTTAGACAGAGTAAGGGGAGAGAAGGCGACTGCCGAGGCCGGACTCTTTGCCCACCTTGATCCCGTGTAATGGGTGCGCGATCTCCCGTGGACAATTGAGAAGCTCAAGGCGCTGCCGCACCTCGAGTTCGAGAAGTGGGCGGTGATCGCGCTGGGCGGGATTCCCAACAAGGTGCAGGTGGGGACATGGGGCTGGACGGCAGAATCTTCCCCGTCGGCACCGGGAAGGGGAAGATCGGGCCCACCGACACGGGCAGCATGTTCGCCGACGACTGGTTCCCGATCCAGGTGAAGCAGACAGACAAGGTCGGCCGCCCGGACATCGACGCCTTCGAGGCGGTCATGGAGCGCGAAGGGCAGGGCGGCCGGCAGCGCGGGTTCTTTGTCGCCTTCGGCTATTCCAGCGACGCCCACCGCGAATGCGCGGCGTTCCACAAGCGAACGGGTAGGATCATCAAGCTGCTGACCGTGCAGGAAATCCTCGACGAGGAGCATGTGCAGAAGATGTAGGTTATCTCATGAAGATCCGCGAGATCCGGCTGAGGAACTTTAAGCGCTTTAGCGACACCAACATAACTGACATCCCCATTGCGGCTCGAGTCGTGTTGCTCGTGGGACCCAACGGGTGCGGCAAATCCTCGTTGATCGATTCCGTCCACTGGTGGCATCGGAGGAATTGGTCAGGCACCGGTAATCCCTGGGATGATACCTATCACCGTAAGCAAATCCCTGGCACAGCGGCCAACCAGGGAAACGCTGTGAGTTTGGTTTTCCACGACCCGCAACCCGCAGGCGATGCAGATCGTCGCAAGCTCGGCATATCGAAATGATCCGGAGTTTCAGCTCAGTAGTCTTTCGCAGGTCGGGCCCGCCGTGCAGGAACATCGAATAAACCGGCTCATTGATAATGATCAGGCTGTCAGTCGCAACTATCAGCGACTAGTGTCCCAGGGATTCGAGGATATCTTCGAGCTCGCGCAGCCCGGGCTCACTATTGGAGAATTCCGGGAGGGATTAATTGGAGAAACGCACGACGCTATGGCCCGGTTATTTCCGGGCCTGGTTCTGAATAGCCTTGGCAATCCACTGTCTGCCGGAACGTTTCGCTTCGACAAAGGGGACAGCAAGGCGTTTCTTTACAAGAACCTCTCTGGGGGCGAAAAGGCCGCATTCGACCTGTTGCTAGACCTGTTGATAAAGCGTCGCGAGTTCAATGATACGGTGTTCTTCATTGATGAGCCCGAGGCACACATGTCGCCGGGCCTTCAGAGCTCGTTGTTTGACGAACTATTTCGCGCGGTGCCAGAGAATTCACAGCTTTGGCTCTCAACGCATTCCATTGGCATGATGAGAAAGGCACGTGAGCTTGCCCAGGCGCACTTGGGAGCGGTCGTCTTCCTGGACTTCGATGGAGTAAACTTCGATTTGCCGCAGACACTCCGCCCGACTGAGCCAAATCGCCCGTTTTGGAAGCGGGCAATGCAGATTGCTCTTGATGATCTTGCTGGATACGTTGCGCCCGAGCGCGTGGTGCTTTGCGAAGGCGGACGCTTAGAAGGCGGAAGGGACTTTGATGCCGAATGCTACAACCAAATCTTTGAAGCTCAGTACCCACAGGTGTTGTTCATTGGCGCGGGAAGTGTGGACGACATCCAAAACGATCCACGGGGAGTGCAGCAGCTACTCAAGGCACTCGCCCCTCACGTGCAGATCACGCGCGTGATTGATCGCGATGATAGGACCGACGAAGAGATTCGGGCGGCACACGAGCGCAACGTACGCGTGCTGAGTCTCCGGACGATCGAATCGTACCTTTTGGACGATTCCGTGCTCCGGAGCATGTGTGAGGCTTTTGGGCAGCCTGAATTGGGGCAGCGGCTCGTGGAAGAAAAAGCACGAGCGGTCGAGAACAGCGTCGCAAATGGTGGATTGCGTGATGATTTGAAACGAGTGGCGGGGGACATTTACAACGCCGTTAAGCGGCTCATTCCGCACCAAAGGTTCGGTAGCGATAAGCGAGCTTTCATGACGGGGATCTGTGCACCCCTCATCCGCCCTGACACACCGCTTTACGAGTCGCTGCGCAAAGACATCTTCGGAGAATAAACAAGAACGGGGAATGGTGAACGACGGCTCCCGCGCTCCCCATGCATGGCACCCACTGACTCATCCTCGCCATTGGCTTTCGGCGTGGCGACGTTGTACCTCATCATCTGGGCGTGGCAGGACATCGCCTTCGTCGGCAGCGGCGAACGGCTCCTGCGTCTCGGGCTGATGATCGGCTTCGCCTTCGCCGGGTCTCCTGGTCGACTTGATTCCCTCCCGCCGCACGGCTTTGATCAACCCATCATGAACGGGCGCGACATTACCGCACTCGGTTACAAGGCCCGATCGTCGGGCTGGCGCTGAAGGTGGCCAAGCGGCTGAAGAAGCGGATGCCGCAGGAGGAAGCGCTCAAGGCGATTGAGGCCGTGCGGCTGGACCCGCAGGTGTACGTGGCGGATCCGGTGCTGGGGGATCTTGCATCAGCGCTGATCGAGGAATCGGTCCGGCCGTTCTGGGTCGAGCGCGAATCGCCGGCGCCGTACAAGGTGTGGGGCGAGGGGATCGAGAAGGGGGCGCTCGATCAGATGCACAACGCGACTCGCCTGCCCGTGGCGGTGTCCGGGGCGCTGATGCCTGATGCGCACCAGGGGTACGGGCTGCCCATTGGGGGGGGTGCTGGCGACGGAGAATGCGGTGATCCCGTATGCCGTCGGCGTGGACATCGCCTGCCGGATGAAGCTGAGCGTCTTCGACATCCCCGCCGCTGAGATGAAGAAGCTGAACGACGCGCTGGTCAACGCGCTGCGCCGCGAGACCGTCTTCGGCACCGGCGCAGCACACAAGCGGCCGCTGGAGCACGAGGTGTTGGAGTGCGACTGGGGGTGCTCGCCGATCACCAAACACGCGCTGGACAACGCGCGCGGCCAGCTCGGGACGAGCGGGTCGGGCAACCACTTCGTCGAGTTCGGCATTCTCACGATTGATCAACCGGACCTGGGTCTCCAGGCGGGGCAGTACCTCGCGCTGCTCTCCCACTCCGGCTCGCGCGGGGCGGGGGCGATGGTGGCGCAGCACTATTCGAAGGTCGCGCGCTCGCTGCATCCGGAGCTCCCGCCGGAGCTGAGCTACCTCTCGTGGCTGGACCTGGATTCCGAGCCCGGCCAGGAATACTGGGCGGCGATGAGCCTGATGGGGCAATACGCGTCGGCCAATCACGCGCTGATCCACCAGAAGATCGCGCGGAGCCTCGGCGCGAAGCCCATCGCGGGGGTGGAGAACCATCACAATTTCGCGTGGAAGGAAACCCACGGGGGCAAGGAAGTGATCGTTCACCGCAAAGGCGCGACGCCGGCGGGGAAGGGCGTGCTGGGCGTGATTCCCGGCTCGATGGCCAGCCCCGGCTTCGTCGTCCGCGGCAGGGGCGAGCCGGTGTCGCTCGACTCCGCGTCGCACGGCGCCGGCCGGCGCATGAGCCGCACGGCCGCGCGCGAACAGTTCCGCTGGAACCATGTCAAGCCGATCCTCGACGCAGCGGGCGTGCAACTGCTGTCGGCGGGAATCGACGAGGTGCCCGGGGCGTACAAGGATATCCACGCGGTCATGGCCGCGCAGTCGGATCTTGTCGACGTGATCGCCCGATTCGACCCGAAGATCGTGCGGATGGCCGACGCGGGCGAGAAACCCGAGGACTGATGGACAGGCGTCGAAGTGACGGCACCGTAATCACCGCGCAAAAAGCAAGAATGGCGTAACATTCAAAGTCCGCACGGCGTCATGTCGATAGCACGTTGAACGACCCGAGCTGACTCGACAGGGGGGAACGATGACGGCGGCGACCACACCATCCGATCTTGCAGTGCAGCATACGCCGAAGCCGGGCCGGCTGGCGCGTTACGCGCAGGTTGCGCTGTGGATCTTTGCCGTGGGCGCCGTCGCGGCGCTGTGCCTGGCTGACCTGCTCCCGCAGTGGCTCGCGACGCGAAGCCAACCGTACCTGACGCTCGCCGTCGGCTCGTTCATCATCGAGACCCTCCAGTTCCACATTGGCGCCGCCTGTTTGTTGTGCCTCGCTGTCGCGGTGGCAGGCAAGCGCTGGCGGCTGGCGCTGGTGTCGGCCATGGGCGTGGTGATGGGGCTCGCGCCGACGGCGTCGCTGTTGATCACGCGCGAAGCGCCCGCGCCGGCGGGGGCGACGATGCGGCTGATGAGCATGAACGTCCACGTGCACAACCGCAACGCAGCCGCGGTCCTCGCCAGCGTCCGCCGCGCCAAGCCTGACGTGCTGGCCCTGCAGGAATATTCCGTCACGATGGACGACGCCATTCGCGACGAGCTGGCGGACGAATATCCCTACCAGCTCCGCAAGCCGCGCCAGAACAGCGGTGATGGTTGGGCGATTTACTCGCGCCGCCCGCTGCTTGCGCCCATCGACACGTCTTTGCGGCTGGACCAGTCGAAGCGGCAGGCGCGGTTCGCGGTGCGCATGGGGGATAAGGAAGTGGTGATCTACGCGCTGCACCTCACGTCGCCTCAATCGGTCGAGCAGATCGGCCGGAACCGTGCCGAGGTGGCCGATCTGCTGGAGCTGGTTGCGCAGGAAAGCATGCCCGTGATTCTCGCCGGCGACTTCAACTTCACCGAAACCACCGCCAACGCCGCCGCCCTGCGCGCCTTGGGACTGCGTAACACGCACGACCTTGCCGGCAGCGGCCGGGGCTCGACGTGGCGCTACCGAAAGCTGGGCATCACGCACCGGCTGCCGGGCTTTCGCATCGACCACGTGTTCATCGGCCCGCAACTGACCTGCACGCATTCCCGCGTCCTCGACACCTTCGGCTCCGATCACCGCCCGATCATCGCCGACATCGCCCTGGCCGCGCCGGAGATGGCCGAACGGGACGAGGCGGTGGCATCGGTCGAGTAGCGACAGACATCTGCTCTGACGATCCAGGACCAGAGGCGCTCCTCCTGCCGAACTTGTCGACGTGGGGGACTCCCAAGGGTCTCCTGTGTCGCGTGGTCCAGGTGGGATGACAATGCGGGTGCCCGACGCGTATGGTGGCGCGGCATGTCTCATCCCAAGCGAATCAGTGAGCTCCTGGCGCTCCCGCCTCGCCCGATTGAGGGGCACAAGGGCCTGTTTGGTCGGGTTCTGATCGTGGGCGGAAACGACGGCATGATTGGAGCGCCCGCCTTCGCGGGCGCCGCGGCGCTTCGGAGCGGCGCGGGGCTCGTGCAGCTCGCCGTCCCGCGCTCGATCCTGTCGGCGGCGCTGTCCATCACGCCCGAATGCATTGGCCTGGGCCTGGGCAAAGCAGCGGCGAAGGACCACCTGCTGCAAGCGGGGGAGAAGGCCGACGCGATCGTGATCGGTCCCGGCCTCGGCCAGACGCCCGAGGCGATGGGGCGGCTAACGCGCCTGATCCGGCTGGCAAAGCCGATGGTCGTCGACGCCGATGGCTTGAACCTGCTGGCGAAGCAGAAGACCTGGCCAAAGTACTTCAAGGCGAGCGCCGTGCTCACCCCCCACCCGGGAGAGATGGCCCGGCTTGCCAAGCTGTTCGGAAGGCACGATGTCCCCAGCGATGACGCCGGCCGCATCGACCTGGCATGCGAGGCGGCCCGGACATTCGGGCAGGTGATCGTGCTGAAGGGGAGCCGAACCGTTGTGACGGATGCTCAGCGCGTGTTCGTGAACACGACGGGCAACAGCGCGCTCTCGAAGGCCGGCACGGGCGACGTGCTCTGCGGTGTTCTGGGCACGCTGCTGGCGCAGCAAATGGAGCGCTTCGACGCCGCCTGCGCCGCGGTCTGCCTGCACGGACTTGCAGGTGAGGTTGCGGGGGAGCGATTGGGATTGCGCGCGGTGCTGGCGCGCGACGTGATCGACGCGATTCCCGATGCGATCAAACGGTATGAGGAGCGGTTCGGATAGTTCGCACTGTGCCCCCTCTCCCGGCGTACCGGGAGAGCAGACCAGAGGCGTACGCGAGCGCGGCACCAGAATTAAAGCTGCACCCGCCCCTGCTGCATCCCCTCATAGAGCAGGTAGCCGATTACGCCCACCGCTACGAGCGCCGCGATCGACAGGAAAATCGCGACCGCCAGCATCGTGGTGAACCGGTTGCCCTGACGCTGGAGGATGCGCTCCAGCTCGCCGTCGCGCGAGTTGAGGTTGTCGCGCATTTGCGAGAGCACCTGCGCGCTCTGCTCGGACGTCTTGCTCACGCTCTGCATCGCGCTGCCGACGGTATTGAGGTTGTCGGCCATGCGCGCGTCCTGGTCGTTCAGCGTTTCCACGCGCTCGCCCAGCGCCTCGAGCGTCGAGCGGTGCTGCGCGTCGGCCATGCTGATGCGCTCGAGGATGTCCCCCAGCTTCTGCTGCTGGCCGTTCTGCCACTCGATCTGGGTGTGGATGGCCTTGAGCGTCTCGCTCTGCACGCGCGTGCTCTCGGGGAGCGTCTGCAGGGTCTGCGGAAGCTGCTGGAGCGTCTGAATGAGCTGGTCCTGGCGGGCGTTCTGCTTGTCGAGGTTATCGCGGATCGACCCCATCAGGTCGGTCAGCGTGTCGAACCCCTGCTGAAGGTTCTGAATGGCCGCGTCGCGCTTGGCCCAGGGGCGGAGGAACGTGCTGCGCGGCTCCATCTGCGTCCCCGCGTGGCCGTGCACTTCGCCCTCCAGCGGCAGGTTGCCGTTGTCTCCGGAGGCGGCGTCTTTTTTGAACCAACGTCCGATGCGCGTGATGAATGTGTCGGTTTCCGTGCTCATATTTCTTGCCCGTCCCTGGCTGTTTGACACTCGTACGGGTCAAATCTAGCATCCGCGCACGATGGGTCAACGCCGCGGCGAAACCTTGCCATTTTTTTTCCCGCTGGCCCTGCTGATTACATCCCTCCTCGGCTGCGAACGCTCCGCCACCACCGCGCCCGCGATGCGATCTTCAACGCAGCCGGGCAACGCAAAGACCGTTGCCTCACTCGTACCAGCGGCGACAGAAATGATCATCGCGATGGGCGCGCGCGATCGCCTCGTCGCAGTGAGCAACTGGGATGCCCGGCGCCTGGAAATTGCCGATTTGCCGCGCGTCGGCGATTACCGCACCGTGGATTGGGAGAAGCTGACCGAGGTTCGGCCCGACGTGCTGATCGTGCAGTGGCGGCCGGACAAGATGCCGCCGGGCGTGACGGAGCGGGCGGCGGAGCTGGGCATCGAGCTGGTCAATCTCCGCATCGTTTACCTCGATGACGTCTTTACGGCATGGGAGACGCTCGGCGCCGGCATCGGGGAGCGCGAGAAGGCCGCGGCCGCTTCGCAGAAGCTCCGCCGCGAGCTTAACGCCGTTCGCGCCGCCGTCGCCGGCAAGCCGCCGGTGCGCACACTGATCTCCCGGACCGAGTCCCCGCTTGCCACCGTCGGGGGCGGAAACTTCATGAACGATCTGCTCACGATTGCCGGCGGGAAGAACGTCCTGGAGGGCGGCGACAACTCCTACCCGAATATCGATCTCGAGCGCCTCGTCGCGCTGAACCCTGAAGTCATCATTCATCTCCTGCCGGGGGAAGCGCCGCAGGTGATCGAGCGGGCGAAATCGTTCTGGTCGTCGCATCCGGAACTGTCCGCCGTCAGGAACGGGCGCGTGTACTACGAGACCGAGTCGTACATGCTGCTGCCCGGGCCGCTCGTGGGGCAAATCGCCAGGCGCTTCGCGAGGCTGCTGCACCCGGGCGTGGCGTTCGACGACAACGGCGCGCTGACATACGCCGAGAAGGCCGAGCCGCGATGAATCGTTGGAGCGGCGGGCGCCTGCTGCTGACCGTCGCCGGGTGCGCTGCGGGGTGGGCGATCGTTGCCCTCGCCTGCCTCGTCGTCGGCTCGACGGGCGAGATCGGCTGGCCCGCCGCGGGGGTGCTCCGCATCCGCCGCGAGTATGTCCTGCTCGCGTCGCTCGTCGGCGCGGCGCTGGCGTCGGCGGGCGTCGCATACCAGGCGATCCTGCGCAATCCGCTGGCAGACCCATACCTCCTCGGGGCCAGTTCCGGCGCGATGCTCGCGGCGTACCTCTGGCAATTCCCCGCCATGCTGGGGGCGCTGGCATTGGGGGAGCAGGTGTTCGCGTTCGCCGGGGCGCTGGGGGCGGTCGGCGTCGTGTTCGCCATCGCCAGCCGTGGGGGGCGGCTCGAGCCGATCACGCTGCTGCTCGTCGGCGTCATTGTCAACGCCGTCAACGGCTCGGTCTTCCTGCTGATCAACGCGATCGTGAAAGACCCCGCGACGCCGGGCGGGCCGCTGATGTTCCTCGTCGGGGGATTGCAGACCAACCTCCGCCCGTCCCAGATCTACAGCGCCGCCGTGATCATCGCCGGCGGCTGGCTCGTCCTGCTCTACATCGCCGGGCAGCTGAACGTCGCAACATTGGGCGAGGGCGAGGCGGCGGCGCTGGGCGTGCGCATCCATCCGCTGCGCTGGATCGCGCTGATCACCGCGACGTTGGTGACCGCCGCGGCGGTTGCGATCAGCGGGCCGATCGGATTCATCGGGCTGGTGTGCCCGCATCTGGGCCGGCTGATCGTCGGCAACGACCAGCGCAAACTGCTGCCGCTGGCGACGGCGCTGGGGGCTATCCTGCTGTGCCTGGCCGACGCCGCCTCGCGCTGGCTCGCCCGCGAAAGCGCCGCCGGCACGGCGCTGCCCGTCGGTGTACTCACGGGACTGCTCGGCGGGCCGTTCTTCCTCCTGCTCCTGTGGCGCAATGCGCGGAGCCTCGCGACGACGGAGGGGGCGCGATGAGCGCGCGTGCTCGCAAAAGAAAAGGCGGGGGAGCCACAGAGACACGGAGCCACAGAGGCGCTCTCGCCAATCGTGCGCGCCATTGCGAAACCTCTCATTCCAGCTCTCCTTTTCTGACATGCGGTAGCGTCGCGGCGCGGAGCGACGGGTACGCCTCCGTGTCTTTGTGGCTCCGTTGCTTCCATCATTTCCCCGGCGCGCACCTGATCTGAGAGAACCAATGGCCGAGATCATCAAGCCACTGCTCAACGCGACCGGCGTCTGCTTCGCCTATGCTGAACGGCCCGTGCTGCGCGATGTTCGCCTCGCCCTTGCCGCGGGCGAAGTCGTCGCGCTCATCGGACCGAACGGCAGCGGCAAGAGCACGCTGATCAGGGCGCTCCTCGGCCACCTGCCGGCAAGTGGTGAGGTGACGTGGGACGGCCGGCCGATGCCAGCGTGGCGGCGGCGCGATCTCGCCCGCTTCGTCGCCTATCTCCCGCAGGCGCCGGCATTCGACGCCCAGCAGCGCGTGGCGGATGTGCTGCGGATGGGTCGGGCGCCGTACTGGGGCGCCTTCGGCATCGAGTCGCCGCAGGACATCGAGGTGGTCCGCCGCGTCATCGACGAGCTGCACCTGGGCGAATGGACCACCCGACGGATGGACGAAATCTCCGGCGGCCAGCGCCAGCTCGTCTATGTCGCCCGCGCACTGATTCAGGAGCCGCGCGCGCTGCTGCTCGATGAACCGAACACCTACCTCGACCTCCGCCACCAGGTGGAGCTGGGTCAGCTGATGCGCCGGCTGGCCCGCGAGCGATCACTGGGGTTGCTCGTCGCGTCGCACGACCTGAACCTCGCGGCGGCGTTTGCGGATCGGTTGATGCTGCTGCACGAAGGAACCGTCGCCGCGGACGGCTCGCCGGAGGTCGTGCTCGACCCGGAACTGCTCACGCGCGTCTACGGCGTGCGGATGGAGCGGGTGGATCGCCCCAGCAAGCCCCCCGTGCTCGTGCCCGATGCGGGGAGCCAGTAATGGCACGGGCATCCTGCCCCAGTGGCATGGGCATCCTGCCCATGGTGCGTGTACTCGCGCACGTCGGGCGCAGCCCGATTCAGCAACCGCGGAGCGGCCTTTGTGATTATGGGTGAGAAGATCGCTTCGCGATTGCTGTTCGCGGCTGCGCCGCGAGCGTGTGATTACACGCCATGGGCAAGATGCCCATGCCACTGGGGCAAGATGCCCATGCCCACTTTACGTGTGATAGTCGGCGTTGATCCTCACGTACTCACTCGAGAGGTCGCACGTCCACATCGTCGCCTCACCCGTGCCGGCGCGGCAGTCAAGATCGACCGTCACCTCCGGTGCCTCGAGCGTCTCGCTCACAGCGCTGGCGTCGAATTCCACCGGCCGGCCGGCGCGGAAGACGACCGTGTTCTGCAGCGTCAGCACGCACTTTGCAGGGTCAAACGCCGCGCCCGCCAGTCCCGCGGCGGAGACGATCCGGCCCCAGTTGGGGTCGTTGCCGTGCATCGCGCATTTCACGAGCGGCGAATTGGCGATCGCCCGCGCCATCGCTCGCGCAGCGGCAACATTCCCCGCGCGGCGGACGGTCACCACGATGACCTTGGTCGCCCCTTCCCCGTCGGCGGCGATCTGGTAGGCCAGCGAGCGACAGACCTCGTCGAGCGCGGCGGCGAACATTTTCACCTCCTTTGCGGACGCCACTTTCGCGCCGCTGGCGGCGCTGGCAAGAATGCAGGCGGTGTCATTCGTGCTCGTGTGATCGTCTACCGTCACGGCGTTGAAGCTGCCTTCGGCCGAGGCTGCCAGGAGCTTGCGCAGCAGTGGCGGGGCGACGGAGGCGTCGGTGGTAAGGTAGGCCAGCATCGTCGCGTGCGGGCCGGCCAGCGACATGCGCGGGCCGATCATCCCGCTGCCCTTGCACACACCCGACAGCGTCACCCGCTGCTTCCCGATTTTGAATGAGGTCGCGGCGGCCTTGCGTTTCAAGTCGGTGGTCAGGATCGCGGCGGAGAAGAGTTGGGCGTGTTCGAGAGAATCGCCCAGATATTGGCCGGCTTCCACGATGCCGCGCTCGAGCTTCTTCATCGGCAGGAGGTGGCCGATGATGCCCGTTGACGAGGGGAGAATCAGGTTCCGCCTGCACCTGGCGACGGTCGCGGCCAGCTCACACATGCGCAGCGCATCGCGCTCGCCTTGTTTGCCCGTGCAGGCGTTGGCGTTGCCGGCGTTGACGACCACGCCGCACAGCTTGCCTGATTTCACGTGCTCGCGGCCGATCTTCACCGGCGCGGCGAAGACCTTGTTCGTCGTGAACACGGCCGCGGCGGTGGCGGCACGATCGCACAGCAGCAGCGCCACGTCCGGCTGATTCTTCGTCTTAATCCCCGCGTAAACCCCGGCCGCCCGAAAGCCGGCGGGGGAGAGCAGATGCAATTGGGCCATGTTCCTTGTTCCGTTGAAATCAGATTAAACCACCAAGACACGAAGACCACCAAGCGGCCCCTCTCAGTTCGAAACCGAACGCGTGCATTGCGCCCCGGGATGTGGAACTGAAGACAATCGCCTGGTGGTCTTCGTGTCTTGGTGGTTCACTCATCCCAGCTTCGCCAGCTCCGCCTCGAGTTCCGCGAGCTGGTCCTGCGTCTGTTTCACGAGATGCGGCGGCGCCTTGGACACGTACGACGGATTCGCCAGCCGGCCCTTCATCGAAGCGATGCTTTTGACCAGCTCATCGCGACGCCTGGCGCTGCGCTCGCGATCGGCGCTTTCGTCCACCAGACCTTCCACGAAGATCTCGCACCCGCCCGCCGTCGCGCGGGCGGCGTTGGCCGGCGCCGACAGGTCCGACGTCACCCGGCCGAGCGTGCAGGTCGCCAGCAGCTCGATAAGCTCGCGATTGGACTCAATCGTCCCGGCCGTCTCGCCCGAAGCGGAGATCGAGACGGTCACGCGCTTCTTCGGGTCAGCCTTGTAATCGTTGCGCAGGTTGCGGATGGCGCCGATGATTTCCTGGAGCTTGGGGAACAGCGCCTCGGCCGTCTCCGTGACCTCGCCGGCGCGCGGCCAGGCGGCGCGGATCAGCCGCGGGCTGGTGCAGCACATGATCCGCCCGGGCAGGCCGCGCTCGGGACGCACCTCGTTGAGCCGCCAGTACAGGACCTCGGTGATAAACGGGATCATCGGGTGCAGCAGCCGCAGCGACCCATCGAGCACCGCCGCGAGGACGTTTGCCGTCTGCCCCTGCCGGGCGGGGTCGCGCATGGCGGGCTTGATGGCTTCCAAATACCAGTCACACAGATCGCCCCAGAAGAAGTCGTAGCAACCTTTGGCGTACTGGTCGAACCGGTAATTCGTCAGCGCCTCGTCGCACGCGGCGATGGTCCGGTTGAACCGCGAGACGATCCACCGGTCGGCCAGTGACCACCGTGTCTCATCGACTTCTTCCCTTCGTGCCTCCGTGCCTTCGTGCCTTCGCGCCTCCTCCAAATTCATGATCGCGAACCGCACCGCGTTCCACACCTTGTTGCAGAAGTTCCGCCCGATATCGAACTTCGGGCTGGTGTTCTTGCCGGACTTGGGGTCGCGCTCGACGGGCATGCGCACGTCCTGCGTATTGGTCGTCATCAGCGTAAGCGTGAAGCGCATCGCGTCGGCCCCATGCGACGAGATGATGTCCAGCGGATCGACGCCGTTGCCCAGCGACTTGCTCATCTTCCGGCCTTCGCCGTCCTGGATCATCGCGTGGACGAAGACCTCCGAGAACGGCAGCCGGTTGAGGAAGTAGAGGTTGAACATCACCATCCGGCTGACCCACAGGGTGATGATCTCGCGGGCGGTGCACAGCGTGTGGGTCGGGTTCCACTTCTCCAGCTCCGGCGTCTGCTCGGGCCAGTTCAGCGTGGACATGGGCCACAGGCCGGAGGAGAACCAGGTGTCGAGGACGTCGGGGTCTTGCTCGAAGCCGAGCCGCTCGAGCTCCTGCTCGACGTCCTCATTCCCCGGGGCGACGCACATGTAGACTGTCATGGTGTCGCGCGGGAGGACGAAGCAGGAGTCGGAGGACGTCACCATCGTCGTCGCGAGCCGGTTCTTGTATTTGCGCGTGAGCAGGTGCTTGAGCGCGTCGTGCCACGTCGAGGCGGGAAACATTTTGCTCCACACCGGAATCCGATGCCCCCACCACAACTGCCGGCTGATGCACCAGTCGCGGATGTTCTCGTGCCAGGTCTGGAACGTTTTGGCGTAGCGGGGGGGGAAGAACTTCAGCTGGCCTTCCCAATCTGTGGCATGGGTTTGGAACCCATGCCCGTTGTTCTGATCCGAAGACACGGGTTGGAAACCCGTGCTACGGGAAGACTCAAACTGCTCGCGCGACATGGCGCGTAACGCGGCACCGGCGAGGCGGGCGTCGGTCACCTTGCAGTACCACTGGTCGCTGAGGTACGGCTCGATCGGCACGTGGCTGCGGTAGCTGTGGCCGACGCTGTGGCGGTAGGGCTTCACCTCTTCGAGCAGATTGTTCCGCTTGAACCATTCGACGACGGCGCGGCGGGCCTCGAACCGGTCGAGGCCGAGCAGGTTCTGCAGGTCCTCGCCGGCCTGGTCGAAGTCTTCCGTCGGCCAGCCGTGCTGATCGGAGATCGTGCCGTCGGGCGCGAGCACGTTGATCATCGGCAGCTTGTGGCGCAGGCCGATCTCGTAATCGTTGGGATCGTGCGCGGGGGTGACTTTCAAGAAGCCGGTGGCGAATTGGGCCTTCGGATCGTCCGACTTGGGGTCCGGCAGGACGACGTAATCGTCCTCGATGATCGGGATGACGCGGTTCACGATGGGCAGGCGGATCTTCTTCCCGCGCAACTGCGCCGCGCGCGGGTCCTTCGGGTTGATCGCGACGGCGGTGTCGCCGAGCATCGTCTCGGGACGCGTCGTGGCGACGGTGACGTACTCCATTGTGGCATGGGCAACTTGCCCATGTCGTTGACCCGAAGCCACGGGCGAGTCGCCCGTGCCACTTTCACTTTCAAGCGGGTACTTCAGGTAGTAGAAGTGCCCATCCACTTCCTCCATTTCCACTTCATCGTCCGCCAGCGCCGTCTGCGTCGCCGGGTCCCAGTTGACCAGCCGCTTTCCGCGGTAAATGAGGCCCTCTTTGAAGAGCTGGAAGAACGCTTCACGCACCGCTTTGGCCCGCGGCTCGTCCATCGTGAACGCCTGGCGGTCCCAGTCGCATGAGCAGCCCATCGCCTTGAGCTGCTCGGTAATCCGAACCTCGTACTCGTCCTTCCACGTCTGAATCTTCTTGACGAACTCGTCGCGGGCAAAATCCGTGCGCCGCTTGCCCTCCTCGGCCAGCACGCGCTTCTCGACGACCGTCTGCGTCGCGATCCCGGCGTGGTCGGTTCCGGGCAGCCAGATGGCGTTGTCGCCGGCCATGCGCCGCCAGCGCGTGAGGATGTCCTGCAGCGTGTTATTCAGCGCGTGCCCCAGGTGCAACGCTGCCGTCACGTTGGGCGGGGGGATGACGATCGCGTAGGGCTTTCCCGGGTCGGTTGGTTCGGCATGGAACAGCTTCTCGTCCGTCCACACCCGATTGGCCTCGGGCTCGACGGCGGCGGGGTCGTAAGTCTTGGGAAGATCGGTCATGGCGTGTTTGGATTCTAGAGTTGCGGTTTGCGATTGAAAGAAGACGCGGGTGGCGCTCGTGGGTGAGCACTAGCGTACGACGACCAGGATGGGGCGCGTGCGGGTGGTCATGTGCTGCGGAAGTGTAGCGTGAACAGTGGAGGTTGTCAGGTGATCCGTGCGCGGAAGCGCTTTGCGCCTGCGGCTTCGCGGATCAACCGGTGTGAGCTTTCACGGGTCCTGATCCGCCAAGCCGCAAGCGGCGAAAGCGGGGGGAGGTTCACTTCATCGGGGGTACGAGACGCTGCCCGCGCGACTGCTCGATGCGGAGCGCGCGCAGGAAGCGTCGTCGGATGACGCCGCGCAGGCGCTCGATTTGCGTCGGGGTGCCGTTGGCCAGCTTGATGCCGCCCCCCGCTTTGGTGCGGTGGCCGCCGCCTTCTCCGATGTTGCGGAGGAGGCGCTTGATCAGGTCGGCGGCCGACAGCTTCGCATTGTTCGTGCGAAGGGACATGACCAGCGTGCCGTTGAATACCGCCGTCACCAGCGCCCAGTCAGCTTTGTCGAAGCGCAGGAGGAAGTCGGCCATGACGGCGGGTTTTTCCGGCGAGTCGATCTCCTCCAGGTGCGAAAGCAGCGCATTGTCGTAGACCACCGCGTTCTGCAGGCCCGTGGCCATCGAGATGTACGAGCTTTGCGGCAGGTTGACGTAGCGCATCTTGTAGAGCTTGCGCGTGTCGGCGATGAGCGTGAGGCTGGAGAGGGCGATGTTATCCAGCTCGCCCGGCTGTCCGGCGGCGCCGGCGAGGTCGGACTCGATCGCATAGAGCAGCGTTGCCCCCAGATCGCGCGAGATCGGCTGCTCGAGCTCCATGAAATAGCTGAAGATAATCGATCCGGTGGCGCCGACGTCGGAGCGGATGTCGCAGAACGGGCATTTTGGCCGGCGGCCCACGCGACCGCGATGATGGTCGATGACCGCCGTCGGCGCGACATCCGGCGGCAGCGGGCTGTTCGCGAAGTTCGGCTGCGTGTCGACGAGGATGATCGCATCGAAGTGCTTGAGGTCAGCCTCGTTCCACGGCGAGAGCTTGAGGTTGGTCAGCTGGGCGAAGATCTCATTGATGCCGCCGCCGATGCGGCCCTTGGCGCTGGTCGTGATCTTGGCGTTGGGGAGCTTGGCGCTGAGCAGCGAGCACAGCGCCAGGGTGCTGGCCAGGGCGTCGGGGTCGGGGTGCTCGTGCGTCGTGATCAGGATGTTCCGCTTGTCGGCCAGCAGCTTCACGAGAGCGCGCGCGTGCGGGCGCCCGCGCGACCGCCGCGCAACGGCGACGGCGGAACTGCTGACGGTGCCGACACAGGATTCAACGAAGGCGGTCATGGGGTAGCGTCAAATTATAGCGCGGGGGACGAAGCTCATGAAACTGCATCGTCTCCCCATCGGCGCGACGTAAGCAGCCGCCGCGGCCCGACCAATAACATACGCCGGACGCGACTGGGGCGAGAATCAATGAAAATCCCGAGATTCCAGCCGGTACCCGTGCAGCAGCCCGCTGAGGTCGAACAAACGCTTGGCCATGATGTGCACAACCTGCCCCTGCCGCTCGAGGTATCCATCGCACTGCAATAATGCCGCGTGCCGCGCGGCGGGGCGATAACGCTCGTAGATGTCCGGGCGGACGATCAGGTTCACGATGCCCGTCTCGTCCTCGATCGTCTCGAACACGATGCCCGACGCCGTGCCCGGACGCTGGCGAATCAGCACCAGTCCGGCGACTTTCACCCATCGCCCGTGCGGCATGGCCGGATCGTTGATCTGTGCGGCGGTGAGGATTTTTCGCTCGTTCAGTGTCGGCCGGACGATGGCCAGGGGATGTGTTTTCAGCGAGAGGCGGAGCGTGGCGTAGTCGGTCATGACCTCCTGGCCGAGGGGCATTTCGGGAAGGGAGGGCTCAGGAAAGGCACGAAGGACGACCTCCCGCTGCGCGGGAACCCTCGGCACGGAGGCACGAAGGGAATCGAAGAGCGGAGCATCTGCATCCCGAAGCGGTAACGTGTTCCACACCGCGGGACGCCGTGAATCCCCTACAGAGCCGAACGCATCCGCCTCAGCGAGACGTTTGATGGTCGCGACAGGCAATTCGGTAACTTGATGAAACTCCTCAATTGAGGCGAACCGTCCGTGCCGACAACGTGCTTGAACGAGTCGCTCGGCGTGATCCTGCCGCAGCCCGCTGATTTGTCTGAGGCCGAGTCGGAGTGCGGGCCCATCCAATCCCCACGTGCTCTTGCCCTTTCCTTCGTGCCTCCGTGCCGAGGGTTCCCGCGCAGCGGGAGGTCGTCCTTCGTGCCTTTCTTCAAGCGTGCAATCCCACTCGCTCTCGTTTACGTCGACGGGCCGAACTTCGACACCATGATCCCGCGCATCCCGCACGATCTGCGCCGGCGCGTAAAATCCCATCGGCTGACTGTTCAGCAGCGCGGCGGCGAAGACGGCGGGATGGTGGCGCTTGATCCACGCCGAGGCGTACACCAGCAGCGCGAACGATGCGGCGTGGCTTTCGGGGAAGCCGTATTCGCCGAACCCCTGGATCTGCTGGAACGTCTGCTCAGCGAACTCGCGCGTGTAGCCGCGCGCGAGCATGCCGTTGACGATCTTCGGGTAAAACTGGTCGATGACCCCATTCTTCCGCCACGCCGCCATCGCCCGGCGGAGCTGGTCGGCCTCCTCGGCGCTGAACCCCGCGGCAACCATCACCACGCGCATCGCCTGCTCCTGGAACAGCGGCACGCCGAGGGTGTTTTTGAGCGTGTCGTAGAGTTCCTGGCTGGGGTATGTCACCTCCTCCTCGCCTGCGCGTCGGCGAAGGTACGGGTGCACCATATTCCCCTGGATCGGCCCCGGCCGAACGATCGCGACCTCGATGACGATGTCGTAGAACGTCCGCGGGCGCAGGCGCGGGAGCATCGACATCTGCGCCCGCGACTCGATCTGGAAGACGCCGACGGTATCGGCATCGCACATCATGTCGTAGGTGGCGGGGTCTTCGGCGGGGAGGGTGTGCAGCTCGAGGGGCGCAGGGTGGGTGGTGCTTTCATGGGAGAGGCACGAAGGACGACCTCCCGCTGCGCGGGAACCCTCGGCACGCAGGCACGAAGGGAAGGAAGAGAATGCCGTCAGGGCGCTCGGCGCATTTTCGAATTCCGGACGCCGCGGATCAGCCCTTGCAGGACGCGATCCGTCTCTTCCAGGAGCGCAACGATCTCCGCGTTCGGCCTGATGAGTTCCAAGTCCACGGCCAGTTCCCACTGCGTCGAAAGTTCCGCCAACGAGCCGCGGGAAATTCGCAGGTGTTTCAGGTACGCAAGCCGGCTCTCCAGTGCATACCCCTCCGCGATGTTGGATGGGACGGAGACCACTGCCCGTCTCATCTGACTGGTTAATCCAAACTGTTCCGATGCCGGCATCTGTCGCGTCGCGAGGTAAATTGCCTTCGACAGCGCCATTCCCTTCTGCCAAGCAATCAGATCCCGATGTGTCCGAATCATCGCCATGTGAATCTCCTTCGTTCCCTCCGTGCCTTCGTGCCTTCGTGCCTTCGTGCCTCTTATTTATCACTGCCAGCGCCTTCGACAGCACCGTCAGCATCCCCAGCGCCAGCACATCCACCTTCAGAATCCCCACCGCATCGATGTCGTCTTTGTCCCACTCGATGACCGTGCGGTCGTCCATCGATGCGTTCTCGATCGGGACCATCTCACACAACGGGCCGCGGGTCATGACCATGCCGCCCGTGTGTTGGCTTAAATGCCGCGGAAAACCGAGGAGTTGGGCCGTCAGCTGGATCATGCCGCGCACCGTCGGGTCGGTCGGGTCGACGCCGCTCTCGCGCAGCTGCTCGTCGGTGAGCGTGCCGCGGTTCCACCAGTCCAACCGCTTGGCGAGCTGGTCGACGACGTCGAACCCCAGGCCCAGCGCTTTGCCCACGTCGCGAACGGCGCTGCGCCCGCGGTAGGTAATGACCGTCGCCGTCATGCCGGCGCGCTCGCGGCCGTACTTGTCGTAGACGTACTGGAGGACCTCCTCGCGGCGCTCGTGCTCGAAATCGATGTCGATGTCGGGCGGCTCGCCTCTTGCGGCGGAGATGAAGCGCTCGAAGAGAACGTCGATCTTCGTCGGGTCGACGCTGGTTACTTCCAGGCAGTAGCACACCGCCGAATTCGCCGCCGAGCCGCGGCCCTGGCAGAGGATGCCGCGGCTGCGGGCGTACTTCACCAGGTCGTACACGGTGAGGAAGTACGCTTCCCATCCGCACTGCGAAATCAGCGCCAGCTCCTTCTCGATCAGGTTCCGCACTTTCTCCGGCACGCCGCCGGGATAGCGCCTTGCGGCGCCGGAATAGGAAAGCTCCGCGAGGTAACTGGCCGGCGTCTTGCCGGGAGGCACGACCTCGTCGGGATATTCGTATTTCAACTCCTCGAGGCTGAACGCGCACCGCTGGGAGATCTCCAGCCCCCGGGAAATCGCGCGGGGCAGGTCGGCGAACAGCCGGTGCATCTGCGCCGGCGATTTGAGGTACCGCTCGCCGTTAGGGAACAGCTTGAACCCCGCATCATGCACCGTGCACCCATGGCGGACGCAGGTGAGCACATCCTGGAGGGGGCGGCGCGACGATTCGTGATAGTGCACCGCGTTCGTCGCCAGCAGGGGGACGCCAAACTGCCTGCCGAGGCTGATGGCGTTGCGCATGCGCGACTCGTCATCGCCGCCGTGGACGCGGGAGACGACGATCGACAAGCGCTCCGGGCCCAGCGCGTCGCGCAGGTCGGGCATGATGCGCGTCGTGTGCAGGAAGGGTTTGCCGGGCACGACGCCCGCGAGGAGACCGCCGGGGTTGTTGATCAGCTCGTAGATCGACAGGCTGCATTCCCCCTTGGGCGCGCTGCGCCGGCCGAGCGTGAGCAACCGGCAGAGCCGCGCATAGGCGAGGCGATCGGGGGCCCACACGATTACGTCGGGGCCGTCGGTGAATTGGAGCCGCGCACCGATGATGAGCTTGGGCGCCCAGCCGATCCTGGCGATCTGCCGGTGCGCATCGTACATCCGCACGACACCGGCCAGCGTGTTGATATCGGTCACCGCGATCGCGCGATGACCCAATCGCGCGGCTTGCAGAACGAGTTCGTCGGGGTGGGATGCGCCGTGCAGGAACGAAAAGTTGGTCGTGACATCGAGCTCGGCATACGGCACCTCAGCCGGCGCGAACACCTCCTGCGGCGGCTCGGGCGCAGGACGAATCTTTTCCTGGGGGCTTTCGGGCATAAATCAAGTGTCTTAGCCACCGATGGGGTACCGATGAAAGAACCGAATTGATTCAATCGGTGTTCAATCGGTGCCCCATCGGTGGCTAAATTCCCCTCCGGACTACGCAAAAGTCCCGTGCAGAAACCAGCGGTGCGTTTCGTTCACTCTGAAAACCCAGAACCGCTTGCCCGCCTCGTCCTCCACGTCGAAGTAGTCGCGCGTGCGGCGGTGGCCCCGCCACCATTCGCCGGCGATGCGCTCGGGACCAATCGCGTGGGTGAGCCGGTGCATGTTCCGCCCGTCGCGGAACTGGATCGGCCGGCCGTCGCGGTCTTCGGAAGGGGAAACCGTCACGGCAATCTCGACCGGCTCCGGCAATAACTGCAGCGGGCGGTGGATCTTTTCGTAGCACGGGTTTTCAACCCGTGTTTCTTTCTGTGAAGAGTCAGCATGGGTTGAAAACCCCTGCCACGTGAAGGCGCGCTCCGGGATGTGCGAATCAATCAGCTTCGGTTGCACCATCGCAGTCTCACCAAGTCTGGCGCACAAGCGGGCGACGAGGTGATCGAGCTCCACCTTCCCGGCCGAATCGTCCTCGGTGTATGCCGTTTGCTCTTCGCTGATGCGCTCGAAGGCGGGGACGCGGATCGTGACGCCGATGAACTCGATGTCGACCTCCAGCGTCTCCATGGCGCAGCGCAACAGATCGAAGAGGTTCACGATGTTCCGCGACGGCCGGGAGAGCAGAATCGTCTTGACCACCTTGGGCGTGTACGCCCGGCGGAACTCGACCGCGAGCTGCCGCGCGCCGCAGCCGCGCTTCAGCAGATCGGCCACGATCGACCGGAGCAGCTCCTTGAAGACCATCCAGATCGCCTCGAGCGACTCGACGACGCCGTCGAATTCCATCGTCGCTTCGACCGGCGTGAAGTGGCGCAGCGGCACGAGCGGCTCGGGGACGGCCCCTAGTGCCTGATCGATCCGCTGGAGCAAGGTGGGCCCGAAGCGCGCGGGCAGCGCGTTGCGCGGCAGTTTTAGCACGTGGTCGATGGTCTCCAGACCCAGGTGATGAAGGGACTGGAGGATCTGGTCGCCAAGCCGCAAAGCGGCGACCGGGAGGGGCGCGAGCGTCGCGCGGACCTGGTCCTCGGGGACAATCGAGCCCGATTTACCGAAAGATGCGACAGCCCACGCCGCGCCGGGGGTGGGCGCGACGGCGACGGTGGCGGAGAGGCGCATCCGGGACAGCGCGTCCGTTACCATGGCGACGATGTTGTGCAGCCCGCAAAAGACGCGGTCGCAGCCGGTGAGGTCCAGATAGATCGCGTGACCGTCGGGCGGCGCTTCTCCCTCTCCCCCGTATTGCCCCTGCCCTCTCCCCGGAGTACCGGTGAGAGGGAGTGAGACCACCGGCGTGAAACGCATCATCCAGCGGGCGAGCGCTTCCAGACTCTTCGCGTCGCGTGCGGGGTTGTGATTTTCGTGCGTCAGGTTCGGGAACAGTGACTTCGCCTCTGTCAGCGTCATGCCGATGCGGATGCCGGAACTGATCACCTCGTCCGATGCGGCGACGATGATCTGGCGGTTCGCAACGGTGCGAATCAGGACCAGCGGCGGGTATGCCGTGGCTTGGGCGTCCTGCCCGGGCTTCCTTTTTAAGATCTCGGGCGAGACGCCCAAGCCACTGGAAATCGGCGGGGGGACGGGCTTCATGTAGGACGGGCCGGACGCGCGAACGCCGGGCGTCATGCAGACGCCGCGGGGGATGTTCAGCATCTTCGCGCGGGCCAGCACCGGCATGCCGTGGACGTCGGCGGCATTCTGCGTCGGCGGGAGCTGGGTCTGATCACGCGGGCCCTCGTACCAGAGCTGGTGGTTCCAGCGGCGCTGGCGCGGTGGGGCGGTGGTGGGGCGGCCGCGCTCGCGGCGCGGGCCATTCCCCGTAGGGGCGACACTTGTGTCGCCCGAATTCGTTTTGCCTTCGAACGAGGGCGAGACAAGTCTCGCCCCTACAGGGTGCGATGAGGCATGGTCATGCCGTGGCGCGTTTTGGACCCGTTGCCATTGTCGTCGCAGCCGGTTGACGGGAAAGTTGTTCAGTCGCACGCACAGAATGTGTTTCACGGCAGCACTCCAGGAAGACGGTTTCCCCAACGCGTCCTCCGTGACCGTGAAGCAGTTGAATCCTCCACCGCTGAACCGAGCGCTCGCCCGGCGCCGGGGCGACGAGCCAGCGCGTGGTGGCGGCGTAATGCATCGACCGCTTGCCCGCCGGGCGAAGCAGCAGTCCGACTCCGCCGCCGATTTCGGCAGCGAGCTGTAAGCGTCGCGCCTCGACGCGCGAGAGCACCGCCGGCGCGGCGACGACGGCGCCTACCCCTTTGCAGCGCAGACACTCCGCGACGGCCCACGTCTCGTCCGCCGGCGTCGATGTCCGAAGCAGGTAGAGCTGCCGCAGGTCGACCCCCATGGCCGCCAGCGCGGGCGGGTAAAGCTGGCCGCGCGGATCGGACCAGATGATTGGCAGAAGGCACGAAGGCACAGAGGCACGAAGGCACGAAGGGGAGGAAAGGCTGTCGGTAGCATCCTGTATTTCCCTTCGTGCCTCCGTGCCTTCGTGCCTTCGTGCCTCGCTTCCCCGTGCCTTCCCTGCAGCGCAGCGCGCCAGCACCGTCGCGAAGAACCGCGGCTCGCCGTGCTCTGGGGCGAAGAGCAGCTCGTGGATCGTGCCGCGCGCGAAACCATTTGACGGGGCGAGGTGGTCGAGCGCATCCAGCCCGGTTGTGAACGTGCGGTCGGCGCGCCCCTTCAGCTCGGCCGCGACGAGCGACTGAAGCTTTCCGTTGTGGCAGGAGACGACTTGCACGGTTCACTTCCCATAGTTCGTACATTGTTAGGGTAAGGTTTGAGAGGAAAGAGTGTCAACGCGAGAGTGGGCGGAATGGTTCAATCGGCATAAACCAAACGTCGGAAGATCACCGCGGAGACGTGACGCGCGGCGGCTTGATCTGAACTCTTCCTCTGCTCTTTGCGTCTCCGCGGTGAGCTTCCTCACGCCTGCCGTTTGACTTGCCTTCCACCCGGACTAGCATTCCGCGAGCACCCCGGAGCGGCGGCTTCCGGGGGTTTTTTGTGCACAAAACTCCTCCCATGGCAGAACTGGCGGAACAACTTGACCGGGGGCAGCAGCCGCATCGTCTCCCCATCGTTGAGCTGCTCCTGCTGGCCGGGCCGACCATCGCGCAGATGGCGTCGTACACGGTCATGCAGTTCGCCGACCGCTGGATGCTCGCGCGCGTCGGCGATCTCGAAGCGGCGGCGGCGGGCACGGCGGGCATCACCTACTTCTCCGTCATCGGCTTCGGCTTCGGCGTGCTGCTCATCATCAACACGCTCGCCAGCCAGAGCTACGGGCGACAGGATTACACCTCGGCCGGCCGCTACCTGTGGCAGGGGATCTGGTTTGCGCTCATGTTCGGCGCGATCACGCTCGTGCTGTTCCCGTACGCGCCGCAACTGTTCACGCTGATGGGCCACGACCCGCGCATGGCTCACCTGGAATCGGAATACCTGCGCGTTGTCGCGCTGGCGGGATGGTTGAAGCTGGCATGCGTGGCGATGAGCGAGTTCCTCCGCGGCATCCATCGCCCCGGCATCGTCTTTATCGGCAGCGTGGGCGGCGTTGTCACGAATGTCTTCTTCAACTGGCTGCTGATCTACGGCAACTGGGGCTTTCCCGCCCTGGGCATCCGCGGCGCGGCGTGGGGGACGAACGCGGCCGTCTGCGTCGAGCTGCTCGTGATGGGCGCCTATGTCATGCACCCGACGATGGCCCGGCTGTTCAACACGTACGACTGGGCGCTGCGCCGCGACCTGTTCATGCGCTTGCTGCGCGTCGGGCTGCCGGCGGGATTTCAGCTCATCTGCGATATCGTCGCATGGACCGTTTTTCTCAATGTGATCGTCGCCGGGTTCGGCACGGCGGCCCTGGCCGCCAACAGCTTCGCGTTCAGCTACATGCACGTGTGCTTCATGCCCGCCATCGGCGTGGGCGCGGCGGTGACGGCGTTGGTCGGCAAGTACATCGGCATGGGCCGCCCCGATCTCGCGGCCAAGCGGGCGCACCTGGGGTTCTTCGTCTGCGCGGTCTACATGGTCACGTCGGGAGCGCTTCTGTACCTCTTCCGCCACCCGCTGATCGGGCTGTTCTCCGACGACCCCGAGATTCACCGCATCGGCGGGCGCATCATGCTATTCGTCGCGCTGTACCAGGTGTTCGACGCGATGTTCGTCGTGTACGTCGGCGCGCTGCGCGGCGCGGGCGACACACTCGTGCCGGCCGTCGTGCAGACGGCGCTGGTGTGGACGCTGGTCGTCGTCGGGGGACTGGTCATCTCGCGGATGGCCCCGGAGTACGGCGTGGTCGGCCCGTGGACGGCGGCGACATTCTTCGGCGCTTGCCTGGGTCTGTTCCTGCTCATGCGGTTCCAGCGCGGACGGTGGAAGCAGATTCGGCTGCACGGCGAGTCTGATGACGACGGTCAAGCCAGAGGCTTTGCGGTCGCGGTCTCGCAGCCCGCGCCTGATTCGGCTACAGTTGCCGCCTCTTAAATTGACGCGCCTTCACCTGAGCCCAGGGTGTCCACATCGTCATCCTGAGGTACTCCGAAGCATCTCCACCCTACGAGCGCCGGAGATCCTTCGGAATACCTCAGGATGACAGGTGAGCGTCCGTACGATATGGCAAACGAAAAACCCGACAAGAAGAACTACAAGCAGACGCTCAACCTGCCGCAGACGGCTTTCCCGATGGAGGCCAAGCTCGTGCAGAATGAGCCGGCGCGTCTGCGGACGTGGCAGGAGAGCCGGCTGTACGAGCGCATCATGTCCGCTCGCGCGGACGGGAAGAAGTGGATCCTGCACGACGGCCCACCGTTCGCCAATGGCGACATCCACATCGGCCACCTGATCAACAAGACGCTCAAGGACGTGGTGCTGCGCGTGCGCACGATGCAGGGATTTCATTCACCGTACGTCCCCGGGTGGGACTGCCACGGGCTGCCGATCGAGCACAAGATTCAGCAGGAGCTGGGCCCTAAATTCCGACAGATGTCGCCCACGGACGTCCGCAAGGCCTGCCATGCGTACGCGCAGAAGTACATCGAGATCCAGCGCGAGCAGTTCAAGCGGTTGGGCATCTTCGGGTACTGGGACTGTCCTTACACGACGATGTCGCCGCTGTACGAGGCGTCGCAGCTCGAGGTGTTCGCGAAGTTCGTCGAGGCGGGGCTGGTGTTCAAGAAGCTGCGCCCGGTTCCCTGGAGCACGACCAACCAGACCGCGCTGGCCGAGCACGAGCTGGAGTACAAGGATGTTTCCGACCCGAGCATCTTCGTCGAGTTTGCCGCCGCCGACGCGGGCGATGCGCGGGCGAAGCTGGGGACCGATGGCGAGCCGGTGAATTTCCTCGTCTGGACGACCACGCCGTGGACGCTGCCGGCGAACCTCGCCATTGCGGTGAACCCCGAGGTGCAGTACGCGATCGTCCGCTACAACCGCAACGGCGGTCCGAAGCTGGGGGTTGTCGCGGAAGACCTGGTCAAGCGCGTCTTTGAAGGCCGCCGCGGCGTCGAGCGCCACGAGGTGATCAAGACCCTGTCGGGCAAGGACCTGCTCGAAGCGGAGCTGGAGTACGCGCACCCCTTCATCGAGCGCCGCGGGCGCATCCTCCCCGCGATGTATGTGACCACGACGGACGGCACGGGGCTCGTCCACACCGCGCCGGGGCACGGCGTGGAGGACTACACGATCGGTCAGGCCGCAGGTCTTCCGCCGTACAGTCCCGTGCTCGGCAACGGGCGCTATGACGAGACCGTCCCCGCCTGGCTGCGCGGGCTGACGGTGTGGGAAGCGAACCCGATCATCGTGAAGCGCCTCGCCGAGAGCGGCGCGCTGTTCGACACCGAAACAATCACCCACAGCTATCCCCACGACTGGCGGAGCAAGACGCCCGTCATTCAGCGCGCCGCCGAGCAGTGGTTCGTCGCCGTGGACAAGCCGTACGTCGCCTCCGGTGAACCCGCGGAGACTCAGCCGAAGTCCATGCGCCAGCGCGCCCTCCAGGCTGTGCACGAAACGCGCTTCATCCCCGAGTGGGGCGCTCACCGTCTCCGCGGCATGCTCGAGGGCCGGCCCGACTGGTCCATCTCGCGCCAGCGGTTCTGGGGTTTGCCGATCCCGGTGTTCTACAACCCCGCCGGTGACGTGCTGCTCACGCCGGAGTCGGTGCGCGCGGTCGCGAAGCATTTTCGCGAGAGGGGGAGCGACACGTGGCTGGCGCTGTCGCCCGCCGAGCTGCTCGGCGCGGATTTCGTCTATCCGCCCGGTTTCAAGCCCGATGAGCTGCGCAAGGAGCAGGACACGTTTGACGTTGGCCTCGACAGCGGCACGTCGTGGCACGCGGTGCTGCACGACTGCACCGAGCTGAGCTTTCCATCGGACCTGTATCTGGAGGGTTCCGATCAGCACAGGCTTTGGTTCCAGCTCTCGCTGCTGGCGAGCCTGGGCGTCACTGGGCGCGCGCCTTTCCGGCAGATCCTGACGCACGGGTTTGCGGTCAAGCCGGACGGCACGAAGGTCAGCAAGAGCGACAAAGAGTACGTCACCGTCACGCAGGAGATTGAGCGCCACGGCGCCGACCTGCTGCGGCTGTGGTGCTGCTCGGTGGATTACCAGAGCGACATCCCCGCCAGCCCGAAAGTGATTCAGGAGTTCGGCGACAAGTACCGCAAGATCCGCAACACGCTGCGCTACCTGCTGTCGAACCTCTACGATTTTGATCCGAAACAGCACGCGCAGGACGTGCCGCCGCGCAGTCTCGACGGCTGGGCGATCGCGGAGCTGGACACGCTGATCCGCGACACGACGGCCGCTTACGACAACTACCAGTTCCACCGCGCGTTTCGGCTGCTGCACGACTTCTGCGCCGTGCAGATCAGCGCGATCTACGGCAATGCCATGAAGGACCGGCTCTACTGCGAGCTGCCCGATGCGCCACTGCGCCGACGCGCCCAAACGGTCATGCACCGGATGGTGCTGGCGCTGAGCAAGCTGCTGGCGCCGATGATCCCATTCACCGCCGACGAGGCGTGGGAGCACATCCAGCACCGCCCCGGAGACGAATCGACGATGCCCAGCATCCACCTGGCCACCTTCCCCGAAGCCGCCGCAGCGGTCGACGAGGCGCAGGCCGAGGAATGGAAGCTCTTGATGATGTTGCGCGACGATGCGCTCGGCCAGCTGGATGCGCTGAAGAAGAACGCGGGACTGAATAAGTCGCTGGACGCCGAGGTCGTGTACGAGGTCGATGATGACGACCTGCGTCGACGGCTGCAGGAGTACGGGGTTGACCTGGCCGACCTGGTCGGCGCCGGCCACCACACATTCGCGGAAAAGGGCGCCGAAGGCCCCGCGGTGCGGGTGAAGGTCCTGGATCGTCGCGAGAGGTACGCCGCCTGCGCGAGAAGCTGGAAGCGCCGCCCGGACGTGGGCAGCGACCCCGACTACCCCGACCTGACCACGCGCGACGCCGCCGCCGTGAAGGCGCTGGCTCTGACTCCCTCTCCCTCCGGGAGAGGGCCGGAGTGAGGGGGCGTCGGAGTCGCACGGTTCTCGAACTGCGCCTCATACTAACCTTCTCCCGGAGGGAGAAGGGACCAGAGCACTGATGCCGCAGACGCCGCCTCCCATCAACCTCGCCGTCCTCGTCAGCGGGTCCGGCACGACGTTGCAGAACCTGATCGACGAGATCGCGGCGGGCCGGCTGGAGGCGAAGATCTCGCTCGTCATCGCGTCGCGGCCCGGCATCCTCGGCACGGAGCGTGCGACGCAGGCGGGGATTCCGAATGTGGTCGTGAACCGCAGGGACTTTGCCGAGGTCGCGGATTTTTCGCGCGAGGTTTTCCGCCGCGTCGACGCCGCCGGTGTGGACTTGATCTGCCTCGCCGGCTGGCTCTGTTTGCTCGATCTGCCGGAGCGCTACGCCCACCGCGCCATGAACATCCACCCCGCGCTGCTGCCCAGCTTTGGCGGCAAGGGACTGTACGGCGCGAAGGTGCACGAGGCGGTGATCAACCACGGGTGCAAGGTCAGCGGGTGCACCGTTCATTTTCTCGACAACAGCTACGACACCGGTCCGATCATCGTGCAGCGCACCTGTCCCGTGCTCGACGACGACACGCCGGCGACGCTGGCGCAGCGCGTGTTTGAAGAGGAGAAAATTGCGTACCCCGAGGCGATCCGCCTCTTCCAGCAGGGCCGGCTGTGCGTCGAGGGGCGGCGCGTGCGGGTTATGCCCGCGCCGCGGCGGACGACTTCCTGAAGATCTTGTCCAGGCTGAAGCGGCCGGCGCCGGTGAAGATGAACAGCGCGAAAGCGAAGAGGTACAGCAGCGCGAACTCTTTGTTCGGCGCCTTGGGCCCCCACAGCGGTGCATCCGCGTGCGCGATGAACGCCGCCACGCACATGTTCGCGACCAGTGCAATCGCGGCAGGCCGGGTCAGCAGTCCCGCCGCCAGCAGCAGTCCGCCGAGGAATTCCGTTAGGGCCGAAAGCCACGCCGCCGCCGTCGGCGCGGGCATGCCCATCTTCGACACGTTTCCGATGAACCCCTCAGAGGGTCCCAGCGACCCGTCGGCGTACACCTTCCCCCATCCGTGACCGATCGCGATCCCAAGCCCGACGCCGAGGCGGAGGAGCAGCAGGCCCAGGTCGCCGAACCGCGTCGTCGCACCGGCTCCGCCGAAGAGGACGTTCTTGATCACGTTGCGCATGTCTGACATTCCTTCCGTAGTGAGTTGCTCCACATCTTAGCTGCCGAGCTCTCGCCCGCGTCGATCGGCGGCCTTGATGGCCTCGATGATCGCCTGCGGGACATTCTGCGCCTGCAGGTGCGCGATCGCCGCATGCGTCGTGCCGGCGGGGCTCGTCACCCTGCGGCGGAGTTCCCCCGGCGCCTCCGGCGATGCGACGAGCATCCGGGCGGCGCCCAGCGCCGTCTTCGCCGCCAGCTGTCGCGCGTCCTGCGGCGACAGTCCCATCTCGACCCCGGCGGCGATCATCTGTTCAACGAGCAGAAAAAAATATGCCGGCCCCGACCCGGAGAGGGCGGTGACGGCGTTCATCCTGTCCTCGGCCACTTCGATGACGTCGCCGGCTGATTCAAAAATCCGCCGCACCTTCGCAACATCATCATCGGAGGCATTGGCGCCGCGGGCGATTCCCGACATCCCTTCACCCACCAGCATCGGTGTATTAGGCATGACGCGCACGACGCGCCAGGTTTTCCCAGCCCCCAGATGTCGTTCGATGAAGCTGGTGCTGATGCCGGCGGCGATGGAGACGATCAGCGTCTGCACGCTCAGCGCCGGCGCCAGCGCTGCCAGCACGGTCGCCATCTGCTGCGGCTTGACGCTCAGCAGCACGATGCGGGACTCCCGCACGACCTCATCATTCTGCTCGACAGCGCGCACCTTCAGCTCGCGCTCGAACAGCTCCCGGCGCTGCGGGGAGACATCGGCGGCGATGATCTGCTCGACCCGGAACAGGTCCCTCGCCACAACGGCGCGCGCAATGGCCTCAGCCATGTTGCCGGCCCCGATGATGCCCAGTTCGTACATCGAGGAGGAGTGTAGCGGAGGCGTGCTGTGGGAGCGACACTTGCGTCGCCCTAGTCCGCATGCCTCAGAGGGCGACACAATTGTCGCGCCTACAGCAGCGGAACGTGCTCAGTCAATCGCGCCGCCGATCTGCTCGTGCACCGACGGCGGGGCGGTGACGATCAAGCGCCCGCGGAAGAAGCGGATGGACGAGGTGCCGCCGTTCTCGCGCCAGACTTCGGGCTGGACCGTGTCCATCACGAGCTGGACGAGCTCCTGCCCGCGCTGGTTCTTGCCGGCGCGGGTGTTCTCCTCCTGCCCGAGGTTTCCACTGCCCAAAAGGCTTTGCCCGCTCCCGCCGCCCCCGCCTCCGCCGCTCGTCTGCGTCCCCTGGAGCTGAAACTGCGGCGCATCGGTGAAATCAGGGATCGTCAGCAGCAGGTCTTCGACGGGGTACACCTTGGTGATCAGCCGCTGGTCGGACAGCTCGCGCGTGGTCACCTGGATGACGCCGTCGTCGGCGTAAAAGGTCGCGAGATTCTGGCCGTCGGCTTCGGTGAGCACGTACTTCAGCAGCTTGCGCAGCGGCATGGGCGACATGCGGAGCGTGACGGGCGTCTCGCGCGTGATGTTGACGCTTTCCAGCGCCCGCCAATTGACGTGGATGTTGGCGCCCGATGTGTCCTGGAGGAACGCGATCGCGTCCTCCAGCCGCGCGTCGGTGAGCTTGGTCTCGGGCATGCGCATCGCCAGCGCCCGCTTGGCGTCAACTTGCGTCACCGGTTGCGGCCTGCCTGATTCGATCTTGGCGGGCGGGGACTTCTGCGGCGTGGCGCTGGGCCGGGTGGCTTGTGCGGTGGCAGGCAGGGCGCCCGAGGACACAGTCAGGAAAACGACGAACGCGGTAATCCGACGCATGGCACGCCTCCGCGAATCTAAGGTGGTAGGTTAGCTCTCGACCTGATCGTTCACGTCGATCGGCTTTCCGGTATACGGATCGTACTTGGCCGGCCCGGCGATCGCGGGGCGGGCGGACTTCTCGGGCAGCTTCTTGTCCGATTCGGTCTCGATATCGTCCTCGACGCCCTTGAGACCCTTCTTGAACTGCACGATCCCCTGACCGAGGCTGCGGCCGACGTCCGGCAACCGCTTGCCGAAGATCAACAGGCCGATCGCAGCGATGAAGATCCACTCAAAACCCTGCGGCATGCCGATGGCCAAGACGTTGAACATGATGCGCGTCCTCTCGAGCTCGTACGAAACGGCGCTCGCAGGAAGGGGGGCGAGCGACCATTGGTATTGTATGCCCGGGAACGCGCCTCGTTAAGGGCGATCGGCGCGGGGGACGAAAATGCCCTGTTCCCGGCTCTGAGCGGGAAAGGGTGCCCTGCGCAAACGGCGGCTGGCCGGGTTTATGACAGCGCTGCCGCGCTCTCGATCGGCTCGCCGGCGAACTGAACATTGCGTCGGCCGACGACGTGCTCCAGCACCGGGCGAACCAGCTTTGCCGGGGGCTCTTCGACCGCGCCAAGCTGGCGGTCGAATTCCTCGTTGATCTCCGCCTGGATCGCCCGCAGCTCGTCCTGCAGCCCGCGACGGCGCGAGAGCAGCTGACCGATCTGCTCGTCGATGCGGCCGAGCTGCGTGATCTTCTGGTGAGCGCGCTGGAACAGTTGCACGGTCGGGGAGACGTCCCCGGGCGTGTTCTCACTGGACATGCCGGAATCCTTTCCACGATGCCCGGACGCGATGCCGGGCCGGTACCCGCGTTGCCCCTTGCCGCCGCGGACGATTTGCCCGGTCCCATGGCGACGGGCAAATTCTGACAACCCACAAGCCACTCGTCAACCATGAGCGCATCGGACCGGCGCGGCACCCAGCGCCGGGCGCGCCAGTGAGCCGGTGAGCCGGGCCGCGCAGGGTCGGCCTTATTTTTTCCCCCGCGCTGGCTTGCTGCTGATCTTGCTCCTGACTTGCTTTCCGGTCGCCGCCTTGTTCGCGCGGGTCGAGGGCACATCGGGTCGGGTCTTGGTGTTCGTGCCCGGGCCGCCCACCGTGAACTTCGTGTGCCGCGGCTTCTCCCGCTCGAGATGTCCTGGACGCTTTTTCTTTTTTCGCAATCCTGCCATGTAGCAACTCCTTCTGTGTTAGCTCGCCTGCGCGTCCTATGAGCCCTCATCCGTCGCGCCAGCGGATGAATCCTGGATCTCATGTGCAGCCCGATCCCGCCAGCGCGAGCCGTGCCCCTCGCGCGGGGGGGGCAGCGCGTGGGCGATCTTGTGCAGCACGGTGTCGCGGACGGCGTCGATCCCGTTGAGCAGCACGAGCGGCCGGGACAGCGTGATCCGCCGCCGCCGCGTGTAGTTGCACGCCCCGAACCGCCGTCGGGCTTGATCACAATCTTACTTCTCCGTCACCTTCTTCAGCACCATGTCCACTTTCACGTTCGGGCCACTCGATTCCATCTTCAGTAGGCCCCCGGGGACCTCGTCCGAGCGCCACATCTTGCCTTGGGTGACATTGCCCCCCGCGGAGCCGGTGAACTCGATCACTTTGGCGTCATAGCGCTTGCCCGCGACCTGAATGGTTTCCGTGCCGAGGTCCTTCACCTCCCCGGTGCTGCCCGGGGGAAGGTCGGCCTGCTCGGCTTCGGATTTGGGGACCTTGGCGCTGAACGTGTGCACCTGCTTCTGTTCCTGCGCCAGGAGGCCGGGGACGTGCATCTTCGAAACCGACTCCACGACCGCCCGCTCGGGCGTCACTTCCTCGAGCGTCAGCGTCACGTTCGTCGTGAACTGCTGCCCGCCCGCGCGGACCTTCATGTCCAGATCGACCTGCGTGCCGGGCTTGTACTTTGACCACGCGAGGTAGTGCGGGTTATCGACCATCGGCTCCGGCGCCGTCGTGGGCGCCGCCGGCGCTGTTGTCGCCTTCCCGCGCGCGGGCGTGAGGCATGCGGACGACACCAACAGCAGAGCGACGGCGAATGACGAACCGAGCATGCACACGCGGCCGGACATGATCCATCTCCTTCAACGATTCATCGGCATCGAACCCGAGGGCGAACCGATCACCCACGGCGCCAACGCAAGGTCGCCACTCTACCGGGCGTCGCGATCGACGACGATGCCCCCAGCGCTCCAAAAACAACCACGAAGACACGAAGACACGAAGGCCGCAAAGGTAAGCACGAAGGGACGAAGCGGGGAGCTTTGAAGCGCAATGTTCAGTGATGGCCGGTCACGTGCGCTCAATGGTCGTCCCGCCGAGGGGCGAGGGCGATTCGTTGGGACTGCTCAGCATCTGCACGACCTCGTCGACGATCTTCTGCGGGTCGCTCAACCGCCCCGCGCCGACATTGCGACAGGCGAGCCAGCCGGATTCGGGGCCGATGAAGCGGTAGCCGATCTGCTTCAGCTTCGCGACGTTCTCCTGCGCGACGGGGTGGTCCCACATGCGGTGATTCATCGACGGCGCAAAGACGACCGGGCACGCGGCGGCGCAGACCATGAGGCTGACCAGGTCATCGCACAGCCCGTGCGCGACCTTGGCGATGATGTTGCTCGTGGCCGGCGCGATCAGCATCAGATCGGAGCGCTCGCTCAGCCCGATGTGCTGCGCGTCGCCGGGGTCGGCCAGGTCAAAGGTGCTCGTGCGGACCTTGCGGCCGGACAGGGCCTCAAACGTCAGCGGCGTGACGAACCGCTGCGCCTCGGCCGTCATCACGACCGAAACGCCGCCGCCGAGCTGCACGAGCTTTGAGACGACGTCGGCGACCTTGTACGCCGCGATCCCCCCGCACACGCCGACGATGATCTCACGGCCCTTAAGAGCGGGGGCATTAGCGGAGATGGAATCGCTGGGATGCATCGGGTGTTGGCATCGGGGGTCGGGTTTCCGGTTTCGGGTTTGGGGTTTGGGGTTAAAGGCGAAGACGTCTTCGTCTTCACCCGACACCCGACACCCGACACCCGACATCCGAACCCCGACATCCGATCTCTTACTTCGGCGCGACCAGACCGCTGCCTTCGTAGTCGATGGCGATCTTGTCCTGGAGGATCTCCTGGATGACGATTTCCAGGTCCGTCATGTTCTCGCGCTCGACCAGCGGTCGGGCGCCGTCCATCAGCTCGAGCATGCGCTTCTGGATCAGGGCCGTCAGCTTGAACCGACCGCCGACCTTGTTCACGATTTCGTCAGACTTCAATGCTTCGATCATTTTCGCTCCAAAAGTTGCTGGTTGCTAGTTGCTAGTGAAGACGCTGCCGATGCTTTTACTAGCGACCAGCAACTGACAACCAGCAACTACTTCTCAAATTCCGCCGGATTTCTTGTGGCGGATGATTTTTGCGATGTCTTCGACGCACTGCTCCAGATCGTCGTTGACAACCATCGTGTCGAACGCCCGCGAGCCCTTGGCCATGTGGACCTCGCGCTTGGCGGCGGTGAAGCGCTTGTGGATGTCCTCATCGCTGTCGCGGGCCCGATCGCGCAGCCGCTGCAACAGTGTAGGCTCATCCGGGGGCAGAACGAAGATCAGCAGGGCATCGGGATAATGGTGCCGCACCTGCAACGCCCCCTGCACGTCGATTTCCAGCAGCACATCCTGCCCTTTTTCCAGGTGATCCAGGGCGGGGTGCTTCGGGGTGGCGTAGTAGTCGCCGTAGACGTGGGCGTATTCCAGGAACTGATCGCTGTCGAGCCGGCGGAAGAACTCCTTGCGATCGACGTGCTCATAGATTTTGCCATTGTCGTCGCCGGGCTTCTTTGGCCGCGTGGTGGCGCTGACGGTGTACCAGACATTCATCTTTTCGGCCAGGCGCCGCGAAATCGTGCTCTTGCCCACGCCGGACGGGCCGACGAGGACGATCAAAATTCCGGGATGTGTTGATGAAACGGTCATTGGTCACTTGTCACTGGTCACGTGTCACGGAAAAGACCCGGCCGCCTTTGTCTTTGACAAGTGACCAGTGACAAGGGACCAATGATTTCGTCATCATTCCACGTTCTGAACCTGTTCCTTCAGCCGGTCGATCGAGCCTTTAATCTCGACCGTGTGCCGGGTGATGATTGCGTCGTTGGCCTTGCTGGCGATGGTGTTGGCCTCGCGGAGCATTTCCTGCGTGATGAAGTCGAGCTTTCGGCCGGAATGCTCGCTGTCGCGGCAGGCGTCCTCGAACGCCTGAAGGTGGTGCGTCAGCCGCTGAATTTCTTCGGAGATGTCGGCGCGCTCGGCGAAGACGGCGACTTCCTTGATCAGATCAGCCTCATTCACCCTCAGCTCGGCCTTCTGCATCAGCTGATTCACGCGCTGCGTCAGTCGCTTGTGGTAGTCCTCGATCACCGAGGGCGCCCGCTCGGAGATGGCGGCCAGGCTCGTGGCAATCACCTTCACGTGCTTCATCAGCTCATTGAACAGCGACGCGCCCTCGCGCTCGCGCATCGCATTCAGCTTCACGATGGCTTTCTTCGACAGCTCTCGAATGAACGGGCCGTGCTTCTCCAGCTCATCCGTGTCGTCGCGCGGCTCCTGGCAGACGCCGGGGAGCTGCACGAGCGACGCTAAGTCGATCTGCACGAGCCGGTCGATCCCTTTCACCGCCTGGAGCTGGTCGAGGTAACTCTTCAGCGCATTGGTGTTGATGTGGTAGGCCGCCTCGGCAGTGTCGGAGCGCATTTTGAGGATGTAGGTGATGGACCCGCGGCCAAGGGCTTCGCGGAGCATCACTTCCAACTCCGGCTCGAGGCCCGAAATGTTTTCGGGAAGCTTTATGATCGGCTTGAAGAAGCGGTTATTCAGGGAGCGGATTTCGACGGCGTAGTGGGTGCCGTCGCGTTCGGCGGTGGCGTCTCCGAAGCCGGTCATGCTGACGATCATGCGAGTAAAGCTCCCGGCCGGCGGTTACTGGGGCTGCGTAGTGGCGCGCGTGGGCTGATCGGGGGGCGTGCCGCCGCCGAGGAATTCGGCTCCCGATTCGACCGGGACCGCCGGGGTCGTGCCGTCGGGCGGGGGGACTTGCGGTGTCACCACGCCCGGCGCCTCGGCGCTCTGGTCGGCGGTCTGGCTCCTGGCCAGGAGGTTGAGCGTGACGCTGAGCAGCAGGAAAATGCCAAAGACGATGCTGGTCGCCCAGGTGAGCACGTCGCCCGTCTTGGAGCCGAACGCGGTGTTTCCGCCCGCGCCGCCGAACGCGCTGGCGAGCCCGCCCCCGCGGCCCTTCTGGATCAGGATCAACAGGATGAGGAACACGCTGACCAGTATGAACAGCGCGATCGCAATGCCCATCAGCATAGGGTTCTCCAGGTGCTTGTGCTAAGCACGATTACTTCTTGGTCTGCAGGGCAGCCTTGGCAATCGCGAGGAAGCTTTCGGCCTTCAGCGCCGCCCCGCCGATCAAACCGCCGTCAACGTCGTTGCGACGGAGCAGCCCGGCGGCGTTCTCCGGTTTCATGCTGCCGCCGTACTGAATCCGTACGCGTGTGGCGAAGTCGGCGTTCCATTTCTGCTCGAGGTAATCGCGAATATGCAGGTGCATTTCCTGCGCCTGATCGTCCGTTGCGTTGCGCCCGGTGCCGATCGCCCAGACTGGCTCATACGCGATGACCAGCCGCTGCGGGTCGTTCATTTTCGCCGGATCGAGCTCGTCGAGCTGATTGTCGACGACCGAGAACGTCTTGCCGCTGTCGCGCTCGGCGAGCTTCTCACCGACGCAATGTATGAGGATCATCCCACTGGCATAAACCGCCGCCGCCTTGCGGGCAACCAGGTCGGAGGGCTCGTGCAGGATGTGACGCCGCTCACTATGCCCGCTCAGGCAGAACCTCGCGCCGATGTCCTTGAGCATCGCCGCGCTGATTTCGCCCGTAAACGCGCCAAAGTCCTCGTCATAACAATCCTGCGCCCCCAGCAGCACCCGCGAGCCCGCGATGACTTTGCTGACGCGATCGAGGTAAACGAACGGTGGGGCAATCCCGACTTCCACGCCCTGCGGCGCACCGGCGGCGACGGCCTTGGCCAACTCCATGGCCGAAGCCTTGGTCGTGTTCATCTTCCAGTTGCCGGCGACGAAGGGGGTGCGATCCATGATTGTCTGTTCATTCTCGGAGAAAGCAGGTTCAGTCTGCTCAACTAAACGTTCACCGGCTCGGCGGTCGCGGCGAACTCGCGCTTGTGGACGGCGGCGATCTGGCGGAGCTGGACCATCAGTTCCTGGAACATCTCCGGAAGCAGCGCCTGCGGGCCATCGCACTGCGCCTCGGCCGGGTTGTAGTGGACTTCGACGATGATCCCGTGCGCCCCCGCGCCCATGCCGGCCAATGCGAGGGCGCTGACGTAATCGCGTTTGCCCGCGGCGTGGCTCGGGTCGACGATGATCGGAAGGTGCGACCACTGCCGCACGACAGGCACGCTGCTGATGTCCATCGAGTAGCGGATCGAGTCCTCGAACGTCTTGATTCCGCGCTCGCAGAGGATGACGCCGCGATTGCCCTGGCTGAGGACGTACTCGGCGCTGAGGAGCCAGTCTTTTACGGTCGCCGCCAACCCGCGCTTGAGGACCACGGGCTTGCGCGTCTTGCCGACCTCGCGCAGGAGGTCGAAGTTCTGCATGTTGCGGGCGCCGATCTGGAACGAATCGGTGTAGCGCTCGATCAGCTCGACCTGGCGGGTGTCCATCACTTCGGTGCAGATGGGCATGCCCAGCTCGTCGCCGCAGGCGCGCATCCACTTCAGCGCCGTCTCGCCGTGACCCTGAAACGAGTAGGGGCTCGTGCGCGGCTTAAACGCGCCGCCGCGCAGCACCGTCGCGCCGGCGGCGTGCACCTGGCGGGCGATCTTGTTCAGCATCGCTTCGTTCTCAACAGCGCACGGCCCGGCGATGCACATCGCGTGGGGCCCGCCGACCTTCACCGCAGGGGTGCTCTTGCCACCGATTTCGACAATCGAATCGTCCTCATGGAACTCGCGGCTGGCGAGCTTGTACGGCTTCATGATCGGGACGACTTTTTCGACCCCGTCCAGGCTCGCCAGGTGGCTGACGTCGACGGTGGTCTCCTCGCCCATGGCGCCAATGACGGTGCGGAATTTGCCCTGGGAAAGGTGGGGGGCGCAGCCCATGCGCTCGATCTCGCCGCGCACGCGGTCGATATTGGCTTGGCTGGCGCCTGGGCTCATAACGATGATCACGACGTAACTCCTGACGGCTTAACGAACAATGGCAAGTTGAGCAACCAGCCCGGACCGGGGAAAGCTGGCTAGTCTAGTCAAAACCGGGATTGGGGACAAGCGCGCCGATCACAGGTGCGCGTGCTGAAGCGGGAAGGAGAATCCTTTGCGGGATTCCACATTATCGGCGGGCGATTCCGGTTCGGCCTGTGAGGCTTCCGACGGTGGCGGCAAGTTCGGCCGGCTCAATCGGCTTGGAGAGGTGCACGTTGAAGCCCGCCAGCATGGCGCGCGTGCGGTCCTCGGAACGGGCAAAGGCGGTCAGGGCAATGGCTGGAACCTGTCGGCGGGATTCATCGTGATGGGAGCGGATCCTCCGCATCAGCTCATACCCGTCGACGTCCGGCATCCCGATGTCGCTGACGAGCACATCCGGCAAGTGGTCGTCCAGTTCAGTCATTGCCTCATCCGCCGATCCCGCCGTCACCACGCTCGCATCGCAGTTGGTGAGGAACCGCCGGACCAGCTCTCTGGCATCGGGCTCGTCGTCCACCACCAGCACCCTCACGCCCGAGAGGCGCACCACATCACAGGACTGGTCTTGCGGCGCGGTCGCGCCGGGGTGGATTCGCTGCGCCGATATATCCGTTTGCTCCTCATGGAGCACCGCCAGCGGGAGGATCACCGTGAACGTCGATCCCTGGCCCACGCCCGGGCTCTTGGCGCGCACGGTTCCTCCATGCAGCTCGACCAGCTGGTTGACGATCGAGAGCCCCAGTCCCAGCCCCCCATGCCGGCGGGTTGTTGAGGAATCGGACTGCCGAAACCGCTCGAACAGATGCGGGAGAAACTCGGGCTTGATGCCCTCGCCGGTGTCGCTGACGACGATCTCGAGGTGCGAGTTGATCCGTTCGAGCAAGACCTGCACCCGCCCGCCCTTGGGGGTGAACTTCACGGCATTGGACAGCAGGTTCCAGACGACCTGCTGGAGCCGGCCGGGATCGCCGCGCACCGGTCCGGCGATCGGGTCCAACGTGACCTGGAGCCGCAGCAACTTTGCCTCGGCGGCAGGGCGGACCGATTCCACCGCCGCCTCGACCACCGCTGCCAGGTCCACCCGCTGCACGTCGAGCCGAACCTTGCCGGAAATGATCCGGCTCATGTCCAGCAGGTCCTCGATCAGCCGCGTCTGCGCCCGCGCATTGCGTTCGATGGTCTGCAGCCCCTCGACCAGGCTCGGCTCATCCCGCTCCCCGCTCAGCAGAATATGTGACCAGCCGAGGATGGCGTTCAGCGGGGTGCGCAATTCATGCGAGAGGGTGGCGAGGAACTCGTCTTTCAAGCGGCTGGTGCGCTCGGCCTCAACCCGCGCTGCCCGTTCGCTTCGAAGCAGTTCGTCCCGCTCCTGCTCCGCTTTCCTCCGCTCCAGAATCTCCTTCGAGAGGCTGACAATCTTCTGGTTCAGGAGCACGAACTGGTCGGTCGTCTCATTCCTGGGACGGCAGCGGAGAAACAGCACCGCCGGCGACGAGTCCGTCTTGCCCGTCAGCACGGCCCCATCGCAGCGGATCTCCAGCGGCGGCTGCTCCCTGGGCAGGAGGGTGAGCGATCCGGGGAGAAGCTGTCGGCTGCGCGAGCACAGCCTCAGGTATTCGAGGACCTTGGCGGGTGGGTCTGCGACCAGGGAGGGGATCGACATCCCGATCAATGCGGGAGCGGGATTCCCCGTAACCTGCGCGGCGGCTGCGTTGGCAGTAAAAATCTGGCCCGTGCCCGATGCAAGGAACGCGGGTTCGGAGAGAAGGTGTACGAAGCGGACGACGTCCGGGTGCATCGCCGCTTCCTCAGGCCTTGACGTATTCACGACCTTCAGCGGTTTCGCTTTCGGGCGTCGGCTTGAGGTACACGACCACGCGGCACCCCGGGTCGCCCCTGGCGATCGTCTGCTGCAATTCGACCTTTGCGTAGCCGAGATTTTCAGCGGCGATGCTGCCGAAGACGTTCGACGTCATCATGCACAATGCCGGGCGGTCCAGCACTTTGTCGGCGAACGGGCAGACCCGGTTGCCGAACACGACTTTCTCGTCCGTCTCGTCAATGACGTAGAAGTCGCCTTGGATTCGCCGCTTCAGATCGACCAGAACGTCCGTCACCTGCTCGCGCGTGAGGTTCGAGACCCCCAGCGCCGCCTTGTATTCGCGATCGATCAGGTCGCCGACGCGTTGGCCGACAACGCTGACGAAACCAGACGCCTCCCCCACGCCCACCACATCCTGGAGCGTGCCGGAAAGTTCGCGGATCAGGATCCGCAGGAACACGTCTCGCTCCAGCGGGACGTGCAGAACGTCAAGACTTCGCCTCTCCTGTGTTTGCATGTGCGCAGCGCCTCCAGCCCCAACCCTGCCCGCAGGTCGAGGAATCGTCGCGAGATCGCTTCTGCCCACACAGCCCCGAACGCCTTTTACTGTACCAGCGGATGCGGCGTTGGCAAAGTCCGTCGAGTGGCCCGATGGATCCCGCTCGAACCGCGCTGGCGGCACGGATCACAGACCGCCATGCCCAGCCTCCACCTCAGCGAGCAGGGCGCCCGCGACTTTGCCGGTTATTTCTATACTCTCCAATGATCATGAACCTTCATCGCTGCCTGCTCCCTGTTCTCTGCCTGCTCCTCGGGGCCACCGTTGCCGATGCCCAGCCCCGCGTGTACGTGACCAACGAGCGCTCCGGCGATGTGAGCGTCATCGACACGGGCAGCGACCGCGTCGTCTCGACGATCAACGTCGGCAAGCGTCCGCGCGGCATCCGCATCCGCGGCGACGGAAAAGTCGCTTACGTGGCCCTGTCCGGCTCGCCGATCGCGCCGCCGGGCGTCGACGAGCGCACGCTTCCGCCCGCCGACAAGTCGGCCGGCGGCATCGGTGTGATCGACGTCGACAGCGGCACCCTCCGCGAAAGAATCGAGAGCGGCTCGGACCCCAAAGACTTCTCCCTCGGAAAAGACGAGCAGTTCCTCTACGCCTCCAACGAACACGAAGCCAAGGTGAGCATCATCGACCTGCGCAACCGGAAGGTTGTCGCGCAGCTGGATGTCGGCCCCGAGCCCGAGGGCGTGGCGACGAGCCCCGACGGCAAGTGGGTCTACGTCACCTGCGAGGGAACGAACGAGGTGTACGTCATCGACACGGAGAAGCGCGCGATCGCGACCAGGTTCAAGACCGGGGCCCGCCCGCGGCAGATCGCGTTTCACCCGAAGGCGCCGCGCGCGTACGTCACGTGTGAGGACGGCAGTTGCGTGAGTGTTGCCGACGTGACGCAGCACAAGGAAATCAAGCAGATCCGCCCCGCGGGCAAACCGATTCGCCCGATGGGCATCGTCCTCTCCCCCGATGGGAACCGCGCCTACGTCACCACTGGCCGCAGCAAGAGCGTGCTCGTGATCGGAACGGGCGACAACGAGATCATCGGCACGGTCGAAGACGTCGGTGCCCGCCCGTGGGGCATCGGTATCACGCCGGACGGTAAGACCCTCTACACCGCCAACGGCCCGTCAAACGACGTGTCGGTGATCGACGTGGAGACGCTGGCGGTGACGAAAAGGATCTCCGCCGGAAAGTCGCCGTGGGGTGTGGCAGCGTCCAGGGAGTAGTAGGGGGGGGAAATGCAACCGCGGAGGCTGCGCGTCTCCGAAGTTACACGTCGAAGGAGATGCCCTGCGCCAGCGGCAGATCGGTCGAATAGTTGACCGTGTTCGTCACCCGCCGCATGTATGCTTTCCACGCATCGGATCCCGATTCGCGCCCGCCGCCGGTGACTTTTTCGCCGCCGAACGCGCCGCCGATTTCCGCCCCGCTGGTGCCGATGTTGACGTTGGCGATGCCGCAATCGCTGCCGGCGGGGGAGAGGAATCGTTCCGCCTCGCGCACGTCGGCGGTGAAGATGGCCGACGACAGCCCCTGCGGCACGTCATTGTGAATGGCGATGGCCTCGTCGATGTCCTTGTAGCCCATCACGTACAGGATGGGGGCGAAAGTTTCTTCCTTCACGATCGGCGCATCCGGCGTGATCTCGACGACTGCGGGCCGGACGTAGGTGCCGCCCTTTGGCACGCCCTCGGTGACGCGCTGCCCCCCGTGCACCGTGCCGCCGGACTTTTTCGCCTCGTCCAGCGCCTTGTTCATTGCGTCGGCCGACGCTTCGTCGATCAGTGGCCCGATGAGCGTCCCCTGCTGCCTCGGATCGCCAACGGGGAGGCGATCGAAGACCTTCCGCAGCCGCTCGACGAGCTGTTCGCGGACGCTTTCGTGGACGATCAGCCGGCGCAGCGTGGTGCAGCGCTGCCCTGCGGTGCCGGCGGCGGCGAAGACGATGGCACGGGTCGCCAATTCCAGGTCGGCCGAGGGGGAGAGGATCATCCCGTTGTTCCCGCCCAATTCAAGCAGCGATCGCCCCAGCCGCTTCGCCACGGTTTGCGCGACGGCCCGGCCCATGCGGACGGAGCCGGTCGCGGAAATCAGCGGCAGCTGCTCGGATGCCGCCAGCGCCTCGCCCACGTCGGCCCCGCCGATGACTAAGCACGACACGCCCGCCGGCACCTCCGGCATCTCGGCCATCACTTCGGCCACGATATTCTGACACGCGATCGCCGTCAGCGGCGTCTTCTCGCTCGGCTTCCAGACGACCGGATCGCCGCACACCCACGCAATCATCGCGTTCCACGCCCACACGGCTACGGGGAAGTTGAACGCGGTGATCACGCCGATCGGGCCCAGCGGATGGTACTGCTCCATCATGCGGTGGCCGGGGCGCTCGCTGGCGATAGTCAGCCCGTACAACTGGCGCGAGAGCCCCACGGCGAAATCGCAGATGTCGATCATCTCCTGCACTTCGCCCAGCGCTTCCTGCGTGATTTTGCCGACTTCGAGGGACACGAGCGTCGCGAGGTCGACCTTCCGCTCGCGCAGTTTCTCGCCCACCCGGCGGACGAATTCGCCGCGCTTCGGGGCGGGGACGGTGCGCCAGGCCTTGAACGCTTCAGATGCGGAGGCGACAACGGATTCCACGTCGCGCGGCGTGGCTTGCGTCACTTCCGCGAGGACGCGGCCATCAATCGGGGATTTGACGACGAGCGGTTTCCCACCCGTCGCGCCCCACGCGCCACCCACGGCGGTGCCGGTGGGCTTGCGCGAGACTTTCAACGATTTGGGGATAGCGTCGGACATCGAGTTTTCCGTGGCATGGGTTTTCAACCATGCTCTTCGTCGAAGGCACGGGAAGGCAAGGGTTGAAAACCCGTGCTACGAACGAGGCAGCACATTCTACGCTGTTACATCACCCGCGAGCGCTGCGGGACGTCCGTGCGGACCGACTCGTTTTCCGGTTCCCGCGCATAGCACTTGCCGAACCGGTTGGACAGGAACTCGTCGAGCTTCACCTGCTCCTGCCGCACGAAACCCTGCTTCGGCAGCATGCCCTTGGCATGCATGTCGACGACGGCGCACAGACCGGCAGCCGTGGTGATCTGAATGGCACTCCAGTTCTCCCCGAGACACTCGCCGTGATAAATCTTGCGCGCGTCCGTCACCTGCGTGAGCCGACCTTCCTTCCAGCCGGTCACCGTGCAGAAGATCAGGACCACGTCCTGCGGAGTGACGGGAATGGAGTTCTCCAGCACATCCTTCAACAGCGCCCTGCGGTCGTTCAGTCGCAGCTCGTTCATCAAAAACGCCATTAGGTCGCGGTGGCCGCGGTAGCGGATCGTCTTGTAATTCAGCATCCGCACCTTGCCCGCCAGCGTCTCGCACAGCGTGCCGACGCCGCCGGAGGTGTTGAACGCTTCATAATCCACGCCGTCGAGAGAAAAATGCTCCAGCCCTTCGAGCGGGAGCGTCTCGATGAGCTTGCCTTCGTGGATGGCTTCGCAGGGGTTGCCATACTCGTTGATCAGCCCGTCGGTCGACCAGGTGAGGTTGTACTTCATCTCATTGGTCGGGAACTGCGGCAGCGCGCCCACCTTCATCTCGACCTCGTCAAGCTTATCGAACTCCTGCGCGAGATGATGGGCCGCGATCGAGACGAAGCCGGGCGCCAGGCCGCATTGGGGCATGAAGATCTGCCCGGGCTTGGCCCGCTTGGAGAGGTCCTTGATGATCCGCGTGGTTTGGACGTCTTCGGTGAGGTCGAAATAGCTCGCGCCGGTCTCCAGTGCCGCCTGGGCGATGCCGGGGTTGACGTTGAAGGAGCAGGCGGAGAGGACGCTGTGGCGCCCCTCCAGCGCCTTGCGGACGGAGGGGACGTCGGAGACATCCAGTTGGGCGGTGGTCATGTCCGCGTGGCTCGCCAGGCGCTTCAGTGCGGCTGCGTCGATATCGCCAACAAGGACGTCAAACTCGCGCGTCGACGCCAGCAGCTTCGCCGCGGCCGCACCGATTTTGCCCGCGCCCAGCAGGAGGACTTTATGCATCGCTTTTCACTCCCTCACATTTGCCCCGGCCGCCCGTTGCTGATTTCGGATCATGCCCGTTACTCGGTAATATAATACCCCGGATACGACGCAAGTTCGCGCGCGCAGACCCGCGCAAACCCGACGGAAAGGCCGCAATGACGCTCCAGGCAGAGAACCCGCTCCAAGCCTTCCAGTGGAAGCCCCAGCCGGAGGCTTACGCTTTTATTCGGTCATCGGCTGATGCTTTCCTCAGCCGTTGCCCCTTCGCCGCCGATTTGGCGGAGCGCATGCAGCGCCAGACGGGCACCCGGTTCCACGACTGGATTGACACGCTCATTTTCCCCGCCGCCGATTCCATCCGGGAGACGCTGGAATCCATCGGCTATGAACCCGAAGCCGAAGAGGTGTTCTTCCATCCCGGGGGCGTTTTTCCCCGCATCGCGTTGCACGACAAGCCGGCGACGATCGTCATGCTGAAGGTCGAGTGCGTCGCCGACTTCGCAGCCGTCTGGGAGATTCCGTCGAGCGCGATCGAAGGCGAGCCGCTGTCGCCGCTGCGCCAGCTGAAAGTGGCTGCCATAAACGACGCCGAACTGTGGGTCGTCGAGCGGCACGGGTATCGTGGCTACGCCGTTCCCACCGCTGATGCGAAGCTGGTCATGAAAATTGAGAAGGTGCGCGAGCTGTTCCGCACCCGCCGCCGGAGCTTCGCGCCGGACGCGGATGAGGAAGGGTTCGCGTACACCATGGGCCTCGCGGACGGCGCAGTTGCGGATGTCGGCGCGGATATCGCCTGCGACCTGTTCTTCGCCGCCGAGCGCGAGTACTGGCAGCGGCGCAACCGTGCCGCGCAGGTGCAGAAGGCTCGGCAGGATCGGCTTGGGTTCGGCTGGGCCAACCACGACCACCACACCTACCGGTGCAGCCGCGAGAACTTCACGAAATTGATCGCGATCCAGGAGAAGCTGGGGTTGGTCGCGCGCGAGCGGTTCTACGCCGGCCGGGAAGCGGGATGGGGCGCGCAGGTGATGGAGCAGCCGGTCACCGGGATTGTGACGTTCAACGACGTCGACCTCTCGCCCGAGGAGCTGTACCAGGACTTCGCCCACGAGCCGCTCCCGCCGCGCGACCGGCTCGGCACCGTGGGCCTCTGGTGCGCCCTGCACGGCGACTCGATGCTTCAGGCGGGGATGCACCATCTGGAAGCGCAGTTCGACTTTGAAGCCCTCCGCCGCCAGCTCGAAGACGAGGCCGCGGTGAAGACGATGAAACCGTTCACCGACTTCCCCCACCTCCGCCAGGCCTTTACTGAAGGCGAGCGCTGGACCGTCCGCCCCGAGCGCATCGAACGGCTCCTGAATCGCGGGCTGATCACGCCGGAACAGGCCGATCAGTTCCGCGCCAACGGCGCCCTCGGCTCGCACCTGGAAAACCTGGAGCGCAACGACGGGTTCAAGGGATTCAACCAGACCGGCGTGAGCGAAATTATCGCCGCCACCGACCCGCGCAGGCACAGCGACCCGCGCGGGTACGCCGCCGCCCCAGGTGCTTCTCCGCGCGTTCGCCGTTAGAAAAACGGGTAGGCGGGATAGGTATAACCCCCGGCCCAAAATGGCGCGACGCCGTAGTGGCCGTAGACCCGCTCGTAATAGTCGGGCTTGACGAGGTCGGGGTCGTACACCGGTCCAGCGGCGACGTGCTCGCGGTTGCGGTTGACGTGCACGGTGTCGCCGCTCACCCGGGCGATGGCGTCCACCGGGATGAGAAACTTGGTGGCGCCCAGTCCCAAAAAGCCGCCCGTAGCGACGCGGATGAAGCGCACTTTCTTCTCGACATCATCGATCATCAGATCGTCGACCTCTCCCAGCTCTTCGCCGTTGGCGTCGACCACCTTCCGCCCCCTGATGTCCTCGGCCGGAGTCGACAATTCCATGGCCGTGTCGCTCAGCTTCACGATGTTGTGCGTGGATCGTTCCTGCATGGTTGGATCCTCGGGATGGAGGGAAGCTCGTTATCGCGCGAGCCCGTCGCGCCGGTCGCGACGCGCTGGTCACAACCGGCGCGCGGGAGCGCACGGTGCGGGATCGGTGCATTAATTCGCCGCACCTTTCTCCTGCGGCACGTCTACGCCGTACACGGCCATCAGCACGTGATGGGTCGCGGCGCGATACGCGTCATTCACATTGGCGGGCAGCTTGTTCATGTTCTCGCCGAGGTACGTCAGATGCTTGAGCAGGTTGTCGCGCAGCTCACGCGCGGTCAGCGTATTGGGGGCGTCGATCTTCCAGCCGAATGCTTCGTCGATGAATGACGCATAGAGCTCCGGCATTCCGGAAGCGGCGGGGAAGCGAGCGATGGCGATCTCGCGCCCTTTCTCGATGTTCCCCTGGTCCTCGATGCGGTCGGTCACGACGGCCGCGCCGGCAGTCTGGGCACCCTGGGCGCCCTCGGCCGGGGTCGGCGAAACGGGCCACTGGCTTGCGAACGCCTGGGCATCGGTGATGTGCCCCTGCGCGAACGCCAGCGGGGCATACGCCTTGGCCTCGCGGATGTCGAACTCCATGCCGTACTTCTCCTGCCACCGCTGCCGGAGTTGATCGACCCGCCCGTTCAGTGTCTGGAGGTCCTCGTCCTCGAGATCTGCCTGACCGATGCGATTGCGATCCATATCGACCAGCCGTTCGACCACGTCATTGAACCCGCCATTGGTGAACGCCGCCTCGGTGATTTCCGCCAACGTGTCGCGGAGCGCGCCGGCATCGGAAATGGTGTTCTCGAACGTTGCGCCCCTGGGCAGCGCGGGATCGCTGACGACGATGGGAACGATTGTCACCACGCCCACCAGCGTCGGCTCACGTTCAGAACTCTTCGCATTCTCCTGCTGTGCGGCCGTCTGATCATTTCTGGCTTTCTGTCCGGCAGCTGCCTCGTCGTGCTGCGCAGCGGGCTGGGCAGTGGCGGGCTCATCAGCACCACGGGCGGCGGGCAAGTTCACGGAACCCACGCCCGAAACCGCGATCGATGCTGCGGTAAGCAGACTCAGGTGTTTCATTTTCATGGCCAGACTCCTTCGGTTGAGCCCGCGAGTGCTCGCGGCGCTGGCGGGCGGGATAGGAGAAACCACCGAACCAAGGCTGCAAACACGGGACCGGCGAACCAGAGAAAAACCTAAGATATGCCTTCGCAAGGGCTGTTGTTCGGGTCAGCTAAACCGCCGCGCCCCCAGCAGGAACTGGTTAGCGCAGCAGCGGCACGAGCAGCCACACCAGCCCGATCACGACCACCGCCCCGACCACGTCGAGCAGGAACCCATAGCGGATCATCCGGCCGATGGGGATATGCCCCGACCCGTAGACGATCGCGTTGCAGGGCGTGGAGACGGGGAGCATGAATCCCAGGCTCGCGCCGAATGTCGCGCCAAGCGCGGGCATGAGCGGGTCCACGCCGGCGCTGCGCGCCAGCGCGATCACCACGGGCACGACCATGTTCGCTGAGGCGGTGTTCGACGTCGTCTCCGAGAGCAGCACGGCCACCACCGTGGCGGCGACGAGCATTCCGAACGCGCTCCCGCTGCCGGGAATCATGCCGGTAAGGCCGACGCCGATCGCCTCGGCCAAGCCCGTCTGGAACGAGAGCACCCCCAGCGCGAAGCCACCGCCGTAAAGCAGGATGACGCCCCAGTCGATGCGCACCGCCTGCTCCCAGGTGATCGCGCGGGAGCCGCGCTCGGTGCCGGGAAGCAGGAACAGCAGCACCGCGCCGATCAGCGCGGCCACGCCCTCGGGAATCACGGCGATCATGAAGCGGTACACCGGGCTGCTTTCGCCGCGCGTGAGGGCGACGATCCCCGGTGCCACCCACAGCACGACGGTCACGCCGAAGGCGATGACGGTGCCTACCTGGCCGCGCGTCCAGCCGCCCAGGCGCAACCGCTCGCGGGCGATCATTTCGCGGCTGCCCGCGATCTCGCGCACCCCGGCGCGGCAGAGGAAGTTGAAGTACCCGGCCATCCACACGTACAGCACGATCACGATCGGCACCCCGATGAGACACCACTTGAAGAATGGGAACTCGATCCCCAGCTGGCTGCGGATGAAGCTCAGGCCAATCACGTTGGGCGGCGTCCCGATCGGCGTGGCCAGCCCGCCCACGCTCGCGGCGAAGCTGGTGATCAACATGAGGCCCGTGGCGTAGGCGCGGTTGATGCGCACGCCGGTCGTCCGCTCCTGCTCGAAGAGGAACGCAAGGATCGACATGCCGATGGCGAACATCATGGCCGTCGTGGCGGTGTTCGATATCCATGCGGAGCTGAAGGCGGTGACGGCGCCGAAGGCGAAGAGGATGCGCCCGGGACGCGCGCCGACGCCTTTGATCGACAGCACGCCAAAGGCGAGCCGGCGGTCGAGCCCATGGATGAAGATCGCGCGGGCGAGGATGAACGACCCGATGAACAGGAACATCAGCGGATCGGCAAACGGCGCGAACACCTCCCGCGCCGGCGCGACGCGCAGAATAACGCACAGGCTCGCGCCGAGCAGGGCGGTCACCGGCATCGGCAGCGCTTCGGTGATCCACAGCGTCACGACCGCCGCCATGACGGCCGCCAGCCGGTGAGCCTCGGGCGACAGCGCGGGGAAATCGGCCAGCAGCAGCGCGATGAACGCGATGGGCGCGAGGATGAATCCCGCGAGCTTTCGCCACCGCTCGAGCCGCGCCTCGGCCGGCGAGATCGCCTCGACCGGCATGGCGGGGGCGGGAGGGATGTTGCTTGTTTCGGTCGCGGCCATGGCCGGGGGCTGCCCTCCGAGCGACGCCGGCGACCATACCCGCTCAACTCATCGCACGCACGTGCGAGCAGTCCGCCAAGCGGTCGGCGCAGGATTCGGTCGAGCCAGGCGGCTTTGGCCTTACACCAACTGCTCGCCTTACACCGACTGCTCTTTGCCTGGGATCGGGACGGGCGGGACGGGCATGGGGCCCATGGCGAAGCTCGTGGGGACGAGGTCGAGCTTGGAGTTGAGGGCCTGCTCCCAGGTGACCAGCTTGCCGGTGTAGGCGCTCATGCGGCCCATGATGGCGGTGAGGGTGCTTTGGGCGATGGTCTCGGCTTCGTTGAGCGGGTTGCCGGAACGGATGCTGTTGATCAGGTCGATGTGCTCCTGCTGGTATTCGCCGTAGCCGCCTTCGGGGGCGCGCAGGCGCAGCGCATTGGGGCCGGTGATCTGGCCGGCGGAGGGGTTGCTCGTGCCTTTCGTGCCGACGACGTTTTCGCCAACGCGCGTGTCGGTGCCATCCTGCTGGCGCGCCATGCTCATGATGCGCGTGCCGTTGGGGTAGACGTACTCGACGGCGAAGTGGTCGTAGATGTGGCCGTACGCGGGATCGGTGCGCGCCTGGCGACCGCCCATGCCATAGGCGGACACCGGCGTGGCGTTCATGACCCAGTTCATGACGTCGAGGTTGTGCACGTGCTGCTCGACGATGTGATCGCCGCTGAGCCAGGTGAAGTAGAGCCAGTTGCGCAGCTGCCACTCCATGTCGGACCAGGACTCCTGTCGGGGGTGCATCCACAGGCCCGCCTGGTTCCAGTAGCACTGCCCGCCGACCACTTCGCCGATTGCGCCGTCGTGGATGCGCTCGATGGTTTGGATGTAGCCGGCGTGGTGACGGCGCTGCGTGCCGCAGACGAAGCCAAGCTTCTTTTCCTTGATTTTCTTCGCCGATTCGAGCACCGAGCGCACGCCGGCGGGGTCAACGGCGACCGGCTTCTCGGCGAAGATGTGCTTGCCCGCATCGACGGCGGCGGCGATGTGCATCGGGCGGAAGCCGGGGGGCGTGGCGAAGATCACCAGATCGACGTCGCTGTCGATCACCTTCTTGTAGGCGTCGAAGCCGACGAAGCAGTTGTCGTCGGTGACGGCAAACTTCTCCCCGAGGTCGGCCAGCTGCTGTTTGGCCTTGTCGATGCGCTCCTGGAACACGTCGCCCAGCGCGACGATCTGGACGTTTTCGTTCGGTCCGGCGCAATCCCTGGCCGCCCCGTTGCCGCGCCCGCCGCAGCCGATCAGGCCGACGCGGATCTTCATCGAGCCCTGGGCATGGGCGAAGTTGGTGCCGAGGGCGCCCGTCGCCGCCAGCGCTGACGCCGCGGCGGTCGCCTTGAGCATTGAGCGACGGGAGAGCGAAGCATTGGTGGTTGCGTCCTTGTGCTGAGCGCCGCGCATGTGGACCTCGTGGGTAAGGTGAATCGGGCAGACGTGACGCGCGCCTGGTTTGGGTGCGTTCGCGCGGAACCTGCACTGACAGATACTTTAGGAGGCGCGGTTCGTTGTCGCCAGCGGTTGCTTATCGATCAGACGGATCTAATTAATTAGCCGATGCAGCCCTGCCAAGCCGCGACTCGATTGGGCTCCTCGAACTCAAGCGGCGCAAACGAAGACCCCCGGGGAATGGACCGGGGGTCTTCGGCAAGATCAAAATCGGGATCGGTCTACTTCACCTTCATGTTGCACATGGGGCACGTACCGTCGGCCTTGGCGGTCTGCTTGCCGGCGCAGTGCGAGCAGTCGTCGGCGCCGCCGCGGGTGCGGGTTTCGCTGGCTGTGGACGAGCCGGTCATGGTGGTGTCCCGGTCCATCTCATCGTCTCTGTTCTGGCAGCCGACGGTGACGAACATGATGCCGCTCAGGGCGACGATCAACAGTTTGCTCATGATGCTCCTCTGGGTTAGAGATTGTGCGGCACAGCATAACCCGCGTCACCGGCCCCGGACAGTTGCAAAATCTTTCGACGGAGGAGCTCGATCGATGTCCAACCCTCTGAATCGCCGCGCGTTTCTCCGCTCAACCGTCGCCGCCGCCGCGGGGGCGACGCTGTTCCATGGCGGCGCGGTCAAGGCGCAGGTAGCCGCCGCGCCGTCAACGACGGGTGCCAGGCCCCCGCTCCGCAAGGCGGTGAAGATCGGGATGATCAAGGAAGGGGCGACATTCCGCGAGAAGTTCGAGCTGATCAAATCGCTGGGCTTCGAAGGTGTCGAGATGGACAGCCCAGGCAACGCCGACCGCGAGGAGGCCAAAGAGGTGGCGGCCGACACGGGCATCGTAATTCATGGCGTGGTCAATTCGGTGCACTGGCAGAAGCGCCTGTCCGACCCGGATCCCGCCGTGCGCGCCCAAGGGGTGGAGGCGCTGCGAACGTCGCTCAAGGACGCGAAGTTCTACGGCGCAGACACGGTGCTGCTCGTCCCCGGCGCGGTGCGCGATCCGAAGAACGAGAACTACGAGCAGGTCTGGGAACGAAGCCAGGCCGAGATTCGCAAGGTGCTCCCCGAGGCGAAGGAGCTGGGCGTGAAGATCGCGATTGAGGTGGTGTGGAACCTGTTCATCACGCGGCCGGAGCAGCTTGTGAGGTACGTCGATGAGTTCAATGATCCGATCGTCGGGGCATACTTCGACGTCAGCAACATGATCCGCTTCGGCTTCCCGCCGCAGGATTGGATCCGCCAGCTCGGCAAGCGGATGCTGAAGTTCGACTTCAAGGCGTACAAGCACGCGAACTTCATGAACGAGACCAACCCGTGGGTGAAGATCGGCGAGGGCGATGAGCCGTGGGCGCACGTGCACAAGGCGCTGGCGGACGTGGGGTACCAAGGCTGGGCGACGAGCGAAGTCCCCGGCGGGGGGAAGGCGGAGCTGAAGGACATTGCCGAGCGAATGAATAAGGTGCTGAGGCTGGCGTGAACGCGCTCAGCCGCCTGCGGTAGCGGTATCGTCCGCGGGTGCGCCGGCCGGCGCGGGCGCGGGGACGAAGTCGCTGGGGTCGAATGTCAGCAGGAACCGCTCGATACCAGGGAAGAACAGGCGCTGCTGGCCGTGCCGGCGAAGCTCATCGATGACGTTCTGGCGCGTCCACTGATCCCGTTGGTGGACGAGCCGGTAGCAGGCGATCTCCAGCCCCGTGCGATCGCGGCCGCGCTTGCAGTGGACGTAGATCGGTCTCTCCGCCCGCGCCACGGCAGCGAGGAACCGCGCGATCGTCGCCTTGCTGGTCCGGGCGGCGTTGCTGGGGATGTGCACGTACTTCATCCCGTGCCCGCTCACGACCTCTTTCTCCCACTCCACGGCGTCATCCCGCAAATCGATGACCGTTTTCACGCCCATGTCTTTGAGCGTCCTGAAGCCAGCCCTGGATGGTTGCCCGCCGCGGTAGATCGCGTCGGGCGCGGGATCGACGGTGGCGAAGTTCGGGACGCCACCGAGGTCGCGGCCGACGGTCGCGCCGCAGCCGCCGCTGATCAGGAGGAGGCTCAATAACGACAGGCGGAGGTGGGGGTGCATGCGTGAAGGTAGTAGTGCGTCGGCGGGACGGAGGTTCGCGCGGCGTGGAGGAAAACCATTGGGACTCGTGGAGTTCGTCCGCCAGCTTCACCTTGGCAGTTTGACCGAGATTCCTTCCTGCTCCCACTGCTCCACGAGGCGCTTGAGGTCGCTGACCATCGCGTTCAGCTCGCGCGACGTCGCGACCAGGCTCTCGTACAGCTTCGGATCGTTCACGAACTGGCCCGCCGTGCCCTGACCGTTGTCCAGCTTGTTCGAGATCGACTGGAACGTGTCGAGCAGCTTGGCCACCTGCGTGAGCCGCTGGCCCACCTGCCTGGTGAGGTCGGTGATCTGTTCGTCGGCCTTGGTCAGCGTCGCCTTGGCCTGACCGACGGTGCTGCTGGCGTCCTTGCCGATCTTCTCCAGCTCGGTGCTGAACTTCTCGAGGTTCGTGCCGATGCGGTTGGCCTGCTCCGTCGCGCTGCGGACGTTGGCGAGCGAGGTCTTGAGGTCGGCCCGCATCTGCTGATCGTCGAGAAGGGACTTAACCGAGTCCATGACCTCGCCGGCCTTTTGCACCTGCTGGTCGAGGTGCTCGATGATGCGGCTCTCGCGGAACTGCGCAGCCGACAGCCGCAGCTCGGTGGCGAGCGAGGCAAACTCCGGCGGAATCATTTCCAGCCCGACGTAACGCGCGTTGAGCGTCGCCCCGGCAGCGAGCTTCCCCGTTGGCTCCGGTTCGGTCAGCTGGAGGCTGATGACCGCGCCGGCGCCGAGCAGCGACTGTGCGATGATGACGCCGTGGACGTTGGCCGGCAGCGGCGGGGCGACGTCGACCTGGGCTTCGATGCGCACGCCCTTGCCGTCCTCCGACCGCTTCACGCGCGTCACGCGCCCGACATTCACCCCCTGGTACAGCACGGGCGAGCCCTCGGCCACGCCGTCGGCGCGCTGGGCGGTGAAGTAGATCGGCATCGTGGGATCGGCAAACAGCTTCGCGGGCTGATCCCCGAATCGAAGGATCATCCAGCCAAGGAAGATCAGCGCACCGAGCACGACGGCGCCGACGAGGATGTTTCTGCGGTAGGGAGACACGTCAGGAAAGCTTCAGCATCCGAGAAAAGCGTCAGTATCCGAATCCGAACGACCAGCGTCGAGATGCAGCCTTGTATTCGCCCGCCCCTGGCGTTGCAAGCAGCGTGGGCGGGCGTGGGCGGGGACATTAGACCTGCGGACGACGCGGAATCATCATGTCGCTTGGTCACGCGACAGCTGCGCCGACGACGGCGCCCTCTCGTGCTTTCGGGGCCGCAGTACGAGGTGGTCGTAGAAGCTCCACAGCACCAGATTGATCGGGATCGCCAGGAACAGCCCCGCTGCTCCGAACACCTTGCCCCAGAGCACGACGGTGAAGAGCGTCACGACCGGCGGCATCTTGACCGCCTTCTTCATGACCAGGGGCACGAGGATGTAGGACTCCACGAGTTGAATAACGAGATAGGTCACGATTACCCCGAGAACCGTGCCCGCCCCCTGCGTCGAGGCGAAGAGCAGGGCCACGAGGAACGCTGCGGCGGGGCCGATGGTGGGGACGATCTCAGCGAGCCCCGCCAGCAGCGCCAGCGGCGCCGCGAAGTCCAGGCCGATCAGCGCAAAACTCGCCCACGTCGCCAGGCCAACGACGCTCATGCTGAAAAGGGTGCCGATCACCCACCAGCGCAACCGGGGCACCAGGTCATCGAATGCCGCCCGCACCTGCCGCGCCCGCCGGGGAGGAAGTGCGTCCACGAGCGGCGTCAGCAGCCGGCCGGGGGGCTCAGCCATGAGGAAAATCGACCCGAAGAACAGCAACACCAGCGACACCGCCACCCCGGAAAGCGCGCCCGCCGTCGTGGAAATCACTTCGGTCCCGCCCCCGTCTGCGAACAGCGTCCCCGCGCCCTCCAGCAGCGTCTGGATGGTGAGCGGTTCATCCAGGCCGAGCATTTCGCTCCACCCGGCCAGGGCGCCGTTCACCTTCTCCCGAACTTGCGGCCAGCGCTCGATCTCCTGCTTGATCGGCGCGGCCAAAAGCCACGACAGCCCTACCAGCAGCCCGACGCTCACCAGGATCGGGGCGACGCCGACGATCACCGCGGAAAGCGCCCGCGGGAATGGCACGTAGCGCATGAGCGGGTACAGCGTCGCGGCCAGGCAGCCCGCCGCCAGAACACCAAGCAAGAGCAGTCGGAACGGCTTGAAGAAGTGAAAAATCAGCGCCAGCGCCACCGCCCAGACGAAAAGGGTCAGGAGGTGCCGGACAGAAACGCGCTGATCGAACCCGCCGCTCCCGCCGCCGCCTTCCTGATCGACCATGCCCCGAAGCTAGGCCGTAGCCGGGGACGCCGCAACCGGCAATCAGCGTTGGCGAAGCGTCTTTCTGGATCGACGCTGTCCGCAGAGTGGCGGAACGAGAAGAGAATGCGGCGCCGTCATATCATCCAAAAGACGGTACATGGACAAACGCACGAATCTCATGGCAGCGATGGTTCTGCCATTGTTGTGCCTCGCTTCTGCATCGGCGCAGACCAAGCCGGCGTTGCGCACGTACGAGACGGGTTATTACGTCGTTCACACGGACCTCGGGCGCGACGCGGCGCGGGAGGCGGAACTGCGCCTGACCCGCATGGCCGAAGAATACCGCCGGCGCACGCGCGGGTTTTCCGGCGAGATCCGCAGGAAGCTTCCGTTCTACCTGTTCGGCAGCGAAGCCGGCTACCATGCCGCCGGCGGCACGCCGGGCACCGCGGGGGAGTACGACCCGAACACGCAGACCCTCATGGCTTTTGCCGGCGCTGATGGGCCCGACCTCGTCACCTGGCACACCGTTCAGCACGAGGGGTTTCACCAGTTCGCCGACCAGGTCATCGGCCGGCGGCTTCCGATCTGGGCGAACGAGGGTCTGGCCGAGTACTTCGCCGAGGCGTTGTTCACCGGTGATTCGTTCGTCCCCGGCATTATCCCGCAGTGGAGGCTGAAGCGAATTCGCGAGACATTCCAGGCGGGAAAGTTTCCGCCCTTGCGCGAGAACATGGTCCTCTCGCACAAGCAGTGGAATCAGCGGATCAGCACGATGAACTATGACCAGGTCTGGTCGCTCGTCCACTACTTCGTCCACGGCGACAACGGCGCGCATCGCGAGAAGTTCACCACGTTCCTGAAGACCGTCAGCACCGGACAGGCCGAGTGGGAGAGCGCGTTTGTCGAGCAGTTCGGGCCGATCGAGGAGGTCGAGGCGAACTGGCGCACGCATTGGACGCACCTGCCCGATGACCCGACGGCCGAGCTGTATGCTGAGGCGACGCTGCGGACGCTCACGGGGTTCCTCGCCCGGGCCACGGCTCGGCGGCAGCGGTTCGACTCGTTCGAGGCATTCCTGACCGCCGCCGAGAGGCGCGAACTGAAGTCAACGGAGAGCGACTGGCTGCCGCCGTCACTGCTCAAGGTCGCCATGGCGCGCGTCGCGGAGCTGCAGAAGGCGGGCGGCGCCTTCACGCTTGTCACTGATGCGCCCCGGCCGCCGAAAATCGTTTATGCATCGAGGGATGGGAACGAAATGGTGGGGCAGTTCTCGCTGAAAGGCTCGCGCGTCGATCAGGTGATCGTCGAGCGGCGTGTTCTGGCTTCTCCCGGTGCTTCGGTGTCACCCTGACGCTTCAAATGCATGCGCCACACCCGCGAGGGGTGACAGGCACGAGGTGCAAACCGCTGCAATTCGCTCTCCGTCCCCTGGGCGGATGGCGGCGGAGCTATTCGATTCGCGCGAGGGTCGGCGCGCCAAGGGGGCGCAGTACCGCGGTGACGGGGAAATGGTCTGAGGGGTACATCAGTCCCGATTTCGTGTGATCGATGTCCGCGTCGATGGTGCGAAAGCCGTTGCTGCTCGCGAGGATCCAGTCGATGCGCGGGCCGCCGCAGCCTCCGCGAAATGCGTGGCGGGTGCCGGTGCGCTTTGGAGGCATGACGTGCGCGGCGCGGAAGGTGTCGATCAGGGGGGCCGTCGCGGCGCTCCCGCCGGTGAGGATCCGGTAAGGATCGGAGCCGGCGTCGGCATTGAAGTCCCCGGTGACGAGCACGGGCATCCGCCCGGCGATGGACGCCATGCGCAGCCGCAGCAACCTCGCCCCATTCTCGCGGGCGCGGGACGAGAAGGCGTCAAGGTGCGTGTTGAACCAGCAGAACGTCGCCCCGCCGTCGCGCGGGCGAAGCTTCACCCACGTCACCATGCGCGGGAAGAACGCGCCCCAGCCCTTGCTGCCCGGCTTCGACGGGCGCTCGCTGAGCCAGAAGTGGCCGGAATCAAGCTTCTGGAACTTATCGCTGCGGAAGAAGACGGCGCACATCTCCCCGTCGCGCTTTCCATCATCCCGGCCGACGCCGACAGACTCGTAGCCGACGAGCCGCTTGCGCAGGTAGTCAAATTGTGACGCAACGACTTCCTGAGTGCCGAGCAGGTCCGGGTTGAAGTTCTGGATGGTGTCGAGGAGCAGCCCCTTGCGCAGCCCCCAGGTGTTATGCAGGTCGAAGAGGGTGCTGACGCGGCAGTTGAAGCTCATCACGCGGAGGTCTGGCGCGCCGCGCTGGGCGGGCGCGGGCACCGGCGTCAGGGGCGGCAAGGGAACCATGGAGGCGACCGGCGCTACCGTCTGGGACGCTGCGGCTGGGTCAAGCAGCGCCAGCTTCGGCGCCGCCGCCTGCCGGGCACAACCCGTGATGAGAACAACAATCCCCAGTACCGCGACGACGGCGGCGCACAACGAGCGATCCCACAGACCCATTCGACGCTCCTGGTCTGACTACAACAGCGGCCACGAAGCGCTTCCCCTCCGGGGGAACAGACGCCCAGCCATCCCTGCTATCGGAAGAAAGAGAACAAAAACCCCTGTGGAGAACAAAAACCCCTGTTGGCGGCCGGAATGCCCTCCCGCCGCACCCAAGTTCACGCCGCGGACGCTTGGTCTCGGTTAAATACGCCAGTTTTCGCGTTAACTCGCGGTCTCGTATGGGTTAGAAGTCCGTCTGGCCAAGTCGTTTGTTGTGGACTGCGTTATAGACGAGGCCGGTCACTCTATCCGGAGGCCCGATGCCGTTTCCCGCCCGAATGGGCATTGCGTTCGCCCTGATTCTCATCGGCGCTGCTTCGCCCGCATTTTCTCACGAGACAGATCAGTTTACGGTCCCGCCCGATCGCGAGTTCGCGGATCTTGGTCCGACGCTGACGCGCTGGGCCTACCGGGCGATCGAGAGCGGCGTTGCACGGACGAATACCAGAATTGAGCTGGCAATCAAAGCCAAACGAGCAGATTCAGTAGAAAGATTTCAGCAGCCCGATGAGATCGCCATGGCGGTCAACGCGGCGTTTCCGCCGGCGCTGTTCTCGATTGAAGAGTGGGACAAGAAAGTTCAGAGCCGCCGGGCACGGGAGCGCTTCCCGGGTCGCGTCGTCGGGTACAAGCCGTTCATCGGCGTCCGCAAGCATGCCGAGTTTTCCCTCGACCCGTTCCGCGCGTGGAACTGCGCGACGATCAAAGCCTACGGCGTCTACATGGGCACTGATAAGCTCGGGCACTTTACCGACATGGGCAAGCACTATTACCTGCGTTATCGCAAAGAACGGGCCGCTGGGACGGGCGAACTGCGCGCGATGGCGGCGGCGATCAGCCTCGGCGCCGAGGGGGGGCCGGTCTTCTTCTCCGAATCCGGCTTCCTCGGCGAGAAGACCGCCGGCGCTTATTCCAATGCCGATCTGGTTTCCAACTACATGGGCATGATGTTCTACCGAAACCTGACCGATCCAGTGAGTCTCAAGGGCCAGCTTCGCGCGCCCATGCTCGTTCGCGATGGGCCGTACTGGAGGATCAATGATCACGTCCGCCCCGACTCCCATTTCTTCTCGCTGTTTTTCTCCCATCATTTTGACGAAGCGCTGAACCCCAGCCGCTATATCGATCGGCTGCGCGACAAGATCCGCAAGGCCATCGAGGAGCACGCGAGTGAGACGATCGACCGCTACGTCGATGCGCACGGCAACCGCCGCCCGCGCGAGTACTTCATTCAGCGGCAGCAGGAGCTGAGCACCTACTGGGGGGTGAATTACGGGCATAAGGGCAATCCCGATAAGGACCTGCTCACGATCGCCAACACCTGCTTCCCCAGCGCGCCGGTGGAGCTGATGAAGCCCGAGCAGCGTGACGGCGTGGGCATGACGGCGCTGCACCTGGCCGCCCGCGACGGCGACGCAAAGCTCGTCCGTGACCTGATCGACCGCGGCGCCGACGTGAACGCGGCCGTTCGCTCCGGGGAGAAGCGCTCGCCGGAGTGGGGGAGCACGCCGCTGCATTACGCGGTTCGCGACGGGCACATCGAGGTCGCGGCGCTGCTGATCGAGCATGGCGCGGATGTGAACGCGGCCAACGATCGCGGCGTCACGCCGCTGCACCGGGCGATCTACAACGGTGAGACGGCGACGCTGCTGGTCGACGCCGGCGCACGGATCGACGCACCCGATGACCGAGGTGAAACCCCGCTGCACTGGGCGGCATTGGACGGTGCCCCCGGAGCGATGGGCGCGCTGCTGGCATCCGCCAACGCGCCCGTGGCGGCGGCGGACCACCGTGGCCGCACACCGCTGCACGTCGCCGCAGAGGTCGCCAATGAGCCGGCCGTTCTGGCGCTGCTGGCGCGCAACGCCAAGGCCGACGCAGCCGACCGGTTCGGGATCACGCCGCTGCACCTTGCCTCGCGCAACGGGTTTGAGTTTGTCGCTACGGCGCTGCTCGACGCCGGCGCAGCGCCCAACGCGCAGGATGATTTCGGCGTGACGCCGCTGCACGAAGCAACGCGGTGGGATTCGCCTGCCGTCGTGTTTCGGCTGCTGGCGGCCAACGCCGACCCATCCGTGGTCGACCTGTACGGCACCACGCCGCTGCACCTGGCGGCTCGTCACGCCGACGCCTCCGTCGCCCAGCTGCTGCTCGACGCCGGCGCCGATGCAATGGCCCGGGCCGCGCGGCGCGGCACGCCGATAGATGAAGCGCGCCGAACGAAGAACCGCCCTGTGCTGGCGCTCTTGCGCGATGCGCGGAATCAGTCAGCCGCGCAGACGGCATCGTCGGCCGGAGAATGACCGGCGCCGAGCTGTCGTCGCAGGATCAAACGCAGTGACGATTGAGAAGGAATGCTCCGCATGGTCCGCCAGGTCTGGCTCTTCTTGCTGCTGCTCCTCGTGGTGACAACGGGTTGTAGTTCGCAGCCCACGCTCTCCTCGTGGCAGCGCAGTATCTCCAGCTACGTCCGCGAAACGGGGGACGGCGATCCGCTGGTGCTGCGCGACATGACGCTGCCGGAAAATCGCCCCGGCTTTTCCGTCATCGGCCACCACGACACGACCGCTTCGACGGACGTGAATGGGCTGCTATTGGGTCACGAGCAGGTGGGCAACCGCATGTGGTTCGTCTATCTCGTCGGTGTCGTCGAGAAGGAGCGCGTGACGGACATTCGGCTGGCGGCGGTGTCGATGGAGAACGGCAAGACGACGTGGAAGCGCGGCAAGGAGTCAGAGCAGGCGCTCAACATGTACCGCAGGTACGGCTTGAAGCAGGCGAAGGAGCGGTTCCCCAACCGCAAGACCCCGCCGCCGCGCTACACGGGATTTCCACGGCCGGACGACGTATTCGAGCTGACGAAGGCGAACGAGAAGCTGGTTGCCACACACAAAGCATCGGGAGCGCGGTGGGAGTTGAGCCTGCCTCGCAAGGAGCGTTAGCGCCGGCGCCGCCGCGGCGTGCGCCCTTCGGGCGTATAGAGCGACAGGCCAGTGACCACCGCTCAAGATGGGTTCTCGATGATGATGTCATCGCCACTATTCGACACAACGCGTAGTCGTTCGCCTTCGTGCTCTTGAAGGATTTGAACAACATCGGATGGGCTCACGGCACCTCCGGGATCTGATTCTATGCCGTCTTCGCCGCCCGACGGCGAGTGACGCGGGGGCGTCCGAAGGCGTCGGTTCCGGTCATGACCTTGCTTGCCCGTGTGGGGTCGGCGATGGCGCGGATGTCGATGGCCGCTGCGGCCATCGGCCCCGCCGACTTCTCCTTCATCTCCAGGGCATGCTGGAGCCGCTTGCGGGCGTAGCTGACATATTCCTCCGACTGATCGATTCCGACGTACCGCCGATCGAGCAGCGCCGCCGCGACGACCGTTGTGCCGCTGCCGTTGAATGGATCCAGCACGATATCGCCGGGATTGCTGCTGGCCTGGATGATCCGGTTCAGCACGCCGATGGGCATCTGGCACCCGTGCCACCCCTCGCGCTCCTTGAACGTGCCGCAGACACGGCTGACGTTCCACGTGTCGGAGTCGGGGGCGAAAAACTCCGCAGGCGTCTCCTGCGGACGGAGGTACCAGGTGTCATCCGGCAGCTTGCCCTTGGGGTTGGCCCGGGAATCGGCGTAAGTGGTTTGGCGGGCGCTGGCGACGCGCACGGCGTCGGGGTTGAACGTGAACTCCTTCTCGTCTTTGGTGAAATACAGGATGTGCGTGTGGCTCTTGGCGAACATCCGCTTGGTCTGCTGCCCGAAGGTGTAGTGCCAGATGATCCAGTTCCGCAGGTTGAACCCCAGCTCCCTCCGGGCGATGACGCACAGGTCGGCGGCGTACTCGTCCCCGATTGCCAGATAAAAGCTCCCGTTGGGCTTCAGCGCGCGGTGGACGGCGGCCATCCAGTCCTTGCTGAAAGCGCAGTAGTCCTTGTCGTTCCGCTTGTCGTTGTAGCCGTGATACAGGTAACCGATATTGAACGGGGGATCGGCGAAGACCAGGTCAATGGTCCCCTCCTGTCCCGCGTTGAGGAGCTCGATGCAGTCGCCTTTGACGACTTGATTGGGTTGAAGCATGTGGGCGGCATTATAGAGGCTGGGGCCGAGGGCGCAAATCCTGCCGGGCGTGCGCGCCAGGAGCGGGGCTTTTGTGCCGCGCAGCGTGGTAAGACCTTTTTGAAATGCCAGTTTCCGACGGTTCATCGTCCTATAATCGGCCCCTTCCGACCCGCGGCATGAACGGACCCGTCCTGCGCATCCTCGATGCCAATGCCAACCGCGCCCGCGAAGCCCTGCGGGTGATCGAGGACTACGCGCGCTTCGCACTCGACGATCAAGTGTTGTGCGGCTCACTGAAGGCGCTCCGCCACGATTTGGCCGCCGCCACATCGGCGCTGGTCGATGAGGCAATTCTCCACCGCGACACGCCCGGCGACGTCGGTACGACTACGAAGACGCAGGCGGAGCTGTCGCGCCAGAACGTTGCTCATGTGGTTACCGCTGCGGGCAAGCGACTCGGTGAGGCGCTGCGGACGATCGAGGAATACCTCAAGACCCTCGACCCCGCGTCGGCATCGAAGGTCGAGTCGATCCGCTACCGCTTCTATGACTTGGAGCGCCAGATCGCGCTGAGCCTCTGTTCCGCCGCTTGCGGCTTCGCAAGCGTCCGGCTCTATGTTCTGATCACCGAATCCAGCTGCAAGCGAGCGTGGCTGGAGGTGGCGGAGGAGGCAATCAAAGGCGGCGCCGACTGCCTCCAGCTCCGCGAGAAATTCCTGGAATCGGCTGAACTGCTTTGCCGTGCAAAGCAGCTGGTGACCTTGTGCAAGCGCCACCGCGTGATCAGCATCATCAACGACCGCCCGGACATCGCCCTGATGGCTGGCGCCGACGGCGTCCACGTCGGGCAAGCCGATCTTCCCGCCGCCGAGGTGCGGAAGCTCATCGGGCGGGAGAAGATCGTGGGCGTCAGCACGCACAACCTCGAACAGGCGCGGCAGGCGGTGCGCGACGGCGCGGATTATATCGGCGTCGGGCCGTTCTTCCGCAGTTCGACCAAGCCGCGCGATTTCGTCGCGGGCCCCGCGTATGCCCGGCAGGTCGTCGAGCACATTCCGATTCCCGCCGTGGCAATTGCGGGCATTACCGAGGCGAATGTCGATGATGTGCTAGCGACGGGCGTTCATGCCGTCGCGGTGACCGCTGCAGTCGCCGGGGACGATGATCCTCGTTTGGCTGCGGGAAGACTCAAGCAGAAGTTGCACCGCGGAGACGCGGAGAGCGCGGGGAAGAGCATGCAGTAGCTTCTTCTCCGCGTTCTCCGCGTCTCCCTGGTGATACAGCATCTAGGAAATGGATGTCCGAGCAAGCCGTGCCGATCGCGTTTCCCGCTCCCGCCGTCACGGATGACGCGCCGGCGGCGACGACGCGCTCGTTTGTCTTCCATGCGAAGCTGATCGGATCGCTAACGTTCATCAGCCGGCTGCTGGGAATGGCCCGCGAGAGCATGGCGGCGGCGTACTTCGGCGGGGCGCCGGTCTACGCCGCATTCCAATTCGCCTTCACTATCCCCAACCTGTTCCGCAAGCTGCTCGGCGAAGGCGCCCTTTCCGCCGCCTTCATTCCCCTCTACGCCCAAGCCGTCAAACAAGAGAAAACCCCCGACGGAAAAAACCGGGACGGGGATGGTTTCTATATCTCGCGGTCAGCAAACGACTTCGCCGCCACTAGCGTGAACCTGCTCTGCGGCATCCTGCTCGCGCTCACAGTCGTCGGTGAAGGGATCCTGTTCGCCCTCGTTTCGCTCTTGGACATGCCTTGGGACTATCTTCTCGCAGCGAAGCTCACGATGGTGATGCTGCCGTACGTGCTGCTCGTCTGCGGCACCGCGTTCCTCGGCTCGATCCTCCAGGTGCACGAGCGCTTCGCCGCCATCACCTTCACGGCGGTGATCTCCAATCTCTGCCTGATCATCGCGATGATCCTCGCTGCCCGCTTGCTCGACCTGAGCAGCAGGCCGGGACAGGAGCGGGCGGTGTACTGGCTGGCCGTGTCGGTGATCGTCTCGGGCGCGATTCAGGTCGTCAGCCTGCTTCCCTCGCTTCGTGCGGCGGGGTTCCGCTTCCGCGCGATTTTCCGCGTGCTCACGCCGGCGGTGCGGAAAATGCTCGTCATGACCGTTCCGGTGGCGCTGGGCGCGGCGGTGCTTCAGATCTCCGTGCTGATGGACAAGGCGATCGCATTTTTCCTCTCTGCCGGCCCTGGACGCACCGTTTTCGAACTCTTCGGCAACACGATCTCGTACCCCATGGCCGAGGGCGCGACGCAGCGCCTGAACTGGGCGCAATTCATGTACCAGTTCCCCCTGGGCATATTTGCGATCGCGCTGGCGACGGCGATCTTCCCCAAGCTCAGCGAAGGGGCACTCGATCTCGACCGAACGCAGTTCAAGTCCGTCCTCCGCCGCGGGATCGAGGCATCGCTGTTCATCGGCTTGCCCGCGAGCATCGGACTCGTCGTGGTGCGCTACCCCGCGGTGCGGCTGCTCTTCGAGCGCGGGAACTTCACGCCCGAAGACACCATCCTCGTCGCCCGCTCGACGGGGCTCTACGCCGCCGCGATCTGGGCGTTCAGCCTCCAGCAGATCCTCAACCGCGCCTACTACGCACTGCACGACACGACGACACCGCTCGTGCTGGGGGTGGTGAACCTTGCCATCAACCTGGTCGTCGAGATTCCACTGCTGTGGACCCCGCTGGCCGAGGCCGGCATGGCCGCGGGCACGCTGGTGGCGTTCGCCATTCAGGCGATCGTGATGGTGTGGATGCTCGACCGACGCGTCGCCGGGCTGGGGCTGTCCGCAATCCTGCCATCGATCGCGAAGATGCTGATCGCCGCGGCGGCGATGGGGTTTGCCTGCTTCGCGGTCCAGCGGCTGCCGTTTTACCCGGACGATACGACGACGAGCGCATCAGCTATGCAACTCGGCATCCTCATGCTGACCGGCGGCGCGACCTACTTCCTCACGTGCGCGGCGCTGGGAATGGACGTGTGGGGGAAAGCGCCAACTTCCAAATCCCAAATCCCAAACAAGCCCCAATAGGGAAGCGGGAAACAAAGAAAACGAAGCCTTGCAGCTTTCGCCTTTTCCCCATTTGCCGTTTGTTTGGAGTTTGGAATTTTCCGCTTGGAGCTTCGCGCGCAGGCGCCCTTTTGGCGCTTCACGCCCAGTGCGGCTCACACCCGCTCCATCACCTTCACGATCCCCGCCAGAATCGCCGCCGCCGCCGCCATCCCCAGAAGGATCCAGATAAATAGCGCCGTCGCCTCGCGAGGCACCTGCTCCATCTTCGAGCACTTGATCGACTTGTAGACGATCGCCACGATCGCGCACAACGGGAACAGCAGGACGGGCCAGTACTCCCACATGGGCAGGGGCGTGAGGAACGGTGTGTAGGAGAGGGGGGGAGAGGAGACAGTGGAGAGTAGAGGGTGGAAGGTGGAGGAGAGCATGATCCAATCTCGAGCGGTGACGTCTTCCTCTACCCTCTACCCTCTACCCGCTACCTTCCACTCTCTCTTACGTCTTTCTCTTACTTCGAAGAAGCCCGGTACGCTGCGTCGATGATCGCCAGCAGGTTGAGCATGCCGGCAATGGCGGTGTAGAGCGTGCCGATCTCGCCGAGCCGCGCCTTGGCGGCGGGATAGCTGTGGGCGACATTGTCTGCGATGAAAGCGCTGATCAGCCCGATCGGGCCGGTCATCACCTGCCCGAGGAACCAGGGCTTTTGCAGGATGCGCGACACAATCCCGCCGCCGCCGCTGAGGCTGGGCGCTTCCACCACGCCGATGCCGGCGACCAGGATCCCCAGCACGAACAGCGCGATCACCGACACGCCGACAACCAGCGCCCGGGTGCGATGTCCGATGAGCCAATAGCCCGAGCCTGGCACAAGCCACCCCGCCAGCGCGACCAGGGGGGCGGGGGGAGCGGATGAAGCATCGGGTCCGGGCATCGCGGGCGACCACTCTAGCGAGCCGGGGTGGTGGGGCAAGTCAGCGGCAGGGCGTCTTGCCCGCATCTCGCCCGTGGCCTGTGTACGACGCGCCACTCTACGACCGCGGCGCCTGCTGGACACTGCTCGCCTGCGGCCCTTCGCCGGGGGATACCTGCCGCGGCTGCTCGCGCTGGATCGGCTTGGCCAGGATCTGATTCATCACCACCGGCCCCACCCCCACCAGCGTCAGGATGATGGCCGCCGCCATCCAGCGGATGCCCGTCCACGTCAGGTACATCCCGGTGCTGCGGGCGAGTTCCATCGCGATGGGGGGGACGAATTCCCCGGCCTCGGCGGCCATCGCCGCCGACGTCACCTTCGACGACAGCTCCACCGGCGCCGCCTGCACCGCGTTGTCGTTCAAGAGCGCCATCAGCGCCAGCGCGGGCATCGTGACCTTGTTCTGCTTCATCATCAGCCCGCGGAGCTTGTACACCGCCCGGCTGACGCGCTTCTTGGCGGCGTCTTCCGACAAGCCCATTGCCTGCCCGACATCGCGGAGGCTCTTCTGCTCGAAATAGCGAAGAACCAGCGCCTGGCGGTCGGCCTTGCCCAGCTGCGCGACGGCGCCGTCGAGCACGGGGGCGACATCCTCCCACTCCCCGCCGCCCTTGGCGCTGGAGGCGTGACGCCGAACGAACGTGTCCCAACCAACCTTCATCTGTTCACCGGCGCTGCGTTCATGGCGGTCCCGTCGCATCCGCATCCGCATGGCGTTGGCTGCCGCATAACGCGTCGTCGTCAAAAGCCACGCGGAGATGACCGTCTCCTGGGGCAGCGACCCTGCCTTGCGCGCCAGGATGATAAAGACGGCCTGTGCCACGTCCTCGGCCAGATGTGGGTCCCGCACTTGCCGGACCGCCGCCGAGTGGACCATGTTGATGTGCCGGCTGACGACCTCCGCGAACGCCCGCTCACTGCGGCGCAGCGCGTACTCCCGCAGGAGTTCCCAGTCGGTCACTACCGGTCCCATCGCTCTATTGTGTACGGGGGAGGGGGAAAGGGACAGGAAAATCCAAATCTGCGGGAAAGGGTTGCGGGGAAATGGTTTGGAAGCTGACGCCGGTTGGACCGCGTCGCCGCAAGCGGAAGCAGAATGCGCCGCTTGCGGCGTCGCGGATCAGATGGCGCAAGCAGTGGAGTTCGTTGATCTTGCATCGCACGTGGGGTATCAAAATACTGTGGCGCGCCCACTCGTCATTGCCATACCACCTCATCTGGACGATCTACGGGTACTGGCTCCCCAACGACGTGCGCGGGAGCAGTTCCAAGACCATCCGCAAAGATCTCCTCAAGGACCTCGGTGAACTGCACCGGGGGCGAAAGAAGATCCAGCCCCTCCGTCACGACCTGCTGAAGTTCTTCGATAATGCTCGAGAGCGCCTGGAATTCGCCGTGCGCGAATTCAGTGCTGCGGAGATCGCTTGCATCGCAAAGGCATTCGGGGGAACGATCAATGCCTGTCGCTACACCTGCTGGGCGTGCGCGATTATGCCGGATCATGTGCATCTGATTATCCGAAAGCACAAGCACACGGCGGAGCTGATGTTGGCGAACCTCCAGCGCGAGTCACACCTGGCCCTGCGCGAGGCGGGGCTATTCGATGTGCAGCACCCGGTCTGGGGCGGCCCGGGGTGGAGCGTATTTCTCGACCACCCGGACGACGTGTGGCGGACGATCGAATATGTGGAGAAGAACCCGCTGGAGATTGGGTTGCCGAAGCAGGTGTATTTTTTCGTGAAGCCTTACGACAACTGGCCGTCGCGGACCCATCGGTGCCAGCACGCCCAACTAAAACTCATCCGCGCCGCTGATCCCGCTCCTGAAGATGCATGAATAGGGCTGACTACGGCGGGCGGCGGCCAGGTGGCGATTGCCCGCTATAATGCACGTGCCGTACCGCTCACTATTCATCGCGTGGTTGATGTGCGTCGTCGCAGGCTGCGCAGCTTCTTCCAGGTCAGCTGCCGGACCGGGCGGTCGTACTTCGATCGACCGCGGCACGCCGGAAGCCGCCTACCAGTCGGCGGCGGTGGCGCTACGCGATGGCGACTTTGCGGCCGTGCAACAGTGCTTCGTCGCATCACCGGTAAACCAGCCGATGCTCGACTGGCTGGTGGCTTCGGCGCGATTTCGGGCGGCTTCCGACCGGCGCTTCGGACCGAACCTCGCAAAGGCCGTTGAAGCGAGAAGCGCCTCCTACACCGCCAGAGAATTCGGTCATGCCATGCTTGAGCGGATCAAGAGACCTCGGGGCAAGCGCGAGCTGCGGGAGGAGGGGGCGCTATGGGATGTCACGGCGGAGCGTGGAGCCGACGGCCAATGGAGGCTTGCGCTGATCGCCGCCGATGACAGCGAGGCCGAGGCCGCCGGAGTCAATGAGCTGTTGGAGGGTGCGGCGTCTCTCCTGTCGCAGGTGGCCGCAGACATCGAAGCAGGACGACTGAAGACGCGGGAGCAGGTCATGAAGGCACTGCATCTGGAGTCGCATTAGCTGCGCTTTGACGACAGCAACCGGATGACGGAGACGCACGAAGTTCTATCGCATCCGGCGGGGGCGTTGGCAGCCGGCAGCGAAGCCCTTGGTTTTTCCCGCCGAGCTGATCACCTCGTGGAACCAATCCCCTCCAGCAGGTATCGTACCCGTTCTAAAATCGAAGGAGACCCCCGCTTATGTCGTTCGCCCCCCTTTTCCTCACCCTCGCGTTGATCCTCTGCCTATTGTCCTCGCCGCTTCAGGCGCAGGACGAATGGAAGCCGGCTCCGAGCCCGCTCATGAGTCGCTTTGCCGGGGATGTGGACCCGAAGATGCCGCTGGCGGAGTACCCCCGGCCGCAGATGGTCCGCGAGCGCTGGCAGAACCTCAACGGGCTGTGGCAGTTCGAGCCGGCTGAGGAAATTAAAGATGCGCCGGTTGGGAAGGAGCTCTCGGGCAGGGTCCTCGTGCCGTTCTGCATGGAATCGGCCCTCTCCGGCGTCGGGAAGCACCATGACCGCAGCTGGTACCGGCGGACGTTCAGCGTCCCGCAGGACTGGCGAAAGAAGGGGGATCGTGTGCTGCTGCACTTTGGCGCGGTGGACTATGAGTCGACCGTCTGGGTGAACGGCAAGGAGCAGGGCAAGCACGTCGGCGGGTACGACGCGTTCAAGTATGACATCACCGATGCGCTGAAATCCGAGGGCGAGCAGGAGCTGATCGTCGGCGTCACCGACACGACGGCCGAGACGCAACCGCGCGGGAAGCAGGTGATGAATCCGCGGGGGATCTGGTACACGCCGGTCAGCGGCATCTGGCAGACGGTGTGGATCGAGCCGGTGCCCGAGGCGCACATCGAATCGATCAAGCTGACCCCGGACGTCGATGCGGGCGAACTGAGCGTCGAGGTGCAGTCGAGCGGCGCAACCAGCGCCCCGGACGCGCAGCAGTTCACCATTGACGTGCTGGAGGACGGGAAACGTGTCGCCGGCAGCATTGGCCCGAGCGGCGTTGTGAGGATCAAACTGCCCGATGCGAAGCTCTGGTCGCCTGAGCAGCCGCACCTGTATGACCTGCGCATCACCATGGCCGACGCACGCGGGACGAAGGATGAACTATCCAGCTACTTCGGCATGCGCAAGATCGAGGTGAGCCCCGACGACAAAGGCATTCCGCGCATCAAGTTGAACGGCAAGGAGCTCATGCAGGTCGGCCCGCTCGACCAGGGGTGGTGGCCGGACGGGCTGTACACCGCGCCGACCGACGAAGCCTTGAAATACGACATCGAGATGACCAAGAAGCTCGGCTTCAACATGATTCGCAAGCACGTGAAGGTCGAGCCGCAGCGCTGGTACCACCACGCCGACAAGCTCGGCCTGCTCGTGTGGCAGGACATGCCCAACGCCCACGCTTACGAGGCGGGCGAGTGGCAGAAGCAGTTCGAGCATGAGCTGAAGGAGATGATCCAGGAGCACGTGAACTCGCCGGCGATCATCATGTGGGTGCCGCTCAACGAAGGCTGGGGCCAGGACGCGCGCAAGAAGGAAGACGGCACGACCGGCAAGGCGCCCTATGACAAGCAGGGCACGATCGCGCTGGGGGATAACGTGAAGTCGTGGGACCCGACGCGGCTCGTGAACCATGCCTCCGGCTGGACCGACTACGGCGGCGGAGATGTGCACGACATCCACAACTACCCCGGCCCGGCGGCGCCCCCGATCGAGAAGAAGCGCGCCATCGTCCTCGGCGAGTTTGGTGGCCTGGGGCTGCCCATCGAAGGGCATCTTTGGCAGGACAAGGCCAACTGGGGCTATCAGAACATGCAGTCGAGGGAGGAGCTGACGGACAAGTACGTTCGCTTGCTCGGGCGGCTGTGGCAACTGCACGAGGACGCCGGGCTGTGCGCCGGGGTGTACACGCAGACCACCGACGTCGAAACGGAAGTGAACGGATTCCTCACCTACGACCGCGCGGTGCTGAAGATGGACGAGCAGCGCATGCGCGAAGCCAACCTCGGCAAAGGCCCGCGCGTCGACGTCGTCCCGCTGGTGAAAACCGCGCAGGAAGAGCCGGCGGAGTGGAAGCACACCACGGCCGACCCCGGCGAAGGATGGATGCACCCCGGCTTTGACGATTCAAAGTGGAAGACGGGCAAGTCGGGCTTCGGCACGCAAGGCACGCCCGGCGCGGTAGTGAATACGAAGTGGGATACGAGCGACATCTGGCTCCGACGGGAGATCGACATCCCGGCCGACGTGATCAACGACGTCGCGTTCCTGTGGCACCACGATGAGGCGGCGCAGGTATACGTCAACGGCGCCCTCGCTGCCCGCAGCGGGCAGCACACGACCGGCTATGTCGAGCAGCGCATGCGCGAGGAGGGGAGAAAAGCGCTGAAGCCGGGGAAGAACCTCATCGCCGTTCACTGCCGCCAGACAACGGGCGGGCAGTACATCGACGTCGGGCTGGTTCGGCTGGTGGAGAAAAAGCGACGGTAATGAAGCCGCAGATGAACGCGGATGAACGCGAGTCAGAGAAGACTCGCCTTTTTCTGGCTTATCCGCGTTCATCTGCGTTCATGTGCGGCTAAAAACTCATTTATTTCAGCAAAGAGGCCGCCGCCTTGTCGAGGAACAGCGCGACCTCCTCATGCTTCTGGAGGATGGAGGCGGGAACCTGATTCGTCACCGGTCCCTGCACGCTGTTGCGCACCGCCTCGGCCTTGCGCTGATCCGGCACGGTGCAGGCGATCGATCTGCTCTTCATGATCTGCCGAACAGACATCGAGATGGCCCGCGTCGGCACGTCATCCAGCGTCGGAAACCACCCCTCGCCCAGCTGCTGCCTGCGGCACGCCTCGTCGAGCTGAACAACGATAAATGGCTCGTCCGTCTCAAAATCCGCAGGCGGGTCATTGAAGGCGACATGGCCGTTCTCCCCGATCCCGATGAACGCAACGTCGATCGGGTGCTGTTTGATCAGCTCGCCCAGCCGTCTGCACTCGCCTTCCGGGTCCGTCTCCGCGTTGACGTAGTGGAACACCGCGAGGGGGAGCGGCAGCTTGCTCACGAACCGTTCCCACAGGTACTTGCGGAACGACGCGTCGTGCGTGATGGGCATGGCGACGTATTCGTCCAGGTGAAAGCCAGTCACCTTGTCCCAGCGGATGTCCGGCTGGTTGGCGAGCGCCTGGAGCATCTCGAACTGCGACGCGCCGGTGGCGACGATGATGTTGGCGCTGCCCCGCGCATCGATAGCCTTGCGGATCAGTTCCGCCCCATGCTCGGCGGCGCGTCGGCCCATCTCCTGCTTCGTATCCGAGATGTTCGTTTTCAACGTCGTGCTCCTCGCTGTTGTCGGTTGCTACTGGCTGGGAAAGGCGATCTTCAAGCAGTGAGGCCCATCGCGCGCATCGGGTTGTCGCGCGTAAGCCGCGTCGCGTCCGCGTGGGACAAACCCACCGGCCCGACGAGGTTCGCGTGTGCCTGCTTCATTGTGATCGCAGAGCCGACAAAGTGCGAGCCGTCGGGGGCGCGAGCGACCATGTCGGCGCCAATGAGCAGGTCCCACCGCCCCAGCGTATATCGGCCGGGGCCAAGGCCCGCGGGGGCGATGGCGTCGGAGACAACGACCGTCCTCTGGATGCCCGTCAGCCGCAGGTAGTTCCGCAGCGCGACGTAAGGCACGTGCGTTCCGTCGGCGATGAACATCACCGTCAACCGGTCGGACAACGACAGCGCCCGCTGCACGATGTTGTCATGGCGGTGTATCTGCATCGGGCAGCCGTTGCCCAGGTGCGTGAACAGCGTCAGTCCAGAATCGAGCGAGGCAGTCAATTGCTCGATCGACGCATCCGTATGTCCCGCTGAGACGCGCACGTCCTGCGCTGCAAGCAGCTTCGTCACCTTCGCCCCGGCGTCCTGCTCCGGCGCGAGCGTCACCAGCCGCGTCAGTCCGGCGCCGGCATCGAGCAGGAGCTGCATTTCGTCGGCGTCGGCGGGACGGATCGCGTCGGCGGGGTGCGCCCCGCGATAGCCTTGCATGGGGCTGATAAACGGCCCCTCGATGTGCAGCCCGGCAATCATGCGTTTGGCGAGCGGATCCGCCTCGCGCAGCCGCACCAGATTCGACAGCCGGCGCGCCATGCGCTGCAGATCGTCGGTGATGACTGTCGCGAGAATCCCGGCGACGCCGTCCGCCTCGAGCCGCTCGCACGCGCGGTGCAACTGCTCGGCCGTCAGGTCGTCGTGATTGAAATCCACGCCGCCGTAGCCGTTCACCTGGAGGTCGAAGAATGCGGGAGGAGTCATAGGTGCTCACTCCCTCTCCCCGGTACGCCGGGGAGAGGGAACGAACAGCATGCTACCGTCGCGCCGTCACTCGTTAAACCCGCGCGGGCGGTGCGCGCTGGCGACGAAGTCGTCGACCGTTGCGAGCCTGGCCGTTCGGTCCTGCGGCACCGCATCGAGGAACAGCACGAAATCAAGCTGCCGGTCCGCGCGCCCGCGCTCGGCGGCGAATTTCTTGCAGATTTCCAGGGCGGGCAGCGTGTCGCGGCCCATGATTTTCACGAGGTCGAAGTCGATCAGCCCCTCGTAGCTGCGGTAGACCAGCTCCGTGCACACGAGCTTGTCGGAACTGAAGAAGTCGAATTCGAAATCGTACGGCTTGCCCACGTGCGCAAATGCCCGTGCGATCGCCTGGGCCTTCTGCGCGTCCGAGAGCCGCGGGCGCAGGACGGCGACATAGTCGGCGCCCATCGACTCCGTCAGGGAGTTGAAAATCACGCCTTCGCTGACGGATTCAAGCACGGTATGCGCTTCACCATCGTGGGCGGGTTTGAGGTACGCATCAAGGTGCTGCTGGATCTGCGGATCTGAAGCAGTGAACCCACTGCTTCCGCCTGCGGCGATCAAACCGAGCCGCTGCAGGTCTCGAGGTGTGCCGACGTAGATCGCCGCGTGCGGCCAGAAGCCAGGGAGAAACGCATTGGAGGCGTACCAGTTGCGGCGCTCGAGCAGGATGTCCCCCGGCTGGAGCTGCGACTGCATCGCCTTGACCTGCGCGTGCGCAATGAACGGCGGGCGCTTGACGATGCGCGTATCGCCGATGAGCGTGGAGACCACCGACCGCACGTCATAAACCGGCACGTACACGTTGCTCCCGACGCGTGCGATGATCCGCTCCCATCGCGCCCGCGAGCGATCAAACCGGCGCGCCTTCACGTCCTCGATCGCCCGCTCGATCTGCCCCTCGACCCACGCCAACTGCTCGTCGGCCAGCACCTTTTCGCGCCGCCACCGGTCGCGGTGGGCGCGGAAGTAGCCGGCCATCTCCTCGAATGTGACGGCGTTGCGGTCGGACGCGACAGCGTCGTAGATGCGGTCGAACTCGCCCGCGCGCATGCCACAGGCGGCGTCTGCTTCGTTCAGCTTCCGGCGGATCGCGGGCTCTTTGCCGTAGGTCGTGGCCAACAGCGTGCTGGCGCGCATGACGTTCGCGCCGGCGCCGTAGCCGACCAGGAAGCATCGCGCCCGCGCGTCCGGGCGCGCGATCGACTGAAAATTCCCGTAGGTCGCGACCAGCCGCAGCAGCGCGGCGCGGTACGCGAGGTACGACATGAACTGCGCCCGGATTTCGTCCTCTTCCGAGGGCAGGAAGTAGTCGCGTTTCTCGCGGCTCCGCGTCTCGGAAATGCGCGCGAACGTCCGCTCGGATTTGGCGCCCAGTTCGTCGATGCCGGCCGAGACGATGCGCAGCCGGTTCAGGTCGGCAGCCAGCTGCGCGTCCAGCTCGTCCGGCGTGAGGTGCGCCAGCGGCGACGGCTCCATGTCGACGACGGCCGTCACGGGCGCGGCCGTTCGGCCCGCGTAGAAGCCGAAGACGAAGACCGCGAGCTGTGCGGAGATCACCCACGCCAGCTTCTGCCACCGCGACACCGCCCGCTTGGGTTTGCGCCGGCGCATCTGGATCCACAGGATCGCCGAACCGACAAACGTCGCAGCCAGGGAGAGCGCGATCAGCCCGGCGAGGATTTGCGGGATGTCATCAAGCAGGTTCCGCCGCAGCGCCAGCGATGCCAGCGCGATTGTCGCTGCGCCGGCGGCGATGCGCGTGGCGCGGGAGAGCGTCGAGTGTCTGGCCCCGATCAGCCACAGCCACACGACGTGCGTCAGGCCCAGCGCGCAGATCAGCGTCACCCACCACGCCCGCCACAGTCCAACGTGAGATTTCCATTCGCTCCACACCAGCGTGAGGTAAAACACCTGCGACAGCGCGATGGCCGCTAATCCCGCCAGGGCGAAGCGGTGGTGCTTCCCCGCGCCGGCGGCGCAGATGCGCGCGAGCCACGCGCCGACGACGACGCCGATCAACGTCAGCAGCACGCGCGATCGCGTGTCCTCCAGCGATCCGATCCCCTGGTACCAGCGAAACGCGATCGTGCCAATCACCGCCAGCGTCGTGGCGATCAGCGCGCCGTAAAACGTCTTACGCAGGACGCGCCACAGCGCGACGTGGGTCGATCGGCTGATCATGTGTGCTTCATGCCCCATCTGCAGTGTCGACGCCGAATGCGCCTGAGATCGTCTATCAGCGGCGGCGGAAGCCCCCGCTCTCCGTCTGGCGACGCAATCAGGTTACCATCGGATCGTCGCCACGCCCATCGAAGGCACCATGAAACGGTACCGCGCCATCGCCGACTATTACGACGCCGAGAACGATCGCCTGGCGTGGCTTCAGCACGATGTGCCGTTCTTCCTGCGCCAGCTCCCCAAGCGGGCGCAGGACGTGCTGGAGCTGGCCACCGGCACCGCCCGCGCCGCCATCCCCATCGCGCAGGCGGGGCATCGTGTCGTCGGCGTTGATTACGCGCAAGAGATGCTCGAGATCGCCCGCCGTAAGCGCGACGCGGTCGGGCTCCGCGACCGCGAGTTGTCGCTCGTCCACGCCGACGTGTTGGAGCTGGACCTGCATCGAAAATTCGACTGGGTCACGATCTTTTTCAACACCTTCCTTTCTTTCACCACGCTCCGGCAACAGGACGCGGTGCTCCAGGTCGCGCGCAGGCACCTCAAGCCGCACGGGCGGCAGGGGGGGCTATGGCTCGACATTTTTCAGCCGAACCTCGCGCTGATGGCCAGTGACGAGTCGCGCGGCATCGATCCAGCCATTTTCTACGTCCCGCACCTCAATCGCGCCGTGTTCATGTCCGTCGACGTGAAGCGCGACCCGAGCAAACAGCTCCAGCAGATCACGTTCAACTACCGCTGGTTCGATGACCGCGGCCGCGAGCGGAAGCAGAAAACACGTTTCGACCTGACGTTCATTTTTCCGCGCGAGCTGCAGATCCTGCTCGAACGCAACGGCTTTCGGATCGAAAAAATGTTCGGCGACCACGACGGCGGGGAGCTGAATGCCGATTCGGCGCGCATCATCGCCCGCTGTCGCCTCGCGTGAAGATGTCGGATAAGGTGAGCAGGTCCTCCCTCTCCCCAGCCCTCTCCCCGGCGCAGCGGCGAGAGGGAGCCAGTGCACAGGAGTAACGCCATGACTCAGCCAACACCTCCCCCAACGCCTGCCCCCGCCCCCTCCGGCCGTCCCCAGGGCGCCGGCGGCGCCGGACCCGACATCCAGCGGCAGTTCGTCAGCTTCGCCTTCTTCAAGATCGACCCCGCCATTCGCCGGTTGCCCGATCAGGAGAAGTGGGGCGCACGCAGCGAGTTCCTCAAGCAGTTCCAGACCCCGTGGAAAGACATGATCTCCCTCACCTACAGCACGATGGGGCTGAAGGCGGACTGCGATTTTCTCCTCTGGCGGATCAGCGCTGCGCCCGATGCGTTCCAACAACAGCAGGCGACCATGAACAAAACGCGCCTGGGCGGGTTTCTGTCGATGCCGTACTCGTTTTTGTCGATGACCAAGCGCAGCATGTACATCGACAAGCTCGACCCGTTCCACACCGCCGAGAGCCGCACCCACATCATCCCCGGCAAGCGCAAGTACCTGTTCGTTTACCCGTTCGTAAAGACCCGCGACTGGTACCTGCTCCCCCTGGAAAAGCGGCAGGAGATCATGGACCACCACATCAAGGTGGGCAACGAGTTCCCCAGCGTGAAGCTCAACACCACCTACAGCTTCGGCCTTGACGACCAGGACTTCGTCGTCGCCTTCGAGACCGAAGAGCCCAAGGACTTCCTCGACCTGGTGATGAAGCTGCGCGAGACCCAGAGCAGCAAGTTCACCCAGCGTGATACGCCGATCTTCACCTGCATCCAGAAGCCGATGGAGCAGATTCTCGATCAGTTGTTCTGACCCGCGTCAGCTTCTGTTTGCCCCGGCGCAGCCGGGGCCGCGACGCCACACGTTCGGGATCGTGCCATGAGGCAACGGGGAGGATAGGAGCCGGATGAGTGGAGACGCTCACGTCCGGTTCTGGGAGAGCACGGGGGGGCAACTCGCCCACAACTCGCCCGCGTCGGCTTGTGGGGATCAACCCGGGCCGCTATGATCCGCCTCCCCGTCGTGGAGCCGGATTCTGTTTGATCCGGCGCCCGCGACGGGACCGCGTCGCATGCCTCAGAACCATGCGATCGCGGGAAACGCGCGTAAGACGTGTCCACATCTGGACGCGCCGCGCCTGTCCTGAGTGTGCCCGCGCGCGGGCACAGAAAGTCGATCCCCGCCATGGCCCGTTACACCGGCCCGAAGGTGAAGTTGTCTCGCCGCGTCGGCGTCCCCATTGCCGACATCCCCAAGCACACGGCCAAGGAGCTGCAGCTCCCCGGCATGCACGGCTACCGCGGCCGGCGCAATACCGAGTACGGCGTGCGCCTCATCGAGAAGCAGAAGCTGCGCTTCCACTACGGCATGCTCGAGAAGCAGTTCCGCCGCTTCATGACCATGGCCAAGAAGTCCAAGGGCAACACGGCGACGGCCATGATCACGCTGCTGGAGACGCGGCTGGACAACACCCTGCGTCGCCTGGGCGTCGGCCGAACCATCTGGGCGACGCGGCAGATCGTCAACCACGGTCACGTGTTGGTGAACGGCGTAAAAACGGACATCTCCAGCTATCTGGTGAAGCCCGGCGACACGATCACGTTCAAGGAAGGCATCCACAAGGTCCTGCGCGACAACATGGAGCAGAACGCCGGCCACAACGTCCCCAACTGGCTGGAATGGAACCCCGCCCAGCTGACGGCCAAGGTCAACGCGCTGCCCACGCCGGAAGACGTGCCGTTCGAAGTCAACATGAACCTGATCATCGAGTTCTACCGGTAAAAGCGAACCAAAGTTGACGTGTCGGGCAACAAACAAAGAACCCCGCGGACTCGCCGTCCGCGGGGTACTTTTTTCAGACAGCCCGGATCTGTGGTTATCGGACGTGTCACATCGGGCAAAGCTCCCCCCGCTTAAAGTTGAAAACACAGCACGTCGATGTTTAGATGGGGAAGATGGATAAGCCGGCGAAGGCAGGACGGTCGAGGCCTGCGAGCCGGCGGTGACGGCTGGGATGGGGCTTTTCTTGCCCAATTCCCCGCGCATCACAGGCTAAAGGAAGGCGTGCCATGAAGACTGTGTTCACCACCGGAGAGGCGGCCGAGATCTGCAAGGTCTCCCAGCAGACGATCATCCGCTGCTTCGACAGCGGACGGCTGAAGGGGTTTCGCGTGCCGGGCAGCCGGTTCCGGCGGATCCCGCGCGAGGCGCTGATCGCCTTCATGAAGGACAACAACATCCCGCCGGACGCCTTGGACAACGGGAAGCTGAAGATCCTGGTGGTGGACGACGATCCGGAGATCGTGGAACTCTTTGTGGACGTGCTGGAGCGCGACGGCCGATTTGAGGTCAAGACGGCCAACACCGGCTACGACGCGGGCATGCTTACGCAGGAGTTTCATCCGGACCTGATCATCCTGGACTACATGCTGCCCGACGTGAACGGCAACGTCGTCTGCCAGCGCATCCGCTCGAACCCCGAGTTCGAGCACACGAAGATCATCATCGTCTCGGGAGTGGTGAATCAGGACGAGATCAACGACCTGCTTAAGGCCGGTGCCGACGACTTCGTCAAGAAGCCATTCAACATCGAGAAGCTGATCGAGCGGATCGGCGAGCTGCTCGCTGTCTAGTAGGCAGTAGGCGGTAGGTAGTGGGCAGGAGAAGACGGTGGCTTCGCGGAACTATCGCGATCTCGTCGCATGGCAGAAGGCGATGGACTTCGCACAGGAGGTGTACATCGCAACCCGCACGTTCCCATCCGAGGAGCGATACGGCTTGACGAGCCAGATGCGTCGGGCGGTCGTCTCAATCCCGTCCAACATTGCAGAAGGACAAGGTCGAGGCGGGTCGGTTGAGCTAGTGCGGTTCTTGCGCATTGCCTACGCCTCACTACGGGAAGTGGAAACACAGATCCTGCTCTCGGAGCGGTTCGAGTACCCCTCGGAGCCACAGGTCGCTCGGCTGCTAGAGCGCGCCGGTGAGGTCGGTCGTCTGCTCAACGGGCTGATGAAATCACACGGGTAGCGGCGGCGATGGGCATTCACTGCCTACTGCCTACTGCCTACTGCCTACTGCCTACTATGTCCTCCCCCCCCGACCAACTCCGTGAGAAGCGCGTCGAGCTGATTTTGCAGCAGTTGGACGAGCTGCCGACGCTGCCGGCGATTGCGCTGCGCGTGCTCGAGGTGACGGGGCAGGAGAACTCCGCCCTCAAGCAGGTCGTGGAGCTGATCGAGAGCGACCCGGCGATCACGGCGCGGATCCTGCAGCTCGTGCACCGGGCGGATGTCGGGGTCACGGGGCAGGTCAGCAGCATGGAGCGCGCCGTCGTACTGCTCGGCTTCGAAGCCGTCCGCAGCGCGGTGCTCGCGATCTCGGTTTTTCAGGTCTTCAGCGGCCCCTCCCCGCTCCCGGGGCGGCAGTTCAACCGTGATGAATTCTGGAAGCATTCAATCGCCGTCGCGTGCTGCGCGGAGCTGCTGGCGACGGCGTTGAAACAGAGCGCTGCGCCGGCCGCCAAGGGGCTGGCGACGGTCGAACCATCCGAAGCGTTCGTCTGTGGCCTGCTGCACGACATCGGCAAGGTCGCGCTTGACGCGGCGCTGCCGAAGAGCTTCGGCCGGGTTGTCGAAGCCGTCGACCTGCTCCGCGGGAACATCGCCGACGTGGAGCGCACCGTCATCGGGCTGGATCACATGGTGGTCGGCAAACGGCTGGCCGAGCGCTGGCAGCTGCCGCCGAACGTGCGCGACTGCATCTGGCTGCACGGCCAGCTCCCGCAGGCCCTGCCCGCCACGGTGCGGAACACGCGGCTCGTGAACCTGATCACGCTGGCCGACATCCTCGTGCGCGAGCGTCATCTCGGCTACAGCGGCAACTACAGCTTCACTTACGCGACCCAGAACCTCATCGAAGCCATCGGTGTCACGTCCGAGCAGGTCAACGACGCGGTGCAGCACCTCGTCGAGCACATCGAGCCGCGGGCCAAAGCGCTGGGATTGGGGCAGTCGAGCAGCCATGAGCTTTACCAGCACGCGCTGACGCAGGCGAACAAGGAGCTCGGCCGCGTGAGCGGGCAGCTCGCGGCCAAGAACCGCCGGCTTGCGATCCGGGCAAAGTTCTTCGACGCGCTTTCGGGCTTTCAGGGCGAGCTGCGCGCCGATGCGCCGCCGCAGGACGTGCTCAAGGCGATCGGCGCGACGGCGGTGGCGGTGCTCGATGTCACCAGCTGCGCGACCTTCTCGCTGCTGCCCGGGCAGAGCTTCGCCGAGGCGCTGCTGTTCGATTCGTCGGGCGACATGTTCCAAAGCACGCTGATCGACTGCCCCCTGCGCCCGAACCGTCCGCCCGCGGGCGACGGGCCGGTGCTGAGCGCAGGCGAGCAACTCGAGTGGCTGCTGGAAGCGGTGTCGCCACGGCTGGGGTACACCAACCGTTATTGGATCTGCCTCGAAGCGGACAACCAGTGCATCGGCGGAGTCCTGTGGGGCGGCATGCCTGGAGAAGGTCAGCGGCTGAGCACGCAGGTCCAGGAACTGGAAGCAATCGCCGCCGGATGGGGGCTGGCGCTGCGCACGGCGCAGATCCGCGAAGAGGCTCGCACGCTTTCCGAGCAGCTGGCAGAAGCGAATCGTCAGCTCCACAACGCCCAGACGGAAATCCTGCGGAGCAAAACGATGATCTCCGTCGGCGAGATGGCCGCCGGCGCGGCGCACGAGATGAACAACCCGCTGGCTGTCATTTCCGGACGATCGCAGCTGCTCAGCCAACAGTTAACGGACCCAAAGTTGAAGGGTTCGGCGCACCTCATTTACGAGCAGTCGCACCGACTGACGGACATCATCAGCGAGTTGATGGACTTCGCCAAACCCATCCCGCCTGCGCCCGTTCCTGCCGACCTTGCTGAATTGATCGATCGTGCGCTGCATGAGGCCAAGATGCAGGTCGATCCGGCCGATAGGAGCATTGAGGTCACCCTGGGCGACCTCCCGACGATCGTGGTGGACAAGCAGCAGGTGACGGCGGCGCTGACGGAAGTCATCGACAACGCCCTGCACGCGACCGACCCGACGAAGGGTCAGATCACGATCCACGCGGCGTTTGACCCGTATTCGCTGCGCGTGGTGATGACGGTGGCGGACAACGGGGTTGGAATGGACGAGGCGACGCTCAAGCGTGCGTTCGATCCGTTCTTCAGCAGCCGCAAGGCGGGCCGGCGCCGGGGAATGGGGCTGGCCAAGGCATTGCGGTGGGTCGAGGCGAGCGGCGGAAGCATCCGCCTGGAGAGCCGCCCCGGCCAGGGAACCCGGACGATGGTCCTGCTCCCCGCATTGGACAGACGCAGAGAGCCACGGTCGGCGAACGAGCGCAAGGCGGCGCAGTGAGTAGCACGGGCTTCCAGCCCGTGATCTTTTGAGAGGGAGGCACGGGCAAGATGCCCGTGCCACGGGAGAGACAATGCCTGCCAAGACCGCCGCCGTTGCAGCCCGCGCCATTGAGACGCGCCCGCGAATTCTCGTGGTGGATGATGAGCCGCACCTCGTCGACCTTGTAGGTGATGTCGTCGGCAAGGGGCTCTCGTGCATCATCCTCAACGCCCGGAGCATCACCGAGGCGCGCCAGCTCCTCGCGACCGAGCCCATCGAGCTGCTGGTGACCGACGTCAATCTCCCCGACGGCGACGGCACGTCGCTGCTCGCGACCCTCCGCCAGAAACAGCCCAGCGCCTCTGCCATCGTCATCACCGGAGCGCCCAGCGTCGACCGCGCCATTATGGCGCTGCGCGACGGTGCGCTCGATTTCCTGCCCAAGCCCTTCACGGCCAAGATCCTTCAGGAGCGCGTCAAGCGGGCGCTGGCGCAGCAGGCGATCCTCGCAAAGAAGGAGCGGCGCCTCGAGCGCCTGCGCGTCGCAGTCAAGCGCCTCAACGAGGCCCGGCGCGTCGTCAGCAAGAAAGTAGACCTGCTCTGCAACGACCTGATCACAGCCTATGGCGAGCTCTCGAAGCAGCTCGACGGCGTGCGCACGCAGGAGAGCTTTCGTAAGCTGCTGGCCGAGGCAAAAGACCTTGAGCAGCTGCTCTGTCACGCCATGGACTGGATGCTCCGCCAGCTCGGCTACAGCAATGTTGCCGTGTGGCTGGCGTCGGAGGACAGTGAGTTTCAGCTCGGCGCGTACATGAAGTACACCACCCCCGGCTCGCCGCAGCTGACCGACGCGATGAAGAGCGGCATCGTCCCGATGGTCAACCGCGAGTCGTTCCTGCACCTCTCGGCCAACGAGGCGAAGAAGGTGCTGACGGCGGATGAACTGCAGCACATGTCAGGCCAGACGGTGCTGGCGATCGCCTGCTCGTACCTCGGCGAGTCGCTCGCCAGCGTGATCCTCTTTCGCGATGCCGCCAGCCCCTTCACCGACGAAGACGCGGCGGCACTGAAGGCGATCAGCCCGATTTTCGCCACCGCGTTGGCCTCGTGCGTCCGCGGCTCCGAAGCGCACGATCAAGACGACCAGGCCGAGACGGATGGCGGGGGCGCGACCGACTCCTCCTACGACAACGTCGAGGACGACGAGCCGAAGGACAAGGACAAGAACAAGCCGAAAAAGCCGAAGAAGGACGATGCCGACTGGTGGAAGCGCGGCGAAGCGCCCCCGTTCTGAGCCAGGCGCAGAGCCCGGTTGGTTGAGCCGGCTCAGTGCGGAAATGGGCGGGCGCTGGCAGCAGGCTACCGGCTCTCGCCAGCGCTGGCGGTCCCCGCCGGGGCAGGGGCGGGGAGGGCGCTCTGGGCCTCGGCGCGCGACGGGAGCATCTTCTCGTCGTTGAGGATCTCAGCGACGTATTCCTTGATCCGGTTGTCGTTCAACAGCTGGCTCATCAGCACCCTTCGATAGCCGGTCGCCCGCATCTGTTCCTTGAGGCTGTCCGTGCGCTCCTGCTTGAGCTTTTCGTTCTGGGAGTAAAGCGCTTCCTCCAGCGCCTCGTTCTCCAGCAGCAGGGCGTACATCGCGTCAGCCTTCTTGCCCCCGGAGCTGAACAACCCCCCCAGACCCGCGGCCTTCTTCCGGTATTCTTCCACCTTTGCCGCCATCTGCGTGGCTTGCGCCTTGAGCTGCTCGTTCTCGGCCTTAATGGTGGCAAGCTCCTGCTCGTAGAGCTGCTTGAATCCCTTTTGCGCCGTGAACAGCTCCTGCTCCTTGCGCGCAATTTCGCCGCTGGCGGCATAACGCCCCAGGGAGCGGCCGATGCGGAAGGCGAGGAGCACCAGCAACGCCGCGCCAACCGCCCAAAGCAGAAGCTCAAACGAGGTGTCGAAGTACTGCATGGTTGTATGGTAGCGGCATGGGATGGGCCTGACCACGTCCGGTCCGGTACGGTCCGGCCGCGATGGACGGCAGCCCAGTAGCGACCCGTAGCGCTCTTGCAGTGCCGGCGGTTTCCTCCGACCCTGCTGCCCCATGCTGATAGCGATCCTGGAAGTGGTGGCGGGGCTGGGATTGCTCCTGCTGGGTGCGCAGCTGCTGGTCGACGGCGCATCCGCTCTGGCGCGCCGCGCCGGCGTGCCGCCACTGGTCGTGGGGTTGACCGTCGTCGCGTTCGGCACGAGCACGCCGGAGGTCGTCGTCAACGTCATGGCCACTGTGAACGGCGAGACCGGGCTCACGTTCGGCAACGTCGTTGGCGCGTGCGCGGTGAACGTCGGGTGCGTCCTGGCGCTGACGGCGCTGATCTGTCCGCTGGCGGTGGAGAAGTCCATCATCACCCGCGAGATCCCGATGCTGCTGCTGGGGGTGACGGGGATGGTGGTGATGTCGCTGGATTCGCTGCTGAGCGGGATTGCGCCGGATATGCTGTCGCGCGCGGATGGCATCATCCTGCTGCTGCTATTTGGCGTCTTTCTGTACTACACGATCAGCGGCGCTGTTCGGCCGAAGCCACTGGCGCCGATGGATCCGTTCATCGCCGAGCTGAAGGAGGAGGTTGCCGACGCGGAGCCGCAGCGGTCGCTTGCGCGCGACGTGCTGATCACGGTGCTGGGCTTCATCGGCGTGGGCGGTGGTGGCCGGGTGACGGTGATCGGCGCCACCAGCATCGCGGAGCGGCTTGGTGTGCCGGAGGTGGTGGTGGGGCTGACGATCGTCTCATTCGGGACCACGCTTCCGGAGCTGGCGACATGCATCGTGGCCGCCCGCCGCGGACATAGCGACGTCGCGCTGGGGAATATCGTCGGCTCCAACATCTACAACCTGCTGTTCATCGGGGGGCTCTGCGCCACCATCCGCCCGCTGCCCATTCCGCTGGGCGGGCACATTGACCTGCTGATGACGGCGGCGCTCTGCGCCGCGCTGCTGCCGCTGTCGCTGACGTTCCGGCATCACATCACGCGCTTCGACGGCGCGCTGCTGATGGCCGGCTACCTCGCGTACATAATCTGGCGGTCCATCGGCGCGGCGCTGGGCGCTTGACGTGAGGGCAAAGGCGTTCAACAATCCATCCGGATGGAAGGATGGATAAATCGGCCGTTTTTGCCGATCCACTTTGAGAGGGTCATCCCGTGGCCGATCGACTTCCGTTTCTCGAACTCGCCCGCCGACGCGTCGTCGTCCTCGACGGGGCGATGGGATCCAACCTCCAGACCCGCACGCTCGACCTCCAGCGCGACTGGATGGGGCACGAGAACATTTCCGAGGTGCTGAACTTCTCCCGTCCGGAGGTGATCCGTGAGATTCACGAAGCATTCCTGGACGTCGGCTGCGACGCAGTGGAGACCAACAGCTTTGGCGCCAACAAGATCGTAATGGCCGAGGCGGACATGCTGGACCGCGTGTTCGAGAACAACGTCGCCGCCGCCCGAATCGCGCGCGAGGCCTGTAACAAGTTCGAGACGCCCGACAATCCAAAGTACGTCGTCGGCTCAATCGGCCCGGGCACCAAGCTGATCACCCTCGGGCAGACGACGTGGGACGTAATGCTCGACAGCTACCGCGAGCAGGTCCGCGGGCTGCTGGCCGGGGGGGTCAACGTGCTGCTGATCGAGACGCAGCAGGACATGCTGGCGATCAAGTGCTGCATCGCCGCCGCCAACGAGGCGATGGCCGGGGCGGGGCGGCGCGTGCCCATCATCGTGCAGGCGTCGTTCGACACGAACAATGGGCAGCAGATGCTGACCGGGTCGGACGCCAGCGCGCTGGTGGCGACATTCCTGCCGTACGACGAGGTGCAGGTGCTGGGCCTCAACTGCGCGCTGGGCCCGTACGAGCTGGCCGAGAGCACGCGCTACATTGCGGAGAACTGGCCGCGGCTGGTCAGCGCGCTGCCGAACGCGGGCTTGCCGATCATGGTGGACGGCAAGAGCCACTTCCCGATGACACCGCCCGACTTCACCAAGGGGATGGTGCGCTTCGTCGAGGAGTTCGGCGTCAACGTCGTGGGCGGATGCTGCGGCACAATGCCGGAGCACATGAAGATGCTGGTCGAGGCGCTGCGCGACCGAACGCCGCGACGGCGTACCATCGTCCCGAAGCCGCAGGTGTCCAGCCTAGTCAGCGCCGAAGACATCCGTCAGGACCTGAGCTATCTGATTATCGCCGAGCGGACGAACACCAACGGCTCACGGCAGTTCAAGCGGCTCTTGCAGGAGGAGAACTTCGACGGGCTGGTGTCGATGGCCCGGGACGAGGTGCGCGACGGCAGCCATATGCTTGACGTGTGCGTCGACTTTGTCGGCCGCGACGGCGTGCGCGACATGCAGGAAGTCGTGAAGCGCTACATCAATTCCGTGAACGTCCCCCTCATGCTCGACAGCACGAACCCCGCCGTGATGGAGGCGGGGCTGAAGCTGGCGCCTGGGCGGTGCGTTCTGAACTCGATGAACCTGGAAGACGGCGAGGAGAAGCTCGGTCAGATCTGCGCCCTGGCGAAGAAGTACGGCGCCGCTGTCGTCGCCGGGACGATCGACGAGGACAAGCTCAACGCGATGGCCCGCACGGCCGAGCGGAAGATCTCGATCGCCCGGCGCATTTGCGACCTCGCGGTCGGCAAGTTTGGTCTGCGCGACGAGGACCTGCTGTTCGACCCGCTCGTGCTGCCCATCAGCACGGGCATCGAAGAGGACCGCCGCAACGCGCTGGAGACCATCGAAGGCACGCGGCGCATCGCGCAGGAGCTGCCAAACTGCCATACGGTGGTCGGCCTGTCGAACGTCAGCTTCGGCCTGAAGCCGGCGGCCCGCGTCGTGCTCAACAGCGCATTCCTGCACGAGCTGCGCGAGGCCGGCCTCACCGGCGCGATTGTCCACGCCAGCAAGATCCTCCCGAAGAACCGCATCTCCGACGAGCAGTGGAATGCCGCCCTCGACCTGATCTATGACCGCCGCCGCGAGGGCTTCGACCCGCTGACGCACTTCATCGCGCTGTTCCCCGACGAAAAAACCGGGACGGGGACGGTTTCTGTCAAGTCGAGTGCGTACAACGGCTTGACGACTGAGGAGAAACTGAAGCGTCACATCATTGACGGCGAAAAGCGCCATCTCGTCGAGCACCTGGATGAAGCGCTGAAGACCTACCCCGCCCTGGAGATCATCAACACGCTGCTGCTCGACGGCATGAAAACCGTCGGCGAGCTGTTCGGCTCGGGCCAGATGCAGCTCCCGTTCGTGCTGCAAAGCGCCGAGACGATGAAGGCCGCTGTGGCCCACCTCGAGCCGCACATGGAGAAGGTCGAGGGCCAAGGCAAGGGCAAGATCGTGCTGGCGACCGTCCGCGGCGACGTCCACGACATCGGCAAAAACCTCGTCGACATCATCCTCACGAACAACGGCTACACCGTTTACAACCTCGGCATTAAGCAGCCCATTTCTGACATCCTCTGCGCCTGCGAGCAGCACAAGGCCCATGCGATCGGCATGAGCGGGCTGCTGGTGAAGTCCGTGGCGGTGATGAAGGAAAACCTGGAGGAGCTGAACGCCAAACAGGTGACTGTCCCTGTTTTGCTGGGTGGCGCGGCGCTGACGCGCGATTATGCGGAGGATGACCTGGCGACGCTCTACCAGGGCCCGCTGCTGTACTGCCGCGACGCATTCGAGGGGCTGCACATGATGGACGCGATCAGCGGCGGGAAGACGGCGGCCATCGTCGCTGAGCAGCGCGAGCGGTCCCAGAAGCGCAAGCGCCTGCGGACCAGCGCCGTGAAGCCCAAGAGCCTCGACGCCGCCGGCGAGCACAAGGTCGATCAGACCAACCCCGTCCCGCTCCCGCCGTTCTGGGGGCGGCGCGTGGTGACGGATCTCTCACCAAAACACCTGTTCCCGTTCATCAACGAGAACGCGTTGTTCCGCGGGCAGTGGGGATTCAAGCAGGGCAAGCTTTCGCCGGATGAGTTCCAGAAGCTGACAGAGGAGACGGCCCGGCCGGTGTTCGAGGCGCTGAAGAAGCGGGCGCTTGGGGAAGGATTCCTCGAGCCAAAGGTCGTCTACGGTTATTTCCCCGTGCAGGCTGAAGGCGACGACCTGATCGTCTACCACACCGAGCCATTCGAGCCTCTCGCCGCCGAAGGCGAGCGCGCGATCCGCCCCAACGGGCCGCCGCGCGAATGGCTGCGCTTCAGATTCCCGCGCCAGGACGGCCGCCGGCGATTGTGCATCTCGGATTTCTTCCGCCCCCGCTCGTCAAACCAGTTCGATGTGCTCGGCGTGCAGCTTGTGACCGTTGGCAATCGCGCCACGGAGCTCGCCGAGGCGTTGCGCAAGGACAACAAATACCAGGACTACCTCTACCTGCACGGCTTCGGGGTCGAATCCGCCGAGGCACTGGCCGAGTTGTGGCACAAGCGCATGCGCCAGGAGCTCGGATTCGGCTCCGAGGACGCCCCGACCACCCGCGAAATCTTCCAACAGGGCTACCGCGGCAGCCGCTACAGCTTCGGCTACCCCGCCTGCCCAAATCTGGAAGACCGCGCCCTGATCGCAGAGCTCCTGCGACCTGAGGAGATCGGCGTCACCCTCAGCGAAAACTTCATGCTCGTCCCCGAGCAGTCGACCGACGCCATCGTCGCGCACCACCCGCAGGCCAAATATTTCGACGTCTGATGGACTCGGGCCCGTCCAAATGACGTCCAGTGCCATCGCACGTCACCGGCCGCATCGGTACAATCTCCAGCCGTCCCATGCCATGGCAGAGCGGGTTGGCGGCATGCATCTTCAACTTACTCGCCTGAACAAATACCGGCACGTCGTGTTCACGGGCCCGAGCGGGAGCGCGGCGCGAATTGTAAACCTCGCGCCACAGCCATCGCCGGCGGAGAACGACCAGCGCGGCGACAAGCGCGAACTGACGGAGGAAGAGGATGCATTCATCCGCTCCGTGTTTGCCTGCGCGGGACTCGACGCTGCCGCATACCGCCCCGAGTCGCTCCGCCGGCGGGTGCAGGCGTGTCTTCGTGCCGTGCGCGCGTCGTCGATCCTCGAAGCCCGGCGGGCGCTGGCGGCGAACCCGTCCCTGGTGCCGGTCGTGATCGACGCGATGGTGATCGGCGTCTCCTCGTTCTTCCGCGACCCAGCGATCTACGACCAACTCGCCTTCAACGTGCTGCCGTCCCTGTTCCGCGCCAACCGGTCGCCCGTCCGCGCATGGAGCGTCGGGTGCTCGCAGGGACAGGAGCTATATTCGATTGCGATCCTGTTGGCCGAGCTCGGGCTGCTCGATGGATGCTACCTGCTCGGCACCGACTGCCGCACCGAAGCAATCGACCGGGCGCGGGGCGGGTACTACGACGCAGCGTCCCTGCGCAACGTGCCGCGGGCGTGGGTCGAGAAGTATTTCCATCCACAGCTCGATCGCTGGCGGGTGGTGTCTGCGCTGCGAACGGCGGTGCAGTGGAGGACGGCGGACGTGACGCGCGTTCAGGAACCAGGGATCTGGGACCTGATTCTCTGCCGGAACATGACGATGTATCTCCGACCACAAGCTTCCGGTAGGCTGTGGGAATTGTTCGAGCGGGCGCTGCGGCCGGGAGGCTATCTCGTGCTGGGCAAAGCCGAGCGGCCGACGAACGCGAAGCGGCTCTCGCCGGTTGGGCCTTGCCTCTTCCGGCGCGACCGGGGCTGATGCGGCGGTTAACGTTTGGGGCATTTGTCACGCCGGTGCGCCGCTGCTTGGGGCGACGCCGGGGATAGGTATCGATGTTGGGGCAGCCGGCCAATTACTCCCGTGTCGTGCCGATGCTGATCATCGCCGTCGCCGGCCTGGCCGCTGCGCTGTGGGCCGACTGGTACTGGGGATTGATCTTCAATTCCTCCATCCTGTACGCCCCGTTCCTCCTTCTGTGTTTGTGGGCGCGCGATCGCCGGGTGCTTTGGTCCGTGACGGCCCTGGTGCTGCTCGCTGCATTCGCGGCTTACTTTCTTGAAGGGGGCGACCTTCGCTCGCTGGTGCACCGCTCTCTGAGCGCCCTGGCGATCCTCGCGGTTGCGGGGGTGATGCACTTCCTCATCGGCGCCTGGCGAACGCTCGAGACGCATGAATCGCTGCTCCAGGCCCGCGCCGCGGACCTGGAGCGCGCCAATCGCGAGCTGCGGCTGCGGGAATCGGACATCGCCTCCCAAAACGAAGAGCTCCAGAGCCAGACAGAAGAGCTGGAGCGCCAAAGCGAAGAGCTGCGCGTAGCCAATGACGAGCTGGCCCAGCGCGAACGGACGCTCGAGACGCTGCTGGGACTCTCGCGTTCGCTGGGGATGGATCTTTCGCCTGCCGAGACCATGAACCGCATCTGCGAGACGCTCGGGCAGCTCGTCAACGGCGCGGGGACGGCGACGGCAATTTTGCTTCGCAGCGGCGATGGCGGCGAGATGGCTGTTCGCTGCCACTATGGGTTCGGCGGCGACGGGCTGGCGGCGGAGCGGTTTGCGGCGTCGGAATCGTTTGCCCAGCTCGTGTTCGAGCAGCAGCGCACCGCTTACCTGGAGGACGTCGCGCTGCGCCCCGATTTGCAGGTGCCGCAGCCGGCCACCGGTGAGCGGATCGTCTCCGTTCTCGCCGCGCCGCTCGTCGTCCGCGGCAAGCCGATCGGCACCCTGGAAATCTACGGCCGACAGCGCAAGGCGTGGAGCAACGATCAAGTCGCACTGGCCGAGTCCCTGGCGGCGCAGGCGGCAATCAGCCTGGAAAACGCTGAGCTGTTCTCCGAAATTGAGTCCGAGCGGGCGCGCCTTCGCGCGGTGCTCGACACGGTGCCGTTCGGGGTGGCGATCTGCGACGGGGCGTGCGAACGATTCATCGTCAACCCCGCCGGCGCCTCAGTGCTGCATCTGCAGCCCAACGCGCCGCTCAGCGCCGCGGCTGATTTCCGCTGGACGAGCTACCGCGACGGCGAGCGGCTGGCGCCGGAGCAAAACCCGCTGCTCCGTGCCGTGCACCACGGCGCCATCATCGATGGGGAAGAGCTCGAGCTCGCCTTCCCCAGCGGCCGCCGCATCTTTATTCTCGCCAGCGCGGCGCCCATCCGCGACGCAAACGGCCGGATCCAAGGCGGCGTGTGCGCCTGGGCCGACATCACCATGCAGAAGACGCTCCAGCGCGAGCTGGACCTGCGCCGCCGCGAAGCGGAAGAGGCCTCGGTCCGCAAGACGCGCTTCCTCGCGGCCGCCAGCCATGACATCCGCACGCCCGCCAATGCGATCTCGCTCATCGCCGAGGTGATCAAGCGCACGGCCGACAACCCGAAGATGGTCGACGAGATTCCCCAGCTGGCGCAGGAGATGCACGCCAGCGCCATGTCGCTCGTGAACCTGGTGACCAACGTCCTGGATGTCACGCGGTTCGATAGCGGCAAGCTTGAGCTGCACGAGACGGAGTTCCCGCTTTCGGCGCTGCTGCAGGAAGAGGTCCGCCAGACGCTGCCGCTGGCGCAGGCTAAGGCCTTGGAATACGAGCTGCAGGAGCCCCCGCAATCGCTGTGGCTCCTGACCGACCGGGTGAAGCTCGGCCGCGTCATGGGCAACCTGCTCGGCAACGCGATCAAATTCACCGACGAAGGCGCCGTGCGCGTCTCCGCCCGGCGCACGGAAAGCGGGGGGGTGCAGATCCAGGTCTCCGACACCGGGATCGGCATCAGCCCTGAAAACCAGGAAAAAGTGTTCGAGGAATTCTTCCAGCTCTTCGACCCCCAGCGCAGCAAGGGCTCGGGCCTGGGGCTGGCCATCTGCAAGCGCCTGGTCGAGGCGCTGGGCGGGACGCTGACGCTGGACAGCGCAGTGGGGAAGGGCAGCACGTTCACCGTGACCCTGCCGGCAACCTGCGTGGCGCGCCGCGATGAAGCCGCGCGGCAGGGCTCAACGGAGAGGGTGTAACAGATTCCCCTCTGACCTTTCTGCCTCCGCAGGGAGAGGGGGTAAGAACGATGCTGACGTTCCGCGCGATTGGCAACTGGTCGGAGCGCGACGTCTTCGTCGCCTGGACGAACGACGGGCGGCAGCGCATTCCCGCGGTTGAAGATCAGATCGATCGCGCCTGGGCCGAGGCCACCGAGCGGCTTGGCGACCGCTTATTCGACGGCCCGATGTGCCGGCTGGAAGAATGCGATGCGGCGCCGGAGGCGCTGCGGCTTTGGGTCTCTCCGACGAGCTACAAACCCTTTCTCGGAACAAACCTGACAAACCGGCACGTCCCGGCGGCAGCGCGCGCCAACCCGTTGGGCCTCAGCGTGGCCCTGTCGACATGCGACGAGTGGCTGATGCTCGGGCGGCGGAACGCAGCCGTCGCGTACTACCCCAACCGCGTGCACCCGATCGCGGGCGCGCTGGAGCCGAGTGAAGCGTTGAACGTCTTCGACGGCGTGCGCCGCGAACTGGCCGAAGAACTTCACTTGACCGGGAAAGACATCGGAGGAATCCGCTGCCTTGGCCTGATCGAGGACGCTCAACTCCGACAGCCGGAACTCATCTTCGCAATGAGGACGCCTCGAACCCGCACCGATGTCGAGGCGATGCTCGATTCCGCGGAGCACCATGCGTGTGTTGCGGTCGAAGCCACGAGCGATGCCGTCGGCGAGGCCACGCGCGATCCGCTGATGACGCCGGTGGCGGTCGGAACCTTGGCGCTGTGGGGTCGCCTCGCGTTTGGCGGTGGGTGGTATTCATCGATCCGGTCGGCGATAGAAGCGCGGTAGCTTCCACATCCCCCGCTTTGCCATTACGCTGGCCGGGGAATGTCACTTGCACAAGATTTACGGATCGCCACGGAGCTGGCGCGCGCCGCCGGCGCGATTGCGCTGTCGCACTATGGGAAGGTCGAGCGCCTGACGAAAACCCACGCCGCCACCACGCTGGAGGCCGTCACCGATGCCGACCGGGCCACTCAGAGGCACATCGTCGCCGGCATCCGCCGACGGTTCCCGGACGATGGGATCATTGGCGAGGAAAACGAGACCGGCGATGCGATCACCTTCGAGTGCGAGCACCCGATGGGCCGCAACTGGGTCATCGATCCGATCGACGGGACGAACAACTTCATCGCGGGGCTGGGCAATTTCGGGGTCTGCGTCGGGCTGCTCGATCAGGGGATGCCGGTGCTGGGGGTCGTGTATGACGTGACGCGCGACCTGATGTATGCCGCCGCTGTGGGCGAGGGGGCGTGGGTGGGGACCAGGCGGATGCGCGCACTCGACACGCCCATGAGCGACAGTTCGATGTTGATGCTGACGAGCAACCTGATCGACGGGACCGGCCGCTGCCCGCAGTGGGCGTGCCAGTGGCTGGGTCAGACGACGTGGAAGACGCGGATCCTTGGCTCGGCCGCGCTGGAAGCGGTATACGTCGCCGCGGGGGTTGCTCACGGCGCGGTGACGGTGAACGGAAAGTTATGGGACGCCGCCGCGCCCGCCGCAATCTTGCTGGAGTCGGGGGCGACGATCACCGATCTATCGGGAAGGCCAATCTTCCCGTTCAGCCTGGCGAACTACAGCGGCGCCAAGGTGCCGTTTCTGGCCGCCGGACGGGCGGCGCATCCGGTGCTGCTTCAGCAGATTCGCAGCAACCCGTAAGTGGCCGTGGGTGCCAGCAAACGCGCAGGAATTGCCCGTTGCCCAATTTGGGGTATTTACAGATTCTCTCCGATGGCTCCATCCGCCAAACTCTCCCGCTTTTGATGTATGGCTGCACGCGTTTTACAAGTTGACCTCAGCGCCCCGCTGGCCCCGATCCCGACGAGCGAACGGTATGCTGCGCTGTGGATTCTCGTGCGCGTCGGCCGTCGCCCGATCGGGTGGGCCCGCGTCCGCCGCGCTGCTGTGGGCAGCGTCATCACGCCCGATATGCTCCAGGCGATTATCGCTGAACAGCTCGGATTGCAGGTCATCGACGCGTTCCGCAATCGCCAGTACGAACTGCCGGAAGATGGGGATCGCTCGCGGCTGCCGTCAATGTCGGTCGTCGTATGCACGCGCGAACATCCCGACGTGCTCGAGCGGCAGATTGAGAGCCTGATGCGGCTTGACTACCCGAACTATGAAGTGATCGTCGTTGACAACGCGCCGCGCACGGACGGCACGCGCAGGGTGTGCGAACGGTTCGCGCGGGTTCGCTACGTCGTCGAGCCGCGCAAGGGGCTCGACTACGCCCGCAACACCGGCTGGCAAGTCGCGCGGAATGAGGTGATCGCCTATACCGACGACGACGCCTGCGTCGATCCCGGCTGGCTGCTGGGGCTGGGCTACAATTACGTTGATCCGAAGGTCAAAGCGTGCACGGGCACCACCTACCCGCTGGAGCTGGAGACGCCCGCGCAGGAATACTTCGAGCGTTACGGGGGCATGCAGCGGGGCTTTAACCGCAAGGTGTACCGCCCCGGGACCTGGAACGCTTTTTACCCGCTGGGCTCCGGCCGGTTCGGGGCGGGCGTGAACATGTCGATCCGCCGGGAAACGCTGGAAAAGATGGGCGGGTTCGACAACGCCCTTGACGTCGGCAGCATCGCGCGCGGCTGCGGGGACCTGGATATCTTCGCGCGCGTGATCAAGGACGGCGGAATGCTGGTGTATGACCCATGTGCGATCGTGTGGCACCAGCACCGCAAGACGATGCCCCAGCTCCGCCGGCAGATGTTCGACTACGGCTGGGGGTTCTGCGCGTACGTCGGCAAGTACGCTTATGACCTGGAGCTGGGCAACCAGAGCATCAAGATGCTCCGCCGCTGGTCGGCGATATGGGGCAAGAAGCGGCTGCGGAAAAATGTGGTTGAAGCGATGAAGCTGAGGCCGCACTTCCCGATTCATTTGATCTTGGCCGAAATCTGGGGTGGATTCCTGGGGCTGCGCGCGTATAAGCGATCGGTGCGGAGGGTGCAGAGCCAGGCGGTGCGCGAGCGGCTGATCGCACAGCAGGAGCAGGGGGGAACGGTAGCGATATGAAGATCCAGCTCGAACAGCTCGACCTGCTCCAGCCGTGGCCGCAGCTTGCGCTGCGCGAGGGGTACCACGCGGTGCGCGTGCTTGCGTATGTCGGAACCGCGCCGCTGGGCGAGGTGATGTGCCGGCCGGCGCGCAGGGGGGTAGTCTCACACCGCAGCCTCCGAAAGCGCATTGCCGGGAAGCATTCGCTCACGCTGCTCCGGATGCTGGCGCGCGAAGGGCTTCGCGCCGGCCCCGACGCGCTGGCCGCGTTCCCGCCCCACGCCAAGTCATCGCTCCTGCTGACCTGGTCAAAGTGGCGGAAGACGACGGAGTGGGTGCAACGCAACCTGCTGCTCCCAACCGGGCTGCCCGCGCCCTATCGCGATTGGGTGGCGAAATCGCAAGCCAGGGCAGATTACCCGCTCCCGCCGGTCACCGTCGTCGTCTGCACGCGCGATCGGGCCGAGCAGCTGGCGCGGTGCATCGAGGCGCTGAAGCAGCTTGATTACCCGCAATTTGAGATTCTGATCGTCGACAACAGCGCCGATCCGCTGCCCACGGGGCAGGTTGTCGAGCAGGGGGGCGCGACCTACACGCGCGTCGCCGCCAAGGGGCTGAGCCGGGCGCGCAACGCGGCGCTGGCGCTGGCCGCGACGCGCTGGGTGGCATTCACCGACGACGACTGTCTGCCCGAGCGGAACTGGCTGCGCGAGCTCGTTCGACCGCTGCAGGACACCAACTGCGCCAGCGTCACTGGGCTCGTGCTGCCCGCGACGTTGGAGAACGCGGCGGAGATCACCTTTGAAGTGTACGGCGGGCTCGGTCGTGGCTACCACGACCGCTCGTGGGACGGTTGGTCGATCAGCAAGTCGCGCTACCGCCCGCTCGAGACGTGGGGCTTCGGGGCCGGCGCAAACATGCTGATCGACGCCCCGCGCGTGCTGGAGCTGGGCGGATACGACCTGGATCTCGGCGCCGGCGCAGCAGCCCCCTGCAGCGAGGACACGGATGTCTGGTACCAGCTTTTGCGCAGCTGGCACACCATCCACTACACCCCCCGCGCGATCGTCAACCATCACCACCGCTCCTCACCCGAGGAGCTGCGCAAGCAGATCTACGCCTACGCGAAGGGGCATGCCGCCTACCACTGGCGGTGCTTCTGGGTCTACCGCGATTACCGCTCGTTGCTCCACCTGCTGTACCACATGCCGCGCTGGTTCCGGAAGAATATGAAAATGGGGATGGCGGGGCAGACGAAGTACCCGTTCTCGCTCGTGTTCCTCGAGGTGCGCGGTACGATCGTCGGCCCGGTCGTGTACACGCTGGCCAAGGCGAAGCGGCTGGGTCGGTCCATCATGCAGTGGCTGCGCCACCCGATGGGCCGGCCACAGATGACTGGCCCGATCGCCGCCGACCCCGTTCCTGCCGCTGCCCATTATGACGCCGTCGATGCTCGCAAACAGTCTGTCCGAGTTGCCTGAGTACCGCTTGGTGCTGGCGAACCTCATCGCCCGTGACCTGAAGGTGAAGTACCAGGACAAGTCGCTGGGCTTCCTGTGGTCGCTGCTCGCGCCGGCGGTGATCATTGGGGTGCTGTACCTCGTCTTCAGCAGCCGCACGTTTCGCGTGGACATGCCGGACTATTGGGCGTTCCTGATTGCCGGAATCCTGCCGTTCCAGTTCATGCAGGAATCGATCGTCGGCGGAGCCAATTCAATCCGCGCCAGCGCGGGGCTGATCCGCAAGATTTACGTCCCGATGGAGATCCTGGTCATCGCCGCCGTTGCTGTGCGCGCGATCGAGTTCGTGCTTCAGATGGTGCTGGCGGTGGTGCTGCTGCTGGCGCTGCACCGCAGCCCATCCACGGTTGAAGTGCCGCCAGGCGGTGCGCCGCCGCCCGTGCACGGGCCGATCGTGATGGACCCGTTCAAGACCGCTGTCGTGCTGCCGGGCGCGATCGCGCTCACCTGCGTGTTCGTGCTCGGGGTGGCGCTGCCGCTGTCGGCATGGTGCGTCATCTACAAGGACCTGGACCACATCGTGCAGATCGCAATGCGCGTCCTGTTCTACGGCACGCCGGTTTTCTGGCCGCTGTGGCTGCTGCAGGGGCGCCCATGGATGCACTGGATGGCGCTCAACCCGTTCATGGATTTGCTGGCGCTGTATCGCGGTCCGCTTTACTGGGGCACCTGGCCGTTCAACGAGGCCACGGGAGGCGGCGCGATGACCGCGTGGGGCGTCGCGACGCTCTTCGCCGTGGTCGCGCTGGTTGCCGGATATGCGCTTTTCAATCGAAGCAAGCGGATTCTCGCGGAGGTCGTGTGACGTTGACCGCCGCTGAAGCAAGCACACCGGCGCTGTCATCGACCCCCGCCGCGCGCGGGGGGCCGGCAATCCTCTGCCGTGACGTGTGGAAGCAGTATTATTTTTACGCCCACCGCCCGCGGCGATTGAAGGAAGCGCTCATCCAGTTTATCACCCGGCGTACGCCGCCGGCGAAGGACGCGCCAGTCTGGGCTTTGCAGGACTTCAACCTTACCGTCGATCGCGGAGAGACCGTCGGCGTGGTCGGTCATAATGGCGCGGGCAAGAGCACGCTTCTCAAACTCCTCTCGCGCATCCTGGTTCCCACCAGGGGCGCAGTGAAGATCAATGGCCGGCTCAGTGCGATCATCGAGCTGGGCGCCGGCTTCCACCCCGATCTCACGGCCCGAGAAAACGTCTTCCTCGCCGCGAGCTTCCTGGGGCTCAACCGCAAAACCACGCAGGGGCTATACGACAAGATCGTCGACTTTGCCGAGCTTCAGGAGCATATGCAGACGCCGGTGAAGTATTTCTCCAGCGGGATGCACGCGCGGCTCGGCTTTGCAATCGCCGTGAGCGTCGACCCCGACGTGCTGCTGATCGACGAGGTGCTCGCGGTCGGGGATGCGCGCTTCCAGCCGAAGTGCGTTGATGCGATCAAGCGCTTCCAGCACGATGGCAAAGCCATCCTCTTCGTCAGCCACGCGATGGACCAGGTGAAGAGCCTCTGCCAGCGGGTGATTTGGCTGAAAAACGGCAAGATCATGGCCGAGGGCGACGCCGTCGCGACGGTGACAGAGTACCTGGAGCACTATTGGCCGGGCTCGCAGAAGAAGAAGTAGTTCACCGCGCAGAGCACGGAGAGCCTGAGCACACAGAGGGAGATGGAGTCGAATAGAGCCGGGTGTGGCACGGGCATCTTGCCGGTGCCGGCGTCGTTCTCACGGGCACGCTGCCGGTGTCACGGCCGCGGGCTTTTTACTTGTACTTTCGTCTCCGTGTGCTCCATCGTGAACCTCTCCTGTTTGTCATTGCCGAACAACTTCGGCACGAGCGGGAGCTGATCAAGGTTGAGTTCGTCCACAAAGCCCCGCCGATCGACCAGCTCGCCCGCATGTCGCACGTTGGCGAACTTGCGAGGCGCGACGACGTCCAGGCAGCGCACCACATCGAGCACCAGCTTCCCGCCGCGCGCGTCGCGCGCGGGCAGGTCGAGCGTGCCGTTGGGCGGGATCACCATCCCGAACTCCACCGGCTCGAACCCCTCGCGCTCAAGCCGCCGTGCGACCAGCGGATCGTGCCGCAGGTTCTGCACCTTCAGCCGCAGGCCATCGATTCGGACCGCGACATCGTGCTCGACCTTTGCCGGCGGCGGGAGCACAGGCGCCGGCGCGCCGGGCGGCGGGGGAGCGGACAGCGGTGGCAGCGGTTCGCCCCGCTCGACGTCCGGCAGCGTCACCTCGATCGCCGCATCGGACTTGTGATTCACGTTGAACAGCGCGATGAAATACTGGGTGTACTCGGCGAGGTATCCGGCGTACTCGACCGTGGCGTTGTTCGGATTGATCGGGTCGGCCACGTCCAGGATCACCGGCTGACCGATGTATTGCTCGAGCAGCGGCTCGAAGGCGTTGGCGGCGAATTTACCGAGCAGTGTCTGGCCGATCTGCGTCACGTTGCCCGCCTGGCTCGTGAGCACCGCGCTGGATGGGTTGGCGCGTTGGAACTGCCCCACCGCTGTGCCGATGGCGGCGTTGAACGCGTCGCGAAGCGTGTTGACGAAGTTCCGCACGCCGCGCATGAACCGCCGCAGCGGGCCGGGGTTGAACGTGCGCTGAATCTGCTCGGAGCGCTCACGCTGCTGCTCGGGCGAGAGCTCATCGTGGTAACGGAAAAGGCTGAGGAGCTGATTCTCCATCTCCTGCTGATACATCATGAAGCTCGTCTTCTTCCGCCCGTGCGCGTCGATGAACGGGTTGTCGTAAATGACCTCCAGGCCGCTGCTGAAGACTTTCAACTTCCCCCAGATCGTCTGTCCGCGGTAGCGCTCGAGCGTGACGTGGTAGCGATGGAAGAATTTCAGGCATTTGTCGCGCGACCACTTCGTGGCCACGGTGGTGATGATTGCGGTAAGAAAGATGAACAGCAGCGTGAGGTAGAAGATGGTCGCGGCCGAGATGGGCGGGGAAGGCGCGGGGGGTGGCGGGGCCTGGGCGAGGATCGCGAACATGCCTGCCGTTGTACAGCGGCATCGGCATCTTGCCCATCCGCGAGTGCATCGGCGCACGCGACAGTTAGCACAGCTTATTCAGGTCCAGGTTCAAGCCCGCCTGCTTGAGCTGACGCGCGAGCTGAAGCTGCCATGCTCCGTTCGGGTCGGCGGGAATATGCACGACCTGCGACTCAGGGCAAGGCGGAGAGCCCGCGGCGTGAAGGACAAATACCCGGCTCGCCCCCAGCCGGCCGACGGCACATCCCAGCTGGAACAGCGCCAGCCGGCTCGTTGCGGTATCGGACATCCGGGAGGGCACGATGAACACGGCGGCGTCGGTCGGGCCGGCGGTGAGCGGGTCGGGGGTCGGGTGTGCGCCGATGTCGAGCTGATCGAGCAGCGCCGAAACCGCGGCATGAGCCGGATCGGACGCGGCGGCGCCGAACAGCATCACGTGCGACATCGGCACCGGCCGGACCGGCACCGGCCGAGTGGCCTCCGGCTGCATTGCCGGCTGTATCGTCATGCCTGATTGCGCTGTGACGCTCGACTGCACCGTTGCCGCAGGCTGCACGACCACGGGAGGCTGCGCCGTTACCGCAGGCTGCACTACTGCGGGGTGCACGGGGGGCTGCATCGTCTCGAAGGCGGCGATCCTGGGCGCGGCGGGCGCCGCCGGAGGCGGCGGGACCGTCATCGGCAGAGCCGGCGCATCATCTGCTTGCTCCACCCGCCCCAGCACCGAGCGCAGCTTCGCCAGGCGGTATTCCATTTCCTCGTAGAACTGCTCGACGAAGTTTCCGAACTCGGCGTACTCGGGGAAAATCTTTCCGACCCAGTCATTGCAGTAGTCGGCGACGGCGGTGCCGTCGAAAAGTGCAGTCAGCAGGTCTGTTATCGCCTGCGTCCACTTCAGCTTGACGAGACGCGCCTCATCGAGGTCCTCCTGGTAGCGGATGCGGCGCGCACGTATATCCGCACCCTTCTCAATCGCCACGCGCAGCGCCGCGGCGACCTCCGCCCGCGCGTGGATCAATCGCGCGGCCAGCGCGTTGTCAGCGGCGACCTGCACGATGATCGCGGGGTGCGCGCCCGCCGGCTCGGCGGCAACAGGCGCAGCAACGACGGCCAGCGGAGGATGGGCTACGGCGGTCTGGCTCATAGGTACAACTCCAAGGGATTTTGGTTTCCATGGTTCACCGTCCAATATGTCTTGCCCGCCGGCAAATCCCTCAGCCGCCTCCCCGCCTCGACAAGTTCGCCAGTCCCCGCAGCCATCGCCGGCGGCGCTCTTGCCGCAAGCTGAGGTGGATCAACCCGTTAGGTTCGATTGAACGCGGACGAAGGATCAGTGGAGACAGGCGCTGCGTCCGAATAAGCCCTACAGCGTGACACAAACTGTCGGCTGTGCTCAAGGACCGTCGTGGGGACGAATCTGATCAAAGTCCCGGGGACCCGCTGCGACTGCGTCTTCATCGCGCGTCTTGATCCACTGCAAATAGAGCCCGTGGGCCGGCGCCGTCGATCCTGCAGCGCGGCGGTCGCGCGCGGCCAGCATCCGGCCAACGTCCTCGGGGGCGAATTTGCCCAAGCCAACCTCGATCAGCGTGCCAGCGATGATCCGCACCATGTTCCACAGAAATCCGGTGCCCTCCACCCCGATCACCAGCCGCCGTCCGCGCCGCGCGACATGGCAGGCGAGGATCGTGCGGACGGTGTTCTCGCGCCCGTGGCCGGGCTTTGCGAAGCTGGCAAAATCGTGCGTCCCCACCAGCTGCGACGCACCACGCGCCATGGCCTCGACGTCCAGCGGCTGCCAGCGGTGCATCGCCAGGTCGGCGAAAAACACCGGCCGGTCTGGCGCGTTCCAGACCGCATACTGATAGCGCTTGCTCGTCGTGGACAGGACCGCGTTGAACGATGCCGGCACGGCTTGGATCGAGCGGATCAGGATGTCGTCCGGCAGCGCGTGGTTGACCGCCCGCCGAATGCCTTCCAGCGGGATCTGCTTCTGATCCGTGTCAAAGTGCGCCAACTGCCCCTTCGCATGCACGCGCGCGTCGGTGCGGGAGGAACCGACGAGCACGATCGGGTGGCGGACGACGGAACTGATTGCCTTGCTCGCAATCTCCTGGATCGTGGGGAGATTTTCGCCGTCTATGGGCGGACCTTTGTACTTCTCGTTCACCGCCTGTCGCTGCCACCCGTAGTAGCGCGTGCCGCGGTAGGCGATCGTCAGCTTCAGGCGCTGGACGGGGCGCGAGAATTTGGACATCGCGGCGATGATAACCTGGAAGCGCCGCCAGCGGCTGAGTCGGGGCCGATGGCCCGAGTGGTCGAGAGAGCGGCGCGGCGCGAAGCGCCTACGCGCGCCCGTGGAAGCGCAAACCAGCGCCGGCAGCTTGTTGCGGCACCACGACGGATTGCCCCGCGGCGAGCTGCTGGTACACCGTCCGAAAATGCTCGACGAAGCGCGTGAACGAGAAGAGCTCGTACGCCTCGGTTCGCGCCATATCGGAAATGGACCACTGCAGGCTTGTGTCTGCGTGCAGGTCGAGCACGCGCCGCGCCAGTCGGCGCGGGACGCAGGCGGGCGCCATCACGGCGGTGTGGCGGTCTTCCAGCAGCTCGCTGGTCGTGTAGGTCACGGTCGCCACGATAGGCAATCCGGCGGCCATGGCGATCGAGATGGGCAGCGTCGCGGTCGCACCGATCGAGCTGACAAGTATGGTGTCGGCGGCGGGCAAGAGTTCCTCGAACTCGAGCCGGCCCAGCGCCGGCTCGGCGAGCGTCACGAGCGCGTTTCTCCCGAACGAGTCGCCGAATCGCTTCACCTTGGCCGCCCCCCGGCCACGGCCCCAGACGAGAAGCCGGTACTTCGCGTCGAGGATGTGCAGGATAGACGCCGCCCACGCCGCATCCGTGTGCGCCGCGGCGCGCGTCGACTCACCGGCGGTGAGCAGAACGTGATCGGCGTCGGTGAAACCCAGCCGCGCGCGGAGGGCGACGTCGCGTCGCCGGCGAATCTTGCCGAATTCGACGCCGGGACGGATCAGGTGGCAGCGCTCCAGCGGCACGCCCCGCTCGACGTGCAAGCGGCGGAGCGTCGCTGTCGGGCAGATGACCTCGACCTGCCGGTAGTCCATCACCGCCCGCGCCCAGCTCACGTCGCGGCGGCGCGTCTCGGGCAATGGGCTGTACATGATTGGCTTCGATGATGCCATTGCGGCGACAGTCAGCGCGGCAGGTCCCCAGGCGTGGACGATGTCAAAGTTCGATTCGCGCCGCAGCGCCAGAACGGCGGCCGCGCGGTTGCGATATCTCCCGCGACCGAGCCGGCGGGTATCGGTTGCGAAATCTGCACCCAGAGCGCGCGCGAGCCCCAATACGCCTCGCTCCGTCTGGAAATCGGCGTCGGCGTCAACCAGATGCAGCACGCGAATCATGCGGGCGGAAGGGTAGCGGAAAGGAAATGGCAGGCAATCTCTCAGTCGGGTGCTGCATGCCTTCCGCTTGCGGCGTCGCGGATCAGCGGGCGCCGAGCGGGTGCGGTCTTCCGCTTGCGGTGCCCGTTCGTCCGCGAAGCCGCAGCGGGGGAAGCGCAGGGGCTCGGGCCTTCTACACGTTCGAACGCATAGTCACGACACCCGCATCCCCGCCAGCAGCGCTTCGTTGGATTTCTGCTTCGCCATCACTTCCAGCAGGCTCTTGATTGCCTGCGCGGGTGGCATATTCATCAGGTGCCGGCGGATGGCGCGGGCGCCGTTGAGCTGCTGTTCCGTCAGCAGCTTCTCTTCCTTGCGCGTGCCGGAGCTGGCGATATCGAGGGCGGGGTAGATGCGCTGGTTCGCGAGGTTCCGGTCCAGCGTCAGCTCCATGTTGCCGGTGCCCTTGAACTCCTCGAAGATCACCTGGTCCATGCGGCTGCCTGTGTCGATCAGGCACGTGGCGATAATCGTGAGGCTGCCGCCGTTCTCGATCTTCCGAGCGGCGCCGAACAGCTTCTTGGGGATCTCCAGCGCCCGGTTATCCAGTCCGCCGGACATCGTGCGCCCACCGGAAGGTCCGCCGACGTTGAAGTTGCGGCCCAGGCGCGTCAGCGAGTCGAGCAGCACGATCACGTTCTGCCCGAACTCGACCTGCCGCTTGCAGCGCTCGATGACGAGCGTGGCGAGATCCAGGTGTTTCTCGACGGTGTTGTCGTTGCTCGAGGCGAAAACGTGCCCGGGCACGTTGCGCCGCATGTCGGTCACTTCCTCGGGCCGCTCGTCGATCAGCAGCAGGTAGAGCTGCGTCTGCGGGTAGTTCGCATGAATGCCTTTGGCGATGTTCTGGAGCAGGATGGTCTTGCCCGAGCGCGGCGGGGCGACGATCAGCCCGCGCTGCCCGAAGCCGATCGGGCAGAGGATGTCGATGATGCGCGTCGTGGGCTCGGCGGGGTTGTGCTCGAGCTTGATCTGCGGCTCCGGGTCAAGCGCGGTCGCGTCATAGAGCGGGACCTTGTCCTGGTACGCATCCGGCGACTGCCCCTCAATCGATTCGAACCGGTCCAGGAACCGCCCGCGCGGCTGGCCGCGCAGGAGCAGCCCGGGGCGCAGGCGCATATTCCGAATCACCTGCTTGGGTACGGTGATGTTCCCGCGCACCGGCCGGAGCGGGTGCTGCACGTCGCGCAGCTCGCCGTCGCGGCGGTCGTCCGTGAACTGAAGAATCCCTTCAATATGTCCGTTCGTCATAGGTCAGACCACGCCCGTCTGTGTCGGTTGTCAATACGCTTGAGTTGGAAGGGTGCCGGATCGCGGAACACTTCGATGCGAAGCAATCTCACGACCCGCTGCTGGCTATCCGCCTCGATGGGAAAGCCCCTCGGTGGTGGCTATAACATACCACCCCCGCATATAGGAGCAACGGATGGAACTGCTGAATCGGCTCACCGAAGACATGAAGGCCGCTATGAAGTCGGGGCAGAAGGACCGGCTGGGGGTCATCCGGATGCTGCTGTCGGATGTCAGAAACATCGACCTGATGCCGAATAAGCCCACGGCCGAGCAGGCGGTCGAGGCGTACGCCAAGAAGCTCCGCAAGAGCATAGAGGAATACGAGCGAATCGGCAGGCCCGACGAGGCCGCCACTCTCAAGGCTGAACTGGTTGTGGTGGAGGAATACCTGCCGGAAAAGGCGTCGGCGGAGGATACCGAGCGGCTGGTGGAGGAATTCCTGGCCTCGAACAGTTTTACAGAGAAGCAGGTGGGCCAGGCGATGGGAGCATTCATCAAGGCGCACGGCGCGCAAGTGGACAAGGCCCGGGCCAACGAGCTCATTCGACGGAAGTTGGCGGGCAAGTAACCCCCAATAAAGCCGCCGATGGCATCGGCGGTTTCTCCCGGCGTTCGGAAGTCGAACGGAACGATCAGAAGGGACCGTCGATGCCATCGACGGCGTTATGGACTGGAGATCGAGGAGGACCCGTGAGCGAAGCCAGTGGTGTCGTGAAACCGGGCGAGAACGCGCCGACATTCAAGCTTCCGTCGAGCACCGGCGAGACGGTTGATCTGTCGACGCTCAAGGGCCAGCGCGTCGTGCTGTACTTCTACCCCCGCGCCGACACGCCCGGGTGCACCAAGCAGGCGTGCGGGTTTCGCGACGCGATTGCCGCGTACAAGAAGCTCGGCGTGCCGGTGTTCGGCATCAGTCCGGATCCCGTCGAGGACGTGAAGAAGTTCGCCGAGAAGTTCCAGCTGAACTTCCCGCTGCTGGCGGACGCGGACCACAGCGTGGTGGAGAAGTATGGAGTCTGGACGGAGAAGAGCATGTACGGAAAGAAGTACATGGGCGTGAACCGCACGACGTTCATCATCGACGCCGACGGTAAGGTGGCTCACGTGATGGAGAAGGTGAAGCCGGAAGGGCACGATCAGGAGGTGCTGAAGCTGCTGCAGGGCTGAGCCAACCGGAGGTTTTCGACAATTTCCCGTTTATTGGACGTGTTTCTTGCAGTTCGCCGATGCATTTGTTAGATGCTCGTCGGCCGTGGCAAGGGCTTGTTGCGGCACCGTTCAATCGAGCACGGGAACCTGACAGGAGTTGTACCATGGCTAAGAGCACCAAGAAGATCACCGCCCCCGCGAAGAAGGCCGTCACCGCGGCCAAGCGCGCCGTCGTGAAGACGGTTACGGAAGTCCGCAACACGGCCATCCCGAAGCTGACGCCGGCGAAGCGGAAGGGATCGTTCGAGATCACCCACGATCAGATCGCCCAGCGCGCTTACGAGATCCACTGCTCGGGCAATGGGGGCAGCGATACCGATAACTGGTTCCGCGCCGAGCGCGAGCTGCGCGGGATTTAGCGCGGAATCAGAGAGCCACCTCCAAGCCTTTTTGCCACAGATGGGGTACAGATGGACACGGATGGCAACCAAGAGCTGTCATCTGTTGGCATCTGTGCGCCTAACATGGCGTATGGGAGATGTTCCGCACGTGCAATTCGACCGCTCGGCGGTGCCGCTGTTTCCGCTGCCGAACGTCGTCTTGTTCCCGCGCGCCGTGCTCCCGCTGCACATCTTCGAGGAGCGCTATAGGGCGATGACCGCCGATGCTCTGCGCGGCGACGGCGTCATCGCCATGGCGCTGCTGCGGCCCGGGTGGGAGAAGTGCTACTATGCCGCCCCCGCCATTGAGCCTGTCGTCTGCGTCGGCAGGATCCTCACACACGAGAAGCTGCCGGATGGAAAATACAACTTCCTCCTCCAGGGGCTGGCGCGGGGGACGGTCGTGGGCGAAGACCGCACCCGTCCCTACCGCGTCGGCAGAATTCAATTGAACGCTGAAGCCGACGTGATGGAGATCGACCTGGAGAACGAGCGTCACCGTCTCACGTGCATGTTCTCCGAGGGAATCTGCTCAAACCTGCCCGTCGTCAAGCAGTTCCGCCAGATGCTCACGAGCACGATGCCGACGAGCGAGATTGCCGATTTGCTCGCCTTCAACTTCATCGATGACGTGAGGGTGAAACAATCACTGCTGTCCGAGAGCGATCCGCGGCGGCGCGTCGAGCGGCTCATCGCGATCCTTGACGAACTGCGGCCAATCCTTGAATCGGCCGTGCGGCGCAAAATGAGAAGCGCCGACAGCATGAACTGACGACCCCGCTGCCCGGAAGCTTCAAGGACCAAGATCCAAGAACCCACACAAACGGCAAGAACCAAAAGCGAAAGCTTCCAAACGGGCTTCCCCCGGACTCTTGGAGCTTTCCTGCTTCTCCCTTTGGTCCTTGTTTGGAGGCTTGGATTTGGTTCTTGGGTTTCCGCGACGCGCTTTTGCAATTCCATGTGAATTCGCAAGAATGCCGCGTTGGCGGAGCAGGCGGGTGTAAATGGAATGTACTATTTCGCGTACGGATCGAACCTGAACACGCGCGCCGTGGCGGACTGGGCACGTCACCACGGCCACAAACCCCCCGCACTGAAGGGCGGCCGGGCCGCCATCCTCGATAACTATCGCTTGTGCTTTCCCCTCTACAGCGACTACTGGGGCGGGGGCATCGCCGACATCGTCTACGATCCCGGCAAGTACGTCGCCGGCGCGCTGTTCGACCTCACCGACGCCGAGCTGAAAGTGCTCGACGCCAAGGTCGACCGCCGTGTGGATGCAGAGGGCAAGGAGCTGGGGCTGTACAAGCAGATCGAGGTGAAGGTCGCCCCGCTGGGAAAGCACGAGCCCGTGCGGGCGATTACCTATACGGGCACGAATGTCGAGAAGTACCACATCCCGCCGACGCAGCACTACATGGAGCAGGTCATCCAGGGCGCGTTCAGCTACGGGCTGTCGATGATGTGGGTCGCATACCTGCAGAGCTTCAGCACGCAGACCGGCCGCAAGCCCAAGCCGCCCGGGGCGGGGGATGCGGCGTCGCGGCTGTGACGCCGCGTGTGGTATAATGCGACGCGGCCATGACGCTTCTCTCACCCCCAACTCCGCAGTCGGCGCCCCTGAAGCACAGGCGGTTTTCCGTCGACGAGTACCATCGCATGGCCGAGGCGAACATCCTGAGCGAGGAAGATAACGTCGAACTGTTGGAAGGCTGGATTGTCGAGAAGATGACAAAGAATCCTCGGCATGAGTCGACGATCGTCCGGGCCAATCTGGCTTTCACCGATCGGCTGTCGCGTGAGTGGCTCGTTCGGATTCAGTCTGCGATTACGTTGCCGGACAGCGAACCAGAACCGGACTTGATCATTGCGCCAGGCCCCCCCTCGCGCTTCGACGATCGTCAACCGTACGCCGAAGACATTGCGCTACTCGTCGAGGTGGCGGAGTCATCCCTGGCGTACGATCGCGGGGTGAAACTTCGCGTCTATGCGCGGGCGAGCATCGCGACGTACTGGATCGTCAACCTGATCGAGAACGTGATCGAGGTGCATTGGGATCCGACGGGTCCCGTCGACGCGCCGACATACCGTCACCGACAGGTCTTCCGCACGGGAGACGCCGTTCCGTTCACCGTTGGCGGGCAGCAACTCGCGCCGATTCCCGCAAAAGACATACTTGGCAGATAGCCCCACGTCCCCGCGCCGCTGTCCGCTTAACTTGTCCGCACCGCCGTCACCGATAAACTCAAGTTGGCGCAATACCGCGTCCACCGCTCCGCATTGAACGAGAGAAGCCTGATGATCGACAAAATCTTCAAAGCCTACGACGTCCGCGCCACCTACCCCACCCCACTGAACGAGGAAATGGCCTGGAAGGTGGGCCACGCGACGGCGCAGTTCCTTAAGCGCAGCCGGGCCAACAGCGGGGCGGCGCCGGTGAAGATGGAGAACACGATCGTCGTCGGCCGCGACATGCGACCGAGCTCGCCGGACCTGGCCAAGGCGCTGGCCGACGGGTTGCGCAGCGTCGGCATGGACGTGATCGACGTCGGCATGGTCGACACGTCGTTCATCTACTTCGCCATCAACGACCTCGACTGCGTGGGCGGGATCATGACCACCGCCTCGCACAACCCGATTCAGTACAACGGATTTAAGATCAGCGGGCCCAAAGCCAAGCCGATCGGCGCCGCCAGCGGCCTCGACGATATCAAGCGCATCGCCACCACCCTCCGCGTCGGCCAGACCGGACTACACGGGAAGTATGTCGAACGGGACCTCTGGCCGGAGTATCGGGCGCACGTGTTGAAGTTCCTCGACCTGAAGCGGCCGATCAAAGTCGTCGTCGATGCCAGCAACGGCATGGCGGGCAAAATGATTCCCGCCGTCTTCGGGGACGTGAAGGACCTGACGATCGTGCCCATCCTGTTCGAGATCACCGGCAAGTTCACGCACGAGCCGAACCCGCTCGTCGAGAGCAACCTGGAGATGCTCAAGCAGAAGCTGAGCGCCACGCCCGATGCGGACCTGGGCGCATGCTTCGACGGCGACGCCGACCGGTGCATGTTCCTCGACGAGAACCGCCGCCTGATCGGCTCGGACATCATCACCGCGCTGATCGCAGAGGATTTCCTGAAGATGCCGGAGAACAAGGGCGCGACCATCGTCTACGACCTGCGCTCCAGCCACTCGGTGCCGGACGTGGTCAAGGCGCTGGGCGGCATCCCGCGCCGCGACCGCGTCGGTCATGCCTTCATCAAGAAGACAATGGCCGAGACAAAAGCCGTCTTCGGCGGGGAACTGTCCGGGCACCTGTACTTCCGCGACAATTTTTATGCCGACTCCGCCGCCATCGCATTCGCGCGCGTCGTGTCGATCCTCAGCAACGAAAACACGCCGATGAGCCAGCGCGTCGCGAACTACCAGGTGTATTCGCAGAGCGGCGAGATCAATTTTCAAGTTGAAGATAAGGACGCGAAGATCCGGGAGCTGGCCGAGCACTACAAGCGGGCGAACATCGACTACCTCGACGGCATCACCATCGACCAGGGCGACTGGTGGTTCAACGTCCGCAAGAGCAACACCGAGCCGCTGCTGCGGCTGAACCTCGAGGCAAGCTCACCCGAATCGCTGGAGCAGCGGCTGAAGGAGCTGAAGCGCATGCTGGGCGAGCCGGTGCATGGACACTGAGGCCGAAGCACCTTCAGAGCGGACGCCCCCAGTCTGGGTGAAAAAGGTCGAGGACGTGCGTGGCGCGCCGCGCCGTTTTGAACCGCGCAAAAGGAGTTACAACAATCCCGCGGGAAACGCAGGTTGTTTTGCGAGCGACACATGCAACCTTTTGACGCTACAATCGTACCTAGTCCGGCCGCACAGTTTTCTTAGGGGCTCCAACACGCATGAGTTCGATTGCGCTTCCACAGGCTCTGCCCACTCGTCGCTACACCACGTGGGCGATTGCCCTTGCCTTTGCACTGCTCGCCGTCGGGGCGACGTGGTTCGTCGTCTCCGGCGCCGGTACGGCGGGCTCTGCTGTATCCAGCGCATATTACACGATTCACCCGATGTCGATGGAGGTCACCGTCACGAAAGACGGCGAGCTCCAGGCCGTGAACAACACCGAAATCGTCTGCCCGGTCGAGGGCCAGTCGGTCATCCAGTCCATCGTCAAGGAAGGCACCACGGTCAAGAAAGGTGATGTCATCGCCGTGATCGAGACCACAGAGCTGACGCAGAAGATGGAGACGCAGCTGCTCGACCTGCAAAAGGCCGAGGCAGAGCTGACGGCAGCCAAGGAAGCCAAGGAGATCCAGGAGAGCACCAACGTCGCGAATCTCGAGGCGGCCAATGTCGAGCTCGTGCTGGCGCGGCTGGATTACGAAGAGTACATCCACGGCACGTTTCCCAAGCTGCTCGCCTCCTCCAAGCGCGATGTGGAAATGGCGCAGATCAGCGTCAAGACCAAGGAGCAGGACCTGGCCCAGCAGCAGGCGCTGTTCGCCAAGGGGTTCGTCAACGCCTCGGACGTCAAGACGGCCGAGATCAACCTCATCAAGGAGCAGAACACGCTGGCGTCGGTTGAGGCGGACCTGCGCGTGCTCGAGAAGTACACCTATGAGAAGGAATCGACCGACCGCAAGAACAAGGTGGCGCAGGCGGAGAAGAAGCTGGTTCGCGTGCAGCGCGAGAACATGAGCCAGCTGGCGCAGAAGCAGGCGGATTTCAATGCGAAAGAGCAGTCGCTGGCGCTGCGCCGCCGGCAGATGGATAACCTGCAAAGCCAGCTGGAGGCGGCGACGATCAAAGCGCCCAGCGACGGGCTTGTGGTGTACGGTTCCAGCGGCGGGTACGGGCGGCGCGACACGCCTATTCAGGCCGGCGCGACGGTCCGCTTCCAGGAAACGTTGATCCGCCTTCCCGACACCAGCCGGATGAAGGCGGTCGCCCGGATCCAGGAAGCGCAGGTGAACAAGCTGCGCGTCGACCCCAGCCGCCCGATGCGCGCCGTTCTAAAGATTGCGGGCATCCCGGAGCCCATGGGCGGCTGGGTCTCGAACATCAGTGTGATGGCCGACTCCGGCAGCCGCTGGTGGAACCCCGATTCCAAGGAATACCCCGTCGATATCACGCTGGATTACACGCCGCCGGGCCTGAAGCCTGGCGTGACAACGGAAGTGAAGATCTACATCGAGCGCATCAACAATGCACTGGCCGTCCCGCTCGCGGCGCTGTATTCCGCGGGCCCCGACAGCTATCTGTTCCAGCGCGACGGCCGCGGAGGGCACACGCCGCTGAAGGTGAAGATCGGTGCGGTGAACGACACGCACGCCCAGGTGCTGGAAGGCGCCAGCGCCGGCGACCAGGTCCTGCTCCTCCAAGCCGGCCAAGGCCGCGAGCTGCTCGAGAAGGCGGGCATTAAGATCGCCCCCGCGACGCGCCCGGCGGTGCTGGATGAAGTCCCGCCGATCCCACTGGACCGGGGCCCCAGCCCCGGCGCGAACCGCGGCAACAACGATAACGACAACGCCAGCGGCGACAGGCCAACCACAAGCCCCTCCCGCGGCGAACGCCGCCGACGTCAGGGGGGAGCGGGTGGTAATGTCGAAGGCGCGAACGGGCCTTCGACATTACCTTCATCCAGAGGTTGAGCTTCGCGCTGTTACCGCAGTGGGATGTACTGAACCCGATTCTGAAACTCGTGGGCACGCCACAGAGCAGTTCCAGTTCCGCCACAGTTTGACCGCGCGCGCACTCTCAGTTGATGACCATAGATCAACCGAGCGAATGGCGCGACGTCTCGTTGACGACGCGCCGCTTCCGAAAGAAGGTCTGCGTCCTGGCTCACCAACACCCTCCCAAGTGAGTCGCACGCTCGAGCAACTGCTCGTCGGGCAGAAGGCGCGCGCCGTCCTCGGCGGCGGTGATCACATCAACGCCGTGCGACCGCAAGCCTTCCGTAATAGCCTCGGGAACGTGGTGATCCATGTACAGTCGGAGGCTCAAGAAGATTTGCCCCGCCTTTGGAATCATTGGCCTATGCGATCAGCTTCAATCGCTGCGCCCGGCAGGCGCGTTGGATGCCGGGCAGCACGTAATCCCGCGCCACCACGTCCCAGCTCATCTTGCTCGCAAGGTCGTGGCCGCGCTCGATGAATTGCTCGAACTCCGCCGGGGTGCGGGGCAAGCGCTGTAGCAGCTCTGTCGCAACCCGCTTGGACTCCACGTGCTCGATCTCATCGCGCTGCGGCTGGGCGATGTTCAGCAGCTGCTCGGGGCGCAGGTCCTTGCGCGGCAGCTTGGTGTAGTCGGCCTCGATCACGTTCGGCGTCGCGCCGCCCGAGTTGGATGAGCCCCCTCGAGCCGCCGCTTTTTCGACGAAGCCGGCGCAGCCGCAGACATTGGTGAACACGCAGATCCCGCCGAAGCTGATCGGCTCGACCTGCGCGATGCCAAAGGGCTCGTAGATGCTCTGGCCAAACTCGGCATCGGAGCCCTTGCGGATGTCCATGAACTCCATGTCGGCGGGCATCCGGTTGCCGCAGAGGCGCTGCTCCCAGCCGAACTGGTTGACGAATACGACCTTAACGTTGCGCGACTGGGCGTTGAACTCCTGCACGCCCTGGTAGTAGGCGGCCTCCCCGTTGGAGAGATCGGGGAGACCTTCGCGATGGACGACGGGCCAGTGATACGCCTGCTCCATCCGGCGGATGTCATCGCCGCGGCGGGAGGGGATCTCGGTAGAGAGCGTGAACAGCACCGCACTCTCGTTGCGGGCGCGAAGCGCTTGCTCGACATGCTCGAGCACGCGCAGGTCGCGCCACAACCCCTTGCTGGGCACCAGCCGCGTCACGTGCGTAAACACGTAGTCCGGCTCGTAGTTCAGCAGCGTCCGGCAGTACCTGCGAAGCTTGTTGCGGCTGGCCATCTTCTCGTCGACGCTGATGCGCCAGTGCGGCACGCCGTTGTAGGCCAGCTGCGCATCGACGGACGCGAAGTCCGGGCCCATGAAGCGCATTTCCTTCAGCGTATAATCGCCGACGGCGAAGATGTTGTCGCAGAAGCGCGCCGCCTTGACGAGCGCGTGCTTGTAGTAGCCGCTCTGATCGCCGAACACGTCCTCGACGTAGTGGCCCTGCGCCATCGCCGTTCGCATGACGTTGTAGAACATTGTGTCGTGGCCGGGATGGCCTTCGACGATGCGGCGCATGGGCGCGCACTCGTGGGCGTGAAAGATCGTGCGGAAGTTCGCGCGCTCGCCTTCAAGGATTGCCGCCAGCGCCGTCGGCATGCCCATGTACTCGTGACTGAGGATGACGCACGGCTCGATCGTGCTCGTCGCGCCCAGCGCGTGGAGTGCGGCAATGGCCGGGCGGGCGAGGCGCACGTACTGCTCGTAATCCCAGATGTGCTCGTACTTGCCGCTTTCAATCCCGAATGCTTTCCACAGCGCGTGCTTGAAGTGGTTCGCCTTCTCCTTGTCGTAGCGGCTGACGTCGATCAGGAGGACCTCGGGCACGCTCGCGACGCCCGTCTCCTTGTCCGAATACTTGCGCCGGCCGTAGACGATGCTGACGTCGTACGCCTGCTCAATCTCGCGAAAGCGCTCTGCAAGCGGCGAGCGATAGAGCCCATCGAGGCTGGAGTAGAGCACCTCACCCTGCGGGCCGAGCCGGTGCTCGCCGCGCTCGTCGCTGGGCCAGAACGGGCCGACGAGGATGTTGCGCGTGGCGCTGGCGAGGTATTCCTTGCTCGTGAGCAGCCCGTGCAGGACGGCGCCGATGCCGCCGATCTTTTGAATTGCTTCATGGGTAACGTGGGCGACGGTTTGCATCTGATGGCACTCCCTCTTGGCGGTGTTTGCGCAGGTCCGATAACAGGCCGAGCCGCTGGCGCAGCGGACGGCGCGGGTGACCGCGGCAGACGGTATACCGCCTGCCGCTGCTTTTTGTCTTTATCGGATCGACGGGCGGAAGAACTGACGGAAGAGTAGGGGCATCAGTCCCAGCGGAAGATGCCCTTGCCCCAGCCGTAGATGTAGCCGACGAGCATCAGGACCGTGAACACAATAATGCGACCCATCAGCAGGTTGGTCATGTGCGCGTCACCGGTGGCGCTGACGGGGGCAAAGATCGAGGCCCAGGGGTAGAAGAAGACGATTTCGACGTCGATGACAAGGAAGATCATCGCCACGATGTAGAACCGCACGTTGAAGCGCCTGCGCGTGTCGCCAACGGGGACCATGCCGCTCTCGTAGGTCGTTTCCTTGCCCGGCCCCGTGCGCGAGGGGCCGATAATGAGCGACAGCACCAGGTTCCCGACGGCGAAGCCAATGGCGATCAGGAGGAGCAGGACAACCGGCGCCCATGCGGAGCGCGGATCAGCCGAGAGCTGGGCGAGCGGGAGCTGGGAAGTCATCGGATGGGAAGTCTACGCGCGCGAAGGTGTGTTGGAAAGATCAGTTGCGCCTCTCCCGCCCGTCTCCCTGCCCTCTCCCCTGCGTGGTGACAGGGAGTTCGCGGCTTATACCTCGACCGACGTCAGCACATCCTGTTCGTCTTCCTCTGCCGTGTCCCATCCCGCGCCGCCGTCGGCGGTGTCGACTTCCCCGTCGATCAGATGGAGGAAATCGTTGCCGTTGCCAGCAAGTACGTTGTCTAACCCGCCGCCTGCGTAGAGCCAGTCGTTGGCGGCGCCGCCATCAAGAAAGTCATTGCCGTCGCCGCCCCAGATGCGATCGGCGCCGCCCGCGCCGACGAGGCGATCGTTGCCGGCGTTGCCGTAGACCCAGTCGTTGCCCAGACCGCCGTCGATGCGGTCGTTTCCGACCGCGCCCATCAGCGTGTCGTGCCCGCTCCCGCCCGCGATCGTGTCATGGCCCGCGCCGCCGTGGATCCACGTCGGCGTGACGACGCTCGCCTGGACATAAAGCTGGTCGTTTCCGCCGGCCATCTCGATGTGGAACTGCGCGACATCACCGCTGTGGTAGTTCACGGTCGTGCCGTTGTGCTGCACCGTCATGATGCTGCCGCTCTGGGAGATGCGGAAATGGTCGTCGTCGTCCGTGCCGGGAATCGTGACCGTCCCCGCCGGCGCCGCCAGCACGTTCATGCTCGCCATGAAGCCGGCGGTGACGTTGTTCGTCTCGTCGAATTCCTTGACCTGCAGCCCCGTGTCGACCATCACCAGTCCGTGGTAGGTGCCCTTGGGCACACGATTCTTCATCGCGATGTCCGCAACGATGGCGGCCGTGGTCTTCGACGGCAGCGAACCGATCGAAAATGTCCCGACGGTGATGTCGGCGCCGTCGAGCGTCGCGTCTTTGGAAAGGTAGATTCGCCCGGAGAAGGGGGTAATCACCCCGGTCGTGCCGCTGTTGCGGATGGAGATGGAGACCGGGGCCGTATCGTTCGGCCCCAGCGTCCCGATGGGGAACTCGACGGAGGAAACGTACAGGTCCACCGCGCAGAGTCTGCGCGGCTCAAGCGATTCGATCGGGAACAACATCATTCAGCTTAAGATCGGACAAAGGCTGGTGCGGGGAATAGTCAGCAGGGTCCGATACTGCCGCTCCTTGAACCCCTCCCCGCAATCCGCAGAATAGCCGCGCGAGTTTGACCAGGCCCCGTCTTGAGCCGCGCGCGGGCGCACAGGACGCATGAAAACGACGTTCCACGGGTGATCTTCATGGCTGATGTTCCGACCCCCACGATTCGAACGTTTCAGGTGTTTCCGGATGTGCCCCAGCCGCTTCAGCCATTGCTGGAGCTGTCGCGGAACTTCTGGTGGGTGTGGCATCCGGATGCGGTGGAACTGTTTCGGCGGTTGGATCGGGAACTGTGGGAGACGGTTTATCACAACCCCGTGAAGCTTCTCGGGTCGATCGCGCAGGACAAGCTGCGGCAGGCTGCGGAGGATGAGGGTTTTCTGGCGCATCAGGCACGCGTGTATGAGGCGCTCCAGCAGCACCTGGCGGAGGAGGGGTGGTTCGCCGAGACACACCCGGACGTGACGATGCTCGCGGCCTACTTTTCCGCGGAATTCGGGGTGCACGAGTCGCTGCCCATTTACTCCGGCGGCCTTGGCATCCTGGCGGGTGATCATTTGAAATCATCCAGCGAGATCGCCGTGCCGCTGGTCGGCGTGGGGTTGATGTATCGCAACGGTTACTTTCAGCAGTACCTTTCCGGGGACGGCTGGCAGCAGGAGGCATACCCGGAGCTGGATTTTTATAACCTCGCCGTCGAGGAGATGAAGTACACCGACGGCGCACCGATCCACGTGCGCATCGATCTGCCGGAGAATGCGGTGTTCGCGAAGGTCTGGCGGGCGCAGATCGGGCGCGTCCCGCTGTACCTGCTGGACACGAACCTCGCGGAAAACGCGCCGGCGGACCGCGACATCACAAGCCGCCTGTACGGCGGCGGGACGGAGATGCGCATCAGGCAGGAGCTGGTGCTGGGCATCGGGGGCGTGCGCGCGCTGAATGCGATGGGGGTGAAGCCAAGCGTGTTTCACATGAACGAGGGGCACAGTGCCTTCCTGGCGCTGGAGCGGACGCGCATGCTGCTCGAGCAGAAGCCGGAGCTGACCTTTGACGAGGCGCGGCAGCTCGTGATGGCGACCAACGTCTTCACCACGCACACGCCGGTCCCCGCTGGCATCGACATGTTCCCGCCCGACATGGTGATGAAGTACTTCAAGGACTACATCGCCGCGCTGAAGCTGGATGAAGACGGTTTCCTGGCGCTGGGCCGCGAGGACGTCACCAATAAGAGACAGGGCTTCTCGATGGCCGTGCTGGCGGTGCGACTGGCCGACAGCGTCAATGCCGTCAGCGCACTGCACGGAGACGTGTCGCGGCACATGTGGCACAACCTCTGGCCGCAGGTCCCGCCCGATGAGGTCCCGATCCACCACATCACCAACGGGATACACACGCGCTCCTGGCTCAGCCAGGACATCTCGTTCGTGCTCGACCGCTATCTCAGCGGCAAGTGGATGAGCAATCCCACAGACCAGAGCGTGTGGGAAGGGGTGATGCAGATCCCCGACGAGGAGCTGTGGCGGGCGCACGAGCGCTGCCGCGAGCGCCTGGTGGGATGGGTGCGGCACACGCTGAAGGAGCAGCTCACCAAGCGCGGCGCGAGCTACGACGAAATCACGGGAGCCGACGAGGTGCTTGACCCCGAAGCGCTGACAGTCGGTTTCGCCCGTCGGTTCGCCTCGTACAAGCGCGGCGCGCTGCTCCTGCGCAATCAGGACCGGCTGCGCTCGCTGCTGGAGAATACGAAGCAGCCGATCCAGTTCGTGTTCGCTGGCAAGGCCCACCCCGCCGACCACGAGGGCAAGGAGCTGATCAAGACGATCGTCAACTTCGCCCGCGACCCCGGCCTGCGCCGCCGCATCGTCTTTCTCGAGAACTACGACATCAACAAGGCGCGCTACCTCGTGCAGGGGGTCGACGTGTGGCTCAACACCCCGCGACGTGGAATGGAGGCCAGCGGAACGAGCGGCATGAAGGCCGCCGTCAACGGGGTGCCGAACTGCTCCGTGCTGGACGGGTGGTGGATCGAGGGATACGCCATCGACCCCAACGTCGGCTGGGCCATCGGGCGCGGCGAGTCGTACAGCGACGGAAACGTGCAGGACCAGATCGAGAGCCACGCGCTATACGACATCCTCGAGAAGCAGATCGTCCCGCTGTTCTACAAGCGCGGCGTCGACAACATGCCCCGCGAATGGATCGGGCGCATGAAGACGTGCATGCGGCGGCTGGCGCCGGTGTTCAACACCAACCGGATGGTGTGCGACTACACCGAGAAGTTCTACATTCCCGCCAGCACGCGCGGCCAGAGGCTCTGCGCCGACGACTTGTCCCGCGCGGTCGCGCTGGCGCACGCCAAGGACAATCTCCGCGGCAAGTGGAACGACATCAAGGTCGTCGGCGTGCACGCCAGCGGCAACGGACACTTCAAGGTCGGCGACACGATGCAGGTCGAGGCGCTGGTGGATCTGCCCGACATCAGCCCCCAGGACCTGTCCGTGCAGCTCTATGCCGGCCCGATCAACGCGTCCGGCCAGATCGAGTGCCCGCAGACGCGCACCATGAGCCACTCCAGGCAACTCGCCCCCAACCGCCACCTGTTCACAGGCACGATCGACTGCGCCGCCAGCGGCCGCCAGGGCTTCGCCATCCGCATCCTCCCCGGCCACAAGGACATGGCCACCCCGTTCGAGCCGGGGTTGATCACGTGGAATTAGCGCGGGGCGGGGGAGAGGATAGAGGATGGAGAATAGAGGATCGAGGAAGCTGGCCGGGCGGCGCACGCCGCATAAAGTGCTCTTCGTTATCCCGCATGGGCGTCGATCGGGGCATCTACAATGATCCCCGGTAAGAGAACGGCACGAATGCACACTGCCAACGAGCCGGCTGCGCCTGGGGCGCGAATCCGCTCCGTCATCGAGCGGCTAATGGCTGAGGGTGCGATGATTGCCAGGGCGGACGGGTCTACGCACGACGTGCGCAGGGTTTCGATCACTGCCGGTGAGGGCGAGGCGCTGGCGCGATGGGTGTTGCGGGAGAAAGCGACACGGACAATCGAAATCGGCTTGGCCTATGGCGTCTCGTCGCTGCACATCTGCCAGGCATTCGTGGAATCCGGCGCTACCGAGGCTCGACATGTGGTTCTCGATCCGTGCCAGGCGGGGTTTGCCAACTGCGGTCTTCAAGTGCTCGAGGAGGCGGGCGTCAGGTCGCTGGTGGAGTTTCACGCGGAGATGTCGCAGATCGCGCTGCCGAGGTTTCTCAAGGAGGAACGCCGCTTTGATTTCGCCTTCGTGGATGGAAACCATCGGTTCGACAGCGTGTTCGTGGACCTCTTCTACCTCGGCCGGCTACTTCGCAAGGGCGGCGTCATCTTTCTTGACGACTACCAACTTCCCGGGATCCGGCGCGCCGTTTCCTTCTACGTGACGAACCTGAATTGGCGTGTGGAAGAGGAGTGCAGCCGGGACGAACTGCACCATTGGATGGTCGTACGCACGGCAGACGCAGAGGACCGCAGGGACTATCGCTACTTCGTCGACTTCTAGACTTGCCATGGGCGGGACGAGCGTATTGAAAACGCGTTGCTTCACGATGGAGCAGAGTGCCGAACAACTGCCGCCGACGGTGCGGCCGCCCGGACAACGCGGAATAACCCGCCGATGCAGCGACCGCCACGGCGTCCAGCGGCGCTGTAGAATGAACGGGCGCGGTCGCCGTGTCGGCCGCTGATCGGCCTCACGTTAGCTGGCCTATGGCATACGCCCTTGCGATCAGTCTGCTGCTCAACGCGGTGTTGGTCATCGCAGTCATGCGGCTCCTGAGGCGGAGGCGCGGCCGGCCGCTTCCGCGCCGACAGCCCGATTTCGCTTTAGTGGAGTCCGCCCTCCGCGATTCGATTACAAAACCACATGTCGCGGCGAAGGTACAAATCGAGACGTTCGAGGGGCGGCATTGGCTCTGCCGGGTCAGACTCCGTCACCTCGGCGAGTTTGATCGCGAGGCGTTCGAGACGGCCCGTCGGCTGGTGCGGGAAGTCTCGCAACGGTGCCAACTGCCCGGCCGGGTGGCCGGCACGTTCTGTGATCCCGTCACACCGGGCCGTCTCATCGGAACCATGATCGAGTTCGGGTACTCGTCGGAGGTCGGCTACCGGCACCGAAACGAGTTTGCAGAGCCGCGAGGGGCCAGCTAACCCGCTGCTTGGAGCGGATCGCGGCGGCGGTATAGTTGAAGGTCCGGCGTCGCCCGTGCGCCGCCGCTGCCGCTCAACGGCCTCACGTTCTCGCACAGCAGTTCGTGACGCGCGAGGAGGCACTTTGGCTCGCCGTCCACAGCGCGGGCCTCCTCGCCACTAGGACGATACGTCATGCCGAGACGACGCCGCGCGTTCAGCCTCGTCGAAATCCTCGTGGTCATCGCGATCATTGCGATCCTGCTCGCGATCGTCTTGCCCGTTGTCAACCGCGTCCGGGAACTGTCGCGGCGGACCGCCTGCGCGCGGAACCTCCAGAACGCCGGGGCGGCCCTGCACGCGTACGCGAACGCTCACCACGGGAAGCTGCCGCAGCACCCGTTGGCGTTCTCGGGTGAGTCCTTCGCGTACATGGTGCCCGCGCCGACGGCGGCGGCGTTGCTCTCCGGCTCGAACCGCCGCGCTACGCTCTATTGCCCGAGCGGCGACCTGCAGGAGGACACGGCGTTCTGGAGGGACGACGACCCGAAGAACGAGGGCTTGTGCCTGACCGGCTACCACTGGTTCGTCCGCCGGACCGCGTCTGGGCCGCCGCCGCTGAACCTGCCGAAGCAGTACCACGCGTCGCTGAGCGCCGCGTCGGAACCCGGCGGCCGCTGAGGTGGCGGCGGACATTGTGATTTCGTGGAAGGGCCGGTTCATTGGCCTTCACCAGGTGACGCCGCCGGAAGAGACGAACAAGACCGGCGTCGCCCGCACGAGTCACCTGCGCGGCGGCGACAAGGCGGCCGGCGGGAACATCCTGTTTCTCGACGGCCACGTCGTCTGGCGGCCGATCGAAGAGATGGCGATCCGCGGCGGCCCGAACGACCTGTGGTTCTGACGCCGGAACACCCGACTCGCCCGAATGAAGAACCGGATGAAGATCTTCTCCCTTGGTGTTGTCGGAGCATTCATCGCCGGCGCGTTCGATGCGAACGAGGAACATTACGCCCAGTTGGTTTGATCGCCGGCTCCTGCGGGGGGTCTGGTGGTGCTTGCCTGCTTTACGCTGTTTGCTCGCGAGGTGGCGGCGGATGCGGGCCAGCTGCTCGCGGCGGTGCTAGGGGCCGCCGCGGTTTCGATTGGGCTGATCATTCTTGGCGTCGAAGTGGACAAGCTGGACGAGACCGCGCGCGGCGCGGCCGGAAGGCGGGGCGCACGAGAAGGGGACGACCCCACGGCGATGAGGGTCGTCCCGTTCTCGTTCACGCGAACTTTGGTTGCGCGATTGGGTTTACCGTGAGCCGCCGCCCGACGTGCCGCCGGTGGAGCCGGCGCCGGTGGTGCCGCTGCCGGTGGTGATGCCACTACCGGTCTCGCGCGAGCCGGTGCCGCTGCTGCTGGTGCCGCTGCCGGTGCTCGTCCCGCCGCTCGAGGAGCCCGGCTGGGAACCGGTCGGGGTCTGGCGATCGGACTCGTTGTGCTGCCGCGATCCAGCTGGCTGCGCCTCATCGCCGCCGCCGGTCATTGCCACCACCTGCTGCTTGTGCTGGCGGAGCTTGGGCAGCGTCTGTTGAGCGAACTGTTTGACCTCGGGGATCTTCGCGTGCTGCGATTTCTCCTCGTACTGCGCCACGGCCTTGGCGTGGGCGACCTTCATGCAGGAGAGATAGGCCTGATCGAACTCGCTGCCTTGCAACTGCCGGTAAGCTGAGAGCTCTTCCTGCTTCATTTCCGGCAGCTCGTTGGGCAACTGCACCTGGTTCTTCTGTGCCACCTGCTGCAGCTGTTGCTTGGCCTGCTGGTGATCCTGCACGAGCATCTGCGCGAACTGCTTGACCTTCTGGTCCTGCGCTTTCTGCTCGGCCAGCTGGCTGAGCTGGATCTCGAAGGTGTTGTCGACCGCCGTCTGCTTGAGGAACAGCTTGTCCAGCTGCTTGGCCCCGGTGGCCTCTTGGCCCTGGGCCGCCTGCTGGGCCTGACCGGTTTGCTCCTGCTGCGCGCTGACGGCCGAAGCCATCATCAAACAGGCGACGATAGCCGCCATGCGTGTGTATCGAACCATAAGACACCTGACCTTCCCGCACCGGTGGCCCATCGGGCACGGCGCGAACGACTGTTGAACAGAGCGCCCGCCCCGTCGGAGGCGACGAGAACCATCGGACCACTCTTGTGCGTCTGACCGTACGCCCGAACCGCGCGGACGGGAGGGTCATAAAAACCCATTTTCTCGGGGAAAGTCGAGCAAAAAGCGGGCTCAACGGGCGCGCGATGGCCACGACTTACTGCGGCACGTGGCGGCCGGGCTTGAGCAGCGTGACGCGCACCTTCTCGCTGGGCAGCAGCTTTCCGGCATTGATTCGTTCATCCGGATCGAACGCGCGCTTTACGCGCTGGAAGAGCGAGAGCGTCGGCTCGTCGAAGAGGTAGGGCATGAGGTGGATCTTCTCCATGCCCACTCCGTGCTCGCCCGTGAGCGTGCCGCCGATGTCGATGCAATACTTGAGGACCTCCGTCGCCGCGAGCAGGACGTTCTGCACCTGGGCGTCGTCGCGGTCGTCGTAGAGGAAGATGGGGTGCACATTGCCGTCGCCGGCGTGGAAGACGTTGGTGATGATCACGCCATACTCGCGGCCGATCTCCTCGACGCGCTGGAGCACCGCGGCGAGCTTGCTGCGCGGGACGCAGGCGTCCTGCGTGCAGTAGCTCGGGCTGATCTTGCCAATCGCGCCGAAGGCGCTCTTGCGCGCTTTCCAGAGCTTGGCGCGTGTCGCCGGATCGGCGGAAGCTTCAACGCTCGTCGCGTTGTTGCGCTTGGAGATTTCCAGGATCTGGTTCATGTGCGCATCGAGCAGGGCATCGATCCCGTCAAGCTCCGTCAGCACCAGCGCCTGCGCATCACGCGGAAATCCGAAGTGGTAGCTGTCCTCGATGACCTGCACCATGCGTCCGTCAAGCATCTCCATTGCCGCCGGCAGCATGCCCGCGGCGATTACCTCGCTGACGGTGTTGCACGCATCGGCCGTCGTCGAAAAAACCCCGACGATCGTGCGGAACGATCGCGCTTTGGGCACCAGCCGCACCCACAGCTTTGTGATGATGCCGAAGGTGCCCTCGCTGCCGCAGATGAGGCCGGGCAGGTCGAGCGGGCCGCCTTCGTAGCAGCCGTTCCTGCCGCCGACATTGAGCACCGTGCCGTCGGGAAGCACCAGCTCGAGGCCGAGGACGTGATTGCTCGATACGAAGTCCTTCAGGGTATGGATGCCGCCGGCGTTTGTGGCGGCGTTTCCCCCGACTGTGCTGGCGCGCTGGCTGCTGGGATCGGGGGCGAAGTGGTAGGGATTGGGGAGCTCCTGGATGGTGGATCGTGGATTGTGGGTCGCGCCGGCGCCGCCGTCGAGCGGGTCGCGCGCGGGCGACGTCGTCGGCGGCACATCGCGCACGTCGTCGGCGGGCGTTTCGATTTCCAGCGGCACGAGCGAAACCGCGTCCGAGAGCGCCGTGTTTCGCACCCCCGCTTCCACGTGGGCAACACGGTTCGCCAGGTCGATCTGCAGGATCTTATTCATTCGCACGGTCGAGACGACCACGCCGTTGGCGTACGCGACACATCCGCCGGCCAATCCCGTGCCCGTGCCGCGGGGGACGATCTGCACGTCCCGCTTGTGCAGCAGCTTGACGATCTGGACCGCCTCCTCGGTGCTCGTCGGGAAGACGACGGCGCCGGGGTTGGACTTGGCGATCGTGAACCCATCGGATTCATAAACGAACAGCTCATCCGCTTCGCTGATGACGCGATCGCGCGGGAGGATTTCCAGCAGTTCATCAATCAGGGAAGAAACGGCAGCCATCGCATGATTGTCATGCGAGGATGTTTGCTACACAATGCGCGCCGTTTTTCACGAAAGGGAAATCCCATGGCAGAAGAAATTGGCCCCGGCGCTGCCGCAGGCGGCGAGAACCAGCAGGGTGTTCAGGTCCTGCTCGATGAGCGCGAGCTCCGCACGCTCTACACCAACGCGTATCGCATCCACACGTCGGCCGAGGAGGTCATTATCGACCTGGGCTTCAACATGCCCAACCCCAACCCGCAGGGCGGCCAGGCGCAGCTGCTGTTTAAGGTGACGGACAGGGCGATCATGAGCTACACGAATGCCAAGCGGCTGGCCATGTCGCTCAGCCAGCTCGTGAAGCGGTACGAACAGCAGTTTGGCGAGATCCCGATGCAGCCGGGGACCCAGCGGAAGTAAGGCGTGCGGGAGGTGCTGCGGTGATCGGATGAGGGGGTGAAACCTCCCGCCTCCTGCACCTCGGCCTCATCAGCTTCGAGCAGATCGATCACCGGTCTGCGCTGCGCCCGCCGCCACCATGTGCGACCGAGCCGCCACGCCGCTGCGGAGGCGGCAATCGATCACCACGCGAAGCGGTCGCAACCCGCTCATGCCGCCGCCTTCCCGCGCGTGGTCACCCACCGGTTCAGGAACGGGATGATTGCCCGGTGCTGCGCCTCGACGACGCGCGCCTGAAGCATCTGGACCGTATCGTCCTTGAGCACGTGCACGCGCTCCTGGTGCAGGATCGGGCCGGCGTCGTATTCGTTGGTCGCGACGTGGAAAGTGAACCCGGAGACGCGCTCGCCGGACTTGAGGACGGCATCGTGAACGTGGGTCCCCCACATGCCGCGGCCGCCGAACTTCGGGAGCAGCGATGGGTGGATGTTGATCACCCGGCCGGCCCAGCGCGTCGGGATGTCGATCAGAGGGAGCCAGCCGAGCATCAGGACGGTGTCGGGCGCGCCGCCGGATTCAACGGCAGACCACACCTCGCGCGGTGTCGCGACGGCGATGGAGATGCCCAGCGCTCGTGCACGTTCCAGTCCGCCACAATCGGCCCGGCTGGCGACGACCCTGTCGACGGCGAACGCCGCGCCCGGCTCGCGCGAGGCGCTGGCGACGCGCCGCATCAACCCGCCGCCGCCGGAAATCAGGATCGTGAATCGGTGCATTGCGGAACTTTCTTTCACGCGGCCTCTCCCATGCGCTGGTCGCTGATGCGGCGGCGCAGCATCACGTGGTCCGGCCAGATCAGCGAGGGATATCGCGGCGACAGCGCCAGCACCGCATGAACCAGCCGGCTGATCTCGTTTGCCCCTGCGCCGGAGAGCAGCCGCTGAATCAGATTGCGCCGCCACGATGAGAGGGTGAGCCCCCGGCGGGAGAACAGCGTGTTGACGAGTGTCTCGCCCGAGCCCGCGGGGTCCCGGCGCACGGCGAGCAACCGATCGAGCGGGCAAATCTTGCGCTGCGGCGACATTTGCCTGATATCGGCCGTGCTGCGCGGGAGGCGTGAATTATCGGACGCATCGAGAGACGTGGGGAAGCGAAAAGCCTATCGCGGAGCGGGCATGTCGACAGACCGCGCCATGGCGGTGGAGTCGCGGACCACCAGGTGCGTGGGCAGCCGCTCGGCCACGCGATCGACCTTGCCGTGGATGCGCTCGATCAGCCGCTCGCACGAGAGCGTGCCGACCTCATACAGCGGCAGGTGGACCGTCGTGAGGCTCGGGTAGACGAACGCGCTGTGCCCCAGGTCGTCAAAGCCGACCACCGAGACGTCCTGCGGAATGCTCAAGCCGCGCCGGCGGAGCTGGTGCATCGCGCCCAGCGCCATCTTGTCGTTGCCGGCGAAGACGGCGGTGATGTCGGGATGCTTCTCGAGGATCATTTCCGCCGCCTTGGCGCCCCCGTTTTCCGTAAAGCGGCCGTCAGCGCGCATGGTGGGCAGCGGTTCGGTCCCGGCGGCGCGGAGCTTCTGCTCGTACATATGGATCACGTCGCGGGCGGTGAACGCTTCGGGCGCACCCGTAATCAGTGCGATTTTGCGGTGGCCAAGCTGGAGCAGGTAGTTCATGACCTGCTCGGCGCCGCCGCGGTAGTCGCACATCACGTGGTCGAGGTCGTACTGGCCCGAATGGTTGTCGACCATGATGAACGGGTAGCGATCGCCCTCGAAATCCGCCAGGAACTGGTGGCGATCGTTGAAGCCGAGGCACAGCAGCCCATCCACGTAGCGGCGCTCGAAAATCTCAACGTGCTCGCGCTCCCGGACGAAGTCCGGCTTGGCCTGCTCGAGCATCACTTTGTAGCCCAGCTTGCCGGCGCGATCGCACACGCCGCTGATCAATTCGCCGAAGTAGGCATCGGCGAACCCGTGCCGCAGCGCCGGCAGGAGGCAAGCCAGCACGCGGGTGAACTTGCTCGAGAGGCTCTGCGCCAGCCGGTTGGGCCGATAGCCCATCTGGTTGATCAGCCGCTGCACGCGCAGCTGCGTCGGCCGACTGATGCGCGGGTTCTCGTTGAGCACCATTGAGACGGTGGCGATGGAGACCTTTGCGTGCTTGGCGATATCACGCAGGTTGACCGACTTCCCGCCGCGGGATTTGGTGGCTTTGGGGGCGGCGGCAGGTGGCGAAATTGGTGGTTTCATGGCGAGCAGCGGAGGTTAAACAGTTTAACGCTGCGATGAACAAAAGCAAACAGATCAAGCTCCGGCGGCGGGTCCTTAGGATGTCGCGGCCGAGACCGAGGGTGCTGCCGCGCCGGGGCCGGGGGGGGGGTGCCCGGCGGTAGGTGCCGAGTGGCAGTAATCTTGGTCACAGGTCGCAAAACCGCTGTAGGGGCTGCGGGAATTTGATTGACAACGCAGCAGCCTCGTGGAATATTTACCACGTTCGCCTCGGCCTTGGTCTCCCGATCGGACAATGCGGAGCAGTTAAATTCAAAATCCGGCCGGTGCGATGGACTGACTTTGGTGAACCGTTTAAACAACACGTTTCTCGGCGAACGCGGGCCAAGTGGCCTGATCAGCGTGCGCGGGAGCAGGCGGATTTCATTTCGCGAGGAGAGAGATCATGTCAGCATTGCGGCAGGGATTGTTTGCGTCGGTGGTGCTAGCGGGAATATTTGCGACGTCAACGTTCGCGGCGATCAGCACGCCGCACGTGGCGGGCAATCATCAGACGCCGGCCGAGTGGCAGCCGGGCACAGATCCGATGACGGAGACGTCGCCCGGCAGCGGCGTGTTTCAACGGGCGTACAGCGGCTTGACGCCGAACACGCGTTATGAATTCAAGATCACCGACGGGACGTGGACCAACAGCTATCCCGGCCCCAACAGCTGGTTCGTCTCCGACGCCGCGGGCAACATGGCGCTTACCTACGACACCAACACGTATGCTGACGGCTGGTTGTCGGCGACCGAGCGGCTGGGCGTGAGCAGCGCCCCCGTCACGTGGACAGCGGCAGGCAATTTCCAATCCGAGGTCGGCGGAACGGACTGGACGAACAACGATGCGATGACCGCTATGGTCCCGCAAGGGGGCGGAGTTTACAGCTTCGACGCCCATACCGGACCGGGATCGTTCGAGTGGAAGGCCGTCGTGACGGGAAGCTGGGACTCGATCAGCCAGGACACGCGCAGCGTGTCGACCGCGAACTTCCCCTTCACCGTCGGCACGAACGAATTTGCCCGGCTGTCGGTTGATGCCCTTACAGGTACGGCTCGAGTGGATGTGATCGCCATCCCCGAGCCGGCGACCGTGGCACTGCTGGGGCTGGGCGCGCTGGGCGTGCTTGGTCGCCGTCGCCGCGGCGCCTGACCGAGCGGGTTGAGTAAAGGAGGGCGTGAGACGTCGTGCCGCGGGCCCCCCGGTCTGGGATCGGGGGCCGCGGCATCGCCGAAGTGATCGCTCTTTCGCAGGAGTGGTTAACGGTTTGAGGAGTTCGCTGGACCGAACCATCTCCACATCCAACCGGGACGTTTCCGCGGCGGCCCCGGCTCGGTGTCCATGGCTCTACCCGCGGCTGATGAGGTGCAGCATGCATTCCAAACGATCCAGCGGCTTTACGCTTGTCGAACTCCTGGTCGTGATCGGCATCATCGCGGTGCTGATCGCCATCCTCCTCCCGGCACTGCAAGGTGCCCGCCGCGCCGCGCAAAATGTGAAGTGCCTTTCCAACGTCCGTCAACTCGTCACGGCGGCGATACTGTGCGCCAACGAGCGCCGAGGGAACATCCAGCCCGCCTCGCCGCACGAGATCATCTGGCTGGCCGACCCCAGTCGCCAGAAATGGCAGTACCGCGACGACGGGTTTCCGAAGGATTGGGCCAGCGCGCTGCTCCCCTACTTCGGCCGCAAGAGCAACGCCGACAACTTCCAGGAAGCGCCGCGGGAACAGTCGCAGGTGTTCCAGTGCCCCAGCGACATTTGGCAGGACGTCGAAGACCCGGGCTACCGGCTGATGAACAACATCACGCACCACAACGCCCCCGTCTCATACGGGATCAACGCGGACATAGCGTCGATCAACAACGAGCACGGCATTGGGCACTTCACGTACGCCCATTGGCTCGGTGTATACAAGGGCCCCAAGACGTTCGGCGGCTATGTGGGCAGCGAGGTCGGGGCACCGCTCCAGGCGAAGCTGTTCAAGGTGCTCAAGCCCGCGGAAACGATGCTGTTCGCCGACTGCGCAACGCGCCCGTACAAGAGCGGCGTGGGGATCGAGGACAATCAGGTGCTCGCCTATTCCAGCCACTGGGCGAGTGGGGGGACGCTTCACCACACGATGCTGGCGCCGTGGATCAACGGGAAGATCCCGCTGCTGCGCCACCAGAACAAGCTGAATGTTGGGTTCTGCGACGGCCATGCCGAAACGGTTCTGTTGAAGGACTTCCGCAACGTGCGCATCTCGCCGTACCGTTACTAGCAGATGGTTGTGAGGTCACTGGCGCAATGAGCTGCCTCGGCGTGTTCCGGGAATGCCGTCTGCGTTACGCGTCATGGTTGTCTGCATTACGCCGAGCCTCTCGCCAACCTCAGTAGCAGGCAGGATTTACGCTTTCTCTCCCGACGGGGACATTTCAGGTCCGATAAGAATGGTGCGATGGCCCCTGTCGCGACCGCGTTCTGCTTTGACGGGGGTGGGGTTCAACCCTAGACTCACGGCCTGCTTCAGTCGTCGTGGCGTGGGCGTCCACGGCATCAGAACCGATCGGGCCGCATGGATGTCGGTCGAGCTGACGGTAGAACCGTCCACCGCGAGGCGAAACTTCCTGTGATTTGTGACGTGCACACCCACATTTGGCAGTCGCCCGATCAGCTTGGGCAAGTGGAACTCGGAGAGACGCCCCGTCCGCGTGCGGGTCGGCCGCGGATGAATCCATCAGGGCGAACGGTTTGGCGCTCGATCCCATCCGGGGATCCCGATTACCATTGGTCGCAGAGCGGCGCCGTCGACAAGTCCATCGTGCTCGGCTTCAAGAGCCGCTATCTGCATGCCGAGATTCCCAATCGCTACGTCGCCGACTACGTCGCCCGTTACCCGCAGAAGCTGATTGGCTTTGCCGGCATCGATCCAACCGAGCGCGGCGCCGCCGGCGAGGTGAGGTTCGCCAAAAACGACCTGCTCCTGCGCGGGATCACGATCTCCCCGGCCAACCAGGATTTTCATCCCAGCGACTCCCGGGCCATGACGGTCTACGCCGAGGCCGAAGCGCAGGGCATGCCCATCATCGTGCACCCCAGCGGGCGCTTCACGGTACAGAGCAAAATGGAATACGGCCGGCCCTACCTGCTCGACGAAGTCGCTCGCTCGTTTCCGAAGCTGCGGCTGGTCATCGCGCAGCTGGGTCAGCCTTGGGTGGATGAGACGATCTGCATGCTCGGTAAGCACGATCACGTCTTCGCCGACATAAGCGGTCTGCTGGGCCGCCCGTGGGACGCATACAACGCGCTTGTCAGCGCGCATCAGTACGGCGTGATCGACAAGCTGCTGTTCGGGAGCGATTTCCCGTACACCAGCGCCACGGAGTGCATCGAGACGCTCTACAGCATCAATCAGCTGGCGCAGGGGACGAACCTGCCCGTCGTGCCCCGCGAGGCGCTGCGCGGCATCGTCGAGCGCGACGCCATCGCGCTGCTCGGGCTGGCCTGATCTCGCCCGCGCGCGGTCCATCGAAATCCCATCGGATATTGACTCTCAACAAATAGCCCGGCCCATGGGCCGCGGCTAAGTGATTTACACGACTCTCCTCGCTCGCGCCGCTACATTTTGAATCTGGAGAGTTCCCCCGCCTCGGTTACCATGGGATTCATGTCGCTTGTGGGTGGGGAAATCGCGCGGCGCGACGGTGACGACCTGCACCTTCGCGCGCAGCCGCTTCGCCCGCGCTGGACCCTGAGCGATCTGGCCTCGGCCGATGGACATCGCCTCACCTGCACCTTCACGTGCAGCGTCGTCGCCGTCGATCGCCCCGCCGATCGCAAGATGCTCGCCGAGACGTTCCTGGCCGGTCGCGATGTGATCGAGCCTGCCGACATCGTCAACCATTTCAAGCCCGCGCTAATGTCCGCGGCGTCGCAACTTGCGGCGACCAGGCCTGCCGACGCGTGGCTCAGCCCGGCCTCCGAGCGGACCATGGCCGAGGCGCTGCGGACCAGTGCGGCGCCGGTGGCGTTCGCGTGCGGCATCGAGCTGCTCCCGCCCTTTGAGGTGCAGTTGACCAGCCCCAGCGTCGAGCGGCAGCGGATGGAAGCGATGGAACGGCGTCTGGCCGAACGCCGCGCGGAGTGGCAGGCGGAGCACTTCCAGCGCGCAGCGGAGCTGCTGCGGAGCTTTGAGACCCAGCGTGCCGCATCACCGGGAGTGTCGATCGGGCGCGTGCTCGAAGCGGTCAGCGCCGCCGATCGCGGGCCCATGCTCCAGACGCTGCTGGCAGCGTCAGCGTCGCCTGACGCGGCAACCAGCGCGGAGCTGTGGGCGGTGGGGGGGATGGGTCTGGCGCGTGTCGAGCCGGTGCAGTCGAAGGTGACAATCGAGCCGATGGACCGGCCGGCGGAAGTGGGCCCCCCGCGAAGCCTGCGCGCCGATGAGGTGAAGGGGGAACCGGTGTGGGTGATCGGATGCCGTACAGGGGTGCTTATCGTGCGCGCCCAGGACCGCAAGGTGTTGGCGGCGCTGCGCGACGAGGGGGTGCCGACGTCGCTGGGCTTCAGCCGCGCCGTCGTCCGCGGTTGCGAGGTGATCGCTTGCCATAGCGAAGCCGGCATCGTGCGCTGGCGCACCGATCGCCCCGAGAGCCCGACCACCACATGGCGCCCGCTGCCCGGCGAGCAGCCGCGGAACCTGTGTGCGCTTGATTCCGAGCGGTTGGCGTACAGCTCGGGCCTGAGCGTGGTGCTCCTGCACAACGGAGAGCGCACGACGCTTCCGCCGGAGTCGTCGCGCGACATCGTCTCACTGCTGCTGAGCGAGCGTGATCTGTTTGTCGTCTATGCCGACGGGGAAGTCGTCCGCAAGGACCGCGCCACGCTCCAGACGCACGAGCGCTCCCGCCACTGCGGCCCTGTCTCGTCGGCAGCGCTTTTGCCGTGGGTGGGGGGCGTGCGGCTGCTGCTGGCGACGCTGGATGGCCCCGTGTGTTGCATCGGGGTGGAGGATTCGGTCGTGACGCAGTATGTCAGCCCGCTGCGCGGATTGAAGGCGCTGGCCACGACGAATGGACTGGTAGCGGGCATCTCCGCCGATCGTCAGCGGATCGTGCTGTGGAACAGCTGGGACGGGAGGTCGCCGATCGCCGAGATCAACATCGCCGCCCGCACGCGCCATCATGTCGCCGACATCGCCTTCGCGCCCCCGGTTGCGGCGGCTCCAGACACGCCGCTCGCCTGAAGCAAGATCGCGTCATCCTATCGGACCCCGTCACCAGCACCGGTCGGGTTTGACTGGATAAGGGGGCGTCGTCACAATGCGAACTTCAGCGGGGTGGGGCGGTTGGGCCACTGTGTCCGGGAAAATTCCAGCGTGGCGTTGAGGAGACAGCTTCGATGCGAGCACCGGTGAAGCAACTTGCAATTTTGTCCGCCGCAGTCGCGACGTGGGCGGGGGTCCTCGGGTGCGACGACAACCTCCGCAACGACAAACAGGTCCGCAGCGCCATCGTCGAGGCGCGCGCGGCCAATGCCAACGGCGAGTACGCCGACGCGCTGCAGAAGCTGACGGAGGCGGCGGGCAACACCGGCGCCTCGCCCGCCGCCAGCGCGCAGGCCAAGGCCGTGCTGGGCGCTGCGGAAATGGCCGAGGCGCAGCGCCTCATGCAGACGGTCGACGTCAACAACCGAGACATCGCCCGGTTGGTTCACGAGATCAGCCTCCTCGGCGCGTCGATCGCCAACAGCAATTTGAAGATGGAGCGCTACCGCGGATTTGAGCCCACCGTCGCGCGCCAGGACGCGAAGCAGAAAATCGAGCAGGTGCAGGGCGGGGGCGAGGACAAAAGCTGGATCGCCGCGGAGAACGCGAGCATCCCGACGCTGGCGGTCGTCAAGCAGATCGTCTCGCGTCTCCAGGGCGAGATTGCCAAGCGCCAGGAAGAACTCAAGCAGCTCCAACAGAAGCGGGTGGCAGCGGCTGCCGAGGCGGACAAGCACTGGGAGGCCGCCGAAAACGCCAAGGGACAGCAGCGCGTCGACCTCGTGAAGCAGGCGGCAGCGGCGGCGAAACAGGCGGCTGACCTCGCGACGGAGATCGAACTCGTGCAGGCCGCGATTGTCCCGCTGGAGCGCGATCTCGCCGTCGCCCAGGCCCAGCAGGCAGCCGCCGCCGACGCGGTCGAGAGCTTCAAGCGTCAGATGGAGTCGATCGACAGCGGCTGGGAGGCCATCGAGCAGCAGGTCGCGACGCAGGCGCAGATCGCCGCCAGCGTGCTCGGCGCCGCCAATGCCAGCGCCCCGGTCGGGGACAATGGGCCCGCCATCGCCAACACCATCAACGAGAAGGCAGCCCAGCTTCAGCAGCTCGTGCAGAGCACGATCGCGACCTTCAACGAGGCCGACCAGCGGCTGGACAACGCGATCACGCACTACGGCGCCGCCGCCGAAGCCGCGGCCAGCTTCGCACGCGAGGCGCAACAGAAGCGCGAGGGATTTGATCGGACCTCTCCGTACTACAAGGCGTTCGATGAGCTGATGCTGATCATCAACCCCGCGGAGTACAAGCTCGGGCAGGCCGAGGCCAATCAGCTCCGCGCAACCGTCAACACGTCACACGCCATCAGCTTGATCGGGCAGCAGCGAATGATGGACACGCTTCAGCCCATCCTCACCGACGTCAAGCTTGAGCTGCCCCAGTCGCTCAACCCGCAGGCGCTGCCCGCTGAGGTCCAGCGCACGATGGAGAAGGCGAACGGCACGTATGACGAAGCGGCGAATCTTTACCTGGAAGTGAGCCAGGCGCCGCAGGACACGTCGGCAAAGATCGCGGCTCACATCGGCCGGATCTTCGCGCTGTACGGACAAGTGATGCTTGCCCGCGCCGCGGGCAACCCACAGGAAGCCCAGCAGTTCCTGGCCGAAGCGATGGCGGCCCGGGATACGGCGCTGGAGCACAAGGCGGTGCTTCCGGCGATGCCCGTCGAGCTGATCGTGATCCCCACGACCCAGCCAGCGACGGCCCCAACGACCGCGCCTGAAGCCGCCACCCCAGGACTCATCGCGCCTGAATCCCCCGCGCCTGAAACAGCTACTCCGGAAACGCCCGCTCCGGAAGCGCCCGCTCCGGACGCGCCCGCGCCGGACGCGCCCGCGCCGGAAGCGCCGGCGCCGGAAACACCTGTGGAGTCCACGACACCCCCTACGCAATAACTCCACCAGCGGCATGGTCACTTCAGTAACCATGTCTTCTCCGACCGCGCTGGAAATCCAGTCCCCCTCACATCCCCATTTGCGCACAGGCGCACCCTCCGCTCATCGAGCTCCACCTGGCATCAAACTTGATTTCGCTCCTTCACCTCGATACTGTGCCCGCGCCTACGGGCGGCTGCGAAGCCTGTCGGATGGCTCTGATTGTGAGCCAGCCGACATTGGGAAGGCGGTGAAAATCCGCCGCGGACGCGCCGCTGTGATGGACGTTTGTGCTCATGGATCGTGAAGCCACTGTTCTGAGCAGCTGCCCAAGGCAGTTGTTCAAGAGCGGGAAGGTGATCCGCGAGTGGTCCTAAGCCAGAAGACCGGCCCGCAGGCTGCAAGTCCGGTGCGTTTTGTGACGCGCCGGCGATCGTTTCGTCCTCGCGAGTGGGACGGCGAGTCATGTGCAGCCCGTCGCCAAATCCGCCTCTCGCGCCGCGACGTTCCGTCGCCGTGCCGAATCCGGATGCTTCCCCGACGACAAGCCATCGACTCCGGCCCGTGCCGCCCGCGGACGGCTCACCTGCCTTTTGTGGGCGCCGCGCGAATCGGCGCAAGGAGTCGGATCATGGTTCGTCCCGTTCTTTCCTCACCCGCTTTTTCCTCATCCGCCCTGGCTTTGGCCGCTCTGGCGGCGCCTCCGGCGCAAGGGGCGCAGTTCGCCAGCTCCGTGTCCGCCTACGCGATGGGCAATGTCTTCACCGCCAGCGGCGCCACGTATAGCGACACGTCCCGCGCGACCGGCGCGCCGCATCCGATCGTCGACGAAGGCCAGTTCTACCAGGCGTCGCTGAACCCCTATAATCCGCACTGGGAGACCACGCAGCTCACCGCCATCGGCCGCGGCGGCTCGATTACGCTCCAATACGCGCAGCCCATGGTCGTGGGGGCGGGGCATGAGATCGGCGTCTTCACCTCCGCGAGCCTGGGTGATGCGGATTTTGACGGCGTGGTCGACTCGCCCGTCAAGACCTTCGCCGGCGACGAATATGGCGCCGAGCGCACGGCCGTCGTCGAGGTGGCCGGACCCGACGGGAACTTCGTCTCGCTCGGCCGCGTGATTTTCGACAAGCCGACGAACTACTACAGCAATGTGCCGGGCCCGTATGTCGATCCGGCGACCTTCAGCGGAATCGTCGCTGACTTTGACAAGCCATTCACGGCGGACCTGTCGGTGTTCGAGGGGAAGAATTTCTCGCAGGTGATCGCGGCGCTGGAGGGCTCTGCCGGCGGGACGTGGATCGACGTGCCGACGGACGCGGGGTTGACGCAGATCAGCTTCGTGCGCTTCAGCGACACGATGTGGCGGACGGCGGACGGGTCGCTGGTCGAGACGCGCTCGTCGCGATTCGACGCCAGCTATGTGAAGCCGGCCGACCTGTTCATCGACGCGGTGGCCGTCGTCCCCGAGCCCGGCGCCGCCGGCGCGGGCGTGGTTCTTGCGGCGGGCGCGCTGCTGCGCCGTCGGCGCGGCTGCCGGGGACTCTATTCGGGTCAGGTTCATCCGCGCGGCTGGTCATCCCGAGGTACTCCAAGGGATATCGTGCTAAAGGTGCTCCATTGACCTGCCGCGCGCCGGCCGGTCTTTTCGGCCGGAAGGGGTTGGATGAACATGCGCCGACGACAACGACGACAACCCGCCTTCACCCTCGTCGAGCTGCTCGTGGTGATCGGCATCATTTCGCTGCTGATCGCGCTGCTCCTGCCCGCCCTGACGCGCGCCCGCGAGTCAGCCAAGACGCTGCAGTGCTTGTCCAACCTCCGCCAGCTCGCGCTGGCAGCGCACCTGTACGCGCACAACCACTACGGCAGGTTCCCCATCGCGCAGTATCAGGCCTCGAACCCGCCCTGGGCGTACCACTTCTTCTGGGATTTCACGCTGAAAAAGAACCTGACCACGGGCCAGGAGTTCGTCGAGCCCGGCCTGCTGTGGCCCCGGGCGACCGAGGCGCGGGTGCAGCAGTGCCCGTCGTACGAGGGGCGCTCGACAAGTTATAAGGAGCTCGATCCGTACACCGGCTACAACTACAACACCTCCTACATCGGCCATGGCCAGGGGGAGGCGGTCGTGGCGCCGGCGAAGGTGACGCAGGTGCGCCAGCCGTCGGCGACGGCGCTGTTCGGTGACGGGCAGTGGTCGGCGGGGGCGAACAAGTACATGCGCTCGCCGCAGAAGCACGCCGGCGACACCTTCTACGCGCGCGCCGCCGGCACACAGGGGTTCCGCCACCGCGGCCGGACCAATGTTGCTTTCGTCGATGGTCACGCCCAGACGCTGGCCGAACGATTCGTCGCCGGCGTGCCGCAGGTGCATCCCGGCACCGGCTTCCTCTCAACCGATAATTCCCTGTACGACCTGAAATGACCCGAATCCGGCTGCGCCAGGCCATGGGTCTGCCGAAGCGCGTCTGCCTTTCCCGACGGATTTCCGCTCGTATACATCGGCGCGACGTCCCGCGCCGCATGGAAGCGCACATGTATTACTGTTAAGATTCGCAACGCCGGTACGAACGAGCATTTTTGCACAGGTGGTCCGTGGCGAATCAGCAGGTTGAACGGCTCCGAGACAACATCCGCAAGGTATTCCTCGGACATACCCGTGCTGTCGACCTGCTCCTGATCGGCCTGCTGGCGCGCGGGCATGTGCTCATCGAAGACGTGCCCGGCGTTGGCAAGACGGTGCTGGCCAAGAGCCTGGCGCGCAGCATTTCCTGCAAGTTCAGCCGTATTCAGCTCACGCCCGACCTGCTGCCCAGCGATGTCCTCGGGGTCGCGATTTTCAACAGTCAGACGCAGAAATTCGACTTTAAGCCCGGCCCGGTGTTCGCGAACATCGTGCTGGCCGACGAGATCAACCGCACGACGCCGCGCACGCAGTCGGCCTTGCTCGAGGCCATGAGCGAGGAGCAGGTCTCCGTGGAAAACGAGACCCGTCCGCTCGATCGGCCGTTCATGGTCGTCGCCACGCAGAACCCGTTTGAATTCGAGGGCACCTATTATCTCCCGGAGAACCAGCTCGACCGATTCCTGCTTCGTGTGGCGGTCGGATATCCCGACCGCGCGAACGAGCACCGCATCCTGACGACGCAGCCGGGGCGCAACGCACTGGACGACCTGCAGCCGGTCATGAACGCCCTGGACATCGTCCAGCTTCAGGACCTGGTCCCAAAGATCCGGCTGGACGGGGCCATCGTCGATTACATCCTCGACCTGGTGGATGCCACGCGACACGACGAACAATTGCACCTGGGTGTCTCGCCCCGCGGCGCCTTGGCGCTGACGCAGGCGGTGCAGGCATCAGCGCTGCTCGAGGGACGGGATTACGTGACGCCCGACGACGTCAAGGGGCTGTTCATTCCCGTGTGCTCGCACCGGGTCGTCGGCAAGACGTATCTGCACAACGGCGACGCCAATGCAACGGCGCGGGTGCTAGAATCGATCATGGGTCAGGTGCCGGCGCCGCGGTAAGTTGTTCGTCTGTCGAATCGCATCCTCCCTCTCCCCGGAGTACCGGGAACAGGGAGGCGCGTGTTGGTAGGATCCGTGCGAGGCGTGGTTCAGGTATGGCACAACGCTCCCGCAAACACGTCGATCCGCACTGTGCGACACTCGTCCGCCGCAAGCCGTCGCTCGACTTCTCCGTCACCGGACTCGTCTACTGCTCGATGATGATGTTCATGGGGCTGGCCGCCATGAACAGCCAGGCCAACCTGCTGTACGGCGTGTTCGGGCTGATGATTGGAATCCTGCTGGTCAGCGGCGTCGTGAGCAAAATCGTGCTGCGTAAGCTGCAGGTTCGCAGGCAGCTGCCGGAACTGGCCGTGGTCGGGCAACCGACCACCGTCACGTACGAGTTTGTCAACGAAAAGCGGTTCTGGCCGAGCCTGTCGGTCTGCGTTTCGGAACTGGACGGTACGGAAGCGTTCACGCGTCAAACCGTCAGTTACCTGCTGCATGCGGCGGCGAAGATGACCGCCAGCGTGCCCATCGAGATCATGCCCAAGCGCCGCGGTCTGCACGAGCTGGATCGCTACCAGATGAGCACGAGCTTCCCGTTCGGATTTGTGAAGCGGGCGGTCGAGCGGCGGGCGACGGACGCGATGGTGGTCTATCCGGCGCTGGCGGAGGTCGATCCGAAGCTGCTGGCGATGTGCCGCTCGGCCGATACCAGCGGCGCCATGATCCGCCCGCGCAGCGGGGGGATGGACGAGTTTTACGGGGTGAAGGAGCACCGCTCGGGCGAGAATCCGCGCTTCATCCACTGGCGGCGCAGCGCGCGCACGGGAACGCTCGTGGCGAAGGAGATGACGCAGGTCGCGCCCCCGCGCATCCTCATCCTCGTGGACACGTACCTGCCCGACCGGACGCTGCAGAGCCACGTCAAGGTCGAGAAGGCAATCGCGATGGCGGCGTCGCTGGCGAGCACGGCGCTGGAGCAGGGGCTGAGCGTTGGGCTGTACGGCTGGTCGGACGGCTGGGTGGGCGTCAATCCGACCCGCGGCAAGCGCCACCGCCGCGACCTGCTCACTGTGCTGGCACGGCTGGAGCTGAACACCCAGCATGACACACAGGCGCTGCTCGACCACTCGTTCGAGCTGGAGTCAAGCACCACCCCCGTGCTGGTCACGCCGCGCGATGTGCAGGTGGGCATGTCCGAGCACCAGCGCAGCGGAATGGTGGTTGTCGCCGCCGCCAGCCGGCAGGCCGACCGCTGGTTCCGCTTCCCACCCACCACCGACTTCGCCCGCTCCATGCCCGCGGATCAGCAGCCTGAGATTGAGGACGAAAAGGAGAAGCCAGGAGCCACAAGCCGGGAGCCAGCAGGAGGATAGAAGTGAAGAACGTGCGGCTCTCCGTCCTAATGTGGCTCCTGGCTCCTGGCTCCTTGCTTCTTCCCTGACCGATGCGCAACTCGATGTACGACATTCGCCAGTTCCGCGCCGCCCTGTATGTGCTGCTGGCGCTGGGGTTCTGCGGGTTTGCGCTGGCGGCGCAGGCGCCGGGGATCTGGATGCTGGCGATGATCGGGATCGGAATCAACGGCTGGCTGGTCGCCACCGATCGTTTCCGCCCGCTGCCGCGATTCGTCGCCAACGTCGTGACGCTTGCGGCCTTTGCGTACGTGACGCTCCAGGTCCGCCAGCTCGGGCCGCGCTCTGTGCTGGTCATTGGCCAGTTCCTCGTCCTGCTTCAGTTGATCAAGCTCTACGAGCAGCGCGGCAATCGCGACTACGCCCAGCTCATCGTTCTCAGCCTCCTGCTGATGGTCGCCGCCGCCATCAACACCGCCTCGCTGCTGTTCGGGCTGATGTTCATTGCCTACCTGTTCCTGTCCCTGTACGTCTGTTTGCTGTTCCACCTCAAGGTCGAGACGGACCAGGCGCGGGCCGCCATCGCGATGCCCGACGAGCGCATTCACCCGGGCATTTTGCGGCAGGACCAGCGCCACCTCTCGCAGTCGATGCGGCGGCTGACGGCCTTCGTCTCGCTTGTCGCTGTGGTCATGGCGATCGGCGTGTTCCTGCTGTTCCCGCGCGGCACGGGCGCGGGGCTGCTGGGGCCGCTCCAGTTCCGACAAAGCCAGACGCTCACCGGCTTCAGCGAATCGGTCGGGTTCCAGAACGTCGCCAAGATCACGCAGAACGACGAAGTCGCCGCCCACATCAAACTTTGGAAGAACGAGGTGCCCGTCAACGGCGGAGTGATGCTCCTGCTCCGCGGGCTGACATTCGACATCTACAACGGCAATGGCTCAGAGGGGGGCGGGAGGTGGCAGTGGAGCCGCGTTCGCCAGCACGCCCGGTCGTTCGACGTGCCTACGGGCGGGTCGGCGGGACTCTCAGGCGATATGGCGCTGCCTGAAGGCGATCGCTGGCGGCAGGAGATCACGCTCCAGCCCACCGGAACGCACGCGCTGTTCGCGCTGCCCGGCGTCATCAGCTACCGCCCCTTCCGTGAACACACCATGCACTTCATGGAGTGGGACGAGGTGCTCCGCTCCTACAACCGCATCGTGCAGCCGATCCAGTACGAAGTGATCTCCACCGGCGTGATCACCGCGTCACCGCGCCCCGAGCCGCGGTCTGAAGAAAACACCCTTGGCGGCTTCCCCCTTCCCAGCAAGTCGGTCATCGACCAGAAGATCATCGAATACGCGCGCCGCCCTGACGTGGCTGGCCCGGAGCTGGCCAGGCGAAATGCCCCCGAGGGTGAAGCCTCGCCGGTGGATGCCGCCATCGCCGATCGCATCGAGAGCCATCTCCGCAGCGACTTCGCTTACACGCTGGACCTCACCGACGCCAAGCGCATCGAGGGCCAGGACCCGATGGTGGCGTTCCTCTACGACCTGAAGCGCGGCCATTGCGAATACTTCGCCGGCGCCATGACCCTGCTCTGCCAGAGCCTTGGACTGCAGGCGCGGATGGTGGTGGGGTTCAAGTCGGATGAATTCAACCCGATCGTGAATCAGTTCGTCGTCCGCCAGGCCCACGCGCACGCCTGGGTCGAGGTGATGATGCCCGATGGGACGTGGAAGACCTACGACCCCACGAGCGGCCGCGATCCGCGCGAGGGGCAGCGGCAGACGGGGCTGATCTCGCGGATCAAGCACTTCGTCGACTTCCTCGAATACAGCTGGGCCACCAAGGTTGTCGCCTACGACGGCGACAGCCGCGAGAACGTGGTGGCCGAGCTTGACCGCTCCATCGTCAACACCGCCAGCAGCGCGCAGACGATCTTCACTCGCCTGCCCGAGTACCTCGAAGCCGCCGGCCTCTGGCTGGCGTCGAAATTCCTCGGCCCGCTGATCGGGCTGATGGTATTGATCGTGATCATCGCGATTGGATGGTTCCTGCTCGAGCGCTGGCGGCTGCGCCGACGCGCTGCGCGGATCGGGCTCGACGCGCTGCCGCAAAGCGAGCAGCTGCGCCTCGCCCGTCAGCTGGGCTTCTATGACGATCTGATCCGGCTGCTCGAGAGCCGCCAGATCGTGCGCCCCAGGCACCTCACCCCCAAGGAATTCAGCGACACCCTCGCATTCATGCCCGCAGAGGTCTACGACGCCATCCGGCGGCTCACCCACCTGTTCTACCGCATCCGCTTCGGCGGCGCCGAGCTCACCCCCGCCCGCCGCCAGCTGCTGGGGGTGGTCATCGAGCGCCTGGACCGCACCATCCGATAGCCGCGCGCTATCCTGTGCACGCCGGATTCGCGGGCACAAGGCGATTCTTCACCGCGCGTGGTGTTGCAGGCTCGCCGCCGACTGGTTGACTCCACCTGAGGCGCCCTCAATGCCAGCACCGCAGGCGTGCGCAATCGCGCGCACAATCGCGCAAAAGGAGTTATGGCAATCCCGCTGGATTGGCAGAATCTTTCGCTGCGTTTCCCGGGAGATATGGCCAACCGCCGCCGAGTCGTGCGCGATCACGTGCATCCATCGACACGATCGCGCACAAGCGGGGTGTAAGAAGGCGCGCCGGTCGGCATAGTCGGTGGCGCTGGAGCGGGGACATCTTGCGTGGAGGTGCCGGGATGTGCCGTGGCCGCGCGCGGTGCCGATGGCGGTGGAATGTGCCGGAAGGTGCCGGAATAGGCCGTGCAGCGCGAAAGCGCAAAACGAACCCAATTCGCGCCTGGCTCATGCTAACCTCGGCGATAACAACAGGTTGCAATCGACCACGGGTGTAGATCTTGCGTCGCGCACTTCAATGCATGTCAGGGCACGCGGCTGAGGATGTCGTTGACGTCCTGCTCGACGACGTCGATCCCCGCGTCGCCGTTGACGGTGTCGCTCCCGGCGCCGCCGAAGAGGCGATCGTTGCCTGGCCCGCCGACGAGGTAATCATGGCCGTCATCGCCGAAGAGGCGATCGAAGCCGTTGCCGCCCTCGAGGTAGTCGTTGCCGCCGGACCCTTCAAGCCAGTCGTTGGCGTTGCGGCCGAAGAGGCGATCGTGGCCGGTGCCGCCCCAGAGGGTGTCGTTGCCGTCCCCGCCAATCAGGGTGTCGTTGCCGTGGGAGCCGAGCAGGACGCTGCCCATCACGCCCGGTCCGGCATGGACGGAGTCATCGCCGCGGCCGACGTCGAAGATGAGGCGATCGACGTCGGCGAGCGAGACGGACTGCGTGAACTCGTGCCGCGTGACCACCAGATTGTTGCCGCTGCGTTCCGCGTAGATGCGATCGTTGCCGACCGTGCCGGACACGCGCATCTCGCCGTCCTGCTTCGTCGCGAAAAGCTGATCGAGGTCGGGGGTTCTCAGCGTGAGCGTCTGCGGTGCGTAGGCGTAGCGGGACTGGCCATCGGCGCCGACGATCTGCGCATAAACGTGGTACGTGCCGGGCGTCGCTTCATAGGTGGAACCGCTGAGGCGCACGGCATTGTGATCGGTCGCGGCAAACCCGCGGCGTGCGAAGCGGGTGACGGTGTTGCCGTTGTACGGGTTGCGGTCCCGATCGAGGAAGACGGAGACGGTCGCGCGGCTGTCGGCGTCGGCGTAATGCAGCGCCACGTGGGCCGTCGTGCCGCGCGCCATGCTCTGCGTGCCGCCGAGGAGTGTAACCTGCGCGACGTTCGGCCAGTGGGGGCCGGTGCGGGTGGCGATCTCGCGATGGGCGATGCCGCCGAAGTCCGGGTGAAGCCCATCCAGCGGGCGTGCGCCGCCGGCGATGCGGCTGAAGTGGTAGCCGGTTTCATCGCGCGCGGGGTTTGCAGGCGTGTCCTGGAACCACGACGCGCGGGCGGGCGGGACGATCGGCTCGTCGGGGTTGATCGTGGCGATGTAATAGGCGCCGGCGGCGGCGTGCGGGTCGCCATCGTTGTCGACCTGGACCGTGTTGTTCAGGTTCACATTGTGCGCGCCCGCGACGGGTTGGCCGTCGAAGCCGGTGACGAGGTTCTCATCGCTCCGCCAGTAGTTGTCAGCGAAGATCACGTTGTCGGTGACGCGCAGCGGACCGTCGATCGGGCCGATCGGCACGACACTTTCGGCGGGGACGGGATCGATGAACGTGAGATGATCGACCCACACGCCGCGCTCGCCCAGCGAGGTCGCCAGGTTCGAGACGAGCGAGCCGCCGCGGCTGGGTCCTGCGAGGTGGATCTGCTGCTCGAGGTAGCGATTGGTCAGCAGGTAATCGGCCACGAGGCCCGCGGTGATGGTCGTCGGCAGCGTGTTTACGTCACCGTAGTCGAGTTTGATGATCAATTCGCCGGTGGGGACCTCGTCCATGCTGGGCGAGTCCTGATCCTTGACGAAACTCGCGACGCGCGCGCCGGCGAGGCCGTCGCTGACGACCGTCATGACGTACTGCGCCGCGCCACCGGCGCGGACGGCGATTCGGTCCGCCGTCGCCGCCACTTCCCCGCCCGCGCTGCCCCCCTGACCGTGCGTGATCAACGTGACGCCGCTGAGCAACCGGCGGTGTTCAAGCGCTTCAAGAAATGGCGGAGATCGCATGCTTCTGGGGCATACGAATCCTGTGCCAGGTGAGGAGTAGATGCCATCGAACAGGTTAATACGACTTCAATGCGAGGAGCTGGGTAAAAAGGTGTGCGAGTTACCGACGCAGGATTCGGGCGGCGGCGCCCTGTGATCGGTAACGACCTATGGCTCGCAATGCCTGTCGCTCAATGATCCGATCCGGGTGATTTAGCTGTAGCAGGTCTATCGTGACTTGGCCGATATCGGAGCGAAAAGCGAGTGTCACACCGTCGGACGCGAGAGCGAAATGATCGGCCCAATGATCCGTGCGCGGGTGGAACAGACGGGTGAGCTGCTTGGTTGCGGCGGCGATCGAAGCGATGTCAGAACCCTTGTGCTGATTGCAGAAGACGCACGCGAACGCCAGGTTCTCCGCCGTCGTGGCGCCGCCATGCTTTTGCGCGATCACGTGCTCGATTTGACACCCGAAAAAGGTATCGTCCTCGTGAAGGAGGGAGTATTCACAAAGACCGCCGGCGCGATCGGCGACGAGCTTGCGGAGCGAGGCAGGAATGTAACTCGTCATGAGCGGTGCGCATGGGCGCGCGCCTTAGCGAGTCGCATGATGTGCTCGAGCTCGAGGTAATGCGATAGCTCCGCCGCTTCGTCTGGTGGCAAGGGTCCTCCCTGCTGGCGCTGCAGCAGTGCAGCGACGCGATTGCGGGCGCCATCGGATGGGCAAAACGATGCGACCTCGTCCGGCGTCGTCCCGCCGGCAATGAAATTGACGATCTCTTCATGAGCGCGCGTCATTTAGTGACGATTATACCGTCTCCCATGGACGATTGGAGTTGGGCGCAATGTGGGCCGTACGAATCAGGCACTGCCGATCGCCGCTGTGAGCGTTGCGGAACTGCGGGCGTTTCACGAGAATCCGGCTGGAAATGAGTGCAGGCGTCAAGAAATGGGCGATTCTCGCGATCCGCTGGACCATCGCCGTGGCGGGGATCTGGTACGTCCTGGTCAACATCTCATGGCGCGATCAGGTGCTCGTGCTCGATCCGGACAATCGCCCGCACGAGGTGCGGCTGGCCGAGCCGTGGGATGAGCGCTCGTCGACGGTCACCATTCTCGACCCGGTCCCCGGGCTGGATACGAACGTCATTCCGGTCCGCACGCTCGTGCATGAAGCGGACCGGGAGCAGGTGACACTGCGCCTGCCCCAGGGCCCGCAGGTGCGGCCGCTGCTGGCAGTGGATCTCGCCACGCCCCATCTCAGGACCGCCGAACGCGTTCTTGTTGAGGATCCCGAGACGGGCAAGGGAATTTGGTTCGACGCAGCGCAGGTCGTCGGCGGCTACCAGGTCCGGGTGCCGTTCCCGCTCGTGCAGTCGGGGCTGGGGCACATGCTCCAGACGGCAGACCCGGTGTTCCTGTGGGCGGCGGTGCTGATCTTTCCGCTCACATTCCTGATCACGGGGCTCCGCTGGCACCTGCTGCTCAAGGCGCTGGACATCCACCTGGGGCTGGCCCGCGCGTTCATCATCAACATGGTCGGGGCGTTCTATAACACGTTCATGCCCGGCTCGACGGGCGGCGACGTGCTCAAGGCGTACTACGCGGCAAAGCAAACCCACCTGCGCACGCGGGCGGTGATGAGCGTCATCGTCGACCGCGCCATCGGGCTGATCGCGCTGATCACCCTGGGCGGAACGATGGCGGCGCTGCAGTGGCAGGAGCCGGCGACGCGGCAGATCGCTGTCATCGCGGCCGGCGTGATCGGGATGCTGGCGGTGGGAATGTTCGTCTTCTACACGACGTGGCTTCGTCACGCCACGGGGCTCGGATTCGTGCTGCGCCGCCTGCCCATGCAGACGCAGGTGAACAAGGCGATTGAGACCATGGAGATTTACCGCCGCCGCCCGTGGCTGGTGACCGGCGCGCTTGTGGGGTCGCTGCCCGTGCACATGACGGTGGTGGTTTCGGCCATGTTCGCGGGGATGGCGTTTGACCTGCCGCTGCGGCCGCAGCAGTACTGGGTGATCGTCCCGGTGATCGTGCTCGCCGGCTCGATCCCGATCTCGCCGCAGGGCGCAGGCGTGATGGAGTTCTTCGCCATCCTCCTGACGCGCCCGCACGGGTGCACCGTGGCGCAGGCGTTCGCGCTGACGATGTCGATCCGACTCGTGCAGATCGCGTGGAACCTCACGGGCGGAATCTTTGTCCTGCGCGGCGGCTACCACGCGCCGACGGCCAAGGAACAGGCGGAGCAGGAGGAGCAGGACGTGGAAAACACCAAATCTCAAGCACCAGATTCCAGACAGATGCCAGTGGAGAAAGAAGAAAAGGGAGCCGGTGAGCCTTCCGCCTTTTCTTCCTTGTGAACCAACACTTGGGGTTTGGATTTGCTCTTCGAGGGTTCCCCGCAGCGGCTCCGATGCTCCTCAAGGTAGACCGGGTCATCCTCCGCGTGCCGTCGCTCGAGGCGGCGGTGCGCTATTACCAGGGCACGCTCGGATTGAAACTTCTTCGGCAGGACGCGCGCATCGCGAGCTTTCGCCTGTGCGATGACTCCGAACTCGTCCTTCACAACGACCCGGATTTACCGGCAGAGGCGACGTACTACCTCGTGGACGACGTGCGCGACCTGTACCGCCGGCGCGAGGCGCTGAAGCTGAAGTTTGCAACGCCGCCCGCGCCGGTCTCGCGCGGGTACAGGGCCGCCGTCCGCGACCCGTTCGGCACCATGCTGCTTCTGCTCGACCGGCGGGCTGGAAATATTTCCTCCCCCTCGGCCGTCGTGGAGGACGCGAAAACGCCGGGCACGCTCTTCGCCGGCATCGCGCAGCGCGTTGCGGTGAAGAAGGACGTGCTGATTGATGCTTACGTGAAGATCGGCCGCACCGCCGACGATCTGCCGTATACGCCGCACTTCGAAAGCCTCTACAGCGCCTACGCCAACCATCACGGCGAGCCGCCGCCGACGCGCCAGGAGGTCTGGCGGCACGTCCTGACGCTTCGCAAGGCCGGAAAGCTCCCGAAGATGGGGGAAGCGAAATCCAGGCCGCCCGCCGTGACCCATGAGTCCCGGGCCATGCTGCGCGACATGCTGGGCAAAGACATCGGCAAGCGCGATCGTCTGCCGTACACCGAGCGGTTCGACCAGATCGTCAACGATTTCAACGCGACGCAGAAGCGGCGGCTGTCTCCGCACCTGGTTTGGCGACTGGTGGCGACATTGGCCAAGTGAGCGCTGTTCCACCGCCAAGCGTGCCGGCGGCCTGCGCATGGGTGGATGCTTTTCCGGCGGCGGCATGCCCGACGAGGCGCTGGCGGATCGTGAGAGCCTTCGGCCAATTGAGGGGGCCGCTGGGCCGCTGCGGCGACGGCTCTCGGTTCGGGGCGAATTCCTGCTCGCCCTGCTGCCCACAGCCATCGGATTGGCCGAAACGAGCTCATCCCCAAGCGATCTACATCGCACTACACCAAATCCCTCGAATTGACACACCAGAGGGGGGCGGATAGTGTTTTTGGCCTGTCCCGAGCCCCTTTTTTAAGAGGAACGACCCCCATGCAGGAATATGACACGCTCAAGCGTCTGGTGCAGGAAGCGGACGACGACGTGGCCAAGGCGATAGGCGGCAACAAGGCCGCCGGCACGCGCGTCCGCAAGAAAATGCAGGAGATCAAGGCCGCCGCCCAGGAAGTCCGCAAGAAGGTCCTGGAAGGCCGTGAAGGCGACACCGACGCCAGCGCGGGCGGGGCCACGCAGCAGTAGAACCGACGCCCAAGCGAAGGCAAAAGGCAAACGGACAAAGGGAAAAGGACCAACTTCCCGCTCCCTCCTCCTTTTTCCTTTTGCCTTTGACCTTTTTCCTTTTGGCCTCGCCCCTCATGCCCCCACAATTCCTCTTCGACCTCAGCGCGATCGATCTCAGCCGCGTCCTGTTCGACCAGGAAGCGGTTCGCCAGCGCAACCCCCAGCGCGGGGACATGGAGCACTTGAACGCCATCGTCTGGGCTCAGCCCGAGCAAGGCCGCATTCTCGGCTACAAGGATACGCACGAGAAGGAGTTCTGGGTCCCCGGCCATATCCCCGGCCGGCCCCTCCTGCCCGGCGTGCTGATGATCGAATCCGCCGCCCAGGCCGCCAGCTTCTACACCCGCGAATACGTCGGCTGGAAAGGATTCATCGGCTTCGGCGGCGTGGAAGACTGCAAGTTCCGCATGCAGGTCCCACCCGGCAAGCGGATGTATATCCTGCTCCAGAAGCTCTGGGAGCGCCACCGCCGCATCCTCTGCAAAGCGCAGGGTGTGGTCGACGGGCAAATCGCGTTCGAAGCCTCCATCGTCGGTTCTGAGTTCTGACACGTGGCATGGGCAGGATGCCCATGCCACGTTATATTTCTCCGTCGTTTCCCTTCCTTGGTGACGGAGCGCCAATTGTCTGTTTCCCTCATGTCCAAACTGCGTGATATTCCCCTCGCGGTGGTGGACGTCGAAACCACCGGCGCCAGCGCTCAGTGGGGCGATCGTGTCATCGAAATCGGCCTAGTCCGAGTGGAGGGCGGCCGGACGGTGGATGAGTACCAGCAACTGATCGACCCCCAGCGGCCCATCAGCCGCGGGATTACCGCCCTCACCGGCATCTCGCCCGACATGTGCGACGGGCAGCCGCTGTTTGAGCACATCCTGCCCAACGTGATCGAACTGATGCAGGGCGCGGTCGTGATCGGCCACAACGTGCGTTTCGACCTCTCGTTCCTGAGAAAAGAGTTCCGCGCCTGCGGCCGCGACCTGCACGACGTATTCGGGCGGGCGCACGTGATGGACACCGTCCGCATCGCCCGCCGCCGCTTCGGCCGGGGTGGCAATGGGCTCCAGACGCTCGCCCCGCGTCTGGGCATCCAGCCGCCATTTGCCCACCGCGCCCTCGCCGACGCGCAGACCACCGCCGCCGTCTTCGATCGCCTCCTCGAGCCCGTCGGCGGCTGGGACCTGTGCCTCTGCGACGCCCTCGTCCACCAGGGCGGGCCCATGAGCCTCACGCCGCTCTCCGCTCGCGAAAGTTTGCTTCCGCTCGAGCTCGAAGAAGCCCTCGACGCGCGCAAGCCGGTGCTGATGGACTACCTCGACGCCCGTGACGCGCGGACGCAGCGGGTGATCAACCCGATCCAGGTAAAACGCTTCAAGGGCGAGCTGATCCTCGTCGCCCACTGTCACCTGCGCAACGACCGCCGCACGTTCAAGCTCGAGCGCATCGTGCAGCTGACGCGCATCGACCCCGACGCCCAGGTCCCGCCCGCCGCGCTGGAGTGTCCCGAGGGCGAGCCCGACATGACCCCGGTTGTGCACGACACGCAGGAAGAGCTTCTCTTCCCGTCCAATGCGACCGCGCACGACCTGCCCGCGCCGCATCAACACGAACCCGTCACGCCGGCGTCTGAGCTGTAAGAGAAGACCTGGATTCCGCATGCAACTTTTGGCCCCGTCACAACTTCATACCCTTGCAAGCGACCGTGTAATTCTTGACAAAGCTGGCAGCCGGATTTAGCTATCACGCCCCGCGCAGGATCCTGCGGCGGGTCCCGGCGGCGGGAGAAGATAAGGAAGCACGCGTGATCTCCGTTTCGCAGTTGACCAAGGTGTACGGTCAGACCTTGGCGGTCGACCACATCAGCTTTGATGTGCCCAAGGGGCAGATTGTCGGCTTCCTCGGGCCCAACGGGGCGGGGAAGTCGACAACGCTGCGCATCCTCACCTGCTATATGCCACCGACCAGCGGGGGGGCGACGATCAACGGATTGGACATCTTTCATCAGTCGGTGCAGGTCCGCCAGAACCTGGGTTACCTCCCGGAGAACGTCCCGCTGTACACCGAGATGCGCGTCGAGGAATACCTCGATTTCCGCGGCCGGCTCCGCAAGATGGACCGCGAAACACGCCGCAAGCGCATCGATTACGTGCTCAACCGCTGCTGGCTGACGAACGTTCGCCGGCGGATCATCGGGCACCTGTCCAAGGGGTATCGCCAGCGCGTCGGCCTGGCCGATGCGCTGCTGCACGACCCGGCGGTGCTGATCCTCGATGAGCCGACGGTGGGGCTGGACCCCACGCAGATCCGCGAGTCGCGCAAGCTGATCAAGGATCTGGGCGGCGATCATACGATCATGCTCTCGACGCACATCCTGCCGGAAGTCGAAGCCGTGTGCGATCGGGCGATTGTCATTGCCGGGGGGAAGATCGTCGCGCAAGGCACGCCGGATGAGCTGCGCTCGAGCCGGCGGATGCAGGCACGCGTGCTGGTCGAGTGCCGAGGACCGGCGAAAGAAGTGGAGACGGCGCTGTCGCGTGTCAGCGGTGTGCACAAGGTCGAATTGCTCAACGGCGAACGTGGGGGCGATGGCAAGGACGGCCACTACGTCACCGCCGCATTGCGCCCGAAGGACGGCTACGACGTGCGCGAAGAGGCCGCCCGCACGATCATCCAGCACGGCTGGCCGCTTCGTGAAGTGCGCCTGGAGCACGCGACGCTTGAAGAATTCTTCGTGCAGGTAACCGCCAATCAAGCGGTAGCCAGTGGCACGGGCATCCTGCCCGTGTCTTGATTTCTTTTGAAGAAGGATCACGGGCAGGATGCCCGTGCCACGTATGACCCGCGCACCCGTCATCGCACGCCGAGAGCTCGGCAGTTACTTTTTCTCGCCCATGGCGTATGTCGCCATGTTTTTGTTCCTGCTGGCCAGCGGGTTGTTTTTCTGGAATGACTTTCAGCCGGGCCAGCCGGTGGGGATGCGCTCGATTTTCGACTGGATGGTGTGGCTGCTCGTGTTCGTCACGCCTGTGCTGTGCATGGGACTCCTCGCGCAGGAGTGGGCCAGCGGCACCATCGAGACGCTCATGACCGCGCCCGTGGGAGAGCCTGATGTCGTGCTCGGCAAGTTTATGGGCTCCCTGGCCTTTCTGCTCGTGCTGCTGGCGCCGACGCTGCTGTTCGTCGTGATGCTGATGCTCTACGGAGATGTCGATTTCGGTCCGATCTTCAGCGGCTATCTCGGGATCGTGCTTGTCGGGGCGCTGTTCATCGCGATCGGGCTGTTCTGCTCGTCGCTGACGCGCAGCCAGGTCGTCGCCGCCGTGACGGCCGCGGCCATTTTGTTCCTGGTGACGATCATCCCCTGGTGGCTCGGGACGCGCGCGACGCTAACTGGCTTCTGGCGCGGCGTGGCCGACGAGTCCATCTTCCGCCGCTACACCGATTTCTCCAAGGGCGTCATCGACACCGGCAACCTCGTCTTCTTCATCGCGGCGACGGCCGTGTTTTTGTTCCTGACCGTCAAGGTCCTTGAATCTCGTCGCTGGAAGTAACCAGACATGAACGAAGCAACAGCGAAATCGACGCCCGCCCCTGAATCGCAGAAACAGCGCTGGGTGAAGTATGGCGCCAACGTCGTGCTTGCCAGCGTGGTCGTCATTCTGCTGGCGATCATCCTCACGTACCTTGCGCAGCGGACGAACCAGCGGCTGGACACGACGGCGTCGGGGCTCTACAGCCTCAAGCCGCAAACGGTCAACATCATCCGCGACAACAAGCAGAAGATTAAGCTGGTCAGCCTCTACGCGCGAAACACCACCGCCCCGGGCGCGCAGCCGACGGACGAAACCGACTATGCCCAGGTCGTCGACGACCTGCTCGACGAGTACCGCCGCAAGGGGCGCAATATTGAGGTCGAGTCGATCGACCCGATTGCCAATCCGACGAAGGTCGACGACCTGATTAACGAGGTGATGAACAAATACGGCGGCGAGGTCGCCAAGTACCGCGAAGTCGTCGACGCGCATAAGGACGTGTACGAACAGGTCCGCACCCTGACGGCGCAGCAGCTGGAGAAGGTGAACGCGCTCTCGATGGACAGCCTGGCGGGCAATGAGTCGGCACAGGGCGTGTCGCTGGCGATGTTCACGGTGCAGGAGTTCCCCCAGCTGCTCAAACAGAGCGAGACACAGATCAAGCGGCGGCTGGAGATGAAGCCCCCGGATTACAAAGGCGCCACCGCCAGCATCGAGCGCACGATGGACGCGCTGTCGCAGATGACCGGGCAGATCGTCGACAACTTCACCAAGGCCAAGGACGACCCGAAGGTCCCCGAGCCGGTCCGCCAGTACATGACCGCCAGCCTGCCGACCTACGCGCAGATCAAGAAGATCGCCGATGAGCAGGTCGCGAAGATCCGCGGCCTGGGTGAGCTGAAGCTGGATGACCTGCGGCAGAAGCTCCGTGAGCAGAATGCCATCCTGGTCATGGGCGAGAACGACATGCGCTCGCTCTCGGCCGAGCAGGTCTGGAAGCGCAATGACGAAGAACTCCGTCGTCTGCGCCCCGGGGAAGAGGTGACGGCCAAGGCCAAGTTCTCCGGGGAGCAGCAGATCACCAGTGCAATCCTCTCGCTGACGGCGGAGAAGAAGCCGAAGGTTGTGTTCGTGCGCCCTGGCGGGGGGCCGTTGACCGAGAGCAGCTTTTTTCAGCAGGGCCCGTTCTCCAGGGTGGCTGACCGGCTGAGGGAGTACAACTTCGAGGTGCTGGAGAAGGACCTGTCCGGCTCGTGGGCGATGCAGGCGCAGATGCAGGGCCGGCCGGCGGCGCCGGAGCCGAGCGACGAGGAGATCAAGGACGCGGTCTGGATCGTGCTGTCGATCCCCACGCAAGGCGGTCCGATGGGCCCCACCCCGCCCATCGCGCCGCGCGTCGCACAGCACCTCAAAGAGGGCGGCTCGGCGATGTTTCTGTTCTTCCCGCAGTCGGACGACATGCACGAGGCGCTGGCAGAGTGGGGCATCGAGGTCCAGACCGGCGCCATGGTGGTCCACGAGCCGATCCCATCGCAGGGCGGCCCATCGGGCGACTTCATCGAAGATGCGCAGCGCATTCCGTACATCTTTGTCGTCAACAACTACGCCGATCATCCGATTACAAAGCCGCTGCAGTCGCTGGATTTTTTGATGCTTCAGATGCTTCCAGTGAAGACCCGATCGGCCGCGGGCTATGATGCCAATCCGCTGCTTGCAGCCCCGAGCGGCGCGTGGGGCGAGAGCAACATCGAGGCGGCGATGCGCAGCGAGCCGATTCAGTTGGACCCGCCGAAGCAAGCCGATTCCACCCCCGGCAGCGGGGGCGACATCCCCGGGCCGCTGTTCGTCGCAGCGGCATCGGAAAAGCAGGGCGGCGGCGGGCGCGTGGTCGCGATCGGGGGGCTCCAAGTCTTCATCAACGGCATCATCGACGAGCCCGACCGCAAGCTGCTCGCCCGCGAGCGCCCGATCATCGTCTCCCGGTTCCCCGGCAACGCCGAATTGTTCGCCAACAGCGTCTTCTGGCTCGCGAAGATGGAGCCGCTGATTGCCATCAGCCCCGCCGCGATGGAGGTCAGCCGCATCAAGCCCATGAGCGAGGGCACCCTCAAAGCCTGGCGCATCGGCGCGCTGCTGGTCGGGTTGCCCGGCCTCGTCATCGCCGCCGGCGCCTTCGTCTGGTTCGCAAGGCGGGATTAATCCTGTAGGCGCTTCACTTGTGTCCGCCCTCTTTGAATCCGAGAACAGGGCGACGCAAGTGTCGCCCCTGCCGAAGACAATGAACTTCAAGACGACCCTGGTGCTGATCGTGTTGCTTGCCGTCGCGGCCGTTGCGCTGTTTTTCACGCGCGACAAAGGCGGCGAGACGCAGATCGCGGATAGCGGCGACGGCAGAAAACTGCTCGACGTCGATCGAGATGACGTAACGAAGGTGACCGTCGCACCGGCCATTGGCGATAAGTTCACGCTCGAGAAGAGCGGCGGGGAGTGGCGGCTGACCGAGCCTGTGTCCGCGCCGGTGGAGAGTTTTGAAGTCGATTCGCTCCTTCGCGCCCTTGTTGACGCCACCTCGCGGGGCGCGCTGGAAGGCGAGGATGCGGCCTCCAGCGCCACCGGCCTCTCGACGCCGGCATACCGCGTCGAGCTGCTCGCTGACGGCAAGACGCACACGCTCAACGTTGGCGCCAAGTCCGCCGTCGGCGGGAACGTGTACGTTTCGATTGGTGAAGGCGGCAACGAGGTGCACGTCACAGACGTCGCGCTCACCGATCAGCTCGAGAAACCTCCAGGCGACTACCGCAAGACGCAGCTCGTTGACATCCCCTCGGCGCAGGTCAAGCAGCTCAGCGTGACCGACGCCGCCGGCAAGGTAATCGTTCGCGCCGCCAAGCAAGGCGAAGAGTGGCAGGTCGTCGAGCCGGTGAAGATGCCGGCCGAGCGCAGCGAGATCGACGACATGATCTTCGCCGCCACCGGGTTGCGGGCGATCGAATTCGTCAGCGAAAGCCCGGCCGATGCGCCCAGGTACCAGCTCGACAAGCCGCAGTTGACGGTGACGCTTTCCACAGACCCCCCTGCGACGCAACCGGCCACGGCGCCTGCGACGCAGCGCGCCGACGCCGCGACGATGATCGCCTTCGGCCGGCATGACGACGTGCGCAAGCAGAACGTTTACGCGACCGTCTCCGGCTCGCCGTCGATTGCGAAGGTGGCCGCGACGGCGCTGGAGAACTTCAACAAGAAGCCCATCGAGCTGCGGGACAAGCGGGCGGTCGACATCGACCCCGAGCAGGTGAGCCGGCTGTCGTTCACGGCTGATCTCGCCGCCACGACGCAGCCGACGTCGCGTCCGGCGTCCCATCGCGAGGTGGTGATCCAGCGCCGCACGGAAGCCGCGCCGCTCGGCCCCGCCGCTCCGACCACGGCGCCCGCCACGACCACGACCGGACCGGCGTCCACTGCGCCCGCCACCACGCAGGCCGCGACACAGCCGGGAGAGGACGTGGCGAAGTGGGAGCTTGTCTCCGGGCCCGGGGGCGAGGCGAGCGACCAGAAAGTCGAAGCGATCCTCCGCGCGCTCGATCCGCTGCGCGTACAGAGGTACCTCGAAGCCGTCCCGGCGACCCAGGCTGCGCCGATCGGCACCTACACCCTCAACGTCACGACCGAACTCGCCGGCGGCGCAAACCCCGTGCAGCACCAGCTTCGCCTCGCCGACCGTGGAAATGACCAGCCGCTGATTGGCGAATACAATGGGTTGGTCTTCGAGCTGGACCGGTCGATCCTCCGGCAGCTCGAGGGCGAATTCACCAAGGGCGCGGCGCCGGCCACGCCCCCGGGTCCCGCAGGCGGCAATGAACCGAACCTCCCTTTCCCACTTGGGCAGTAGATCCGCGCTGAGCGACGCGCAGGTCGCAAATCCGCGCACGATCCTCGAAGCATTCCCGAACCCAAAGCCGCAGCGCGACTACGAGGTGAAATTCCTCTTCCCCGAGTTCACGAGCATGTGCCCTGTGACCGGGCAGCCGGACTTCGCGACGATCACGATCAGCTATGTCCCTGACCGAAGCTGCGTCGAGATGAAAAGCCTCAAGCTGTACTTCCTCGCCTACCGCAACAAGGGCATCTTTTACGAGGCCATTGTCAATACAATTCTCGATGATCTCGTCGCCACGCTCGATCCCCGGCGGATGACCGTCATCGGCGAGTTCGCCGTGAGAGGCGGCACCGCCGGCACCGTCACCGCAAAGTACGAGCGGTCGCGGAAGAAAAAACAGAATTGAACCACGAAGCCACGAAGCCACGAAGCGGTTCCTTTCAGGTTTAATCGTACTGCGTGCTCGCGCTGAGGGACGTAGAGCTGAAGACAACTGCTTCGTGTCCTCGTGCTTCGTGGTTCAATTCCTGTCCTTCCCTGATACTCTCACCGGCATATGAGCCATCGCACGCTGCTGGGCTGTGCCGTCCTTCTGATCACCTTCACGTCCGCTTACGCGCAGGAAACGCAGCGCCAGTACCTCTCCGGCAAGGGCAGCGATGACGCCGTGCCATGGGAGTTCTTCTGCACCGCCGGCGCCAAGAGCGGAGTGTGGACGACGATCCCCGTCCCGTCCTGCTGGGACGCGCTGGGGTTCGGGTCGCTCAACTATCGTCAGGACCAGCCGCCCTTCGAGCAGGGGAAGTACAAGCGCACGTTCACGCTGCCGCCGGCGTGGGAGGGGCAGCGGATTACGCTCGTGTTCGACGGCGTGCTCACCGACACGCAGGTCTGGATCAACGGCCGAAGCGCGGGCGACAAGCACCAGGGTGGGTTTTATCGGTTCAGCTACGACATCACGCCGCTCGTGAAATTCGGGGCCGAGGACGCGAACCTTATCGAAGTCACCGTCGACAAGCACTCCGCCGACGAATCGGTCAACCGCGCCGAGCGGCAGGGGGACTACTGGATATTCGGCGGGATTTTTCGACCGGTGTGGCTCGAAGCAAAGCCGCCGCACCACATCGATCGGGTCGCCATCGACGCGAAGGCGGACGGGTCGCTGGCGGTCGACGTGTTCACGGGCGATGACGGAGCGGTGCCGCGCGCCACGCGCCGCGTGGCAGTGCGCCTGCGAGAGGCTGGCGACTCGGTTGCCACGGCATGGGTCATGAAAGACTTCCTCGGCAAGGAAGCGCGCGTTGAAACGAAGATGACGGCGCCGAAGCTTTGGACTGCGGAAACGCCCAACCTCTACGAGCTCGAAGTGCAACTGATGGATGGGATGGATGGCAAAACCGTCCTCCACCGCATCACGCAGCGCTTCGGCTTCCGCACCATTGAAGTCCGCACGGGCGACGGCGTCTACGTCAACGGCCGGCGCATGATCCTCAAGGGCTCGAACCGCCACTCGTTCCATCCGGAAACTGGACGGGCGCTGAGCGCGAAGATTTCCCGCGACGACGTGCTCCTGATGAGGGAGATGAACCACAACGCCGTGCGCATGAGCCATTATCCGCCGGACGAGCACTTCCTCGACGCCTGCGATGAACTCGGGCTGTACGTGATCGACGAGCTGGCGGGGTGGCAGAAGTCGTACAGCACGGAAGTGGGACGGCGGCTGATCGGGCAGATGATTCGCCGCGATGCGAACCATCCATCCATCCTCTTCTGGGCAAACGGCAACGAGGGCGGCTGGAACACCGCCCTCGACGATGACTTTGCGAAGTGGGACCCGCAAAACCGCGCCGTCCTGCATCCGTGGGAGCTGTTCCGCGGCATCAACACGCGCCACTACCGCCCCTACGACGAGCACGTGAAGCTCTGCAACGGCCCGGACATCTATCTGCCGACGGAGTTCCTCCACGGCATGTACGACGGCGGCGCCGGCGCGGGGCTGGCAGACTTCTGGGAGGCGATCCTGAAAGGCAAGGCGACGGCCGGAGGGTTCATCTGGGCGCTGGTTGACGAAGCCGTGAAGCGGCCGGACACAGGCCAGATGGACACCGCCGGCAACCAGGCCCCCGACGGCATCGTGGGACCCTACCGGGAGAAGGAGGCGGGATTTTACACGATCAAGGAGCTGTGGTCGCCGATCCAGGTGCGGCGTGTCGGCGACGGATACGAGATCGAGAACCGTTACGACTTCACGAACGCGAAGGACTGCACCTTCACGTGGCAGCTGCGCGCGTTCGGCGACGTGTGGGGCAACGGCAAGCCGCACGAGGTGTTGGAGGAGTGGAAGCAATCGGTTGACGTCGCGCCTGGCGATGTCCAGGCGATGAAGATGGAGATGCCGCTTCGCGCGAAGGATGCCGACGCGCTCGCTGTCCGGGTCGATGATCCGGCGGGGCGAGAGCTATGGACGTGGGTATGGCCGCTGAAGATTGCCGAGCCTGTGCCGCCCACGAAGTCGCGCCAGCTTCCGTTCGCCAAAACGCTGCGCATGGCGGGGCCGGGGAAGCTGACCAGGACCGAGTGGGAAGCCACCGCCGACGGATTTGTGCAGCTCGACTACGCCTATACCTGCGAAGGCGACGTGGACTTCCACGGCATCTGCTTCGACCTGCCCGAAGAGAGCTTGAAGTCGATGCGCTGGCTCGGAGCCGGGCCGCACCGCGTGTGGAAGAACCGCCTCGCCGGCACGACGCTGGGCGTATGGGAGAACCCAATCAACGACACGATCACCGGCCATCAGGAGTGGGTCTACCCCGAGTTCCGCGGCTGCTACGCGGGCGTGCGCTGGATGCGGCTCGACACGACCGACGGCCCGATTGTGATCGCGCCGCAGGACCCGTCGTTGTTCGTGCAGGTGCTCACCCCCAGGTTCCCCGAGAAGCCGGGCGAGGACCGGGCGACGACATCGACGCGGCCATTGCTCGGCCTGTCGCGTCACGCGCGGGCCGATCTGCCCGATGCAGGACTGTCGATTCTCCACGCGATTCCCGCCATCGGCAACAAGTTCCACCGCGCCGACCAGACCGGCCCACAAGGCCAGCAGAACCGCGCCACCGGCGAGTACCGCGGCCGCGTCAAATTCTTCTTCGGCGACCCGCCGCGGGAGTAGGAAGAAGGGGAACCACCAGGACACGAAGAACACCAAGCGGTTTTATTGAACTTCTCATCGATCGACGTGCTACGCTGAGGAACTTGGAGCTAAAGACAATGGCTTGGTGGCCTTTGTGTGTTGGTGGTTAGTCGTCTTGCCTTCCCGAATTTTTAAGCTTGCGAAAGGTAGTTTAACGATGCTAGAATCAGCCGTACAAACACTGAACAGGGACGGTGAAGGTGACTTCCGTCGAGTTCAGTGGCCTTTCCAGCCGGTTCGGTTTTAGCAGTCGCTCCCACGGGAGCCTGTCCCGGACCGCGACAGGCGGCGGACGCTGCAATGGATGCAGCGGCCGCACCCAAGTCACCACAATCGGACCCGCCCCGGCGCAACGCCGAGCGGCGGGCCAGCCAGCCGGCTGACCAACATACCCGGCTGAGAAAAGGAGCCCCCCGTGGCACGATTCTCATCAAAAGAGGAGACGAAGAAGGACCGTCCCGAGCCCATGGTGACGCGCGATTTCGCCGCGCCCAGAGACCCGGCCCGCGATTCGGCGCTCACCCGCGCCGTTCAGCAGATCGAAAAACAGTTCGGCAAGGGCTCGGTGATGAAGCTTGACGGCGAGGCCAAGGCGAGCCACGACGGCATCGCGACCGGCTCGCTGTCGCTGGACATCGCCCTGGGCGGCAGCGGCGTCCCGCGCGGGCGCGTGCTCGAGATCTTCGGCCCGGAATCCAGCGGTAAAACGACGCTCTGCCTGCACATCGTCGCCAGCGCGCAAAAGAGCGGTGGGGTGGCCGCCTTCATCGACGCTGAGCACGCCCTGGACCCTTCATGGGCCAAGCGGTTGGGCGTGAAGCTCGACGACCTGCTCGTCAGCCAGCCCGACACCGGTGAGCAGGCGCTGGAGATCTGCGAGCTGCTCGTCCGCTCCAACGCCGTCGACGTCATCGTGATCGACTCCGTCGCCGCACTCATCCCGCGGGCGGAAATCGAAGGTGAGATGGGCGACAGCCACGTCGGTCTGCAGGCGCGGCTCATGAGCCAGGCGCTGCGCAAGCTGACGGCCGCCATCGCCAAGAGCCGCACGACAGTGATCTTCATCAACCAGATCCGCGAGAAGATCGGCGTGATGTTCGGCAGCCCTGAAACAACCCCCGGCGGGCGGGCGCTGAAGTTCTACGCGTCGGTCCGCATCGACGTGCGGCGCACGCAGACGATCAAGGAAGGCGAAGTGTCGATCGGGTCGCGCACGCGCGCCCGCGTGGTGAAGAACAAGATCGCGCCGCCGTTCCGCGATGCGGAGTTCGACATCATGTACGACCGCGGCATCAGCTACGAAGGTGACCTGCTGGACCTGGCGACGCTGTCCAACGTCGTCGAGAAATCCGGCGCCTGGTACAACTACAAAACCACCCGCCTCGGCCAGGGCCGGGAGAACTCCAAGCAGTTCCTGTTCGACAACAAGGACCTCGCCGAAGAAATCCGCCAGGCGGTGCTCCTGAGCAAGGGACTGATCGACGCAAAGAAGGCCCAGGAAACGGCTCTGCCCGAGCTGGAAGACGCGAAATCATAAGCCCCTGGACGGCTCTGGATTGATTCGTGGGCGATCTGTCACGCTCAAGGGCAGCGACGGAGCGCCAGGCGTTCGAGCCGTTGACATCCTTCGCTGCGGCGACGTCACTTGATGGCGTTGGCCTCGATGACCAGGTAGAGCTGCTTGACACCTTCGGCGCCGGGGTCGAAGGTCATGCCGCCGACGAGGATCTTCTTCCCGACCGGGACGCGCGCGGTCGTGCTGAACTGCTGCGCGATGATGCGCGATCGCTTGCCCAGCGACGCGTCGGCGGGACTGGTGGTCGGGCCGTCGGTCGGGATGAGCCGCGGGTCGGGAAGAGCGCCGGCGTCGTCGACTTCGCTGACGATACTGTGCAGGTCCAGCGACACGAGCTTGCCGTCCCCGAGCACCTGCGGGGTGACTTGCAAAGACACGCCGCTCTGCACCGTCGCCGTCTCCAGCTGGTAGCCGACGGCCTGCGTGCCGACGACCGGCTGCATCCCGGTGATCACCGTGTTTGCGCGGCCGGAGGCGACGTGGACGGTCTGGCCGTTGTAGCCGAGCGTCTGGCCGCGCGAGTAGACTTTGGCGTCGTCCAGCAGTGCATCGGGGACTTCCTTCAGCGTCGCGGCGCCGGCGGCGTCACCAGGTTTGCTGGCGATCGCGCGCAGGTCCTCGGGCGCGAAATGCACCCAGTACGCCTGTACGCTGACCATGTGACTCATGCCGCCTTCCTCGCGAATGCCGTTGAGCAGCTCTTCGATCTGCTTCTGATTTGCCGCCGTCTGTGAAACGACGAGCCGGGGGCCGATGAAGCGCACGCTGCCAATCGCGCCGCCGGCGTCGCGCCACGTTTCGGGAGCAACGGTGCTCATCACGAGCTGTGCAACCGACTCGGCCGTCACGGGCTGCGTCAGAACGCCGCCCATGTCGGGGCCGGGCATCCCCTGCATGGGCCCGCCGCCGAAGTGCGACCCCTCCATGGACGGCTGGTTATTCATCGACAGACCGGTGGCGGGGATCATCTTGCCGGGCAGCGGGTAGTGCCGCGGTATCCGGAACAGGTCGGTGAGGTCGTACGTGCGGATGACGGTCTTGTCCGAATCGACGGGTGTGCCGGACGTCGGAGCAAGCTGCGCACGCACGATGGCGGGGGTGACGAGCGAGAAGAGCACGAAGCAGGCTGTGATTCGGAACATGGGGGGACCTCCGGAGGAGTTAGAAGATTCGTTGAAGCTCGGTCTGCACAGCGCGCACTTCGGCATCGATCGACGAGCGCGCGCGGGCGGTGTTGATAAACGTGGTGGCGTCTTGGCTGGGGCACGAGAGCAGTGCGGCCAGCGCTTCACGGCGGTGGCGATTGGTTGTGACCATCTGCCGCAGGGCTGCGCCGACGTCGGGGCGATGGCACAGCGTGCCCAGCGACTTGGCCGCTGCGAGCCGGCGGTCGACGTGCGCGCTGTCCAGCGCCGCCATCAGCTGCTCCACCGGCGGCGCCGATGCTCCATGCAGCGCCGCCAGCGCGTCCTCGCGCGTCGCGTCGTCCAGCACCAGCGCGAGGAACTCCGTAACCGCTCGCTCACTGCCAAGCCCCAGCAGCTGCGCGACCGCTTCTCGACGTGGGCCAGGATGGGCCGCGCGGGTCAGCGCAACCAGCGACTCCACATCGCCCAGCCGCGCCACGCCGGGCATCGCCTCGGCGGAAAGCTTCGGGTCCCTCGCCGCCTTGGCGAGCAGGGCTGCGGACGACGGGCCGCCCAGTTCGGCAAGCAAGCGGACCGCGGCGCGTCGGCGGGCATTTATCTCGGTCGTGGCGAACGCCAGGATGAGTTCCCGTTCGACCACGTTCATCCGCAGTCCGCGAAGCGACTCAAGCGCGGAAGTGAACTCGTCCTGCGTCACCGAATCAATTGCGCGTTTTACCGCCGCCCGAACGTCGACCACTGGCCTCGACGGCGCCAGCACCGCCAGCATTTCGCGCGGGGTGGGCGCCTGCGGCACGATCGCGGCTGGAGGCGGCGGCGGTGGTGGCGGCAAGTAAGCCACCACCGGCGGTGGTGGCAACTGTGAAGCTACATCTGCAGCAGTCTCCGTCGCGACGCGTCCGTCCTGTCTCCACAGGAACCATGCCCCGCCGATTGCGAGCACCAGCATCGCGGCGGCGGCCATCGGAGCCAGGCGCAGGACGCGACGCGAGCGCGACTGGCTCAACTCGAGCCACTGCTCGCGCAGCCGCATTTGCGCTTGTGGCGGGGGTTCGGGCCAGCGCGCCTGATCGAGCAGGGCGTCGAGCTCGCGGTCGAGGTTGCCGGGGGGGAGGTTCTCGGGGTTGAGGTTGTCGGCGTCGAGGTTGTCGGGGTCGTCAGCGTGGTGCACGTTCGTTGCCGAAGTAGGGGGCCAGTTGTCGTTTCAGTTCAGTGCGGGCGAGCGACAGGTTCGTCCGCGCGTTCTGTTCCGTGATGCCGAGCATTGCCGCGGCCTCGGTCGTCGTGAGGCGCTCGTAGGCGACGAGCACGATCACCTCGCGCTGCCGCGGGGGGAGCGATGAGACCAGCACCGCCACGCGTTCCGCCAGTTCCGCCGCGGCCGCATGGACGGGCGGGTCGGCGCTGCGATGATCGGCGACGTCTTCGGGCATCGGGTTGGCCCGTCTCGGCCGCGAACGCAGCTCGTCGCGGAAGACGTTCACGACGATTTGAAAGAGCCACGTCCGGAACGATGACTCGCCGCGGAACCGTTCCCGCGCCGCCGCCGCCCGGACGAGCGCTTCCTGCACGAGCTCTTCGCCCACCGTCGCACTGCCTGAGAGGCGAATCGCAAAGCGCAGCGCGCCTTGCAGGTGGTCCAGCATCAGCCGGTCAAAAGTCTGCCGGTCCACCATGTCCGCCGCGCCGCTTCGCTTCTCTTCCGCACGATCAGACGCGGAGGGGTCAGGATTGTTAAACGGGGGCTCTGATTTTATTTCCGGGAGGAAGGAGTCGAGCGGGGCGCGCCCCGCCAGGTCCTTATTTGTGCAGTTCGCCCAGGAGATGTTTCAGCTCCGGCAGGATCAGCCGCGTCATCGCCAGCTCGACCGCTTTGGTCGATCCGGGCATGGCGAAGATGACTTGCCCCCGCGCAATCCCGCCGACCGCGCGGCTGAGCATTGCGCCGCTGCCGATCTGCTCCCAGCTGAGCATGCGAAACAGCTCTCCGAATCCCGGCAGCGGCTGGTCGAGGTGTTTTTCGATGACGTCGATCGTCTGGTCGCGCCGGCTGATGCCCGTGCCGCCGTTGGTGAGGATTGCATCGATCCCGCTGCTGCCGAGCAGGACGAGCAGCGCCTCGTCCAGCAGCGCGGGGTCGTCCTTCAGGACCGAGTAGTGCGCGACGACGTGGCCGTGTGATTCGAGCAGCGAGCGGATCATGCGACCGCTGGTGTCGCTGGCCTCCGTGCGCGTGTCGCTGAGGGTGAGGACAGCGCATCGCGCGACCTGCGACTGAGCGGACTGGATGTGCTGCTCGTAAGCCATGCTTTTACTGAGGTGATGCGGCGCAGAGGACGCGGAGAATTCCGTTGTGACAGGCATCTTGCCCGTGCGAGCGACGCCCGCACGGGCAAGATTCCAGTGTCACAAACCATGTCTAAGGCGACAAGGACGGGTCGGTCCGCGTGACAATCAGCTTCCCGGCGCTATCCGTTACGACAAAGCGGTTCACGCCGGGGTCGAGAATCATGTCGGCGCGGTTCGGCGAACCCTTGCTGTTGGCGAGCATCTCCGACATCTTCATGCGGCCCCGGTACACGCGCAGCACCGCGCGCGAGTCCCGGTTGAGTTTCGCCTTCTGTTTGCCGGTGCGTGCTGTCTTGCCGGGCGGGATGATCACGCCGCCGAGCTCTTCGTCCTCGACGACGAAGTTGATCGCGATGCTTTCCGGCGAGCGCCATCCTTCCTGCTCCGGGCCGCCCACCTTCGTAAGCCAGGCGACGACATCCCGGCTGCTGTCGTTGCGCACCGACACCTCAAACGTCTCGGTGCGGGTTGCGCAGCCCGTGGAAGCGAGGCCGAAAAGCAGCAGCGCGGTGACCGATGGCAGAAATCTCATGGCCGGGATCATACCGGCTTCACGCCCGGCCGGGCAGGACGCGCGCCGTGAGCACCTCGGCGGAGCCCGCGCTGTAGGCGGCGCGGAGCTCGTCGTCGGAGCCGTACGCCTTTCCCGGCACGCGGCAGGCCGGGATCTGCAATGCGATTTCGCGCGTGGCGAAGGGCCACGGATCGACCAGCACGTCATTTCCGCGGCGGGCGAGGCTCAGCTTCACCTTCTCGCCGGCGGGTTTGCGGAACACGTCCTGCGTCTGGCTCATCGGGGGGCTGGTGCAGCACGCGGCGAGGCTGATCGCGTCCATGGCCTGCAACATGCGGAAGTTGAACTGCAGCTGGTCCTCTGCCCGCTGCATGCCCTGCTTCGGCAGCCCAGCGTGGTGCAGCGGCTTCTCGGCGCGCAGCCCCAGCCGCTGCCGCAGATCTTCCTGCCGCGCGATCTCGTGCTGCTGGAACTTGATGACAGCGAAGCGGTCCTGCGGATTGTCGAGGTCGAACTTCTCGTGCGCGAAGGAGGTCTCGCTGGTCGCAAAGACCGACAGCGACAACACGTGCAAGCTCGTAAGCAGCCCGGCGTAGGGGTGTTCCGCTGACGCCCTGTCCGCCGATGCCGCCCACACCTTCAGCGCAACCGGACGAACCGTCTCGAACACGTCCGACGGAAGCCCCTGGCTGTTGCGCGTCGGCGCGTCATCGTGCAGTGGCCATCCGCAGTCGTGCAGCGCCACGCCGCGGATCGTCTGTGCCCGCGGCTCGGGCGCGGCGAACATTTCGTTCCCGAACTGTTCGGCCAGCATTCCCGCAAGCAGCGCATGATCATGCTGCGTGATCAGAAGAAAGTCGCCCGCGTCGTCCCGGCGGATCATGCCGCCATGTTACGCCGACGCCAGGGCGGACCGAAGCAGAAAACCACCTGGCACAGCGCGTGGGGCGCGGTGCCACGGTTATACTTGCCGCCTCACCCCATGACGCTCCCTTACGCGCTGCCCAATCAACTCGTCCCGCCGTCAATCGAGCAGCTCGACCGCCGCGTGGCGTGGCTGCTGCTTCTCGGCCCGTTGCTTGTCTACGGCTATTTCTTCGGCGGGCACGGGTACAACCAAAACGCACAGTTCGATTCGATCCGCGCCATCGTCGAACGCGGGACATTTGAAATCACCCCCTATGCCCGCCCGGGCGGCCCGTTCACCTTCACCGGCGACGTGTATGACGTCGACGGCCGCGTGTTCTCCAATAAGCCGCCGGGAATGACAATCGTTGGGGCGCCGATATATGCCATTCTCGCGCTGTTCGAGCGAGCGCTCGGACTCGACCTCGATGCGCTGAACGTGATGCGGTTCAACGCCTACGTGCTGACGTTGTGCCTGTCGGCGTTTCCCGGAGCGTGGGTCGTGGCGATGTTGTTCCGCCACCTGCGCGAGCAGGGCGTGGCGCTGCAGCACGCTTCACTCGCCGCCGCGGCCTTTGCCTTCGGCACGCTCCTATTCCCTTATGCGACGGTGCTGATGTCGCACAACCTGCTGGCGGCGTGTCTATTCGTGCCGTGGGTGTGGGTGACGCGATCGACGGTGTCCGTCCCCCGCGCGGCGCTGGCGGGGTTGCTCGTGGCAATCGGAATGCTCTCGTTCCTCCCGGTGGCGCCGTTGGCGCTGCTGTACCTGATCCACCTGCTCCGCCGCGGTTTCCGGCGGCAGGCGGTTGCGTTCTGCGTGGGTCCTGCGCTGGCGGTCGGTGCGATGCTGGCTCACAACGCCTACTACTTCGGCAGCCCGTTCGAGACTGGCGCCCGCGTCGGCCGCGAGCCGTTCTACGAGGAGCACCTGCTGCTCGGCAAATTTGCCTGGCCCGACTGGCGGCGGCTGTACTGGATCACGTTTCATCCGTTCCGGGGGCTGTTTTACTGCTGCCCCGTGTTCATCCTCTGCCTGCTGTCGCTGCTCCAGCCGACGCGCGCCTGGCTGCGCCAGCTGGTGACGCCGGCGCTGGTGGTCGCGTTCTTCGTTCTGTTCTACCTCACGTTCAACGGCTGGGCCGGCGGCTTCTCGGTCGGCCCGCGTTATGCGATTCCCGCGCTGCCGTTCCTGTTCCTCTTCGCTGTGCCCGCGCTGGCGCGCTACCGCACGATCGCGATCATCCTGATCGCGCTTTCGACGCTCAACATGCTGGCGGTGACGGGCTACAATGTGATGGTGCCGGGCAACAGCGTCGGCGGCGCTATGGCCGAAAACCCCGTCGCGGAGTGCTATAAACGGCTGACGATGAACTCGGTCGCCCGCAATTCCGAGAGCTTTAACCTCGGCCTGCTGATCGGCATCAACGGCGTCGCCAGCCTCCTGCCTGCGGCAGCGCTGATCGGAGCGGTGTTCTACCTGCTCCGACTGTTCACCCGCGAGCGCCGCTTATCTCTTTCCTCTGCGCCTCTACGGTGAGTTCTTCAGGAAGCACGATCAGAAGGTGTCACGACCTTCACCGCCCGGATCGCCAGGAACATCGGGATTTCCTTCCGCGCCGCGTTTTCCGCGGCCGCGCGCGGGCCGGGCTCGCTCGTCTTGTGGCTCGGCCACTCTTCCAGCGCGTCGATCAACAGGTTCGCGTTGCGCAGCGCTTTGACGTACGCCTCGATCGGCTTGTGAAACGTCCAGGTGTAAACATCGGGCGCGCTGCCGGGATGCGTGGTGATTGGCGTCTTGCGCGGAAGCAGGTAGCGATCGACCCGGCGGAACTGCACGTCCTTCGCCTGGTCCCAGCCCCAGCTCGTTTCCTTCGGCCCACGGAAGGCGGGGTGCATCATGACGATCACGAACTTGCCGAACGGCTTGAGCAGCCGGGAGACGCCCTCACACACGGGCTGAACCGGGTTGATGTTCTGGAGGGCCAGCACACACGCCGCGGCGTCGAAACGATCTTGGGGGAAAAGCGAAAGGTCGCGGGCATCGCCGACGTGGTAGTGGATGGAAGCCGGACCGCGCTCGCGGGCGGCGCGGACGAGACCAGGTGCGGCGTCCACGCCCGTCGTCTCAACCCCGCGCTCGTGGAGCGCGCGGCAGAGCACCCCCTGGCCGCAGGCGATGTCGATGATCGCGTCATTCGCCTTCGGCGCGAGCAGCCGCAGCACGCCGGGGATCACGACGTGCTGGTGGTACTCGCTGCCGGCGTCGCCGACGAGCCGGTCATACCACTCGCTCACGCCGTGCCAGTCGGTGCTGGGCCCCGCCCGTTGGCGCGCGGGTGTGACCGGTCGTGCGTGCGACTTTCGACGGGGACGCTGCATCGAGCGCGATTGAACCGCAAACGCCCATCGATTGCCAACTCGCCAAACGCAGCACCAGTCGAGGAGTGTTGATTGGACTCCAGAGCGGCGCGCCTTTTGTGTAGCCCGCGAGCTTGCTCGCGGTCCAGCCGGCGAGCAAGCTCGCCGGCTACACGAGATGGCTCACCGGTCCAGAGGCGGCGCCCGATTCCCAGAAATTCCCAAAACCTCCCGTTTCGGCCGAACGACAGCAGGGGGGGATTCTTTTTGCCTCCGCAGGCGTCCCGGAGGGGATATCATTCCTACCGCAATGAACGCGATCATCCTTTCCATCGGTGATGAGCTCGTGCTCGGACAGACGGTCGATACGAACTCGGCATGGATCAGCCGCCAGCTCGCGAGCGTCGGGTGCGCGGTGGCGGCGCATCTGACGGTGGGGGACGATCAGCGGGCGATCGAGCAGGCGATGATCGAGTCGGTGGGGCGCTGCGATTTTCTGATCATCTCCGGCGGGATCGGCCCCACCGAGGACGACCTCACCCGGCAGGCGCTGGCGACGATCATGAATGTCCCGCTGGAGCAGAACGACGCGTGGCTCGCGCGGCTGGAGACCTATTTCCAGAGGCTGGGGCGCGTGATGCCCAGGAGCAACACGATCCAAGCGATGATCCCGAGGGGCGCGACAATCATCGAGAATGAATTGGGCACGGCGGCAGGCATCGATGTGGCGTATCGGTCCGGGGACCAGAAGACGATTTGCCGGATCTTTGTGATGCCCGGGGTGCCCAAGGAAATGAAGGGGATGTTCACGCGCGCAGTCCTGCCGCACGTGCAGCAGGCTGGCGGAGAAGGTGGTGGGGGAGGAGGGGGGGCGGTGATCCTCTCGCGCACGCTGCACACGTTCGGCGTCGGCGAGAGCACGGTCGCGGAAAAGCTCGGAACGCTGATGATGCGGCAGAAGAACCCGTCGGTGGGCACGACAGTGTCCGACGGAATTGTCTCGCTGCGCGTCAACGCACGCTTCGGTTCGCGCGAACAAGCCGCCAACGAGCTGGAGAAGACGGTGGCGGCCTGCCGGGCTGCGCTGGGGGACCTGATCTTCGGCGTGGATAAGCAGACGCTGCAGGGGCAGGTGGGCAATATGCTGCGCGAGCGGGGTTTGGGGGTCGCGGTTGCTGAAAGCTGCACGGGCGGCTGGCTGTCGAAGATGCTGACGGACGAGCCGGGATCCAGCCGCTACTTCTCGTTCGGCTGGGTGACGTACGGCAACGACGCGAAGCAGGCGCTGCTCGGGGTGTCGCCGGCGCTGCTCAACCAGCACGGGGCGGTGAGCGAGCCGGTGGTCATCGACATGGCCCGCAGTGCGCTTCGTCAAGCCGCCGCCGATTATGCGCTGGCCATCTCCGGGATCGCGGGTCCCGAGGGCGGCACGCCGGACAAGCCCGTCGGCACGGTCTGCATCGCACTGGCGCGCGACGAGGGCACGATGGCCAGAACGTTCGTCTTCCCCGGCGACCGCGAGTTCATCCGCGACCGCTCGGCGAAGATGGCGCTGACGATGCTGCGCTATGAACTGCTGGGGAGGAAGATGCCCTTTTGAGCCGCCCGTCAGATCATATCGAAGAGGCACTCGTCGCGGATGGCAGATCGCCCGGGCCACAAAAGATTCATAGGCTCGGTGATGAGAACCGTGGTGAGCCGTTGTGCTCGACGCGCTGCTAACTTGACGGAATGCGCGGGCGTCCGTTACTTCTCACAGATTCATGGTGATCACCATTGACGGTCCGGCCGGGACGGGGAAATCGAGCGTTGCGCTGGCCGTCGCGGAGCGGCTGGGGTTCGACTTTCTCGACACCGGCGCGATGTACCGCGCGATCGGGTTGGCGGCGCTGCGCCGCGAGGCGAAGCTCGATGATCCGCGCGAGCTGGCGTTCATCGCCCGTCATGCCAAGATCACCTTCGACTGGGACAAGCACCCGCCGGGCGTGTACCTCAACGGTGAGCCCGTCGGTCACCTCCTGCGCGGAGGCGAAGCGACGCGGGCGGCGTCGTATGTCGCGGTTGTGCCGGCCATCAGGGAGCAGCTCGTGGGCCAGCAGCAGCAGATCGGCCGCGAGCGCGGCAACCTCGTCACGGAAGGCCGCGATCAGGGCACGGTCGTCTTCCCGCACGCCGAGCGGAAGTTCTACCTCGACGCCTCGCCGCAGGAGCGCGCCCGTCGTCGCGTGGCGCAGCTTCGGCACCGCGGAGAGATTGTCGACTACCAGGAGATCCTCAATCAGATCGTCTCGCGTGACCACCGCGACGCGAGCCGGTCGGTCGGGCCGCTCGCGATCCCCAGCGACGCGGAGGTGATCGACACGACCGCCATCTCGCAGGACCAGGTCATCGAGCAGATTGTCTCGCGCGTCAGGGCGGCGGCGCCCGATGCGGTCGCGTCGGGGGGAGCGTAGCAGTGGTTTACAACTTCATGCGCGCGCTGCTCCGGATCCTCAGCAGCGTGTGGTTTGACCTGAGGGTCTACGGAAAGGAAAACGTCCCGAGGACCGGGGGCGTGCTGCTTGTGGCGAATCATCAGAGCTTTCTCGACCCCGCGGTCCTGGGCGTGCAGCTGCCGCGCAAGGCGAGTTTCCTGGCCAAGAGCGAGCTGTTCGACAACCCCGTGTTCGGCTGGATCATCCGCCGCTGCAACGCCTTTCCCGTGCGGCAGGGAGAGGGGGACGTCGGCGCGGTGAAAGAGACGATCCGACGGCTTCAGGAAGGGCACATGCTGACCGTCTTCCCCGAGGGCGGCCGCTGTGAGGACGGCGAGCTTCAGCCGATCCTCAACGGCGCCGCGCTGGTCGTGCGCAAGGCGCAGGTGCCCATCGTGCCGGTAGTCATCGAGGGATCCTTCAAGGCGTGGTCGAAGCACCGGAAGATCTGGCAGCGGCATCCGATCCGCGTGCTGTTCGGCAAGCCGGCTGTCGTGCATCACATGAAGGCGAAGGAGATCACCGCGTTTATCGAGCAGCAGCTGCACGAGCTGCTTGCGGAGCTGCGCGCCAAGATCGCGCAGGAGAGCCGCTCGTGAGGGAGCGGACGATTCAAGAGCTGACGCAGATCGCGTTGCGCTTCCGCGACGAGCGGCATTGGAAGCAGTTCCACAATCCCAAGGACCTCGCGCTGACGCTGGTGCTGGAGGCTGCCGAAGTGCTCGAGCACGTGCAGTGGCGCAATGCCAGGGAGCTCGAAGGCCACCTGCGCCAGCGGAAGACGGAGGTCGCCGATGAGCTTGCGGATGTCCTGCACGTGATCCTGCTGATGGCCGAGCACCTGGACATCGACCTGGGCGATGCGTTCATCAAGAAGATGGCCAAGAACGCGAAGAAGTACCCCGTGGAAAAATCCAGGGGCAGCGCGAAGAAGTACACCGAGCTGTAGGCGTAGAATGTCCGGCGAGCGCTGAGACGCTTGCCGGCCATGCTGCCCCCACCCAAATGATGCGAACGTATCTTCAATCGGCGATGCTCATCTGCACGATTGCCTCGGCCTGCTCCGCCTCTGCCGAGCGACCACCGGCGCTGCGGCTGGTGGAATTCGTGCGCGGGCTGAAGCAGCCGGTCTACCTCACTCACGACGGCACGCCGCGACGCTTCATCGTCGAACAGGCGGGGATGATCCGGATCATTGACGAGGAGGGACAACTCCTCCGCCAGCCGTATCTCGACATCGTCAAGCGCGTCACATCGGGCGGCGAGTGCGGGCTGCTCAGCGTCGCCTTCCACCCGAAGTTCGCCGAGAACGGCTTGCTCTACGTCAACTACACCGCCAAGCCGAAGAAGCAACTGCAAACGGTGATCTCGCGGTTTCGCGCCGATCCCTCCGCGACGAAGGTTGACCCCGCGACAGAGCAGGTCCTGCTGACGATCGATCAACCCTACAGCAACCACAACGGCGGACAGATCAAGTTCGGACCCGACGGAATGCTCTACATCGGCATGGGCGACGGTGGGTCAGCCGGCGATCCGCAGGACAACGGGCAGAAGACGAACACGCTGCTGGGCAAGATCCTCCGCATCGACGTGGACAGTGCGCAATCGGGATACGCGATTCCGAAGGACAATCCGTTCGTCGGAAAGCGTCAGTGGCGGCCGGAAATCTGGGCGACGGGCTTGCGCAACCCGTGGCGATTTACATTCGATCGCGCCAACGGCGACTGCTACACAGGCGATATCGGGCAGAACCTTTACGAGGAGATCAACCTGATCCTCAAAGGCGGCAACTATGGCTGGCGCCTTCGCGAAGCGTCGCACCCGTTCAATGGGGGACGGATGCACAAGGGGTTCATCGACCCCATCGCCGAGTACGGACGCGACAAGGGGCAGTCGGTGACGAGCGGCTACGTGTATCGCGGCAAGCAGTTCCCGCAGCTGACCGGATGGTTTCTCTACGCCGACTACGCGTCCGGCCGCTTCTGGGCGCTGAAGCAGAAGGACGGGAAAGCGATCGCCAACGAAGAAATCGAGGTGACCTTCACCGACAAGGCGGGGAGGGAACGGTCGACGCTCAACCGCGTCCAAACCTCAAGCTTCGGCGAAGACTTTGACGGCGAGCACTACGTCTGCGACCACAACGGCGCCGTTTACCGCGTGGCCAAATAGGAATCAGCCGCCGATGGGGCACCAATGAGCACCGATTGAACAACCGTATTACCTGTTATCGGTGTTCATCGGTGCCCCATCGGTGGCAAAACGCCTCTATTTCTCTTCGATGGTCACGCTCTTGAGCGTGTCGCCGCCTTGCACCTTGTTCACCACGTCCTGGCCTTCGCGCACCTGGCCGAAGACGGTGTGCTTGCCGTCGAGCCAGTCGGTGGCGATGTGCGTGATGAAGAACTGGCTACCGTTGGTGTTGGGGCCGGCGTTTGCCATGCTGAGGGAGCCGACCTTGTGCTTGCGGGGGTTGTTGCGCACCTCGTCCTCAAACTTGTAGCCCGGCCCGCCGCGGCCGGTGCCTTCGGGATCGCCGCCCTGGATCATGAAATTCTCGATCACGCGGTGGAACTTCGTCCCGTCGTAGAACTTCTCGCGCGCCAGAAAGACAAAGTTGTTTACCGTCTTGGGCGCGTCCTGCGGGAACAGATCAACAACGATCCTCCCCTTGGACGTATCGAATGTCGCGGTGTAGCTCTTGTTGGTATCGATCGACATCGCGGGCGGTGACGCGTACTGCTTGGCCATGATTTCGCTCCTTCTGGTTGAGGGTCGACAAGCGTTCACTTTCGCGCTTTTGTGTCAAGCGAACCCGACTGCGTATGATGCGGGGCACAGAAGGAGCACACATCAAATGTCGCAACTGCCGCAGCCGCCCGAAGGGTTGGGACCGGAAGACTTCGCGCCGATGGGCGTGCCGCAGCCGGAGTACCCGCAGCGCCACCAGCCGGGCACCCTGACCAACGGGTGGGCGATCGCCAGCCTCGTCAGCGGGCTGCTCGGGTGCGTGCCGTACGCAATGGGCGTGATCGCGCTGGTCACCGGCATCATCGGGCTGAAAAAAACGAGCGATCCGCGCTACACCGGCCGCGGGATGGCGATCGGAGGCATCGTCCTGGGCGCGCTGAGCCTCGTATTCTGGCTGTTCTTCTCGACGATGATCTTCGGCCTGTTCAAGGCAGCCGGCCAGCCGCGGCAGTTGGCGCAGGATTTCGTGAAAATGACGAGCGAGGGCGCGATCGACGCCGCCATGCAGCATGCAGCGCCGAATGTTGAACCAGCGGAGATGGAGCGGCTGGCGGCGCAGATGCAGGAGTGGGGCGCGTGTCAGGACGTGACGTCGTACAGCAGCTCGATCAAGGTCGCTGGCGGCCTCACGACGTGCGAAGTGCAAGGCACCGCCACGTTCGCCGACGCGGAGCGCCCGTTCGCGATGACGCTGATCAAGCAGGGCGATGCGTGGAAGGTCAGCCGGTTGGTCTTTGACTAAAGACTCTCTGAATCCTCAAGTGGCGATGGGCGACTGGCCCATGCCACGATAGAAGCTCGCAAGAAATTCGCGGCTCCGGGCCGCTCAGGGCACGATCAGCGGCGATATCTTGTTCAGCATGGCGACGCGGTGGATCGAGACCACGTCGGCGGCGGGGTCGAGCACGTTGCCTCGGGCGGTGAAGGTGTCGAGGTCGTTGAGCGGCAATTCGCTGAACGCGCCACCCGCATTCACGCGCGGGCGACCCGCGATGAAGTCGACGATATCCATGCCGCCGACCACCTCACCGAACGCGGTGAACCCGCCATTTTGGGCGTCGAGGTTCTGGCTGTTGTCGGCGACGTTGAAGAACCACTGGTTTGTCGCGCTGTTCGGATTGTCCGACAGCTTGGCCATCGCGATCGTGCCGCGGGTGTTGGAGATGCCCGGCTCGTTGACCACGGGCGCATCCTGGACGGCCTGGTCAATCTCGTTCTCGCGGGTGACGATGAAGCCGCCGCCCTGGGTAATGAAACCCGGGACGCTGCGGTGGATGAAGGTCCCATCCCACGCGGACTTGTTCGCATAGCTGACGAAGTTGGCAAAGGTGTTCGGCGTCGCGCTCTTGAACATCGAGACGTTGACGCCGCCATAGCGCGTGTAGAAGCGGGCCACAGGAGCGGGACCTTTGTCGCGTCGGGAGACGAACAGCAGGTCGCCGTACGCGGCGCCGTTGCCGGTGCGCACGCCCGCGCCGTTGAACTCCCCGTCGAGGCGCATGCCGTCCCACGCGTAGATCTGCTTGGCGCTGAGCTTCACGAAGTAGGTGGTGTTCGCTTCCAGACCCGTGGTGCGGATGCGGAGCTGGCGGTTGGATTCGGTGTAGATGGGCCGGATCGGCCACTTGATGTCGTCGGCTGTCAGCGCTTCGCCGTCGGGGCCCACGCTGAACAGCAGTACGGAGCGCGTGTGGACCGACTCGGGATTGAGCGAGCGGTCGGTGTTCAGGACCACTTCCCCGCGGTTGTCGGAGGTGATGGACGTAACGTAGGGCGCAGCGGCGAAGAGCCGGCGCGCCTCGAGCTGTTCGACATCGGCGCGGCCGGAGTTCAGCGCGGCTTCGAGAGGGGCATCGCATTCGGAACGACGGGCGGAACGACGCGCAAAAAGACGGAGCATCTCGAGTGGCCTCCTAAGAGCCGGTGATCATTCAAGGGAGTGTTCGGGGCTTCGGCCTGAAAACCGCAACGCCGCTGGCGGCCGCTAATTTAGCGAGCGTAGCCGGTGCGGTCAAAAGCAAACCGTCGCCGCTGCGCGGTTTCCGTCAGAAAGTGGGCCTCGCGATGCGGCTTGGTGTGGTGCGGCTTACACAATGCCCGGCGCGGAGGATGCTCCGGTCACATCCGAGCGATGCATGAACCCGAAACACGTTGCCGCGGCGGCGATCAGCAGGTGCAGCAGGACATTCCCACCCGTGGATCGGGACGAGGCCGAACATCGTGTTCAGCACCGGGACCAGCCCCATCACCGCCAGCAGTCCGTACGCGACTGCCACGATGCGCGCATACAGCACGGCAATGGCGGACGGGCGTGTCGACGGTGCGAAGTCGTTCTTTGACTAGCCGTCGTCGGCCGGATCAATAGTCCACCTTCAACACCGCCCGTCGGGTGCCGCGGTTGCGGATCACTTCAAACAGGACCCGCGCGTTCTTCTCCTTGACCGACGCATCGTACAGCTTCTGGAATTCGTCCAGGTCGCTCACCTTCTTCCCGCCCACGCTGCGGATGATGTCGCCGGACGCGAGCTCCGCCTTCTGCGCGGGGTAGCCGGGGTTCAGCGTGGTGACGACCACGCCCTCGGCATCGTCCAGCTGCTCTTCGTTGGCGTACGTCTGCGTCACGTCCCGCACCGACAGGCCCCAGGTTTTGAACTCCTTCTCCTCGCCCACCGCGCCTTCGAGCTTCTGCGTGTTGGCGGTAAGCGTGAGGTTCTCCTTTCCACGCTTGATGAGCATCGACACTTCGGTGCCCACCGGAAGGTCGGCGATCATCTTTCGCGCCGGCGCGACTTCCTCAGGAAATCGGACATTCATCGGCTTTCCATTGATCTCGAGCAGGATGTCCTGCGTCTTTACGCCCGCTTTGGCGGCCGGTGAGTTGCGGTCGACGCTGTTGATCAGCACCCCCTTGTTGATGTCGATGTCGTAGAACGATTCCAGGTCCTGCAGCGGCTTGAGGTCCAACCCCAGGTCGCTGCGCTCGACCTTGCCCTTCTTGTCCGGGCCGGCCGATTCCAGGATCGCCTTGATTACTTCGCGAGCCGTGTCGACCGGAACGGCGAAATTGAGGTTCTGCCCGCCGCCGCGCGTATTGATTCCGACCACCTTGCCGGTCATGTCAACCAGCGGCCCTCCGGAGTTGCCGGGGTTGATCGGCGTGTCCATCTGGATCCAGTTCGAGAACGCGCCCGTCTCATATTCATCGATCCGCATCTCATCGGGGTAGAACGTGCGCTCGTTGTTGGACACGATGCCCAGCGTCATCGTCCGCGCCAGCCCGAAGGGCGTGCCGATGGCCATCACGTCCTGCCCGGGTTGGAGCGTGTCGCTCTCGCCCAATTCGGCGTACTCGAAGTTGCTCTTCTTGCGCTTCAGCTCCTCCATGTCCAACTGCACGACCGCCAGGTCTGTCCAGTGGTCGTCACCGATGAGCGTCCCGCGGATGCGCTCCTTATTGGCCAGGGTGACGAAGATCTCGGCCGCCCGACCGGCGACGTGGTAGTTGGTCAGGATGCGACCTTGTGAGTCGATGATCACGCCCGAGCCGATGCCCCGGCGAAGGTTGCGCTTGCCCTGGGTGTAAATCTCCTGCGCCACGTCCAGGCGCACGACGGCGGGGAAAATGCGCCGCGTCACGTCGATGACGGCCTCGGGCGTGGCGCTGGGGAACGTCTTCTGCGCGCCGGTGATCGATTCCTGCTTGATCGACGTTTCGCTCGTCGCCGGCTGGCTGGTAGTCCCCGATCCGCCCGGCGCGGCGATCGGCCCGTCCGGAGCATCCTGCGCCGCAGAGTACGCGGGGGGCCACAGAGACACAGAGACACAGAGGCCACCCAGCAAGATCCGAACGAACCGCTTGTTTTTCATGAAAATGCCTCTGTGTCTTTCGTGTCTCTGTGGCTCCCCGTCTTTGGAGGACGGAACTGTGGATAACATGCGCGAATCCTGTCGCCGTCGCAACCTGCGGTTGGGTTTACACGCGCTGGGTGTTAAGAGCAGCCAACACCTCCAGCATGACGTACGCGAAGAGGTCTCGTAGTTGAATGTCGTAACAAGGATCACACTCATGCCCTTCGCCTCCGGTTCCATCACGTTTCGCCGCTTTCTCGTCATGGGCAAGTCCCCGTCAACGATTTACCAGGAGTTGCTCGACAAGCTCGCGGCGCACGCGCTGAAGGAGCGCGATCTGGGCGTCCCGGATGACGAAGAATATGGCTGGAGCGGTGGCCGGCACGTACTCGACGGGACCTTCAGCTTTGAGCAGAACGTCTTCGCTGATGCCCTGCACTTCGGCCTGCGCATCGACACGAACAAGGTCCCCGCCGAGCTGAAAAAGGCCTACACGATCATGGAGGAGGACGCCGTCGCGGCAACCAATCCCTCGGGCTTCATCAGCAAGAATCAGAAGCGCGACGTGAAGGACATCGTCAAGCAGAAGCTCGAAGAGGACCTCCGCAGCGGGCGGTTCCGGCGCAGCAAGCTGATTCCGATCCTCTGGGATCTTCCATCGCAGACGGTCTACTGCGCCGCCGGCGGGGCGGCGCTGGAGAAGCTGATGGAGCTCTTCGAGCGCACCTTCGACCTGTCGCTGCTCCCGCTCAGCGCCGGCTCACTCGCCCTCAAGCTGCTGGAACCGAAGGGCCGCCGGCGCGACTACGAAGACTTGCGCCCCACGCGCTTCGTGTATGGGCCGGAGGGCGAAAGCCAGCACCCCGAGTACCCGTGGGTCGCCAAGGGCCCGGAGCCCAAGGACTTCATCGGCAACGAATTCCTCCTGTGGCTCTGGCACGAGTTGGAAGTCCGCAACGGCACTATAAAGACCGAAGGCGCCGGAGAGCTGTCCATCCTCATCGACCGCGCCCTCGACCTCGACTGCGCCTACGGCCAGACCGGCGAGGACACCCTCCGCGGCGATTCTCCCACCCGCATGCCCGAGGCCCGCGACGCACTGCGCAGCGGAAAGCTCCCGCGCAAGGCGGGCATGATCCTCGAGCAGGCGGGAAACCAGTATTCGCTGACGTTCAATCCGGAAACGTTCGGCTGCAACAGCGGCAAGCTCCCCGATGTCGAAGAAGCCGAGACCCCGCGCGTGCTGTTCGAGGAGCGCATCACGCTCCTCCGCGACCTGTGCGGTGCGCTGGACGGCCTGTTCGCCACCTTCCTCAAGCACCGCGCCAGCTCGGCGTGGGAAGGCCAGACCGGCAACCTGCGGCGGTGGATCATGCAGACCGCCAAGCCCGTCGCCGCGGTGGCGTGATCGCTGGCCCACCCCGCCGCCCGCGCGGGCGGGACGGGGCGGTGGGGATGAACCCCACCCTACACGCTGCAGCCGCAGAAGCCCGTCGCCGCCGTCGCCTGATTCTGTGGGTTGGGATTCTTCCCATCAGCAGGGACGCGCCATGCATCGGCTGCCTCGCGCCATGCATAGGCTGCCCCGCGCCATGCATGGCGCGTCGTGCGCCATGCATGGGTTGGCCCGCGCCATGCATGGCGCGTCGAGCGCCATGCATGAGCCGCCACGCGCCATACATGGCGCGTGGTGCGCCATGCACGGGTTGCCTCGCGCCATGCATGGCGCGTCGTGCGCCATGCAT
>DASYWJ010000074.1:0-7599 GCA_035936155.1 Tepidisphaeraceae bacterium | reverse complement strand
CGTCAACCCCAACCGCCACGGCCGCTGCCAGCTGCGCGTGATCCGCCGGCGGATGAAAGCATACGACCTGCTGGTCAGGCCGCGGGAACAGATGAAATCGCCGCGACAATCAGGGGGAAATACTTAACCGAACGGCATTCGTGCAAGAGTCCATAATGTGACGCATGCCGGTCATGCGCAGGTGACTCCACCCCTCCAGCCGTATCCCCCGCCAGATCCCGCTCGTCGGCAACGCCGGGCCCCAGTCCCAGCCGAAGTTGCAGGCCATCTTGCGGATGAAGTTGAATGCACCCGCGGGGCCGTTCACGTACGGGCGCGGCTTCAGTTTCTCCCGCATCGCGTCGGCATACTTCACGGGCGAACCGAAGGTGATGACCAGCTCGTTCGGCCCGCGACGCAGCAAGCTGCGGACGTCGAAGCGGTAGCGGCGGTGCATGTTCTGCGTCCGCGCGACCTCCTGCCCGTTCAGCACGATGGTCGCCACCGTGTCCAGCCCGTCGCAGACAAGGTCGATCCGCTCGTGATCGAACAGCTTTTCGTCGGCGTCGAAGGTCGTGCGGTATTCCCAGTCGGTGTGGCCGATCCACCGCACGCTGAACTCGTTCAGGTCGCGATACGGGTCGTCGATCTTCCCCGCGCGCAGCAGGTCCGTATGCACACAACCCGGCACGCGCGCCGGGACCGCCGACCCGCGCAGCGGCGGCGGGACTTGCGAGAGATCGCCGACGGCGCGGACGGTCCAGCTCTCGTGCAGGGTCTGCTTGATCATCCGTTCTTCGCAGCATGGGCGTCGCGCCCATGTTCTTCAAGGCCGATCCACCGCAGAGGCACAGAGATCGCGGAGGAAAAAGTGCGGAGAAACCATCTCTTTCTGTCCGCGTCAACTGCGTCTCCATTCATCGCACCCCTCACTTCTTCGCATCGGCGGCGTAGTGGAGAATGCGCTTCATCAGGGCGGTGGCAGAGTCGGGGGTGTAGCCGATGATGCCGTCGACGCTCTGGCCCACGAGGCCTGCGGAGAGGTCTTCGCGGCTGTAGAGGATCACCCACCGGCCGTTGCGCTCGACGCCCTGGAGCCTCGGGTCTTTGGCGGCCCCGACGACGCGGGCGGCGTAGTCGCGATACTTCACGTCCGCCAGCTTCTCCCCGCCGGCGCTGTAGAGCTCGTGGTCCGGGGGGATCGGCTTGAGCGGCTCGGTGGCCAGGAGCGGGAGGAGTTTTTCCACGGAGGCGGCGAATTCGCTGGACCCGCCGCCAGCGTCGATCACGATCGTGCCGCCGGTGTCCATCGCCCGCTTCAGCGCGACCTGGCCGGCGGAGTCGAGCGTGAGCGGCTTCGTGCCGGTAATGTGGACGATCTTCGCGTCCCCGAGCTCCGTCGCCTTTGAGAATGAGACTTGCAGCTCCACGCCGTCGTTGTGCATCACATCCGCCATGCGCCGCCAGCCGCCCGGCTCAGGATCCCAGTTGCCGGCGTATTCAAGCCGCGCGAGCGAGATCGTTTTCGTCCGCTTCTGCTTGTCGTCGCGCGTGACCAGGTGCGTCTCGCCGCGGTTGCGCAGGCCGCGCTTGTCGACGGCGTAGAGGATGATGTTGGAGGCAAGCTGCCACAGCTCCTCGCGCCCGCCGACGATGCCCGCCTGCCACGACTTGGCCGGGTCCGCCTGCGGGATGATGAGCATCAGCTCGCGCACGCCGTTGGACAGGCCCAGGATGCTGGGCTTGGTCTTCCAGCGCTCGCGGAGGAACTGCTGCTCGGTGTAGATCGGGTGATCGGCAGGCAGCTCGCGAAATTCATAACCGGGGAACATGTCGACGCCGAGCTTGCGCATGGAGGCGACGAAGCCCTTGCCCATACAGTCGGCGTTGACGAGCAGCAGTCCACCCCTCTCGATGAACTGCTTGATTTTCGCCGCCCCCTCGTCATTGGGCGTCCAGGGGTCCTTGCCGGCAAGGAAGAGGATCGGTGCATCCGACAGTTCCTCGGCCGGCGCGGCGAGGGTGACGATCTGCCACTGCAAGTCGCGCTCGACGGACTTGCCGACCCAGCGCACCATGCGTGCCGCGTCGCGCGGGCGCATGTTCCAGTGGATCTTGACGCCCTCGGGCGCGCCGGCGGAGTAGTCCAGCTTGTTCACAACCACCGGCGCGCGCCCGCGGGCGAGGAACAGCAGCGCGAAGGCGGTGTCGGAGACGTCGCCGCTCCTGCCGCGCTCCGCGAAAGATCCGTTCTTGTTCTGCTTCTTGATCAGCCAATCCGCGCCGTGCTGGTACCAGTTGATGTCGCCGAAATATTTCAACCCGCTGGCCACGCCGACGCGCTCGACGGCATAGAGGGTGGGGAACGGCCAGTCGCGGTCGTAGTCTTCGTCGGTGGCCACTTTGCTGAAATTCTCAACCAGCCACGCCAGCCCCTTGTCAATCGCCGGCGACTGCGGGGAAGGAATGCAGTTGAGGCCCCGGCCGGGGTTCACGTAGTCCTGCGTGATGAACAGGGTTGCAACGCCCGCGGCGGTCATTCCAGGAGTGAGCGGATGGCTGCTCTTGAGCTGGTACGTCCACCCGCCGCTGGCGTCCTGGTGGCTGATCCAGCCCTTCTCGACAATCCGCCAGAACTCAACGGGCACCTCGACGCCCGCCTGCTCCAGCGCCCACATGCCGAGGACTCCGTAATTCCCGCGGCTGTGGCTGTAGCTGCGCCCGGGCGTGTCGGTGTAGTCGTAGAAGCCGCTGGCCTCGCCCTTGGTCTTGAGCATGGCGCGAAGAACGGTGGCATCCTTGCTCATGAGCCCCTTCAACTCGGGCGTGGACGGCAGCAGCTGGTACACCTGAGCGCGCAGCGCCAGCGCATAAACGCCGATCAGATCCGCTTTCTTCAGGAAGTTGATGGCTTCGGCGAGTCGCTGGTCCTGCGGGCTTTCACCCGCGGCGAGCAGCGCGTACACCGCCAGCGCCGTTTCCCCGCCCCACTGCCCGCCCTTGATGTCGTGGCCTTTGCCCGATGCGTCGCGCGCGGGGGCAGTCTCCCACGTGCCGTCCTTCTGCTTGGAGTACAGCCAATCGACGGCCCGCTTCACGGCGGCGTCGACCTCCTGCGGCGTGGCGGCGGGGACGACGGCGGGACAGACACACAGCACCAGCAGCGCCGCCAGAAATCCTCGAATCATGCCACCCTCCGTACCGGGAGACGCGACAACACATCAATAATCCAACCCACCTCTCAGCTGCACTTTCTTCTTCTTCCCCGGCGCCGTCGGCGCCGCGCCCGCGGCGGGGGTGGGCAGGACGTAGGCGCTCTTCAGCGACAACGAGATGCGCCGGTTGGGCGCATCGAGCTCCAGGACGCGCACGTTCACCTGCTGCCCGATTTTCACGACGTCGCCCGGCGAGCGGACGCGCTGATCGCTCAGCTCCGAGACGTGCACGAGCCCTTCCAATCCCGGCTCCAGTTCGACCAACGCGCCGAAGTCGACGATGCGCGTCACCGTCCCCGGCACGACCATATCGGTGGCGTAGCGCTCGTTGGCGGTCTTCCATGGATCGGGGCCGGCTTGCTTGAGGCTGAAGCTCATTCGCTTGGCGGTGGGGTCGACCGAGATCACCACCAGCCGCAGCGTGTCGCCTTCTTTCAACACCTCCGACGGCGACTTCACGCGCTGCCAGCTGATTTCGCTGACCGGCAGCAGCCCCTCGAGCCCCTCTTCGACCTCGATGAACGCGCCGAAGCTCTCGACCCTTGTCACGCGCCCGGTGATCTGCGTCCCAACTGCGTATTTCGTCGCCGCGTCGAGCCATGGATCGATCCCGCGGGCCTGCTTGAGCGAGAGGCTCATCTTTCCCGACTCCCGATCGAGCTTCGTGATCTTCACGTCCAGCACATCCCCAACCTTCACGAGGTCCGACGGCTTCACACCGCGCTTGAAGCTCATTTCGGACACGTGCAGCAGGCCGTCCATGCCGCCCAGATCGACGAATGCGCCAAAGTCGGTCACGTTGCGCACCGTGCCACGGCGGATCTGCCCTTCTGCGATCTCCTCCAGCAGCTTCCGCTTCGACTCTTCTTTCTCGCGCTCGAGCAGGTTGCGGCGGCTGAGAATGAGGTTCTTCGCGTGCGCGTCGAATTGCGTGACCTCACCCATCAGCTTCTGATTCAGAAAGACGGAGAGGTCCGGGTTGAAATAGAGGTCAACCTGGCCGGCGGGCATAAAGGCCCGCATGTTCTTCACCTGCAGCTCCAGGCCACCCTTGTTCACGCCGGTGACAGTCCCCTCGACGATCTGGCCGACCTCGAGGTTCTCCCACGATGCGTTCTGCGCCGTTGCGCCTTTTCGCGTGAGGATCAGCACGCCCTCGCGCTCGTCGTAGCGATCGACATTGAACTCCATCTCCTGGCCCACTACGGGAGGTTCCTCATCGGGGAACTGCTGGAGGGAGATGATTCCCTGGCTCTTGCCGCCGAAGTCGACGAAAGCATCGTCCTTGTCGATCGACACGATGCGCCCGCGTCGTGTGCCCTTCTGCTGGCCAGCGGTGCCGCTCGTCTGAGCGGGGGCGGGCTTGTCGAACCCGTACAAGTCATCAAGGGAGACGCCCGCCAGAGCGTCGTCGATCTCCTTGTTCAGCGCGGCGTCATCGGGGCGGAATTTTTCTTTCAGCGGATCGTTGCTCGTAGCCATGTCAGAGAACTCCAAATGCCAGAGGTGATGATACCGGATGCGATTGCCGTGTGCGACGCAACTCCACGGTCGAGTCTGGCGCAAGCAGCGCCAAGAACGCCAAGGACGGCGAAAGCAGCCTCTCGTTTTCTCTTTTGCCGTTCCTGGCGTTCTTTGTGCCTGATTCGATTTGCGAGATCGCCGCGTCGGATCAACAATGCCCGCCATGGACCTGACTTCCGCCTACGACGAACTGATCTCCACCACTCGCGAAATTGGACTGCTGAACTCCGTTGAGTCGGTGCTCGGCTGGGACGAGCGGGTGATGATGCCCGATAAGGGCGCGGAGCACCGGGCGAACCAGATGTCGCTACTGGCCCGACTGACCCATCAGCAGCTCACCTCGCCGCGCATCGGGGAGTTGCTGGCGCAGGTGGAGGGGACGGAGCTTGTCCGCGACCCCGAATCCGATGCTTCCGTGAATGTGCGCGAGATCCGTCGGGCATATGACCGCGCAACCAAGGTGCCCACGCGGCTGGTCGAGGAGCTGACGAAAACAGGCGTGCTCGGTCAGCAGGCGTGGGTCGATGCGCGCAAGCGATCGGATTTCCCGACCTTCCGCCCATGGCTGGAGAAGATGGTCGACCTGAAGCGGGAAGAGGCGACGTGCGTGGGATTCAAAACACACCCGTACGATGCCCTGCTCGACGATTACGAGCCCGGCGACACCACCGCCGACGTGACGCGCGTTTTCGAGTCATTGCGGGCGCCGCTCATCGACCTCGTCGGGCGCATTGCGCAGTCGGGGAAGACGGCGCCGGTCGAGCTGTTCGAGCGCAACTACCCCGCCGACGCACAGCAGCGCTTCGCGCGCGACGCCGCGGAGACGGTGGGCTTCGATTTCACCGCCGGGCGACTCGACGTCTCCGTCCACCCATTCTGCACGCAACTGGGCCCCGGCGATGTCCGCATGACAACGCGCTACAATGAGGGCCGTTTCGGCGCGTTCTTCGGCGTGCTCCACGAAACCGGCCACGGGCTGTACAGCCAGGGCCTTGACCCCGCCCACTTCGGCACGCCGCGCGGGCAGTACATTTCGCTGGGCATCCACGAGAGCCAGTCGCGCCTGTACGAGAACTTCATCGGGCGCAGCCGCAGCTTCTGGCATTTCTTCTACCCGCGCGCCAAGCAGGCGTTTCCGCTGGCGCTGCACGACGTGTCGGTGGACCAGTGGCTCTTCGCCAACAACGATGTCCGTCCCGGCTTCATCCGTGTCGAAGCCGACGAGGCCACCTACAACCTGCACATCCTGCTCCGCTTCGAGCTGGAGCAGGCGCTGGTCTCGGCTGATCTGTCTCCCAAAGACGTCCCGGGCGCATGGAACGAGCGCATGCGCCACTACCTCGGCCTCACCCCGCCCGACGACGCCCGCGGCTGCCTGCAGGACATCCACTGGAGCAGCGGCGGCATCGGGTATTTCCCGACGTACACCCTGGGCAACCTTTACGCGGCACAATTCTTCGAACAGGCGAGGAAGGATCTCGGCGATCTGGATGAGCAGTTCGCCCGCGGCCAGTTTGCGCCGCTGTTGCGCTGGCTGAATGAGTCGATCCACCGCCACGGCAGACGGTACACTGCCCGGCAGCTCGTAAAGCGCGTGACGGGGCGGGAGCTCTCCGCTGAACCGCTGCTGAATCACCTGCGCAGGAAAGCGTCCGAGTTTTACGGTATTACCCCCTCTCCCTCCGGGAGAGGGCCGGGGTGAGGGGGCGTGGTAGTCGACTGCCGTTCGCACGCTGATACCCCCTCATCCTACCTTCTCCCGCAGGGAGAAGGGACCAGACCTATGTCCTTCGAACTCCACGTCGGCGATTCGCCCGAACCGTATCGCGTGACGTACAACCTCTATCACCTCGTCTCCCTCGTGCTTCACCGCGAGTTCGATTTCCCACATCACCTCCGGATGTTCACGCGCGCCGCCGCCGAGTTCGACCCGCTCGAGGTGCTCCGCGAAGCCGAGATCCTCAAGGACATGGCCAAGGGTCACCACCGCCCGTACATCGACGTCGGCCGTCCGCTGGAACGGATCGACCTCGAAGGCCTCTTACATTTTCCGCAGCTGCTCAGCCCCGAAGGGCAGATCGTGAAGGACTGGGGCCACTTCGTGAACTTCGACGACGACAACATCGGCTTCGTCGCCACCGCCCCCACGCTCGTCGCCGGCCGCGGGCGGCTGCACCTGGTCGATGCCATCGCCACCGACGTCGCCGACGCCCTGCAGTGGACCGGTTTCGAGCACATCACCGCCCAGACCTTCGAGTGGACCGGCGGCCAGCTCCTCGCCGACGGCGTGCCCTGCGTGCAGGTGCCCGATGAGTACCTCCGCCCCAACGGGACGTGGCAGACCGTCACCTTCGCAAAGATTCCGGTGTACCTCGCGTGGGCTGACGAGCTGGATGAGCTGACGCGCGCCTGCCAGGATGCGCTGGCGCGAAAGGTGATGATTCGCACGAAGCTGGATTGAACCGCTGACCCGCGCGGCGTCCCGGAGGGCGCTACGCGCTGGCCACGACAACGGGTCCGCCACGGATGGTGACGCAAACCGCGCGCGGGCTGGTCTTGCAGCGGCGCGAGAGCCAGGCCGCAGACACCCACGCCGTCGATCCGCTGGCCACGTCGTCGGGGAACTGAATCGTGCCCGTCTTGCGCGTGGCGAGCCCCGCGAAACTTCCTGGATCACTTTCGACCAATCGCCTGGGCCGCTTAACCGGAGAACGCCGTGCGCCGCGAACATGATTGGGTCCGGCTGGTCCGAGAATGCCAAAGGCGCCGCCTCCCACGTCCGAGCCCGTTATCGCCGCACCAATGCGGTTTTGCCCGCCGGCTCACGTCCGGATAACCAATCGGCAGCTCCGCGCCATGCATGGCGCACGACGCGCCATGC
>DASYWJ010000073.1:0-60344 GCA_035936155.1 Tepidisphaeraceae bacterium | reverse complement strand
TCCCCGCTCTTTGCCTCCTCACCCCCTTCGTGCCTTCGTGCCTCCGTGCCTTCGTGCCTTGCTTCAGCAACCAAGACGGCGCCAGCCTCAATGTACCCCTCAAACTGCTTCGTCGGAAAATACCCCAGCGCCTTGTTGTGCAGCTTCTGCATCGCGTCAAGGAACGGCAGGTCGCTCATCGTCGCCGGGCGAATGGCGATGGGAACGCGCGGCGCGGGCAACTGAACCGCCGAAGATGTGCAAGCAATCTCGTGCATTTCACTGCCCGCTGCCTACTGCCTACTGCCTACTGATTAAGGAAACGGCAACACCAAATCGCTCACCCCCGCCCACATCCCCCCATCATCCACCGCCACAATCCCGCTCCCCGCCGACGCATTGAGGATGTTGTCCGCCGTTCCCGACGGCCCGGTCTCGCCCAGCCCGATCCGCACCGTCTGCGGATTGATGATGGTCACCGGCCCCGTCGCCTCGAAGCGCAGCCCGGCGCCGGCGTCCTCCACGACGATCGCACTTCCCACCAGCCCCGCGACATCAATTGCGCGATCGAACGTGAGCGTGACGCTCACCTCCGAGTCATACTCCGCCGCGACGAGCATCAGCGCCGCCGGCGGCGTCACCATCTTCGGACGCCGCCGCCTGCGGATGAACGGGATGAGGGGGACGTTGACGGGCATGGGAGAGGGGGGAAGGCACAAGGTAAAAGCCAAAAAGAAAAAGGCGAAAGTACAAAGAAGCGCTGAGCGCTCCCTTTTTCCTTTCGCCTTTTACCTTTTAACGTGAACCTACGCCGCCTGCTGCACGCCGCCGCCGATGTACACGCTCACCGGCGCGCTGGGCGGGCCGCTCATCAGCCGGGGGGATTTCCAGAATGCAACCAGATAAACCTGCGTCCCGGGAGCGATGCTGGCCGGCAGCTCGACTTCAAAACCGGTGCGCGTCGACTCGCCGATTGTCGTCCAGGCCGTCACGTCGGTCGGCAACGGCAGCGGCCCGGCGTACATGCACACGCTGCACCCCTGCACGCCATCGGGCCGTCCGCGACGGGTCGAGTCCACCGCGTGCAGTTTCACGCCGATCAGCCGGTTCTTCACCCACAACACCTCGAACATCGGCGCCTCGGTCGGCGCATTGATGGGCGTCGGCGGGTTGGCGCCGCGCACGGTGAGGCCCATGTCGTACTTCATCTGGTCCGTCACCGTCGCCGTCCCCTGGATCGCCGGGACGATCACGTCGCGGATGTACTGCACCATCAGGGTTCGGGCCTGGTTCTTCGCGTACGTGTTCGAGCGGCTCTTGGTCGCCGGCTCCGTGGCCGCGGCCAGCTTGGTCCCGTAGTCCGAAACGCGCCCGCTCAGGGTCGCGAGGATCGCCGCCGTGAGGCCCCAGACAACCGGATCGGGGGTGATCAGATCGACCATGTTGTTCCCGAACGCCAGCTTGCCCGCATCGCTGCTGGGGATGTAATCCCGTGGCATGACGTACTCCTCTGCTGTGTTGTTGCACAACGGCTCGGCCCCGACCCACGCAGCCGCGACCATCCGCGACGCATGACCACCTATGAGGCCGTCCGGCGAAAATCGCCGGGAACTGATTTGACGGGAGAAGATATCGGGCGATTGCAGTGCGGAGCATGAATCCGCGCCGCAGAATTTTGCGGGGAGCATCCGCGCGGGAGGAGACGTGTTCACCGTGGAGGCGCGGAGGACGGGCACGACCACGGGTCGACTAACTTGGGTGCTCAACCGATTGATGATTCGTCCCAACCTCGCTGCATCCGGGGGATCAATAGACTTTTTGCCTGCCCGTCATGCACTGCGCCCTGGCTCCTTTGCCACTCACTCAAGATGCGATACTCTTCGCCGACGGGCAGCGCCGCGTTCACTTCGATCGCTCGCGGTGCCCGCACCCGGTTGGCAGCGAACGGTCCTTACAATGCGTCGAGGCTATCAACTCTCGCTCTTCGGCGGTGGTCCAGGCAAGGGGTACCTCTTTGAAGCACGCTTGTTGGAGAAATACCTCGCGGATCATAGCCAAACCCACATTCCCAATGAGGACCTTCACGCGCGCACGATCAAGAGGTGGGTCGACGCGATTCGGACCACTGACGCCACGGAGTCCAGTCTCGAAGGGAGGTTCATCACCGACATTCTGTGCGGAGTCCTCGGGTATACGTCTTATCCGCCTCACGAAATCGATCGGGCAACGGTGTACCACAAGCCCCCCCGTCGCTTGACGCAGATTGATCGCACGCCAGATGCCGCATTGGGTGAGTTCACAGCGACGAGCGCCCGGTTTACGGCGGTTCTAGAGTTGAAGTCTCCGGGGACTGCCTTGGATCTACCGCAGCCGGGTTATCGAAACGAGAGCCCTGTAGACCAAGGGTTTAGTTACGGAAGTCGGATACTTGGCGTGCGATGGGTGCTTATCAGCGACATGCGCGTAGTGAGGCTTTACTCGGTCGAGTCAAAGGGCGAATTCGAAGAGATTGACCTCGAACAATGTGTGGATGTGACGGGGCAGACCACAGCACAGTTCCGGAGGTTGTGGTTTCTCCTCAACCACGAATACCTAATAGCGGCACACGAACAGTCTCAGGTTGCTCTCCTGTTCGACAAATCCGCGGGGCGACAGCTCGAAATACGCGAGAGCTTTTACGAGGTCTACTACAAAATCCGCCTTGATCTTTTCGATGCGATCAAAAACGCTGCAACTGTTCTGAGTTCACGCCCATCACGCGATGATCTTCTGCAAGCGACGCAGCGCCTTCTTGATCGCCTCCTCTTTATTTACTACTGCGAAGATCATCCTCAGCGATTGATTCAGGATGGGACGATTGCGCGCGTTACCGATGCGGCGTGGAATCTGCCAGGCGGTAGTTCGACGAAGGTCTACGCCAACCTGAAGCTTTTCTTTCGCGAGATCGATGCCGGGAGCCCACCCGGTAGTCGACTGAACGTCACCGGGTACAACGGTGAATTATTCAAAGAGCATGCGATCATCGATTACATCGATCTGCCTGACGAACTGCATGCGCGTGTGTACTTGGCGACAGATCCCCGTGGCGAGCCACGCCGGATTCAAGGGGTGTGGGGACTGCATGAATACGACTTCTGGTCCGAGCTGAACGAGCACCTGCTCGGGCACATTTTCGAGGAGTCCCTTTCAGACCTCCATGATCTCGGCGCAGATGAGGAGCGGTCATTGGCAGAGAAGCTCCGCGAGCGAAAGCGAAGCGGCATCTTTTACACTACCAGCATCCTCTCCGATTTTCTGTCTGCAAGTGCCATGTCAGCTGTCCTCGATGAGGTTGCACCGATCGCGGACGAGGAGGCAGCACTAACTGATTCATTGCGACAAAGGCTAAACACTTTGGTAAGTCTGCGCATCGTCGACTTCGCTTGCGGGTCGGGTGCATTCTTGGTCTCTGCTTATCAGCAGCTGCTACAGGAATTCTGGCACTTGCGTGAGTCGCTTGACGTGCTTATGAGTCGCGCAGGCACCGCGCCCGACCTATTCCAGTCGGTGCAATCGATCAATAAAGCGACACTGCTTCGCGACTGCTTGGCTGGTGCGGACCTGTTCCCGCAGGCCGTAGAGATCGCCAAGCTGGCGTTGTGGCTGCGCTCGGCCAAAAAAGGTGAGAAAGTACCAGACCTAAGCACAAGTTTAGTCGCAGCCGACAGCTTGGACGTGGCAAATATCTTCGAGCTGTTGCATGCCACACCCGGCTCTTTCGATCTGGTCATTGGTAACCCTCCTTGGGGTGGTGAGGTTACGAAGGCGAGGCGAACTGAGGCGGCATTAGCGTTGGGCTTAGAGCCTGACGTCGATTGGGATTCATGGGAACTATTCGTCGCGCTGGGTATCCGCGCATTGAAGGACGGTGGCCGCCTCGCGCTTGTGCTACCCGATAGCTTCCTCTATCCGGAGAAGGCTGCGATTCGCCGCCTGCTGTTCGCAACGAGCACCATCGAGAAAGTTCACAACTTAGGACCCGACTGGTTCGGCAAGCGTGTGCGAATGGGCACCGTACTGCTTCAAGCGCGGCGAGGTCAGGCCCTTCTTCACCATGACGCTATCTGTGCCATCGTTGCTGGCGATCTTCGCCAGAAAGCGATAAGGGGCGAGGTTCCACTCACTCAGATTGAGGAACGGCGCAAGCGACTCATCCCGCTGTCGCGCTCGGCAGCCAGCGAGACAGCGGAAATCGAGTTGTTTCGAGGCATTCGGGATGACCGCATTATGGAAGCCATGGTCGGGCGAAGTTGTCGGGTTGATCAACTCTGCCTCCGGGGACGTGGCGAGGAGATCAACAAGAGTGGGATTCTGTGGGAATGTCCAGGCTGCCTTGCCCCAACGACGCCCGGTGAGAAGCGAAAGGGTGGTGGTTACGAGGACAAGGCGTGTCCGTCGTGCGGGCACACGTTACGACAGGCGCATGTAACACTGGTCCGATTGGTGGATGCCGTCCCTTCATCCAACGGGCAGTCCGTGCCATTTATCGACGGGGATGATATTCGCAGACGGTATCAGCGGGTACAGCCAAATAAATGGCTCCGGCTGGGTCTATCTGGATTCCGGTACAAGCCGGCGTTCCTGTACACGCCGCCAAAGATTCTGCTGCGACAGGCGGGAGTGGGGTTGTTTGCGACGCTGGACATAACCGGGGCCAGATGCCCGCAATCAGTTTACGTCTACCGCATTAAGCCGCAGTACCTTGCGCAAGGCTATCGGCACGAGTACGTCCTCGGGGCCTTTCTATCACGGTCGATGGCGTACTATGTATTTAAGCGGTTCGGTGAAATCGATCCGGCGAAAGCGCATGCAAAGCTTACCCACGAGCGCATTTCGACGCTGCCCATCCCGAGTGTGCAGTTTTCCGATCGCGAGCAGAAGCGGCTTCATGACACTATTGTAACGAGCGTTGAGCGACTGTTGGCCGGAACGTCGATCATCGGTGGCGAGGATGACCGGGCCGTCGAAAATGCACTTCGTCGACTTTGGGCTATCAGCCCCGAAGATGGGGCGTACATCAATGGTGAATTTTACGACCTACCGGAGAGTCAGGCCATCCGGGAACTGTTTCCGAATCGCGGGGCACGGCCGGACGAGCAGATCATCTCGCCGACTGAATAAATGGGCGGGTGCTTGCCGGAGAGAGCTTGTAGGCGCGAACAGCTTCCGCGCTCCCATAATCCCCCCCTCCCCACCCTCACCGCCCGCCGGCGCGATAATTCCGCGTTTGGCGGACCTCTTGCGGAGTCGATCGACACGCCCAACCTCATTAAGGGCATGCAGTTAGCTTCTAAGTGCATGCCCTTTGTCGCAACGGGCATGTCGGGAGCTTCAACCGGGATCCAATCCGGGTCCGATAGCAGCCCTCCGGGGGCTAAGGGCATGTCGGAAGGTTCTAAGTGCATGCACTTAGAGGCTAAGTGCATGTCGGAAGGTTTTAAGGGAATGCAGTGAGAGGCTAAGTGCATGCAGGAAGTTTCTTCCCGCATGTCGGAAGGTTTTAAGGGCATGCCGATCGGCTTGAAGGGGCTGCCCTGCCCGGGCCGGGACGCGGTCGGCGGGTCGGCGGGCGGGGCGGAAAAGCGGGCGGGTGGGGGCGCGGGCATCGGCTGGGGGCTGCGGAGGGCGGGGGCAATTGTCCGATAAGTGGGAATGACCACGGGAGGAAAACACGCCATGCTCACGCCGCCGATTGCCGCACCGTACGAGCCCTACCCCGACCCCGATCGACCCGGCTGGTGGCGCATGCCGATCGTCAGCGGCAAGCACGCGGGGCTGGCGGCGATCGTCGACGCGGCCGACCTGCCGCTCGTCAACGGCAAGCGGTGGAACTGGTCGCCGGGAAAGCCGGCGACGCCGAAAGCCGGGTCGGTGGTCCTGGGGATGGGCAGATCGCCCAAGCCGTCCCTCGGGCGCGTCATCCTGGGGATCGAGGACCCGCGGATGCTGGTGGCGCACGCGAACGGCGACCGGCTGGATTGCCGCCGCGCGAACTTGCTCGTGCGCACGCGGTCCGAATCGGCGCGGCTGCGCAAGCCGTCGGACGAAACCGTGAACCGGTTGCGGCCCTACCCCGACCCGGACCGGTCGGGCGTATGGCGCGTCCCGCTGAAAGGCTACGTCGCGGCCCGCGAAGTGCTGATCGACGAGGCCGACCTGCCGGTCGTCCGGGGGCGGAACTGGAACTGGTCAACCCGCAGCGACGAGGGCAGCCGGGTTGCCGGCGTCGTGGTGCTCGCGACCGTCGGGCGGCAGTTGCCGCTGCACCGGATGATCGTAGGCGTCACCGATCCGCGGACGCGGGTGAGCTTCGTCAACGGCGACGCACTGGACTGCCGTCGCGCGAACCTCGTGGTGCGGACGCTGGCGGAAGTGGTCCAGGCCAGCCGCCCGTCGGACACGCGCGGCGGGACGGCGCGCACGTCGCGGTTCAAGGGCGTCAGCCATGACGCCGGGCGCGGCAAGTGGATCGTGCAGATCGTGAAGGACAAGACCCACCTTCACGTCGGGCGGTTCGACGAGGAGGTCGCGGCGGCGCAGGCGTACGACGACGCGGCCCGCGTGCTGTTCGGCGCGCACGCCTACGTGAACTTCCCCGACCGCGTTTCGAGCGAGGACGCGATGGGCCGGGCGCGGCGCGGCATGGACGGCGCCGCGGATCGCAAACGCGCCGAGCGCTTGCGCCGGCGCGGCCTGGAGCGAGAACTGCGGCGGGCCGCGGCGGAGGCGGCCGAGGCGACGGAGTGCGGCGGCGAGGGGACGGAACACGGTGGCGAGACGATCCCGCGCGAGACGGCGAGACAGTTGTTCGATGTCATCCCCACCGTCTGGGAGCGGTGGGAACGGTTCGGGTGGCTGCCCCCCGCCGCCGCCACCGCCGCCGCCGTCGGGACGACGGAGGCGGATGACGGAGGGGCCATGATTCCGTTGGCCGACGTCGCGCGGCTCTTGCGCCGATGCGGCATCGTCGCCTTGCCGTATCCGGATCCGCGGCGGGCCGGGGTTTATCGCGTGCCGCTCAGCGGCGAGACGGCCGAAGGACGCGAAGCACTGATCGACGCGGATGCCGCGGCGGTCGTGCGGAAGCGGCGGTGGCGATTCGCCGCGAGCGTCACGGGCCGCGGCGGGGAAGTGCAGACGATGATCCCCAGCGAAAACATCCGTCTGCACTACGTCGTGATGGGCGTCACCGCCAACGCCGACGAGTTCCACATCGGCCACCGCAATGATGACCCGCTCGACTGCCGGCGGGCCAACCTCGTGGTGCGGACGCTGACCGACACGCATGCGAACCACCGGAAGCAGGCGACGTGGTGCGGTCGGCCGTGCACGTCGCGGTTCAAGGGCGTCTGTTGGGAGACGCGGCGGGAACGTTGGTTCGCGAGGATCAAGAAGGGTGGAGTCACGCGGCGGTTGGGCTACTTCGGCGACGAGATCGCCGCCGCCCAGGCGTACGACGAGGCGGCGAGCGAGCTGTTCGGCGAGCACGCGCGGCTCAATTTTCCGGATGGGATCGACGCGTTCCTCGCCGCCGACGCGGCGGCGGCCGACAGCGACGGCGACGCGCGGGCGGCGGCGTAAGCGGGCGACGAGCCGCGCATCTATGCGTGCGCGGCGGATGGAATTGGCTCGCAGACGCAGTGGGCTCGGACCCACTCGAGCACATCGCGGGGGTTCACGGGCTTCATGAAGATCGCGTCGGCGCCCACGCGGGTTTCGATGCCGACGGCCTCCGGCGGCAGGAGCGACCCGCTGAGGATCACCACCTTCCCCGCCAGCCGCGCGCGGCGTGCTTCGGCAATGACATCGCTGCCGCACCCATCGGGCAACTGCAGGTCCACCAGCAGGCAATCGGGCGGCGGTGCGGCGGCCGCCAGCATCCGGCAGGCCTCGGCGACCGAGGACGCGGCCAGCACGATCAGCCCGGCCATCCGCAGCAGGCGCACCATCGCCTTGCGCGTCATCTCATCGTCCTCGACGAGCAATACACAACCCTTGGCTTCTTCCATGCCCCGGCTCCCTCCGCCCCACGTGTTATCCATGCTACGCAATCCCGCGGCGGTGGGTTCAGCGGGGAATGGGAGCGGTGGAGAATTCCTCCGGCCGAGGCTGGCATACCCTTCCTCAGTTCCGAAATTCATGATCTTGATCGTGGAGGATCACCTCGACACCGGCTCGATCCTCACACGGTTGCTGAAGCGGCGTGGGTTTGAAGCAATCGCCGTCAGCAGCGGCTCGGCCGCGTTGAGCCTGCTTCAGAAGACCCGTCCGCAAGTGATCATCCTCGACAAGATGATGCCGGGCATGGACGGGCTTGAGGTGTTGCGGGCGATCCGATCTGACGCGGCGGTGGCGGACATCCCCGTCATTCTCTACAGCGCCAACACCGATCCCGCGGAGATGGAGAAGGCCCGGCGGCTGGGCGCGCAGGATTACCTGATCAAGGCCAGCACCCCGTGGGAGAGGGTTTGCGACACCATCCGCCGCTACGCCCGGGCGTAACACGCCGCCTCGGCCGGCGACGGCGGCCGGCGGCGAAGGCGAGGGGGGTCATGAGGGCCGCCGGATTCCGGGGCCGGCGCATCGAGGACGTGCAGGCCGGCTGCTTCCTGCGCGACCTGCCCGCGTGGCGGCGGGCGATACCGGTACCCTTCTTCGGGGCTGAATGCCGAACCCGGCACGGTCGTGCTGTTCCAGTACCGCGCGCACGTCATCGCCAGCGGCCTGTTCCTCCGTGATGAGAAGTTCGAGCGCCCGATCGGCGGCTATGGCGGGGCGCTCTACTTCGATTTGACAACGGTGCGAACGTTCGACCCGTTGGACGTCGAGGCGATGCGGAAGGTCTGGCCGAGCTTCCGCGCGTTTGGCCACGTGAAGCAGTACCTCAACCCAGCGCGGTATCCGATGTTCAAGCGGCGGCTGAGGAACGTGGCGTCGCCGGGCGGGTGAGGTTACCGAGCCAGGTCGACGGCCGTGCCCGTTCGGCTGCTCTCGCGGGCGGCGTCGAGGAGGGACATCGTCATCAGGACACTGTGGGCGATGACGGCCGGCTCACCCTCGCCGCGGCAGGCGGCGGCGAATTGTTGCCAGATGTGGCTTTCGGTGAGCACACCGGCGGCGCGCGGGAGGGGCGCGGTCGTCGTGAGCGCAGCATCGGAAGATTCGGGGGTGGATCGGGGAGCGGGGGTGAAGTCCAGCTTCGCCCAGGCGTCCAGGTCGAACGCGAGGCTGTAGGGGCTCTCGGCCGAGCCGGCGGTGCCGTCGATGTGCCAGCGCGGGAGCGGGCGCGTGGTCGTCGTATTGATCTCGACCATTCCCACCGGCCCGCCCCTGCCGCTTCCCCCACCACTCGCCCCACCAGTCCCCCCACCGGTTCCCCCACCACTTCCCCCACCAGTTCCCCGACCACCTTCATCGTCGAAATCGATCACCACGCGGGCGAAGTCATCGCAGTCGCACGTCCAGACGTTGCCGCGCAGCTGGGCGAAGACGCGCACGGGCTTGGCGGGGAGCATGAGCTGCCAGAGCTGGTCGATGAAGTGGCTGCCCCAGTCGTACAGCCCCCCGCCGCCGAAGCTGGCTTCGTTGCGCCATTGCGGCCGCCACTCCTTGGCGGCGGGGCCGACGCAGCTCGCCCATTGGCCGATGCGGCTCTCGACGTTGATCAACCGCCCGAAGCGCCCCTGGCGGACGGCGTCGAGCACCGTCAGGTAGTCGACGTCCCACCGGCGGTTGTGGAAGACGCTGAGCACGCGGCCGGCCTCGTTCGCGCGGCGCACGAGCTCGGCGGATTGTTTGAGGTCGAGCGCCATCGGCTTCTCGACCATGACGTGCTTGCCGGCCGCCAGCGCGGCCGAGGCGTGCTCGAAGTGCATCGCGGTGGCGGAGGAGACGAGGATGGCGTCGATGCGGTGATCGGCGAGGAGGGCCGTGTAACTGTCATAGGTCTCAAGCCCGCGCGACTGCGCCAGCTCGCGCCGCGCCGGCGTGATGTCGGCCACGGCAACCGCATCAACCCCCTGCGCCGCCTTCAACCACTCCGCGTGCTCGGCGCCGATCCGCCCGAAGCCGATGATCCCGACTCGCATGCGCGGAGGATAACAAACATCCTGCGCCCCCTCACGCCCCCCTGATCCCGCATGAACAGTGGCGGCCGAGGTTCACCGGCAACAAAGCAAAGCGAGGGAACACAGCAGTCCGCCGCCGTACCGCGCGATGTCTTACGTGATGGTCAGCTCCGGCCCGGCCGGGCCGAGGTTCCGCTTGCTCACTTCGCCGCCCAGGTTTTTCACCAGCTGCTCCAGCGCGCTCTTGAGGCGCGGATGGCCCTCGAAGTTCTTCGTGGGGGTGCCGGCGTCGCTGTTGACGCGCAGCTCGGTGAACATCGGGATAGCGCCGAGAAACGGGAGGTTCAAGCGCTGCGCCGCCTGCTCGGCGCCGCCGCGGCCGAAGATGTCGGACTCGGTTCCGTCGGGGGCGATGAAGTAGCTCATGTTCTCCACGATGCCCAGGACTGGTGCGCCCAGCTGCTGGAACATGCGGACGGCGCGAACCGCATCGTCGAGGGCGACCTGCTGCGGCGTGGCGACGACGACCGCGCCGGTGAGCGGGAGGAGCTGGCAGAGCGTCAGCGGGACATCGCCCGTGCCCGGGGGGAGGTCGACGACGAGGTAGTCGAGTTCGGGCCACTCGGTGTTGTCGAGAAGCAGCTGCTTGAACGCGCCATGGGCCATCGGGCCGCGCCAGATGAGCGGCTTTTCCTGCTCGACGAGCGAGCCGATGGTGATGGCGTGAATGCCGTGCACGTGGTGCGGGAGGATCTTGTTGCCGCGGACGACCGGGGGCTGCCCTCGGATGCCGAGCATCGTGGGCATGCTCGGGCCGTAGATGTCGCCGTCCATCAATCCCACCGTCGCGCCGCAGCGCTGCAGCCCGACGGCGAGGTTGACGGCGATGGTGCTCTTGCCCACGCCGCCCTTGCCCGCGCCGACGGCGATCACGTTCTTCACCTGCGGCAGCGCGTCGCGCCTGGGGCCTGCGGCGCCGCGCGTATTCGCTGTCATGTTCAGCTTGACGTTCTCCGCACCCGCTTTGCGCAGGGCGGCGGTGACATCGCGCTCGATGACCTCCTTCAGGGGGCAAGCGGGGGTGGTCAGCTCGACCGTCACCTCGACCGAGGAGCCGTCGACTTTCACGTCCTTCACCATGTTCAGGGTGACGATGTCCTTGAACAGCTCCGGGTCCTGGACGGTGCGCAGCGCGGCGATCACCTGTTCTCGTTGCAACGATGCCATGAAATCCAATCCTGTCTGATGCGGAAGAGAAGCGAACGGAGGATTATAGCGGGATGGTGGTCGGCTATCAGCTTTCTGTGATGAGCCGGAGGAAACAGCACATTTGGCGCGTTTTTCCGGCTGATCGGTGAGCGATGAGGGGGTTCTTCGTCAATCCACGCTCCCCCGCCGCGCGGGTTGGACTATTATCCAGCGATGACCCCCGCCGACACTGTCGAGCAGCTCACGCCCGCCACGGACCGCAGCGTCATCGCTGCCGAACTGTGCGAAGGCAAGGGTGGCGGGACCAGCAGCGGCGTGAACCTCGCGCCGGGCAGCGACGACGACGGCTGGACCGTCCCTCAGCCGGTTTTCCTCTGCGACGGAACGCGGCTCCAGCTCTACAAGGACGGTGAAGCCCTCCACGCCGCGTATCAGGCGATTGTCGGCGCCAAGCGGCGCATCTGCCTTCAGGTCTACATCTGGGGCAACGACGACACCGGTCGCGCGTTCGCGGAGCTGATGTGCAGAAAAGCGCAGAAAGGCGTACGCTGCTATGTGATCTACGATTCGTTCGGCTCGATCGCGACCGACCGCGCCATCTTCCGCCGCATGCGCCGCGCCGGAGTGAACGTGCAGGAGTTTCACCCGCTGCGCCCGTGGGAAACCCGATACAGCTGGCGTCCGTTCAATCGCGACCACCGCAAGCTGCTGATCATCGACGACCACGCGGCCGGCCTGGGCGGGCTGAACCTGGGCGGCGAGTACGCGGGATCGTGGGTCGTGCGGAGCAAAACGTCGCACTGCGAGCTGTGGCGCGACAACGCGATGGGCATCGTGGGTCCGGGTGCGCGGCATTTTCTCCAGTCATTCGCCAAAACGTGGAACTACGTGATCCACGGCGGGCGCATCTCCCGGGCCGAGCTGCTGCACAACTGCCGCTTTGAAGAGGGCGAGTTGGGGATCATGGCGGCCGTTCCCAGCGCGCGCAGCCACGTGACCCCGCTGGTCCACGACCTGTTCGCCGGCGCGCGCGAGAGCATCGAGCTGACGATGGCATATTTCGCGCCGCCCGATGACCTGATCGAGGAGCTGTGCGCCGCCGCCCGCCGTGGCGTGCGCGTCCGGCTCATGCTCCCCTCCAAGTGCGACGTCAAGCTCCTCATCACCGCCGCCCGCTCCTTCTATGAGACGCTGCTGACGGCGGGGGTCGAAATCTACGAGCGGCAGACGGTCGTGCTGCACGGCAAGACGCTGCTGGTCGATCAAGAGCGCGTGGCCATCGGCTCGACCAACCTCGACTACCGCAGCATCGAGTACAACCTCGAAATCTCCGCCCTGGTCAAGTCCAGAGAGTTCGGCAGGCAAGTTCACGACCTCTTCGAGCACGACGTGCGCTTCGCCAGGCGCATTCTCCCCACCGAATGGCGCAAGCGCCCCTATCTCGACCGGTTCGGCCAATGGGCGGTGAATCGGGCGAGATACCTTTTGTAGAAAGCTCCAAAAGACAAATCCCAAATTCCAGGCAAACGGCAACGGGAAAAGAAGAACATGTGCCGGACACGCGTTCTCCTTGATTTCCCGTTTCTTCCTTGACGCTTGTTTGGGATTTGGATTTCGCGGTTTGGAGCTTCCCGCTCAGCGGCCTTCCATTTCCATCGCTGCCAGGATGAACGGCGCAACGCCCTTGGGATCATTGGCCACGCGGGGCTCGCTGATGTAGTACGCGTACGACCCATCCCGGTACGGATTTCCGCCGAGGCCCGCGACCTGGCAGGTGTCTTTTAGACTGACGTGACCTGTTGCCGGATCCACTTCGATGAAATGCTCGATGATCCCACGATAGCCGCGCCGCGCGACGTCCGCGTGCTTGGCGTCGAGGTACCCCAGCCGCGCGCCCGCGGCCAGCGCATACACGAACATGCTCGACGCCGACGACTCCAGGTAATTGCCTTGGCGCTTCGGCTGATCGAGCACCTGCCACCACAGACCTGTATCCGCATCCTGCACCCTGGCGATCGCGTCGGCTAATCGCCCGAACACGTTCAGCACTTCCTCGCGGCGCGGGTGATCCGCCGGCAGCGTGCGCAGCGTCTCGATGATCCCCAGCGCATACCACCCCACCGCCCGACCCCAGAAGTTCTGCGATCGCCCGGTCTGCGGGTCGGCCCATTTCTGTGTGCGGCTCTCGTCCCAGCCGTGGTAATAGAGGCCGGTCTTGGGGTCATGCGTGTGTCTGGCGATGGTGAGGATCTGCCTGACCGCCTCGTCATGCCAAGCCGGCTCATTCGTTCGCGCCGCGAACTCGACCATAAATGGACAGTCCATGAAGATGCCGTCGAGCCACAACTGGTGCGGATAGATCTGCTTGTGCCAGTACCCGCCGTCGCTCGTGCGCGGCTGGGTCTTCAGCTGCTCGATGAGCTGGCGCGGGCCCACCAGGAAGCGCGGATCGCGGGTCTGCTGATGCAGCAGCAGCAGCACGCGGCCAGGCACGATGTCATCGAGGCGGTACTTCCTGGGGTCATACGTGTCCGTGACGATCCGCCCCGCGTCGTCAATGAATGGTTCCATATACCGCCGCGCGTAATCGATGTATTTGCGCTCGCCCGTCTCGACACCCAGCCGCGCAATCGAGTGCACGGCGAACGAGGACGAGTACCGCCACTCCGGCTCCGGGTCTTCCATCAGCGCGGGGTTCGGGTGCCGCGCCATCGTGGAATCGGCCATGCGCACCGACCAGCGCACGGCGTTCGCCTCACCCGTGTTCGATGGACCCTCGCGGCGGGCGCACCCGCACGCCATCACCAGCAGCGCGACAAACAGCGGAGTCCATTGACAGCGTGTTACGATCATCAGCCGTTCCAATCCCCGGAGAAGACTTCGGTCGCCGGGCCGGTCATGTAGATGTTGTTGTCCGCGTCGCGCCACTCGATGCTCAAGTCGCCCCCGGGCAGGTGAACGAGGCATTTGCGCTCGAGCCGCCCCGTCAGCACGCCCGCGACCACGACCGCGCACGCGCCCGTCCCGCAAGCCCAGGTGATGCCGCTGCCGCGCTCCCACGTGCGCATGCGAACCTCTTTTTGGGAGGTCACCGTCGCCCAGTGCGCGTTGATGCGCTTCGGGAAGGCGGCGTAGTGCTCCATCGGCGGGCCGATCTTCTCCAGATCGAGCTTCTGCACGTCGGGGACGAACACCACGACGTGTGGATTGCCGGTCGAGACGAACGTCGCTACGACCGGCCAGCCATCGTATTCCATCGCCAGCTCGTACTCGTGCTCCGAGCGCTTCTTGATCAGCGCCTGTCGGCCTGCGGCGCCTTGCACGACCGGGATGTCGGGCAGGTTCAGGATCGGGGCGCCCATGTTGACCGTAACCTGCTCGACCTTTGCGGCGCCGTCCGTCTTCAGCTCGAGCGTCAGCACGCCACGGCCGGTCTCGACGCGCATCGGGTTGTTTTTCGTCAGGCCATGATCGTAGGCATATTTCGCGACGCAGCGAACTCCGTTGCCGCACATTTCGCCTTCGCTGCCGTCGGCGTTGAACATTCGCATGCGCAGATCCGCCCGCTCGGATGGCAGGATCAGAATCAGCCCATCGGACCCGATGCCAAAATGCCGGTCCGATACCTTGCGCGCAACCTCCCCCGGATCCGCCACCTTCTCGGCGAAGCCGTTGACGTAGACGTAATCGTTGCCGATCCCATGCATCTTCGTGAACTTCATTGCCAGGGATAATATCGCTGGGGCGGCCGGTTGTCCCTCCCGGTATGATCCCTTGCCCAACCACAGGAGAACCCGCATGCGTCGATCCTTCTGCGCCGCCGCAACGCTCACGCTGCTGTTCGCTCTGGCCGCGCCCACCGCGCGGGCCGCTGATGACACCACGTCGGGGCAGGAACGGAAGAAGATCGTGTTCCTCGCCGGCGGACCCAGCCACGGCCTCGGCGCACACGACCACCTCGCCGGCTGCACCCTCTTGGCCAACAAGCTAAAGGAGGCCAAGCCCGCTTACGAAACGGTTGTCGTCCAGGGCTTGCCAAGTGACGCCAAGGCCCTCGACGGCGCCGATGCCGTCGTCCTTTACTGCGATGGCGGCGAGCGGCACATGGCCCTCCCGCATGCGCAGGCGCTGGATGCGCTGTCCGACAAGGGCGTCGGCATCGGCTGCATCCACTACGCTGTCGAAGTCCCGTCCGAGAAGGGCGGGCCGCTCTGGCTCAAATGGATCGGTGGATACTTTCAGCAACATTTTTCAGTCAACCCGCACTGGGTCGCGCGCTTCGACCGGATGCCCGATCACCCCGTCACGCGCGGGGTGAAACCGTTCGAGGCCAACGATGAGTGGTACTACAACATGCGCTTCCGCGAGGGAATGAAAGGGGTCACGCCGATCCTGTCGGCCGTTCCCCCCGATCAGACGCGCCAGCGCCCCGACGGTCCCCATTCCGGCAATCCGGACGTGCGTAAGGGGATTGGAAAAAACCAGAAGGAGCACGTGCTCTGGGTCAGCGAGAACTCGAACGGCAGCCGCGGTTTCGGTACCACCGGCGGCCATGTCCACTGGAACTGGGCCCACGATGACTGGCGCAAAACCGTCCTCAACGCCATCGTCTGGATCGCCAGGGGCGAGATCCCAAACGATGGCATCGAATCGAAAACCCCCACCGTCGAGGAGATGTTGGCCAACCACGACGAGAAGATCCCGCCGGACTTCGACCGCGAGGATCTGGCCAGGCGGATGGCGGAGATGAATCGTTGATGATTGAGTTTTGCCCGCTGACCGTGTAGCCGCCACCGAGTTTCGGCGTCCAATCGGTGCCCATTGGTCTTCATGGGCCGCACGCATTTTTCTCCGCGAGCTCCGCGCCTCTGCGCTGAATCAACCTCTTTTGATACTTCTCCCGGAGTACCGGGAGAAGGGATCAGCGGCGCGCGAACAGTCGTGCTGAGTACAAGTACCTTGGCATTACCGTCTCCGGTGTCGCGTTGGAACAACCGGCGCCCTCATTCGCCGCGGGTCGGACCTGTTTGTTCCCCGCATCGTGCGCGTTCTGGAACACTGTGAACACGATGCGCAAAGCTCTCGCTTCGCTCGCGGGGTCCGCCGGCGATAGGGAGCAGGAACGGCTAACCCGGCGGCTTCTCACCCGGGGGGATTTCGGGTTCTTCTTCCGGTTCGACCAGGTCCTGCGCCAGCCGGGAGAGGAAGAACTGGAGTTCAGTTTCGGCCACCGCGCCCGGGAGCGGGTCGCGGAGGTCATACTGGTGCGAATGATCTTCGGCGCTGTCGTCGCCGCGCTTCTCCCCTTCGGTGATGATGTGGTGCTCGAAGGTGACCGCGTCCTCGTGGCTCTGCATGATGACCAGCTCGCCCCACCGCCACGCCAGGTGAACGCGCAGCGCCAATTGGTTGCCCCAGCTGCTGACACGGTGGACGATGTCGTTCCCGCCGAGCACCTTGACCATCCCGTCGATTGCGGGCAGGACCGCGCCGTTGAGGAATTCCGCGTAGTTGCGGTTGTATTCCTGCTGGCTGGCCATGGCCTCGCGCTCGGCGGCGAGCTTTTCCTGGGGAACATCTTTGAATGGCGCCACCCGCTGAAGCCACCAGCGGGCGAAGGGTTTGTCGATCATGGGGGCGGATCATACCGCCTGCGGCCGGTCCCCGCACGCTGTGGCTGCGGAATGCACGGGCGGCGTCAGCCAAGGATGCGCCCCGGCGGAAAGTAATTCCCTCGTCGCGAGGGTCATCGCGAGAAAGTTTCACCCGACCGAAGGCCAAGGGTGCATCGGCGAGCACTGCCTTTTCTGGTAGCATGCCCCGCGGCGGTTCAAGTTGGCGTGGACGAGACGATATCAGCCGTCTGCCCCACGAGCTGGGAGCCGGCTTCAGTCGCTGCTCGATGATCCAAACGAATGAACCGCCTGCCGCGCGAGGGACCAGGCTGCCGGTGCAGACGAAAACGATCAACATCACGATCCCCCACCGCCTCTCGCGCGACGAGGCGCGGACGCGCATTCAGAACACGCTGGCGGGGCTGAAGACTCAACACGCAGCGCGGCTGGCGCAGGTCGATGAGCGTTGGACGGGCGACCACATGGACTTCCGCCTGGCCGTGATGGGACAGGCGGTGACGGGACGGGTGGACGTGCGCGAATCGGTGGTGGACCTGGCGATCGACTTGCCATGGATTCTGGCGATGTTCGCGGAGAAGGTTCGCGGCGAGGTGCAGCGCGAGGGGACGAAGCTGCTGGAGAAGAAGTAGCAGCCGCAGACTATACGGCGGCGCCGGGGCCGCAATCGCTCAGACAACTCCCACTGCAACAACCGACTGGAACAACCAAGACGATGTCCGGGACGATAGTCGCTTCCGATCCGTGACAGACGCTTGGAGGACGGGCGAAGCGCAGGGTTACTCCGGAACCGTAGCTGTGGTCGTCGCCGCGGGGGCCGGCCGCCTGACGGTGCGCGCAAGCTGACGCAGGACCCCGGTGCGCAGCAGCGGCGAGAGGATTTCGCGCGCGAACGGGCGCATCATGGGGCCGACGTGGTCACCAATGTGGCTCAGCGGGATCCACGCCGGATCGTAACTGATTTGCACGAGCTTCTCGTACTGCTTGGGGTCGGCGCCTGGGGGCATGGCGAAGCCGACGCGGCCGGCGGCGTCGCTCTTGATCCCGTCGATCGTGCGGAACATCCGCGTGCCGATGCCGAGCACCGGGTCGTGCGGGCTGTGCAGCGCGTAGGCCTTTGCGCGCACGTGGCGCAGGGCGGGGGAGAGGTCGTACGTGGGCGACATGGCCGAAGCGAGCATCAGCAGCGATTCGATCTTCACGTCCGGCGGCAAGCGCTCTAGCGCCCACAGCGCAATCCCGGTGCCGCCGCTGTGCCCGGAGAGGTAGATGCGAGTTCGCGGGTCGGCGCGGAAGCGATCGGTGATCTTACGCGCAACGATGCCCGCCTCCTGGTGATGGCGGGGGCGGGAGTAGAGCGCGCTGAGGCCCGGCCCGGTGTCGGTCCAGTCGTAAATCTCGACATCGGCGTCCATTCCGCCTTGCACGAGGCCCTGGGTAAGCATGTCGTCGATCGAGCGGTGCCCGCCGATGCCAGGCAGGTGCAGCAGGTACGGCCGCGGAGGCGGGGCCAGCTCGCGGGTGTCATCGGCGGCGGCACGCGGATCTTTGCTGGCGTGGTTGCACCCCGTCACACACGGCAGGAGCAACGGCAGCAACAGCAATACGAGGGCAGCCGTCTTCATTCGTGAGAAGCGTAGGCCGGAGAGGGGTCTTGCGCGGAGGAGCATTTCGTCGCGTCTCGATTTTCCCCGCTCCGGGCCATCTCGATCAAACGGGGGGCGAGCCACGCGCTGGCGAACCGGGGGTACATCGCCCACGCATGACCGCCGCCGTTGCCGTAGTTGAACAGCATCTTCCCGCGGTAGGGGTGCTGCTCGAGCTTGGCGTATTCGGTCGCGTCGCCCGAAGGGGGGCGGGTGAAGCCGTCGAGGCCGGCGGATTTGTCGTGCCGGCGGTCCATCGTGCCGAAGAAAAGAGTGCCGAAGCCGAGCACAAGCCCGTCGGCTTTGCTCGGGAACACGAGCATCTTTCCCCGTACGTGCCGCAGCGCCGGCGTAAGGTCATATCCCGCCGACATGGCCGGCGAGACGAGCACGACGCCTTCAACGTGCACGTCCTCCGGCAGCCGCTCCAGGGCCCACAGCGCGATTCCCGCCCCTCCGCTCTCGCTGCTGAGATACAGCGGGCGCTCCGGCGCGGCGCGGTGTTTCATGGTGAGGATCGCGGCGACCTTTTCCGCCTGCTCGATGTTGCGCTCGCGCTGCGTCAGCGCGCTGATGGGAAAGCGGCTACCCGTCCAATCGTAAATGCCCGTCTCGGCGTCGAATCCGCCGGCGCTCAGCGCGTGACAATACCTGTCATGCATCCAAAACCCGCCGGTGATCCCCGGCAGGTGCAGGAGGTACGGCTTGGGGTCGAGCTGCGCCGCCGGACGATGCACGGGATTCAGGCCACAGCCGGCGACGCAGAGTGAGATCGCGAAACCGCAAGCGACCGTCGATGTGTGTCTCATGTCGTTCCCTCTCGAGCAACCGCAATCGGATCGATACGGACGCTATCGGCGCCGGCATCGAGCATCTGTCGCGCCCCCGCGGCGTCCACGATGCTACCGGCGGCCTTGATAGTGAGCGACTCGCCGTAGCGCTTCAACGTTGCAATCGCCTCAATCGTAGCCCCGCCGGCGGGATGAAAGCCGGTTGCGCTGACGACGCCGTCGCAGCCGCTCTCGCGGGCGGCGCGGCAGGCGACCTCGAACGCGCGCTCCGCGCGATCCCCAAGCTGCGCGAGCAGCGCCGATTCGACAACGACGTGGATCGCGATGTCACGGCGCGTCGAGCGGGCGGCACGCACGATCTCGATCAGCTCGCCCCGGGCCGCATCGGAGTCGAGCCCGATGATCAACGGCAGGTGCGCCACCACGTCGATCGCCGCGGCCGCGTCTTTGATGGTGCTCGTCGCCTCGATCGCCTTGAGCGTCCCCTTGTGCGTCCCGTGCGGAAACCCCACCGCCGAGCAGACGCGCACGCCCGAGCCCTCCACCATCCGCGCCACGCGGTTCACCCACACCGGCGCGACACACACCGACGCGCAGCCAGACCGCATCGCATCGGTGACAATTTTGTGCACCTCCGCCGACAGCGCCTCGGGCTTGAGGATGGCGAGTTCCAGCTGGTGCGCAAGATCGACTGGAATCATCGGTCGTGTTCCATTTCCCTCCGGCCTGCGACAGGCTCCGTCGAGCCGGAGAGGGTCAGGTTCTGCAAGGGCAAACCGTCGCTGAACGTGCGTGTCTGGCCGGGCAGCGAGGGGTCCATCCACTCACGCTGATGCACATCGCCAACGCGGGAATGCATTCGTCGCAGAGGCGAAAGAGGGCCAGAGATCAGAAAAGGCAAAAATGTTGCTCTTCCGCATTCTTCCTCTGCGATCTCTGCGCCTCTGGGGTGAATCAGCCTTTTCGGTCTTAGAAGCGCGGCTTGCCGCGGCGCTCGCGCTCGCCGGCGCGGACGGCGTCGACGAGGCGCTTGTAGTCGGCCCGCAGGTCCTGCGGGAGCTTACCGGCGAAACGCTTGTCCAGGGGAATGATGCGAATCAGCTCCACGACATCGCCCAGATCTTTACTGCGGTTTAAGTTGCCCAGCCCGCAGCGGAGCTTGATGGCGATCAGGTCCTTGAGGCTCACGACGCGCACGCCCTGAATCACAGATGTATTCGCGACGACGTGGCCGGCATCTTCAGGCGTGACGGTGTGGATGCGGACGGCGCCCAGGACGTGCTCGCGGTGCTTGGAGTCCCACACGGCTCCGCCGGCGCGCAACTGTTCGTCCGTCACGCGACGATCAGGGGTGTAGAAGTCGAGATCGGTCGTCGTGCGGGCGTAACCGTGCAGGATCACGGCGATTCCGCCCAGGACCGGAGCATCGACGTGGTCGCGCAGCCGCCGAGCAACGTCGAGGATCTTATCATTGTCGCCGGGCAAGCCGATCCCTTTCTGCCAAAGGCGCTTCAGGCGTTGCCGGGCGAGGGTGATGGGCATGGTGACGCCAATTCTATCAATCCGTCGCGTCGATGTTCAGGTCCTTGACCTTCTTGTTCAGCGTGTTGCGGTTGATGCCCAGGAAGTCTGCGGCCTTGGTTTTGACGCCGCCGCAGCGGTGCAGCGCCTTGTCGATCAGGGCGTGCTCGACCTGGTCGATCACGAGCTGGTAGATCTCGCCCTCGCGGAGCTCATAATCGGCGATGGCCTGGTCGCTGAGGCGTTTGGTGAGGCTTTCAATCGATTCGCTCGACTGCGTCGTCCGCCGCTGGGCGGCGAACATGCGCACCGACAGGGGCAGCAGCTCCTCGGTGAAATCTTCGTCGTTGCTGAGGACGACGGCGCGCTCGATCGCGTTCTCCAGCTCGCGCACGTTGCCCGGCCAGGGGTAGCGGAGCAGGACGTTGAGCATGTCGCGATTGATGCGGCGCAGGCGTCGCTCGTTCATCGCGTTGTACTTGTCGAGGAAGTAATCGATCAGCCGTGGGATGTCCTCGCGCCGGTTGCGCAGGGGCGGGAGGTAAATGCTCACGACGTTCAAGCGGTAGAACAGGTCTTCGCGGAACTGGCCCTTGGCGACTTCTTCCTGCAGGTCGACGTTGGTCGCGGCGATCACGCGCACGTCGGCCTTCATCGTCTGCGTGTCGCCGACGCGCTCGAACTCGCGCTCCTGGAGAACGCGGAGGAGCTTGACCTGCAGATGCGGCTCCATCGTCCCGATCTCGTCGAGGAAGATGGTCCCGCCGTCAGCCGCCTCGAAGCGCCCGGCCTTGTCGCGGATGGCGCCCGTGAAGCTGCCCTTCACGTGGCCGAACAGTTCCGATTCCAGCAGCGTCCCGGTGAGCGCGCCGCAGTTGACGCGGATGAAAGGCTTCTCGCGGCGGGGGGAGTTGTAGTGGATCGCCTTGGCGATCATCTCCTTGCCCGTGCCCGTTTCCCCCAGCAGCAGCACCGTCGCCCGGCTGTTGGCGACCTGCCCGACCACGGCGAAAACTTCGTGCATGGCCGGCGAATCGCCGACGATGTTTTCGAACCGGTAGCGGTCGCGCACCTGGGCACGCAGCTGAGCGTTTTCCTCCAGCAGCTCCTCCTTCTGCCGCATGACCATGCGGTTGATCTGAATCGCCTGGGCGAGGAAGGCGGCGATGATGTCTAGGAAGGCGTGGTCGCTGTGGAGCTGCTCTTCGCTGATGAACGGCTTGTCGACGGAGAGGGCGCCCATGGTGCGGCCTTCGATGCGCACCGGCACGCACAGGAAGCTGATCGGCCCGGCGGCCTCATCGTGGGTGAACCGGTTCGTGCGGTTGAGGAAATCGGGCTCGTTGCGCAGGTCCGGGACGATGCGCGCGCGGCCGGTGGCGACCACGTTGCCGTTGATTCCTTCCCCGACCGCGTACTTGCCGCGTTCCATGTCTTCGGGGGTCAATCCGACTGCCGCCTCAGTGCGCAGCCGACCGGTTGATTCGTCGAGAAGCACGAGTGCGCCGCGATGCATATTCATCTTATCAGAAATGATTTGCATCACTTTTCCGAAGGCTTGGCGCAGCTCCAATGTGGACGAGAGAATCTGTCCGATTTCCGTGAGGATGGCCAATTCCTGGTCAGCGGAAGTCGAACGTGCCTGCGGGATGGGCGATTGAGTGGGAATCACGATGAGAAGATATGCAGATTTCTCCGATTTGGCAACCGCAGGTCCAGTGCGCATTGCTTAGGCGGCCGGGCTCTGGCAAAGGCGTATTAAGCCGCGGGATTAAGAGCAACTACCGACGTTGGCCGATAGCTGTGGGGAGGGCTGTGGCGTTGATACCGGCGACTTCGGTCGCGAGCGAGCGTGGCGTGTGAGCCAGGCGATGGTGATCCAGACATTGGTGCGACGTTTTGCGGCAGTGGCCGCGTTTGGCGCGACCGTCGCCCTGTCCGGCGTGCTGGCGGTGCCGTGGCGCGAGATCGTAACCCGCCCCGCGGAGGTCGCCGTCCGCTTCCTCGCCTGGGCCACGCCCGCCGTCCTCGCCATCATCCTGCTGCGCCACATGCGCGGCGCCACCCGCCGCCAGGCCGATCTCACCGCCCGCTCCAACACGATCCAACGTTTGCTCGAATTCTCGCAGACCATTCAAGGCGCCGGAAAGCCCGAACAGGTCTATCCGACGCTGCGCCACTTCCTCCAAAGGGAGCTGCAACTGGCCGGGCTGGCCATCATCACCTCTGAGGCGGAGTCGATCCCGCCGGTCCAGGTGAAGGTGGCCTGGCCCGATGCGCTGCTGCGCAGCGAGGCGGCGGTCGCGGAGATGGAACCGGCCCTGTGCCCCTGCCTCCGCCAGAGTCTGCCCAGGCACTTCCGAGACGAGTGCACTCCCGTGCGCTGTGCGGTGGACGCATCGCTCACGCTGCCGCCGGCGCACCCGGCGTACTGCATCCCCTTCAACGTCGGCCGAAGAGCACAGGTGCTCGTGCACATGCTGTTGCCGATGGACGGCGTGTGGACCGAGGAATCCCGGCAGCTCGCGCAGACGTACGTGAACACCGCCAGTTCAACCCTGATCACGCTGAACCACCTGGCCGAGGCCGAGCGGCAGAGCATGACGGACGGGCTGACGGGGCTCTACAACCGCCGCTCGCTGGAGAGCCTGCTCGAGCGCGAGGTCGCGCTGGCGGCGCGTCACACGCTGCCGCTGTCGGTCGTGATGATCGACATGGACGGGTTCAAACAGATCAACGACGCGCACGGTCACGCCGCCGGCGACCACCTGCTCCGCGCCTTCGCCGACTGCGTGCGTATGACGCTCCGCAAAACGGACATGGCGTTCCGCTACGGCGGCGACGAGTTCGCCGTCGCCCTCCCGCAGACGCAGGTCGCGCAGGCTCAGCAGGTCGTGCAGAAGCTTCGCCAGGCGTTCGCCTCCGTCGATTTCTCCTCCGCCATCGCCCACCTCGAAAGCCAGCCGACGCTCAGCATCGGCGTCGCCGAACGTTCCGTCACGCACAACCTCACCACCCTCAGCGCCATCATGTCCGCCGCCGACCAGGCGCTGTATGACGCCAAGAACGCCAACCGCAACTGCGTCCGCGTATACCTGCCGAAAGCGGCGTAAGCGTTCTCAACGCACCATTTGGCGAGCAATACACTAAAAGGGTAAGCGCGCCAACAAGATGGATTCACGGTACAGGGCGCAGAGGCAGAAAAGAAATTATTTCTCCGCGCTTTTTCCTCCGCGATGTCCGCGCCTCTGCGGTGAATCAGCCTCTTTTGTTCATGAGGAGCGAACTCCGAAGATCGCGACGGCGGGAAGAATGTCGCCAAGAAGGAGCAAAGGCGGCATGCTATTTCCTTCGCGTCTTCTTTCGCGTCTTCGCGACCTTCGCGGTTGCCGTTTTCCGGAGCGAGAAGCGACAAATATCACTGCGCGGACGCGCTTGTTGTCGACGGGCGGGTTGAGGGGGCGGCGGCAGATTTCGGCACCGGGCGGATGTGCGGCGCCAGCTCCGGCACGGCCTTCCTCAGCTCATCCGCGACGATCGCGCCCATCAGCATTGCGCCGGCCGGCGTAAGGTGGGTGCCGTCGTAGCCGCCGTCTGGTTTTTCTGTCGACAGCAGCGCGATGCAGGCGTCGCGGCCGAGGGCGTTGCAAACGGCGAGGCTGCGATCGTGCAACTCAATCAGCGGGACATCCATTTCTCTGGCGATTGTTCGGACGATCTCGGCGTGGCGCGACAGCGAGGAGTCGATCTTGCCGTCGTCCTTGAACTGCCGCCGCACGAGCGGCGTGACCAGGATCGGCTTGATTCCCGCCGCGCGGGCTTCTTCCACGTACTGGCGCATGAAGCGCGGGAACTGTGTTTCGCGGTCAGTCGAGCGGTTGGTGCCCGGTTCGTCGTTGTGGCCGAATTGGATCAGGACGTAGTCGGCTTTCGTCGCGAGCACCTTCTCCCACAGCCCTTCTTCACGGAATGTGCGCGAGCTGCGCCCGCCGCGGGAGTGGTTCAGGAGCTCGACGCCGTCGCCCAGCAGTGCCGCCAATCCGGTGCCCCAGCCGGCCTTGTCCGTCACCGTCGAGTCGCCGGCGAGGACGATCCGCACCTTTGACGCCGGCTGAGTTGCCCCGCCGACAGCGAAGATCAGCAGCGGCAGGAGGAAAACAGACCGCATCACTTCGTCCCCTTGAGATGCGCCCGCAGTTCGGGCACAAGGCGGGCAAGATCCTCAACCACCAGCGCCGCAAAAGTGCGGCTGCCCTCGGCGTTGAGGTGTGAGACGTCAGGCTGGCCCTCCTTCTGCGGCGGCGGGTTGAACGCCTTGCACTTCTCCGGCCCGAGCGACTCACACAGGGCAATGCTGCGCTCATGCAGGTCGATCAGCGGCGCGCCCGTCTCCGCGGCCACCGCCTTCGTCGCCTTGGCGTAGTCCTCGAGCGTGTCGCGGATGGTCCCATCGGGGTTGAAGTGCCGCCGCGTGAGCGACGTCACCAGCACCGGGGCGGCGCCGGCGGCGCGGGCCTCTTCGACGTAGCGCTTGAGATTTGCGCGGAAGTCGGTCTTCGGATCAGTTGCGCGCTCGGGACCTTTCCCTGGCTGGTCATTGTGGCCGAATTGAATCAGGACGTAATCGCCCTTCTCCGCCATGGCCTTGTCCCACCAGCCCTCGTTGCGATAGCTCTTGGAGCTGCGGCCGCCCTTGGAGAGGTTGACGCACTCGACGTCATCGTTCAGCAGCGACTTGAAGCCAGCGCCCCAGCCGGCCTTGTCCGTCACGGTTGAGTCGCCAACGAGAACGATCTTCACCTTCGCCTCTGGGCGCGATCCCTGCGCCTGCTTCCCCGCGCTCGGGCGCAGCGGCTTCCACCCGCCCAGCACGTTTTCCACGGTATATTTCGCGGCCTCCTCCCGGGTGAGCTGCTTGGCCCAGGGCACGCGCTCGCGGGTATCCGCGCCCTTTCCCGTATTGCCGTATTCGACGTAGCGCGCGGTCTTCTCATTCTCCGGATTGCGCCAATTGTCCCAGCCCTCGGGCTTGATGTGCTCCCCGATCTGGCAGTTGATGAACGCCACCGCCGCGTGCGGGCGCCAGGGCCGGCCGAGGAACGCTTTGTCGCCTTCGCCCGTCAGCTTGCAGTTGAGGAACAGGTAGCCGAACTCTTTGTCCGGCTCCGTCGCCGCCGCCGTGATGTACCCGCCATTCTTGCTGTGGATGTGGCAGTCCTCAAAGACCGCGACGCCGCGCCCGAAAATGAAATCGACGCGGCCCTCCATGTAGCAGTCCTTGAAATAGGCCAGCCCATCGTGCAGGTACAGCGTGTCCTGCCCGCCGAGCATTCGGCAGCTGAAGAACGCCTGCCGCTGGCCCGTCGTGCGCAGTGCGACGGCCTGCGCGATGTGGCCGGAGGGATTCTCGAAAGTCAGGTTCTCCGCGGTGAAGTCGTTGGCCTCGATAAGCGTGGAATACGAGCCGCTCGTGCCGACGGGCTGGGTCGTGGCGGGCAAAACGCTCTTGGCGTGCAGGTCGTATGTGAGGATCGTTGTCTTCGCGTCGTCGCCAAGCAGCGTGACAAACGGCTTGTCGCGCGGGACGCGGACGCGCTCCTTGTACGTGCCGGGCTTGATGTGGATGGTGACCGGCTGCGTGTTATTGGCGGGGATGGAATCAATGGCGGCTTGAACGGATGTAAAGTCTCCGGCGCCCTCCTGCGCGACCGTGATCGTCTTTGCATTCGCTGGCGCCTGGGAGAGGCTCGCCAGCAGCACAATAATGCTCCAAACGCTGCGGGAAATTATCATTTGAGGTACTCCGGGGAGGCTGAGGCTGGTATCGAGCGGGATCAAGTATCGGTTTTCTGCGCATCCGGCTTCTGCGTCTCCAGGCCATGCTTTTCCGCCCACTTGGGGTACGCCTTGAGCACCTTCTCGCCCCATGGGCGAAGCCAGGCGTAGCCGGCGCGGCGCTCGAGCTCGATCTCCGCCAGCGAATCCTTCTTCACCCCATCGCGGCCGACAAAGAACGGCTTGCCCGTCTCCAGATCATAGAAACGCGCCCACAGCGGCGGCGCGTTGGGGTCGCTGACGACGATCACGTCGTAGCCTCGGGGCGAATCTTTATTCGGCCGCCGCTCTTCGCGGATGCCGGTGAGTTTTGATTTCTCGTACCACTCGACGGCGCCCTTGATCGCCTGCTTTACGCGCTCGCTGGGCTTCTCGATCTCCATGAGCAGCATCGCAATGCTCGCGCTCTCGCCGCCGCTGAAGCTGGGAAGCTCATATGCGCGGGCCTTGGTGGGCGCAAGCGTCTTCTCGTCGTGCTGAGCGCACCAGACGGTGGGCTTGCCGTCGACCTTGATCTGCGTGTTGAGGATGCACTCGACGCCCTTGTCAAACGCCTGCCGGGCCTTCTCCCGCGTCGCCTCATCGACGAACGCGAATGGCTCCTTGCCGGCAGCGACGTCGCGGACAAGCCGCATTACCTCGACCATCGACTCATCGTTGTAGGTGATGTGCCGCCCGTAGTTGTCCTCCAGCGGGAACCGCTGCGGCCACCCGCCGTTGTCATATTGCGCAGCGAGCACGAACTTGATGCCGCGGTCGAAGGCCTCCTTGTACTTTGGCCCTTTCGTCAGCGTGTAGGCGCGGCCGAGCAGGCGCAACTCGCTCCAGGTGGCCTTGTTGTCGAACGTGCTCACCTGCCCGGAAAGGTTCTGGTCCTGGGCGGGGAAACGCGCGTCCTTCTTCGGCGCGGCCGACCCCGGCTTCGGCTGGTTCGGATCATACGCCTTCCACCAGCCGCCGTTGGGGTTCTGCCAGGTGATCACGTTGTCGAGGACGCGCCGGCCCTGGTCGCTCGTGAACCACTCGTCCGGCTGCTTGGCAAAGTCGGAGATGTCCGCCGCCGAGGCGCACAGCGGCAGCATCAGCCATGCGAGCAAAAGGACGATGGTGTTTTTCCGCCGCGTCAGTTCGTGGGCCATATTGACGACATTAGACCAAGTCCGCACAAGAAGGATAGAAAAAACGTTTCGCGCGTCCGCTTTGTCTTTTCGCTATCGCGGCGGGGAGCATTCGTCATTATGCCTTCAGGAAGTCGAGGAAGTTGTCGTGCACGAGGAGCTTGACGTCGCGGTCGATCGCCTGCCTCGTCACGGGCCATCCGGTATGAAGGATATCGGTGTACTTGTCCACCAGGATCTTGCCGATCAATTGCCGGCTGTGTTCCCACTTATAGATGAGCTGGTCGAGCACGCGCGCATCGGAGTGCTGGGGGATGAAGCTCGTGCCGAGCAGCTCCATGCGCATGCGCGTGATCTCGTCGATCAGGCTGGGATTGTTGACGAACCACCAGCAGCCGAACACCATCAAGTTGCCGAATTTGCGGGCCGTCACCGCCAGCTCGTGCTGGTTTTCCCTGGCCAGCATCGTGACGAAGAACTTGTTCTTCGGGAACTGCCGGCAGATGTTCTGGAGCGAGACGATGTCGGCCTTGGCCTCGGCGTCGCCGCCGTCGCGCAGCTCGGGGTTCACCTTCAGACGTGAGCCGATCATCATCGCGAACGGCAGGCCGCGCTCGGCGCACACCGGGAGCACGACCTGTTCGAGCATCACCTGCCCCGCGCGGGCGACGACGTCCGACGGATCGGCGGGGTAGCGAAACTCCGGCGGAAGGCTCACCGCCACGTAGATCCCCTGCGTACGGTCGAGCCAGTCGCGCAGAAACCGCCGCGCCTCCTCGATCGAGGATTGCCCGATCTCCGGCTGCACCTGGTAGCCCCACTCGCTCATCTTTTTCGCGGCCATGGGGTAATCGCGCAGGATCGGGTCGATCCGCAGCACTGCCGTGAAGCGCGGGTCGTGGCCGACGTTCTTGTCCGCCAGCCAGCGGTTCCGCTCATTGTCATCGAACACGGCGTTGGTCATGGTGATCGACTTTACGTTCGAGATGCCCATCACGCGGTCGATGTGCGCGCTGGGCTCCTGCTGCGCGAAATGCTTTCGCCAATTCTCCGGCGTGTCCGATGGATCGAGGCCGAGCTTCTGGATCGTGGTGAGCACGCCGCGGCACGCTTCGGAGATCGGCGAGCGCTCCTGGAACAGATTTCGCCAGATGTGGTCTGCCTGCTGCTGCTTGCTCATCTTCCAGAAGTCGGCGTACGGCAGCTTGCTCGCCGGCACGACACGGTACACCTCGGCCACGAGGTAGTGGTACGTCAGCAGTTCATCGCTCCCCCACAGCAGCAGCCCGTTCGCGTCCGTCTTCTGGCCCTTGTTCGCGTCCGGCGTCCCAAACGCCGGGGGGTACAGATGCGTGTGCATGTCGATGATCGGCTGCTCCCGCATCGCCCGCTCGACGGCCGCGGGAATCGCACTGGCTTGCAAAACATCGGACATCGTCGTCTCCGAAGAAGAGTCAGCCACCGATGGGGCACCGATAAACACCGATAAAAGAGAATTTCTTCTTCAATCGGTGTTCATCGGTGCCCCATCGGTGGCTCAATCGTTTTTGTGTTACATCCCCGCCCGCAGCGACTTGAGGTGGCGCGCGAAGTGGTCGGTCAGCACTTCTTTATACGTCTCGGGGTGCTCACGGAGGATCTGGAAGAAGGGCCCACGCAGCTGCTCGTCTTTTAGGACCGAGCCGAAGGTGGTGTGCAGGATCTGCCGGCCAGGCTCGGTGAAGCCGACATTTCCCCTCACGTCCTGCCAGCGCTCGAGATATCGCTGTTCCAGCTGCGTGTCGTTCAGGTCCGACGGCGGCGGCGTGTTTTCGAGCGTGGCGGAGACGTGGTAGGTCGCCCGGTCGGTCTCGTAGCGGTTGCGGGCAAAATCGACGATCCTGCGGAAGAACTTCACGTCGTGACGCAGGATCGCGCGCAGCGCTTCAAGGTAGCTCGTGCCGGCTGTCTTCACGTGGAACAGCCCCTGGGTCGCGCGGGCGAAGGCGGGGTAAATCGCCAGCTTGTCCGATCCGCTGTGCAGGCTCAGCTTGTACGGCCCCAACATTCTGGCGATGGCGGCGTGGTCGGCGCACGACTTCTCGAACGCATCCAAGTCGCCTTTGAAATCGACCCCCTTCTCAAAGTCGCCGATGAACCGCGGCGCGAGGCTGACGAGCTTCATCCCCTCCTTCAAACAGCGCTCGGCGACGATGAAGTGCTCTGCCAGCGTCGTCGGCTGCGGCGTTTCGTCGACGCTCAGCTCGATCTCGTAGGGACTCCCCTTCTTCCGCATCACCGCGTCGATGTGCCGCGCCAGCGCAACCGCCTGGTTCACCGCCTTCGCATACTTCACCGAGGCGCGAGCGACAGCTTCGTCGTCGATGACAAGCTTCGTGCCATCCGGCAGGTCGATCTTGCGATTCTTGTATGCCTCGACCCACTTCGCCTCATCCCCCAGCGCCTTCACCTTCGCCGCCAGCGCGTTGGCGTCGTACGAGTCGGCCTGGCCGTCAACGTTGTCGGACGGGTCAATGGTGAAGAACACGAAGCCCGCCTCGGCCGTGCGGTCGACGTCATCGGGCGTCTTGAGGTGATCGGCGTCGGCGCCCTGCCTCCCGGTGAATCCCGCGGCCGCCGCGCCGCTCAGCGCATCCTGCATCACCTGCGTCGCCGAGCGCCCGGTGCGGGTCATCTCGCGAATCGATTGCTGGGCGAAGATCGGCTCGATGTCGCCGCCCCCCTGCCTGAGCGACGCGACGTGGCCGGGGGTCGCCAGACCCAGGCGATCGCCGAAGCCAAAGCTGGGAGACAGGCCGAGCGGTTCGGGTCTTCCGAGTGGCTGGGGGCTTCCGAGTGAGTTTGCTGTCATGGGTTCACCTGCTCCTCCGCGCTAGTCGCGGACGAGCGGAGCATAGCAAACGCCAAGGCAAGAAAAAACGCGCGAACGCAGCGCGATTCGATCCTCGTCAAAACACGAAAAGCTCCAAACGACGCGCGATCGTTTCGGAGCTTTCTCGTATTCGCTTGTGATATCGGTGGCGTTCTAAAACAGTCCGCCGAGGTGGCCGGCGCGGATGAACAGGACAATCAGCCCAAGGATCTGCGCGATCACCGCGGCGGCGGCGAGGGCGGTGTAGATGTTGTTCGTCGGGGCGACGGTTACGGTGTTGCCAGTTGCGACTCTGCTCATCGGAAACTCCGGCTCGTTCTCTTGCTCAATCGCATCGCACGCCACTCAGGACGCAGCATCGGTGCTAGAACTGAGTCCGCACCTGCACGCCGGGCACGATCTCGGCCACGTGGGGCCCTCTGAGGCGGCCGGTCGCCTCCTGCTGCTCGACGGAGTCCACCGTGAGCGTCCCGAGGAACCGATCGCCTTGGACGACCTTGAACTCCATTCCGGGCTCGACGTCATCGGCGGCGCCGACGGAGATTGTGGCGTACGGAACGTCGGCGATGTCGCGCTTCTCGCGGATGACGCCGTTGATGTTCACGCCCGCGGTGCGCGGCCGGATGTCGCCAGCAAGCACCTGACGTGGGTTGACGCCTTGGTCCTCCAGCGCATTGCTCAACTGCGTGACATTGCGCTGCGCCTCGGCCAGCTGCTCGGCAAGATTGCGGCGCTGCGCCTCGGTCACCTGCAGCGTGTTTTCCAGTTCGGAGATGCGCTGGCTGGCTTCGGCGGAGCGACGGACGGCGTCGTCGCTGGATTGGCGAAGCTGCGCCACCGTCTGGTTCAGATTCGCAGTCGTGTCGGTGGCCGCCTTGAGCCCCTCGGTCAACTGCGTGATCTGCAGCGCCTGGGTCGCGTTGTTGGTGTTGGCCTTGGCCAGTTGAACGTTGAGATCGGCGATCTGCTGCTGAGCGGCGGTGAGGCTGGTGTTCAACTGCGTCGCCTGTTGATTCATCTGCTGCTGAACGTTCGTCAGCTGGTTCTGCGCCGCATTAAGCGCGGTGCGCGCCTGGTCGGCCTCTGATGCCGCCGCGGCCGCCGCCGTGCGCGCGGCGTTGAGGTTCTGCAGTTGCACGTCTTCCCGCGAGACGTAGACGACCACCGCCGCAGTGAGCGCGATGGACAGGATCACCTGAAGGACGACGAACAGCTTGGTAAGGGGACTCAAGGCAGGCTCCTTGGACTACGGTGTCCGCATGGTGTCCGGCACGGTGAAGCTTCGATTCGGCGGGAGACGCCTCTCCGCGGGGTGGGGGTAGACCGGCGACGGTCCAGGACCCGCAACGCAGCGGCCATCGTAATTCACGGGGGAGTGCTGTCAAGTTTTTCTACGTGCTCGGACAGGACGATAAACCTCCGATAACACGGGAGTAAGCGCCCCGCAGGGGGTCAAATGCTGCGCTGGCGATCCGAAGCACGTGGTTACTTCAACTGCAGGATCGCGGACGCCACGGCCAGGCGCACGTCGGGGTTGGCGTCACGCAGGAGGATGGCAAGCTCATCCTGGCTGTCGGAGCGCCCGATTGCGCCCAGGGCCAGCGCCGCGAGCATGCGGATCTTTTCATCGCGGCTCTTCACCCCGCGCAGCGCGACACCATAGCCCTCATCCGACCCGAGCCTGCCCATCGCGCGGGCGGCGACGAGATTGACCGCTTCGTAGTCGGTCGTGAGCGATCCTTTGAGGTCGCCCAGCACGCGCCGGTCCCCCGCCGCCGCAAGCCCGGCGATGGCCATCATTTGATCGTCCGGATAGAGGCTAAGCGTGGCGGCGACGAGCGGCTCAAGCGCGCCCTCCTCCCCCAGCCGCCACATCGCCTCGGCCACCTGCAGGCGCACCGCCGGATCGGGGTCATTGCGCATCACGCGCAGGATGTTGAGGCCCGATGGCTCCTCGAGCAGACCCAGAACCATGGCGGTGTCGGCGCGCGTGCGCGGGTCTGGGGAGCGGGCGGTCCGCTCCAGGTCGCGGCTGAGCCGCGTGTCGCCCAGCCGGTGGAGTGCGAAGCGTGCGGCGATCTGGACGCTGGAATCGGGATCCTCCAGCGCGAGCTGCCGGAGCCGATCTTGCGCTTCGTCCAGGCGCAATTCGCCCGCCGCCAGGGCCGCGGCAAAGCGCACGACGGGCTCGGGGTCCTCCAGCCCGCGCAGCACGTGCGGGGGCGCATCGTCCGGGCTCGTCTCGCGCATCAGCTCGATCGCATGCGCGCGGATCAGCGGACTGGTTGACTGCGCTGCAAGTCGGTTCAGCTCCAGCTTCGCCTGTGCCACAAGCGAGCTGGGAATCGGCATGTCCACGCGCGGCGGGACGGGTGGCGGGGATTTGGGGGCGCGCATCGTTCGCCGCGCCTGCTTGCCGCCGCTCCCTGCGCATCCCGCGAGCACGAGACACAGCAGGAGGACAGCGGGAATTCCATAGCGATTAGCGATCATTGGTTCCTCTTGGTCAGTGGTGCAATGTTGCGGAACGCGGCTCATCCTTTGCCAGCGGTCGCCGCCGGTTTTGCACGTCGCGCCCGAACGAATGCCCAAGCCGCCGCCATCGCCGTGAATGCGGTGCACGCGATGGCGAACGCATCACCGATGCGGGTGTAGAGCGTCAGCCGTGGGTCGAGCGGGAGGATCGAGGTGAGCGTGCCCGCCTCGTGCGCCGCCAGCCGCTGGTAGACGCGCCCGAGCGAGTCGATGAAGGCGCTGATGCCCGTGTTGACGCTCCGAGCCGTCGGGACGCGGTTCTCGATGCTCCGGAACCTCGCGATCTGCAGGTGCTGCGACAATTGCGGCTGGGAGAACCACCCGTCGTTGGTGATGTTCACGATGAAATCGGCGCGCTTCGCGCCTTGTCCGTCGAACATCCGCGCGACAAGCCGTGGGTCGGCGTCCTCGAAGCAGATCGGCACAACGAACCGCGCCGGCGGGGGCAACGAGAGGAACGGCCCGCTCGCCGGCTGCGTCGATGCGGCGGGCGCGATATCCGCTCCCGATGCCTCCCGCTGCGTGAGCGGCGCTGTCGCCGACTGTCGCACCATGCCTCGCTCCAGCGCGAACACGGTGAGCTGGTCATCCCCGCCGGGGACCAGGTTGTAGTCGAATTCATAGGGGCTGAACCACATGAAGAAGCGGTACAGCGGCGGGATGGTTTCCTTGAACGGGACATACTCCCCGAACGGCACGAGATGCACCTTGTCGTACCGCAGGTCGGACATGACGCCCGTCGGCTCGAAGAAGTACGCGGCGTTGCGGCGATCCAGGTCGATGTACCGGCCATTGCGGCTCTCCATCCTCCCCGCATACGCGCCGCCCGTGATCAGCGCGGTGGTGTAATTGAAGCAGAGCGACGCGAGCCGCTGGTACGTGTCCTGGAGGAACATGCCCAGTGCCGAGCCGTGCGTGAATTCGCGGGCGGACTTGTTGAGGGCCGGCATCATGGTTTCCGACCAGGCGACCAGATCGACCTCCCGCCCGGCGGCGCGCTCGGCTTCCAGTGCGTCGCGCGTCGTGTTCACGTGGAAGTCGATCAGCTCATCCTGGTCGGCGCCCTTGTCTCCGGTGTTGCTCTGGGGGAAGTTCGATTGCACGACCATCACCCGCGGCCCGGGCACGATCCGCGTCTGCTCCATGCGCACGATCCCGTAACCGAGGACCAGCAGCAGCATCACCGCGACCCCCACAACCGGCCAAAGCAGCGGCCGCAAGCGGAACCGCTCCGTCACGAGCAGCGCGACCAGCACATTCACCGCCACGACCCAGAACGTCACGCCGTACACACCGACCATGTCCGCCACCTGGCACATCGCCAGGAGCGGCGTCTGCGTGTAACCGATGAACGACCACGGCCAGCCGGTGCCCAGGTTCCCACGCACCCATTCGCAGCCGGTCCAGATGGCGGCGACGGTGAAGGGGGAGAGGGTAGAGGGTAGAAGGTAGACGGCAGATGAAGGGTTCCTCCCACCTTCACCACCCTCCACTCTCCACCCCTGATCCTCTCTTGTGCCCCCGCCGCCATCGCCCCACGCTGCGCGCGTGATCACCGCGGCCAGCCCCCAGTACAGTCCCATGTAAGCGACGCTGGCGATCGTCCCCGGCACGGTCACGAAGCCGAGCCACCAGATGTTGAGGGCGAAAAAGGCGATTCCCCCCGCCCATGTCCAGAGGAACAGCCGGCGCCTCGTCGCGGCCCGGCGGATGAACAGCAGGAATGGCAGCAGCGCAATCCAGGCCAGATAAAACTGCCCAATGGGCGCGAAGGCGAGCGTCAGCAGGACTGCCGAGAGCATCGGCAGCCACGCGCCGTCATACCAGGGCCTGATCACGGGCGCGGCCGCCGGCGCGGGGGCGCCATTCGCCCGCCGGAACTGCTGGGATCGACGCGATCGAGTGCGCATGCGGGGCGAATCGTCCAGACGCATCACCCGCCGTCAAGCCAACCGCAGTGCGACGGCGACGGACGCGGCCGCAACGTGCGTCCTGACAACAAATCTCTATAGTGTTGCTCGTGCGGAAGCTGGTCCGGGATGAGCGGGAAGGCGAGACACGATGAAACTGAACTTCTGGCAATGGCTGGGGATCGTGCTGTTGGTGGTTGCGACCGCGTTGTGGATCATGCGGCAGCGCAACGAGCAGAAGCAGGCCGAGTTCGAGCAGCCCGTGATCATGTACAGCGACCCCGATCCCACAACCGATCCCAGAAGCGATCCAACGACCGAGCCCACCACCGAGCCGGCGGCGGAGCGCCTGATCTCGCCTGGGGAATAACTCCGACCGTCCGGTGCGCCGCCTCTCTCGCCGCGCACGCGGACAAGCGATCGGCATGAACCGGCCCTCTCTCATCCTCCTGTTCGCGGCGGCGCTGTTCCTCGTGATGATCGGCTGGGGGTTGTACGCGAGGCTGACGGAGTCGCCACCCGCGGCGGCCGAGCCGGCCACGCAGCCGCTGGTCGAGCGCCTCCGGGCCGAGCGCGAGCGGCGGATGCGCGAGCGCGGCGCAATTCAGCAGACCACGAGACCCTCCACGGCGCCCGTCACGCCGGAATCATTCCCCGAAGCAGAATCGTCATCGTGAATGGTTCGGACGCATGAGCGATCTCCCCGCTTCCAGCCCCTCGATGCGCCGCGACGTCCTCAGCGCGTACCTCGCGACGGCGGCGCGGATCGGATCGTGGATGGTCATCGCGGGTGTAGTGATGCGCCGGTTCGGGACCGATGAATTCGCCCTGCTCGCCCTCGTCCGGGCGACGTTGAGCATCCTGAATTACGGTACGCTGGGGCTCGGTCCGGCGATGATTCACCACCTCGCGCGGCGCGCCCCGGGCGAGGGGACGCACGTGCCGCGCGCGGTCACGCCGATCCTGACGGCCGAAGCGCCGGAGAACGTCGCCGCCGCGCCCGGTGCGGCGCTGTCGTACGCCAACCCGCTCGAGCTGCGCGACCCTCGTTTCGAGGTCCTCTACCCGCTGCGCGCGACCTACGCCGCGGGTCTGAAAATCGCGCTTTGCGCCGGAATCGCTTCCGCAGCCCTCCTGATCGTTTACGCGTTCAACTTCCAGAGCATTCACGAGTTCCGCTATACCCTCCGCGGCAGCCAGCTGCGCCTGTTCGTGCTGCTGATGGGGCTGGGCGCGATCTTTCGTCTGATCAGCGATGCGCCGGCAGCCGTATTGCAGGTGCGGGACAGCATCACGCGCGACAACCTGTATCAATGCGCCGCGGAAGCCATCTGGGTCGCCGGAACCCTGGGGAGCCTGATCGTCGGGCTGACGCTGAACGACGTCGCGAGATGGTTCATGGCGTCCGGCGCGCTCCTGCTCGTGCTGCGGTTGGCATCGGCGGCGTCGTTGACGCAGCAGTTTGTCCTCAGGCTCCCCAGGACACCGCCGGGGCTCACGCGCGCGCTGCTCGCTGGCGGCGGGGTGATCGTGCTCGGGCAGCTCGCAAACTACCTCTACGCCCCCGCCGCCATGATTCTGATCAATCGGCTGCTCGAGCCGGAGCTGGTTGCGTATTACGAGGCGGGCGTGCAGATCGACGCGGCGCTGCTGCTGCTGGTGACGGCGCTGGCGACGGTGGTGCTGCCCAAGGCGGCGGTGGCGCACGCCGCCGACGATCACGTCGCCCTTCGCCGATACTACCTGCGCGGCACGCTCGCCAGCCTCGCCATGCTTGTCGCCGGCGCCGTTGCAGCGTGGGCCCTCGCCCCATGGATCTTTCCCTTGTGGCTAGGCCAGGAGATGCGGACCACCCGGGCGATTCTTCCGATTCTGCTGCTGAGCACCGTCATCGGCGGCAGCGGCATGGTCGGCCGGTCCATTCTGCTGGCTACAGGCAAGGCCAAAGCGTTCACGGCGGCCGCGCTGGCAGCGGGCGTGGCCAACGTCCTGCTGGCGCTGACGTTCGTGAAGCTGGGCTTTGGTCTGCACGGCATTGTCGGCGCGACGGCGGTCGTGGTGGTTGCCAGGGCCGGAATCTGGCTGCCGTGGTACGTCATGCGGACGCTGCGACTGTCGGCATCGGGAGTGTCGGCATCGGGACTGGCGGACACTGCGGCGGCTCAGCCGGCGCGGAACTGCTTTCGATAGCGGGTGGGGCTGAGCCCGGCTTCCCGGCGGAAGGTTTCGCACAACTGATTAGCGCTGCTGAAGCCGGAGGCCTGTGCGACGCCCGCCATCCCGGCGTCAGTGTCCACGAGCAGCCGCTTAGCGCGTTCGATGCGGACGCGGCGGATCTCCTCGGCGGGGCTCCGGCCGATCGCGCTGCGGAAGCGCAGCTCCAATGTCCGCCGCGACAGCGGAATGGCGCGCAACACGTCCTCGACCGTGATCCCCGCCTGCACGTGATCGCGGATGAAGTTCATCGCCTGCGCCACGTCCGCGTCCTCCGTGCTGGTCACGTGCGTGCTGAAACGCGCAACCATTCCGACGGGCGGGATGATCTTGGTCCGCTCGGCGGGCGCGGGCTGAGCGTTCATCAGCTGCGCGAGCTTCCTCGCGGCCTCGTAACCGACCCGCTCGGCGGCGAGGGCGACGCTGGAGAGCGGCGGGTCGGTGATCTCGCAGATCATCGGGTCATTGCCCGCGCCGACGATGGCGACGTCGCCCGGGATGCGCAGCCCCGCGCGCTGGCACGCCAGCGCCACCTGCCGCGCCCGCGCGTCGTCGCATGCCATCACGCCAACCGGCTTGCGCAGCGACACGATCCACTGTTCGAGCCGCGCCTCCTCGGCGCCGCGGGCGGACCTCGTCGGATGCGGCGGCGCGTCGAACGAGGCGCAAGTTCGGCCCGCGGCGCGAATCGTATCGCAGAAGCCAACTGAGCGCGGCTCGGAGTACCACAACCAGGGCACACCGCAGTACGCGAACGACGCCAGGTCCTCCTGGAGCAGGTGGTTTCCCGCGATGCGTCCGACTTCTATGTCGTCCAATGCCACGCTGGGCAGCTCGCAGCGTTCATCGAGCCCGAGGTTGACCGTGGGGACGCCGGACTCAAGCAGCAGGTGTGTCATTCGGTCTGTGAGCACGCGCACGATCGTGCCGTCGGCGCGGAATTCGCGCAGCGTCGCCGGCAATAGTCCCGTCGGCGCCTGCAGCGGAATGAAGCGCCACGGCCCGTGCTCGACGGAGTAGGCGGCCATGCCGGCGAAGACGGCGCGGCCATAACTGGTGACGCGCTCGCTGAAAACCAGGACAGTTCGCGACTTATGAGCAGGGATCGCCATCGGGATCGAGCGTAATCGACCACGACTCGCGCATCTGCGCAAAAACCGTATCGATTTGCGCTATCGCGCGTTGGAGACGGATGAACCAGGTGCCATACTCCGGCACACTTGTAACGGGCATGGAGGCTCAGGGCACATGGGGTGAAACCGACCGGTTTGTGGGAGCACATCATGCCAACCGTCTTCGTAGTCGACAGCGGCGTCATGCGAAAAACCCCCCTGCTTCAGACGGTCCGGGATGCGGGGTACCACACGCTGCCCATGTCCGATGCGGACATGGCGCTGGCCGTGCTGAACGCGATCCGGGCGGACCTGCTGCTGATCGACCTGAGCAGCGCCGAAACCGGTGGGTCGCGATTGATCGAGGCGGTGCGTCGCAACGACCAGCTGCGTGGCATGCCGATCCTCGCCGTCGGCGCGCGGCCGGACGCTGAAGAGTTTCGCCGCCTCAAGCGCCGCGTCGGCATCGGAAACGTCATCGCCGAGGGTGCGATTTCCCATGACGATCTGGTGAATGAGATTCGAAAATACCTGACCAAAACTTTGGACACGCCACTGAATAGTCAGCCGCTGGAATGGACCAACTGAACGACCGCGGAGTGCGCGTCCGGAGCCGCGGGCTAGGAACGGGGTGAGCGATCACCCCGTCTTTTTGCGCGCCATCCAGGGCTGGGCTCGCACGCGCGAGGCGCTCCGCTCGCACAGCCGCTTGCTCATTTCTGCTGCGTCCTATGCGCCTCTGCGGTGCGTCCTGAATTCTTCGGGCTCAACTAAACAAATTCAAACGCGCCGACATCGGTGTGGACAGGCGAGACGGGGTTGCCGACAAATCGCGCCCGCCCGCCTTGGAAGAGAACCCGATCGCCGCCGCGGAAGGCTTGCTTGTTGACGCGCTCGATCGACTTCCAGGGCCGGTGCAGCGTCCCGGGATTGCGGTCGCTGCCGCCGGGGCTGACGTAATAGGTCGAGAGGTGCTGGCGTCGTTCCAGCGGCTCGAACTTCGGCAGATTGGGCATCGAACCCCTCGGGCAACATCAGGACGAACGGGCGGAAACGACTTCGGCACAAGCTACAGAACCTGTATCGGACCCGTCAAACGCGCTGCTGCAATGGTGAGAGGATTGCTCCCGCGTAACGTTGCATTGCCGCCCGCGCGCCGATACCGTCCCGCCCGTCGCAGCGCCGCATCTTTTTTTGTGCCCCGACAGGAGACGTCCCGATGTTCCCGCTGGCTGAACGCGTTTCCCTTGTGTCCGACTCGATTACCCTGGCCGTCACCGCCCGTGCCAAGGCGATGAAGAAAGCTGGCATCGACGTCGTCGGCTTCGGCGCCGGTGAGCCCGACTTCGACACGCCGGCCTTCATCAAAGACGCCGCCAAGGCCGCGCTCGACAACGGCATGACCAAGTACACCGCCGCCCCGTGCGAGCCGGAGCTAAGGAGTGCCATCGCTGACAAGTTCAACCGCGAGAACGGCCTGCCCTACAAGCCGGAGAACATCACCACCGGCGCCGGCGGCAAGCACTGCCTGTACATGGCGTTCATGGCTGTTCTGAACCCCGGCGACGAGGTGCTGATCCCCTCGCCCTACTGGGTCAGCTATCCCGAGCAGGTGAAGCTTGCCGGCGGCGTCAACAAGATCATCCGCGGCGAAGAGAGCAACGGCTTTAAGATAAGCCCGCAGCAGTTGGAGAGCGCCATCGGCCCCAAGACCAAGGTGCTGATCCTCAACAGCCCGAGCAATCCCGCCGGCCACGCGTACACGCCAGAAGAACTCAAGGCGCTCGCGCAGGTCGTGCTGAAGCACCCGAACCTGGTCGTGTTCTCCGACGAGATCTACGAGAAGCTTGTGTATGGCGACCTGAAATTCGCGAGCTTCGCGTCTTTGGACCCGAAGCTGCTCGAGCAGACGCTCACGTTCAACTGCCACAGCAAGAGTTTTTCGATGACGGGCTGGCGCATCGGCTACATCGGCGGCCCAAAGCCGGTGATCGACGCGATTAACAAGCTGCAGAGCCAGATGACCAGCCACATCACCAGCTTCACCCAGCCCGCCGCCGCCGCGGCGCTGAACGACCCGCGCGGCGCGGAATCGGTTGAGCAGATGCGCCAGGAGTTCGAGAAACGCGGACAGCACATGTGGGAGCGCCTCTCGTCGCTGCCCAAGGTCCACTGCGTTCGCCCGCAGGGCGCGTTTTATTGCTTCCCGAACGTCAGCGCGTACTTCGGCAAAGCGATCGGCGGCACCACGATCACCGACGCGATCTCCTTCTCCTCCTCCCTGCTCGAGCACAGCCACGTCGCGGTCGTCCCCGGCAACGACAGCGGCTTCGACACACACGTCCGCCTTAGCTTCGCCACCAGCATGGAGCAGATCGACAAAGGCCTTGATCGCATAGGCGAATTCCTGAAGAAGCTACACTGACCGCCACCCGCCGCGTTCACAATGCCGGCGCATGTGGTTCCAAAGCAGCGAGGAATCTCGAAGTAGTCACGCGTGAAATGATTCGGGGATTGAGTGGGTCTGCCGGAGCGCGTTGCTCACGCAGGCCCCTGGCGCTGTTGGGCCAGCGCCGCCACCTCGTTGCGGAGCGCCGCCAGCTCATCGAGGATTCGACCCGCGCGTGCGCTTGCTCCCGCGGCCTCGGCCGTCGCGCCAGTCGCCTGGGACTCCTTGGCCACGAAGAAGCTGGCGATCGTCGCGGTGAGGTATCCGAAGACGGCGAAGGCGTAGAGCGACAGGAAGAAGCACAGCACGCGCCCTTCTACGGTCTGCGGCCAGTATTGCGACCCCATGGTGGTCATGATCATGGCCGTCCACCAGACGGCCTCGCCGTAGCCCCTCAGGCCATCGCGCGCCGCCGGGTCGAAGCCGGCTTCGCGGAGCGCCTGTGGGCTTTCGAACGCGCTCATGCCGGCCGCGCCGGCGAAGGTGACGAGGATGGTCGCCGCCGCGACATATCCGGCTCCGCGCCGCCCGAGGAACGCAGAGGTTGCGCGCACCCCGCGGTTCACGCTGCTGAGGACGCGCACGAGCCGCACCGAACGCGCTGCCCGCGCCGTGCGCGCCGCCCGCAGCAGCCACAACGAACGGAACACCCGCAGCACCCGCAGCACGCGCACCGCAGGCAATAGCAGCGACAACCCCGTCAGCACGTTCCGCCGCAGGTACGTCAGCTTGTGCGGCGCGATCGTGAACTCGATGACGAAGTCGATCACGAACAGGCCCCAGATGACGTAGCCGAGAATTTCCAGCGGGCGCGTGAGGCCGCGCGTCAGCTCCAGCACCAGCAATCCCAGCCAGACGAACGCCAGCGCTGTCAACGGCTTGGCTGTCGACTCGTTAATATGGTGCAGGAGCTCGTAACGCTGCTCGAGAACTTCTTCATCGGGATGGGAAGGACGAATGGACATGACGGGTCAGTATGAACCATCGACGGCCTCGGGGGGACGCACATTTGCCGCACGGGTGCGCTCCACGGCGCTTCTGGTCGTTGTGTTCACATGTTGCGGTGAAGCGCTGGCGCACGAGTTTTTCAAGATCACGGTCGTCGATGAGCAGACGAAACGGGGGGTCCCGCTCGTCGAGCTCCGCACCACCAACGAGATCCGCTTCGTCACCGATTCCAACGGAATCGTCGCCTTCAACGAGCCGGGGCTGATGGACGAGGATGTGTATTTCAGCATCTCCAGCCACGGCTACACCTTCCCCAGGGACGGCTTCGGCAACCGCGGAAAGACGCTGCACACGAAGCCGGGCGGCGAAGCCACCATCCCAATCCAGCGGATCAACCTCGCCCAGCGCCTCTACCGCATCACGGGCCAGGGCATTTATGCCGACAGTGTCCTGACTGACACGCCCGTTCCTACCTCGCAGCCCGTGCTCAACGGGAAGGTGATGGGCCAGGACAGCGTCTCGTGCGTTCCCTATCAGGGGCGGCTCTTTTGGCTGTGGGGCGACACGGGCAAGCAGTCGTACCCGCTGGGAAACTACCGCACGACCTGCGCGACCTCGCCCCTACCGGGCCCGGGCGTGCTGGACCCGTCGCACGGCGTGAACCTGACCTATTTCGTGGGCGATGACGGCTTCGCCAAACCCATGGTTCCGCTCGAGGAAGAGGGAATGGTCTGGCTTGACGGGCTGTTCACCCTGACAGATGAGCACGGCCGCGAGCGGCTCATCGCGCGCTACCTGCGGCTGAAGGACATGAGCACACTCTACGAAGTCGGCCTTGTCGTGTTCAATGACGAGAAAGCGCAGTTCAAGCGGCTGGTGAAGTGGGACCTGGACTCCCCCCTGCGCGACGGCTTCGGTCACGCTATTCGCCATTCAACCGACGGCGTGGATTATGTGTACTTCGCCATGCCGTTCCCGACGCTGCGCGTCCGCGCGGACCTGGCGCACGTGAAAGACGCCGCCGCCTACGAGACATTCACCCCGCTCGCCCCGGGCGCCCGATTCGACAAAGCCGACCTGAAATTAGACCGCGACGCGGGCGGGAAGCTGATCTACGGCTGGAAACGCGACACCGGCCGGATCGGGCATGCCGAGCAGCGCGAGCTGATCAAGGCCGGCGCGCTGCGCGAGGACGAGGCATTCGCGCCCCTGCGCGACGTCGAGACGGGCAAGCCGATCGTCGCCCACACCGGCTCGTGCTTCTACAACACGTTCCGCAAGCAGTGGGTGATGGTCTTCACCGAGATCTTCGGCGCCTCCGCCGTCGGCGAGGTGTGGTACGCGGAGGCAACCCAGCCACTGGGCCCGTGGACGGCCGCGCGTAAGATCGTCACCCACGACGACTACTCGTTCTACAACCCCAAGCACCACCCCTACTTCGATTCCCACGACGGCCAATTCATCTACTTCGAAGGGACTTACACGCGCGCCTTCTCCGGCAATCGCGACCCCACCCCCCGCTACGACTACAACCAGATCATGTACCGCCTCGACCTGTCCGACCCGCGGCTGTACATGAACAGGGCTGGCAGCAAAACGCCGTGAACTGCCGGCTACGGCGCATTCTCGGTCCGGGCCGAGAGTTCGCTGGCGGTCCAGGCTTCGAGGCGGTCGGCGTAGCGGGCGCGGATTTCCGCGACGTCCTCGGGCGTCACGGGCGTGGCGTCGTGTTCCCACTCGCGCCGGATGTAGGTCAGGGCGGCGGCGATGTCCTCGTCGCTGAGCGTGCGCAGGTGCGGCATGTCCATGTCCCAGACTTGATCATTGACCGTGATGGGGCCGCGCAATCCGTGCAGTACGATCTTGATGAGCCGGTCGGGGTCGCCCAGAACCCAGTCGGAGTCAATCAGCGGCGGCGCCAGGCCGGCCTGGCCCATGCCGTCGGGCTTGTGGCACTGGCCGCACACGGTTGCATACACCGTCCGCCCGGCTTCAAAACGTGCCTGCTCGGTCTCACTCATGGAGCGGCGCGTGGTCGAGTTGACTCGCTTTTCCGGCCACATCAGCACGTGCGCCACGCGCGTGGTGCCCTCACGAACGTTGGGATCGGGTGAGGCCGCCAGTACGTCCAGCGACGCTGGTCGCGTCGACAGCTTCACCGCATTGCGCAGCGGCTTTCTCGGGTCAATTTTCGGGAAGCTGTCCACCATCGCCCACTGCCGCCACAGGAGCGACGGCTCCGATTGCGCCGCCATCAGCTGGGTGAGTTGCATGACGCGCTGCGGATCGCCGTCGGCCATGACGCAGCGCGTCAGCACGGCGAGCATCACGTCGCGGCCGGGCGCGGGTTCCGCCCATCGGGGGTCGGCGAGCAGCCGCTCGAGGAACTCCAGCTCTCGGCTGGGCATGCCGCTGATGGCGGCGTCGCGGATAAACTGGTCGTCCGCTGACGCGGTCACCACGTCCACCAGCGCCGCCTGCGCGGCGGGCGCGGGCACGGCGCTGACGCTGAGCGCAAACTGCAGCCGCACGTCGTAGTCGTCGTCGCTACGCAGCTTCAGCACGTCGCTCAGGACGGGTTCGTCACCTGGCAGGAACGGCTCGCTCAAGCGAATGGCGTTGGCGCGGATCTTGCCCACGGGATCGGCCAGCGCGTCGCCAAGCACCTCGGGATTGAGCTGGCCCACTCCTTCCAGCGCCCACAGAGCGTGCAAGCGGCCAAATGTGTCGTCCCCGTTCATCGCCAGCTCGCGCAGGTCGGCGACGATTGACTCGTCGCGTTTTTCGACGAGCAGCCGCTGCGCAGTGTCGCGCAGCCAGCCGTTGCGATGCGCGAGGTAACCCACGAGTTGCGCGCTGCTGGCCTTGGCGAGGTTCGGGCCGGGCGGGACGGGACCGGCATCCCGCACCACCCGATAAATCCGCCCGGTGTTGCCGTTGAACTTGTCCAGCGCGCGCTGGGCGTACTGCTTTCGGACGTACGGCGTGACGTAGGTGTTGTGCTGGATCAGCCCGTGGTGCATGTCGACGATGTACAGCGCACCTTCCGGACCGGTGTAGCAGTTCACCGGGCGGAAACGCTCGTAGGTCGTCGTCAGAAACTCGTCCTGCTGCTCCTCGTAGGCGTTGTTTCCGCTGATCCGGCCGCCGGATTCGGTGAGCACGGAGCGGCGGACGAAGTTGGCCGTGACCTCGCCAGTGAAGAAGTTGCCGTCGAATTCCGGGGGGAACAGCCCGCCGCGGTAGATCGCCGGGCCGCACGCGCCGGTGAACTTCCACAGCCGGTAGTTGTCCGGACGCAGGACGCCCGGGCGATAGCCGCGATTGACGGCCGACGCGTGCGCGGGCCAGCACGTCTGGTCCCCGTCCACCTCCACATTGACCCCCGCCGGACGAAAGTGGGGGTTGCGCTTCAGGTAGTGCGGCGGCACGAGGTTCGCGCGCAGGTAGTTGCTGTTGTTGTTGGTGAACAGCCGGCCCCAGTCGTCCTGCGTGATGCCCCACTGACCGGCGCCTTCGTATTCGCCCGTCGCCCACTGCCTATCGAGCCAGCGAAAACGCGTGTCGTAATTGGCCGAGTAAATCCAGTTGTCCAGTCCATACATCAACCCGTTGGGCTGGTGTTCGGGGTTGCCGCGGATGCCGTAGTCCTGAGCGATCGACCGGCGTTCATCGCTGCGGCCGTCGCTGTCCGTGTCGCGCGCGTACCACACGTTGGGCGGAATCCCGACCAGGGCCCCCTCGCGCACGAGGCCGACCGCGCGCGGCAGCACGAGGCCGTCCATGAATACCGTGCTCTTGTCCATCCGCCCGTCGCCATCGATGTCTTCGAGCACTGAGATGCGGCCATTGGGCTTGCGCTCGCCCTCGGCGTCGATGTTGGGCATGTAGCTGCGCATCTCGACGACCCACAACCGCCCATCGGGCGCGAATTGCATGGCCACCGGGTGCTCGACCATCGGCTCTTCGGCGACGACCTCGATGCGAAAGCCCGGCGGGAGGTTGAATGTCGGAATGGTCTCATCGGCCGTCAGCAGCGGGACCGGTTGCGTCGCCGGGTGCTCCACCATCATCATCTCCGCCTCTTCCGGCGACTTCGGGTCTCCGGCGCGTCTCCCCACCGCCGGCGCGGTGGCGGCGGGACCCGTCGCGGCCGGACCCGTGGCGGCGGGGCTTTCGGCGACGGTCGAGGGGGCGGGGCTTTCGGCGACGGTCGAGGGGGCGGGTTGAGGGATGGGGTCGCTTTTCGCGTCGGCAGACGGGTACTTCAACCCGTGCTCCTGGCGCGAATTCTTGGATATCGGCGCAGCCGTCGTCCCCTCCGAGCCGCATGCGACGACGATCAGCGCGATCAGGATCAGTGACATCAGCAACGTCGGATGAATCATGCAAACCTTTCGCCTCACAACACACGAGCGACTTCCGCCGCCGCATGGTACAAGAAGAGAGTCCCGCCGTTGAGGGGGGCGCCACACATACAAGTAATAGGAAGGGCTTCATGCGGTTGACCACTTGCATCGGGTTTCTCACGGGTTTGCTGGCTTGGGCTGCATTTACGCAGGCCGACCCGACGCCCCTTCGGTTGACTGTCGACGCCGGAAAGGTCCCGCGGAGCAATGCGCCCATCGCCGCGACCATCAAGAGCCCCCCGCTCGTGGAGGTGCTGCGTGAGTTTAAGCTCGCCGGAAGCGGCACGCTGATTCCTGCCGACGCCAATGGCGCTGCGAAGGACGAAAAGCCCGCCGCGGGCGCCGGCGCCAGTGGGGCCATTCCCGTGCAGATCGAGCGGGTGGGTGACGACACGGTCATCATGCGCTGGATCGAGCCGGACCTTCAGCCGGGCCAGCCGAAGACGTACAAGCTGGACCTGGACGTGAAGCAGCAGCGCAAGCCGGTGTTCGCGTTCGCAGAGGGCGACGGCTTCCGCGATCTGAAGTTCGGCGACCGCGGCGTGTACCGGCATATGACCCGCTACGATCCCGCCGACCACGCCGCAACGTTCAAGCCGTTCCACCACATCTTCGGCATGCACGGAGAAGGGTTCATCACCAACGGCCCGGGCAGCGAAGAGTGGGGCAAGTCCGGCGAAGGCATCCGCTTCCCCCACCACCGGGGGCTCTTCTTCGGCTACAACAAAACGCCCTATGGCGACTTCTGGCACGGGAAGGATGGCGTCTCGCAGCGGCACCGCGAGTACATCAAAGGTCGCGAGTTCAGCGGGCCCGTTGCGGCGCGCGAGGTCAGCGTGAATGAGTGGACGACGGCACATGACAAGCCGATCATCCGCGACATGCGCGAGCTGACGACCTGGCGCGTCGACGATGAGCACATCGTGCTCGATTTTGAGGTGACGCTGGAGACGCTGACCGGCGAGACCGTCCAGTTGCGCGGCGACGCGCAGCACTCGGGGTTTCACTTCCGAGCCGCCAATTCCGTCGGGCAGGATGACGCGGCGACCCAGCCGACCACGCGCGGCAGTTCCGGCGGCAACGTCGCCTACATTCGTCCCGAGCGGGCCGTCGCCAAGGGAAACGATGTCTGGGCCGACTGCCCCTGGGTTTATGCCGGATTTAGCATTAAGGGTCACCCGTACGGCGTCAGCGAGATGAATGCCCCGACGAATCCCGAACCCACCGTCTTCTCCACCCGCCCGTACGGCCGCTTCGGCGCATTTGTCAATGACCAGGAGGTCTCGCCGGGCAAGCCGCTGAAGCTGAAATACCGCTTCATCGTCCGCTCGCCAAGCGAGCCGCCGGATGCGAAACAGCTGGAAAGCGAGTATCAGGCGTGGATCACGCCCGTCACGGTGACCGCCGAGAACAAGTAGCACGTCACTCTGCAAGCAGCGACATGAGCTCGTCGGCTGCCATCGCATCGAGCGCGGTCGGATCCTCAAAAGCGCTCACGATCCGTGCCGTTCGCTTTGCGTCCAACCGCGTCGCCAGCGCGGATCTGAACTTGTCCCAGAGCAGCGGAAGCGATTCCTCGCGCCGCCGGCGGTGGCCGATCGGGTATTCAACCTCCACGCGATCTGTTGAGCTTCCATCCTCGAAGAACACCTGCACCGCATTGGCGATCGAGCGCTTGTCCGGATCGAGGTAGTCGGCCGAGTACCGCGGCAGCTCCACGACCTGCATTCGTTGCCGCAGCGCGTCGATCCGCGGGTCGCGCGCCGCGTCATCTTCGTAATCCTCGGCCTTCAGCGTGCCGTGGATCAGCGGCACGGCCACCATGTATTGGATGCAGTGGTCGCGGTCGGCGGGGTTATTCAGCGGCCCGGTCTTGTCGATGATCCGCACCGCCGGCTCCTGCGTCTCGATCACGATCCGCTCGACCTGCTGCAGCCGATCCTTCACCTGCGGGTGGAGCTGGACCGCGCACTCCACCGCCGTTTGCGCATGGAACTCCGCGGGGAACGAGACCTTGAACAGCACGTGCTCCATCACATAGCTGCCCAGCGGGCGCGACATGGCGAATCGCTGGCCCTTGAAAAGGACATCATAAAAGCCCCATTTGGGAGCGCTGAGCGCGGTCGGATAGCCCATTTCCCCTGTCAGCGCGACCAGCGCGTGCCGCACGCCGCGACTGGTGGCGTCGCCCGCCGCCCAGCTCTTGCGCGAGCCGGTGTTCGGCGCATGGCGGTACGTCCGCAGCGCGCCGCCGTCGATCCATGCATTGGAGACGGCATTGATCACCTGCTCCCGCGTCCCGCCAAGCATCGCGGTGGCGACGGCGGTGCTCGCGATGCGCACGAGCAGCACGTGATCGAGCCCGACGCGGTTGAACGCGTTGCCCAGCGCGAGCACGCCCTGGACTTCGTGCGCCTTGATCATGGCGGTGAGGATGTCCCTCACCGCGAGCTTGCGCTCATGACTGCGATTGAGGTAATCGGCGCAGGAGAGGATCGCGCCGAGGTTGTCGGACGGGTGCCCCCACTCCGCCGCGAGCCACGTGTCGTTGAAGTCGAGCCAGCGGACCAGCGCGCCGATGTTGAACGCCCCCTGCACCGGGTCGAGCTCAAACCGGGTTCCCGGCACGCGCACGCCGCCGTTGTTCATCTCCGCCTCGGGCACGATCGGGCCGAGCAGCTTCGTGCAAGCCGGGAAGTTCAGCGCGAGCATCATGCACCCGATGCTGTCCATCAAACAAAGCCGCGCCGTGTCGTACGCCTCCTTGCTCTCGATCCCGCGGGAGAGGACGTAATCCGCGATCTCGACGAGCAGCGGATCGGGCTCAGGACGTTCAGCGCTTCGGCTTTCGATCATGGTGCGCGCTCCGGACCGGAAGGATGAACCACGAAGTCGCGAAGGCACGAAGGAATCTTCTTCAGATCCACATCTGGCTCCGTGCTGGCGCAGGAAGAATATGGAGCGAAAGACAACTGCTTTGTGCCTTCGTGACTTCGTGGTTCAATTCTCTTTTCGATTCTCGATCGGCACGAACGGCTTCGGCTCCGGCCCCACATAGTCTGCGGCGGGGCGGATGATCTTGCCGTCGGCGCGCTGCTCGATGACATGCGCCGCCCAGCCGGCCGTGCGGGCGATGAGGAACAGCGGCGTGAACAGCGGCGTGGGGACTCCGAGCAGCCGGTATGCCACCGCACCGTAGAAGTCGAGGTTGGGAAACAGCTTCTTCTCGCGCATCATCACCTGTTCGATGCGCTCGGCCACCGCGAACAGATCCATCCGCGCCGTCGCCTCGGCCAGCTGCCGCGCCTGGTTCTTCATGAGGTCCGATCGCGGGTCCACAATCGCGTAGACGGGGTGGCCGAAGCCCAGCAGCTTTTCCTTGCGCGCCAGCGCGTCGAGAATCCCGCGCTCGGCTTCGTCGGGTGTTTTGAACCGGTCGATCACCTCCATGGCCCCCTCGTTGGCGCCCCCGTGCAGCGGACCGCGCAGCGCCCCGATCGCGCCGGTCACGGCCGAGTACATGTCCGAGCCGGTGGATGCGATCTGACGGGCGGTGAAGGTTGAGGCGTTGAATTCGTGCTCGGCGTAAAGCACGAGCGTCACGTCCAGCACGCGCCGCTGAAGCTCGCTGGGCGATCGGCCGTACAGCATCGCGAGGAAATGGCCGGCGATCGTCGGATCATCGCTGCGCGTGTCGATGCGCTTGCCCCCGCGGTGGAACTGGTGCCAGTACATCAGCATCGAGGGGAACGAGCCGAGCAGTCGCTCTGCGATTCGGCGCTGCTGCTGCTCGTGCTGGCTGGTTTCCGGTTCGACGCAGCCGATGAACGAGCAGGCGGTGCGGCAGACGTCCATCGGGTGCGCCCGCTGCGGGAGGGTCTCGAGCGTGCGCTGCAGCGCGTGGGGGAACGCCCGATCCTCTACCACCCGGGCGGTGAACGCCTCGAGCTGATCGCGCGTCGGAAGCTCTCCGTGGATCAGCAGGTGCGCAACCTCTCCGTAGGTCGCGCGCTCCGCCAGATCATGGATGTCGTACCCGCGATAGAAGAGCCCCTTGCCCTCCCGGCCGACGGCGCTGATGACCGTCCGACCGGCCACGACGCCCGACATCGCGACACTTTTCTTACCTTCCGCCATCGCCCGTCTCCCGCGCAAACAACTCGTCCAGCTTTTTCTCGTAGGCGTGATAGCCCAGAGCCTCGTACAGCGCCTGGCGCGTCTGCATCCGCTCGAGCAGATTCTGCTGCGTCCCATCCCGCCGCAGCGTAGCGTACGCGTTCGCAGCCGCGGCGGCCATCATGCGAAACGCGCTCAGCGGGTACAGCACCAGCCTAACGCCCGCGCCCTTCATCTGGTCGAGCGTAAACAGCGGCGTTTTTCCGAATTCGGTCAGGTTCGCCAGCACCGGCACGCCGAGCGACGACGTAAGCGTCCGATATTCCTCGAGCGTTGTCAGCGCCTCGGCGAAGATCATGTCCGCGCCCGCGGCCACGTATTTGTTCGCCCGATCGATCGCCGCGTCCAGCCCCTCCACCGCGTGCGCATCCGTCCGCGCCATGATGACGAACGTCTCATCGCGTCGCGCATCGACGGCCGCCTTGAGCCGATCGACCATCTCCTGCGCTTCGACGAGCTGCTTGCCGGGCCGGTGACCACAGCGCTTTGCAGAAACCTGGTCCTCCAGGTGAATCCCCGCCACGCCCGCGGCCGTCATGTCGCAAACGGTGCGGGCGATGCTGAACGGTCCGCCAAACCCGGTGTCGGCATCGACGAGCAGCGGAAGTTCGGTCGCCCGCGTGATCCGCCGGGCATCCTCCAGCACGTCATTCAGTGTGGTAATCCCCAGGTCCGGCAGCGCGAAGCTGGCGTTGGCGACACCCGCGCCCGACAGGTAGATCGCTCGGAAACCCGCCTGCTCGGCCAGGAGCGCGCAGTACGCGTTAATCGTGCCGACGACCTGCAACGGTCGCTCGGCGTCGATGGCGGCACGCAGACGCATACCCGCGGATCCGGGAGCGGACATGCCGACATGTTACCGGCGAGGCCGCGCAAGAGACACACCGCGTTTTGCACCGCCGCCCGCACTCCTGTCCCTCGGCGGCGTTGGCCCACGACGAGTCAGTCGCCACCGCGCCGGACGACGGGCATTGGGGACCGACCGGGCGAAATTTTCGGCATCGGACTTCGCCGCTCCATGGTCGTACGATGCTCGCGCACCACGCGAAGCCGCGGAGACCTCCCATGACCGAATCCAACCGGCCACCCCCGCCCCCGCCGTCGCAGCCGCCCTCGCCGGAGCCGATGCCAATTCCGCCGACCGATCCACCCGAGCAGGAACGGCAGAAGCAAAAAGGGCTCGCCGCCCTCCTGACCGCCGGCTCCGGCCTCGGCTGCATCCTCCTCGGCACCATGCCGTTCGGCGCGGCGCTGATCCTATGGGGGGTGTATTTGCTGGTCCGGGGGTGCTCGGAATGAGCACTGGTCCTGACTGGTTCCCTCACTTCAGGAAAGCGACGAACTGCTCGCCTCCCCCGTTAGACGTTCAGCAACTCGACGTCCGTGACGGCCCCGGTGCGTTCCGACTTATCCTGCTCCGTTTCGAGCCACGCCTCAATGGCTTCTCGGATGTTGGCGATCGCCTCCTCGCGCGTGGCCCCCTGCGACCAGCACCCGCGCAGGGCCGGAACGTGCGCGACAAACCCTCGATCCTCGCCCGGTTCGATCAGCACTTTGAGCTTCATATCGACCTCAGGTGCATCATATGCGGTTGCGCGGGAACGTATCCAGCAACGCGCCGGCAGGCTCGATCTGCTTCTCTTCGATCAGCAGGACAACACCGGACGGGTTTCGTGATCTCAGCATGAAGCAGCTCCCAAGAGATTCTTCAACAGGACATTCAAAGTTACCCCCGCGCCAGTGCGTCGCTCTGTTTCACGAAATTCTCGCCCTGCCACTCGTTGTCCTTGGTCACCATCCCCTTGGCCTTGGCCTTCGCGGCGGCCTTGGCTTCGGCTTGGCGTTTCACCAGGTCTGCGTGCGTGGTGAAATACTGGAGGCTGTGGCCGCGGAAATCGTCGATCGTCTCGAAGTTGTGCCTGGCCATGAACGAAAGCAGCTCATCCTTCATGCGCGCGACCATGTCGTAGCCCATCTTCATGACGCCGGTGCAAACCTGCACGGTATCGGCGCCGAGGAGGATGAACTGGGCGGCGTCGTTGCCGGATTCGACACCGCCGATGGCGCTGAGCGACTTCCCCTGGTTCGGGAACTTGTCGCGGATGGTTTCGGCGCACTCCTTGACCATGCGCAGCGCGATCGGGCGCACGGCGGTGCAGGAGTACCCGCCGGGGGTGGTGTAGCCCTCCACCGTGGGCTCGGGGCGGAGCGTGTCGAGGTCGACGCTCGTCACGCACAGGATCGTGTTGATCGCACTGACGCCCTGGCAGCCGGCGCGCAGGGCCGCTTCGCAGCCGTCCTGGATGTGCGTGACGTTCGGCGTGAGCTTCGCCCACACCGGCACCTTGGCCGCCCCCATCACCCACCGGCAGACCTCTTCCATGATGACGCAGTCCTGACCCATCGCCGCGCCCATCTTGCGCTCGGGCAGCCCATGGGGGCAGGAGAAGTTCAGCTCGAAGGCATCGATCCCTGTTGCCTGCGTGCGATCGACGATCTCGACCCACGCGTCCTTGTTGTACTCCTCCATGATCGAGGCGATGACGACCCGGTCGGGGTACTTGTCCTTCAGTTGCTTGAATTCGTCGATCCACGTATTGAACGGGCGGTCGGAGATCAGCTCGATGTTCTGCCAGCCGTAGATCTCCTTGCTCTTCTCCGTTTTCAGCCGCGCGTAGCGCGGGGCGACGTTGATGACCTTCGACGCATCCAGCGAGATCGTTTTGGCGACGACGGCGCCCCAGCCCTCGTCGAACGCCTTGCCGATCACGTTCGCGTTCGTCCCGGGCGGGCCGGAGCCGATGACGAACGGATTCGGGAGCTTCAGGCCGTTGACGGTCGTTTCGAGCGTTGTCATATCGGGGCTCCAAAATCAAATTGAACACCAATCGACATGAATTCACACGGATCTTCACGAATCAGGATCAAATAACTGATGCTGATTTCATTCGTGTGCATTCGTGCGGATTCGTGTGGATTCATTTTCCGCACTTTCTCCCGAAGCGATTCAAACATCCCGTCTCAGATTGGGATGCCCAGCCATCAGGATCGCGTACAGGATGAAAGCGACGGCGAATGTGATGAACCAGGCGTAAGTGTAGAGGGTTTTGAACAAGTCGCTGGCAGGGATGCGCCCGCCCGTGGCGGCGTCGAGGAAGCCGGGGATGCAGGGGGCGATGGCCACCACCAGCGCCGCCATGGCGCGCCAGTTGAACCCGCCGGCATAAGCGTAGCGCCCGCGCGGATCGTACAGCTCGCGCAAATCGAGCCGCTGGCGGCGCAGGAGCCAGTAATCGCAGATGAGAATCCCCGCGATCGCGCCCATCAAACCGCTGTAGCCGATCAGCCAGGTGAAGATGTAGTCCCCCGCCGTCGCCATCAGCTTCCAGGGCATCATGATGATTCCGATGACGGCGGTGATCAGCCCGCCGGTCACGAACGAGATCCGTCGGGGGTTCAGATGGGAGAAGTCATTGCTCGGCGACACGACATTTGCCGCCATGTTCGTGCTGAGCTGGGCCGTGAAGATGATGAATGTTGCAAAGACGATGGCCAGCCGGCTGTCGAAGGTCTGCACCAGCTCGACCGGGTTCCACATCGCGCGGCCGTGCAGCAGGAGCGTGGCGCTGGTGACGGCGACGCCGATGAACGCGAACGCGGTCATGGTGGTCGGCAGCCCCAGCGCCTGGCCGATCATCTGCGAGCGCTGCGAGCGGGCATAGCGCGTGAAGTCGGGGATGTTCGTGCTCAGGGTCGCCCAATACCCGACCGACGCGGTGAGGAACGGCGGAAAAATCAGCCAGAAGTTCTGGCTCTGCTTCTGAAGCCGGGAGGAGGCATCCAGCGCTGTTCCAAGCCCCCCGACCTGCGCGACGGCCCACCAGAGCAGCGCCACGCCGCCCGCGAGCAGCAGCGGCGCCGCGACCGTTTCCAGCCATTTGATCCCCTCGATCCCGGTGATGATCACGTACACCTGGATCAGCCAGAACAGGAAGAATGCCAGCCAGCTGTGCAGCGCCACACCAGCGATCTGCGCTGACAAGCCGGCCCATCCGGTCCACAGCACCCCGATCAGCGTGTCGATGGCCAACCCACCGATCCACGTCTGGATGCCGAACCACCCGCAGGCGACGGCGGCGCGCAGCATTGCCGGCACGTTGGCGCCGACCGTGCCAAAGCTGGCCCGGCAGAGCACAGGGAAGCTCACCCCGTACTTCGTGCCCGCGTGCGCGTTGAGCAGCATGGGGATGAGCACGATGCAGTTGCCCAGCAGGATGGTGAGCATGGCCTGCCACCAGCTCATGCCGGCCTCGATCATGCTGGCCCCCATCATGTAGGTCGAGATGACGACGCTCATCCCGATCCACAGCGCCGCAATGTTCCACGTCGACCACGTCCGCTGCGCGATCGTCGTGGGAGCCAGATCGCTGTTCCACAGCGGCGAGTGCGAGACGTCCTCATGCAGCTCGACAAAGTCGCGCCGCTGCGCCGCTTCGCGCTCGATGACTTCGCTCGTCATAAATTCACACTGTCACCGCGGAGACGCGGAGAGCGCGGAGAAGGCAAAGCAATAAAACAGATCGCTGTTGTCTTCCTCCGCGATCTCCGCGTCTCCGCGGTGAATCATCTCTCCTAAGCCGTTGCACACTGTCCGCGCTTAAGGAACTTGCCGTCGCCGGGTTTACCCTTGTATTCGTTATTTTCGATGATCACCCTGCCGCGTGAGAGGACCGTTTCCGGGTTGCCCTTGATGCGCATGCCCTCGAAGAGGCTGTAGTCGCAGTTCATGTGGTGCGTCTGAGCGCTGAGCGTCCGCTGGGTGTCGGGGTTGAAGATCACGATGTCGGCGTCTGAGCCGACGGCGATCGTCCCCTTCTTCGGGAACATGCCGAACATCTTGGCGCTGGCGGTGGACGTGAGCTGGACCCATTTGTTCAGGCTGAAGCCGCGCTTGATCGCGCCGTCATAGACGAGCGACAGCCGGTCTTCCACGCCCGGCCCGCCGTTGGGGATCTTGCGGAAGTCGCCTCGGCCGAGCTCCTTTTGCCCCTTGAAGTTGAACGGGCAGTGGTCCGTGCTCACTTCCTGGAGGTACCCGAGCTTCAGCCCCTTCCACAGCGGCTCGATATTCTTCTTCCCGACCAGCGGGGGGGTGAAGACGTACTTTGCGCCTTCAAAGTTGGGCTTGTCGTAACATGTCTCATCGAGAAACAGGTACTGCGTGCAGGTTTCGCCGAAAGCGGGGTTGCCGGCGTCGCGCGAGCGGACGAGCTCCATCATCGCGGCCTCGCAGGAGACGTGGACGATGAACACCGGCGCTTTTGCCACCTCCGCCACCTTCACCGCCCGCGCCACGCCGTCGGCCTGCATCACCGGCGGACGCGACTGAGCGTGGTACTTCGGCTCGACCTTCCCCTGCGCGATCAGGTTGTCGATCAGCTCGGCAATCGCCGAGCCGTTCTCCGCATGCACGAGCGTCAGCCCCCCCGCTTCGCCGGCCGACCGCATCACGCGGAACATCGTCTGATCATCGACCATGAACACGCCGGGGTAGGCGAGGAAAATCTTGAACGTCGAGATCCCGCGATCGAGGACTTTCTTGAACTCCGGCGCGTGCCGCGGCTCGTACTCTGTCACCGCCAAGTGGTACGAATAATCGATCGCGCACTTCCCCTCGGCCTTGGCGTCCCAGTCGTCGAGCGTCTGCTCGAACGACTTGCCCTTGTACTGGATGGCAAAGTCGATGATCGTCGTCGTCCCGCCAAACGCCGCGGCGCGCGTGCCTGTTTCGAAAGTGTCCGACGACACCGTCCCCCCAAACGGCAGCTCCATGTGCACGTGCGGATCGATAGCCCCGGGGATGACGAGCCGCCCGGACGCGTCGATCGTGCGAGCGGCCTTCATCGGCAGGTTCTTCCCAATCGCGGAAACCGTCTCACCGTCGATGAACACGTCGGCGTGATAGTCATCCGTCGCGGTGACTATCTGTCCGTTCTTGACCAGAATCGACATTGCTGCGCTCCGTATCTTCTACCGGGTTACGCCCGTTCAACTGCGTAAGCAATGAGTTTGTTTTCTGGAGTTCTTCCAGCACGAGGCTCAGTTTCCCCGCAATATCGAATACATAGAAGGGCAAGATAATCCAAAGAATGACGAGCGCAACCAATACGAGGCCGACGAAGGTCAGTACCCCCCCGGCTATTTGCGAAAGTACCATCTTCGGTACACTCCCTATGTTCACATCTTCGCGGCAACCGTCAGGCCGGCGTCGACGGCGTCGGCGAGTTGGTCGGCGTGATCCTTGGTCGCGTTGAGCATCAATCCCGTGCGGATGACGTTGCCGTAGACGCCGCCCTTGCCGATCAGCACGCGCTGCTTTTTCGTCTCTTCGAACACGGCCGCGGTGGCGGCGGGGGCGGGTTCTTTGGTCTTTCGATCCTTCACGAGCTCCAGCGCCTGCATCAGGCCCAGACCCCGCGCGTCGCCGACCAGTTGGTGTTTTTCCTTGAGCTGCTTGAAGCGCTCGCCGAGGTGCTTGCCGACGACAGCGGCGTTCTTCACGAGCTGTTCGCTCTCGATCACCCCGATCGTGGCGCTGGCGGCGGCGCAGCTGACAGGATTACCGCCGAAGGTCGCGAAGGTGATGCCGGGGTACTTGTCCGCGACCTGGGGCGTCGCGATGGTCAACCCGATCGGGGCACCGTTCCCCATCCCCTTGGCGCTGGTCAGGATGTCCGGCGTCACGTTCCAGTGGCTGATGCCGAACATGTGATCGCCGGTGCGTCCCCACGCTGCCTGCACCTCGTCGCTGATGAACAACCCGCCGTACTTGCGCGCGATGCCCGCGGCCTTCTCGAAGTACCCCGGCGGCGGGACGATGAACCCGCCCGCGCCGATGACGGTTTCCGCAAAGAAGGCGGCGATCTCCCCGCCGGTCTCGGTCAGGATCAACTCTTCGATGTCCTCCGCACACTTCAGCCCGCATTCGGGGTAGGTCGAGCCGAACGGGCAACGGTAGCAGTATGGGGCGTGTGCGTGGTGCACGCCGGGCGCGAGGTTCGGCACCTTCTTCCACGTGCTCTGCCCGCACATGGCCAGCGTCTGGGCGCTGCGCCCGGAGTAGCTGTGGCGCAGCACGACCAGCGGAATCCGGCCCGTATACGTTCGCGCCGCCGCGACGGCGGTCTCGTTCGCCTCCGTGCCGGAGCTGGTGAAGAACGATTTTTTCAGGTTGCCCGGCGCGATGGACGCCAGCTTCTCCGCCAGGTCCGACTGCGGCTGATTGGCATACAGCGTGGACGTGTGCGCCAGCGTCTTGACCTGCTGAACGATCGCCTCGGTCACCTTCGGGTTCGCGTGCCCGACCGAAACCGTGAGCACCCCCCCGAACGCGTCGAGGTAACGGTTGCCCGCGTCGTCCCAGACGTACGGCCCCTCACCGCGGACCAGGGCGATCGGATCCTTGTAGTACATCGAGACGGCGGGGAAGAGGAATTCCTTGTGCTTGCTGGCGGCGTCGGATGTGCTCATCGGTCGATTCCCTTCAGGCCTCGGACGGGGGGTGAGTGCAAACGGAACGAGTGTAACAAGCGGTTTGTGCAACTGCACGACCCAGACGCGGCACACGGATCGCGCGGAGCGGTCCGCGTCCTCACCTGGGCTCAGAAATCGGCGTGGGTGAGCGCCCGCTCCATCGGCGTATCGGAGGCAACATTTCGGCAAATCCTTGCCAAACGCGCAAAAGCTGCTTTACAAACCTGCAAATTCAGCTATGAATAGCCGCATTCGGGGCTATCGCATCGGGGCAGAGGTTCCAACATCGGGCATGGAGCCGGCCCCAACGAAGATGCGCAAGGGAAGCGGCCTTGGTCGGCTGATTTCTCTTGACCACTGGTGCACACGGAGGTGCCGTCATGACCATTCACCGTCTTGTTCAGCGCGCCGCACTCGCTTCCACTGTCGGATTGGCCGTCGTTATGGCCGCGCCGACCCTCTGCTTCGGGCAGGGCGCAGGCTCGACCCAGGACCAGGTTGCGCCGTCGGTTGAAACGGGCAAGCAGCCGGTCCCGTGCGTCGTCAACGCCGACGCCGTCGTCGTGCGCAGCGGCGCCGGCGAGAACTACTACCCGACCATGAAGCTCGACAAGGGCGCGAAGGTCACCGTCGTCGGCCATAAGTTCGGCTGGCTCAAGGTCATCCCGCCCGAAGGGAGCTTCTCGTACATCGGCAAGGCGTTCGTCACCCGCAAGGGCGACGGAACCAAGGGCACGGTGAACGGCACGGAAGTGCGCGTTCGCGCGGGCAGTTCGTTGAATGAGATGGTCTCGATCGTCCAGGCGCAGCTCAACACCGGCCAGGAAGTTGAGATCGTCGGGGAGAAGAACGAGTTTTTCCTGATCAAGCCCCCGCCGGGCGCGTACCTGTACATCAGCGAGAAGTACCTCGACCCGATCCCGCAGCCGGCCGGCGCTCAGCCGGACCAGATCGCACAGAATAAGCCAGACACAGGCGCCCCAGCGAATCAGCCGCCAACGGATGACGCCGCGGCGCCGCAGCCTGTCGAGCACCCGGGCACGGGAGAGATCAGCCCCGACGCGCTGGCCGGCGGTCCGACGACCGCGCCGTCCACCACTGGCGATGCCGTCGCGCAGGGACCGACGACGCAGCCGCTCCCTGCCGACGCGCAGTTCGATGCGCTGGAGGCCGAGTTCGCTGCCATGAGCCAGCTCAAGATCGAGGAGCAGCCGATCGGCGACCTGATCGCGTCGTACAAGAAGCTGATCGCCAGCGAGCAGCTCCCCGAGTCGATGAAACGCATCGCCGACCTGCGCGTGAAGATGCTCGGCATCCGCAGCCAGGCGAAGGACGAGTACCTGGCGACAATCCGAACCCAGGAAGAAGCCGCCAAGCGCCAAATGGCGCTGCAGGCCGAGAAGGAAGAGCTGCAGGAGCAGTTGAAGAAAAGCGACGTGACCCTGTACGCCGCCGTCGGCACGCTTCAGACGTCCAGCCTGCAAAGCGGCAACAGCATGCTGTACCGGCTGACCGACCCGAAGACGGGCCGCACGGTCGTGTACATCCGCACGGACGACGCGTCGAAATACGCGCCGCTGATCGGGAAGTTCATCGGCGTGAAGGGTGAGCCGGCCACCGAGCCGGCGCTGAGCATGCGGGTCGTCACCCCGACCGACGCGATCGAGGTCGATCCGAACGAACTGTATCGGACGGTCGCCGCCCAGGTCGTTCCCCCAAGCATGCTGCCGAAGACGGCCAACGTGCCGACGGAATAACCCGCTCGGCTGGCACAATTTGTCAATCACTGAAGATGCCCGGGCCTCGCCGCCCGGGCATCTTCTTTGGGCGCAGCATGCCTCTTTTCGAATCCGATGCTTCACCTGCACTCGAGAAACAGTCGATGATCTGAGACAGGGGGCGCGAGCCCGTCATGACGCAGATCAATCCTTTCATCGGATCGATTCTCAACAGCACGACGGTGCAGCGCGCTCAGGCCGCTGAAAAGAACAGCCAAATCCAGCGTGCGCAGGTCCGCTCCAAAGACAGCGCCAGCAGCGGCGATCAGTTCGAGCACCAGGTCGAGAGCAGCGACGGCCTCACCCAGATCCACGACCAGGACCCGCAGCACCCCCAGCACCGCAAGCCTAAGCACCCGCCGAAAAAGCACACAGATGATCCACCGGGCGATGACGAGGATCAGGGGCTCGCGCACATTGACGTGAAGGTCTAGAGCGTTTGACTGTTGAATGTAGCATGCTCAAGCGGCAGCGTATCCGCAGTGTTGAAACCAGTTTCGCAGGTCGTTGACGGTGACGGTCGCGAACGCGGCGGTGATCGCCTCGCCCAGCGCTTCGGCGGTGCGGGCG
>DASYWJ010000072.1:0-46834 GCA_035936155.1 Tepidisphaeraceae bacterium | reverse complement strand
AAAGCCGAAATGACAGCCATCCGTGGCCTCCTGTTGGTTGGTGACTAAACCACCACCATTCTGACAGGAGGCCGCTTATCGCGCTAGTATAGTAAATGCAGCTGCGGCGCGGAGTTGCGGATTATCCGAATGGCATTCACTCCCGACCCCTTAGTTTGCTCCGAATTAAATATGGTCCGTATCAGTCGCGCGCCCGGTGGGTTCGATGTGATGGGCACGCCTTGGCCGCTCATCGCCGCAGCGCGCGAGCTGCGCGATCGGTATCTGGAGCGGGTGAACGAGCAGCCGGATGCGCTGATCGCGCCGGCGGGGCGGTATGACGTCAGCCGCGGCCTTCATTCGGCGGCGCGGCTCCTCCCCGCGGCGTAGCGCGATTCACTGGTTCACCCGCGCCCCGATCGTGGCCAGCTCACTCAGTCGATCCGCCGGCTCGTGCGCGGCCCAGCAGATGCCGCGGAGGACCAGCACGCGGAACAGAGGGTCGTCGAACGTCCACGAATAGTGGCCGAGGATGTTCACGACGACGCGCCCCTTGCCATGCTCGCGCGTCCACAACTGCGGCCGTGGTGCTCCGTCTTCGACGGCGTCGGCCAGGAGGTGGATGCGGCTGGGGTCGCCCGCAAGATCCCAGTAGGTCTCGTCGACGAAATGTATTTTGTCGAAGCCGCGCATGATGGGGTGGCTGCCGTCGCGAACGATCAGGTCGAGCGCACCGTGGCGGTACTTCGTGACACCCTGGCGCGAGGCGAGGCCGATGCGCTCGGCGAGCGACTCGACCGCACCTCGGCCATGGACGGCCCAGTGCAGAAAGACCAGCCCGCCGCCGCGCGCGAGGAAACCGTCGAGGTCCTTGCCCTTCTCCGCCGCCCAGGCAGGGTTGGCGGAGTAGAAGACCGCAACGTCCGCCGTCTCCCACTGCGCTGCGCTGGGCCAACTGTCCGCCTGATCGACCGTGACGCCGTCGGCCAAACCGAGGAGCGTCGTCCACCGCTTCTGCCACGCAGGATAGTCGTGCTCGGAGGGACCGTGGTCCTTCGGCCCGGCGACGAGGAGGACCGTCATGGGTTTATGCGCGGGTCGCGTTGACGCGCTGGCATCTGACACGTGGCCCGGCGCATGGGCTGGGCTGGATATGGGCGTCTCCGCCGATCCGAGAATCGCTTCGACCTCCGCCCGCGTGCGCGGCGGCGGCGCCCCCTTGCGCTCAATGGGCGCGGGCGACAGCGGCTCGGTCAGCAGGAATGTCAACAGGTCGCGTGTCTTCTCGGGCCCGATGCCCTCCACGACGCCGGTTGGCATGATCGACAGCGGCGAGGGCGTGATCTTTTTCACGTCGGCGCGGTTCAGCGTCGCGCGCTCCCCCTCATAATCGCCGCGAACGACAAACTGTTCAGATTCGGTCCCGGCGCGGCGCATGATGCCATGAAAGACCCGCCCGTCCTTCATCGCGACGGTCGACGCGACGTAATCCGGATTGAGCGCGCCGCTGGGCTCGCGGATGTCGCGCAGGACCGATTCGTAATCGCGGTGGATGAGATTGGAGAGGTCCGGCCCCAGGTCGCTGCCCTGGCCGCGGACCTGGTGGCATTTATAGCAGCCGGCCTCATTGCCGAAGAAGACCTGCCGCCCGCGCAGCCAGTCGCCGCCCTTCAATTCTTCCGGCGGCGCTGCCGCGGCGGCGGCGAGCGAATCGGCTGATTCGGACTCGAGCTTCGCCCACGGCAGCAGGAAGCGGCGCAGCGCCATCGGCCGCGGCGTGTCGCTCTCGTTTGTCGTGAACGACACCGTCAGCGCCGGCTCGGCCTCCCCGGTAGCCAGCACGATCTCCAGCGGCAGCAGCTCGCCTTCTTTCGGTGAGACGGTGACGCTCGCGCGCGTTCCATTCGATGTCGCGCCGGGACCGCGCAGCTCAACTGGACCGCTCCCCTGGAACGTGACGGTGACAATCTCAGGTGGCGGGACGTGGTCGATCTGCGAGCCCGGCTGAATGGCGGGGCGGAGCATCTTCCACAGGTCCAGCGATGTGCGCAGCGTCAGCCGGCCGGGCTTGCGCAGCAACGGCCACAGATCGTCGTGCTGGGCGCTCCCGGCGGTGAAGGCGCGGGCGGCGGCGAGGTCGGGGTGCGGAATCCAGCCAGACCAGCCCATCTCGCCGTCCTCTGCCGACCACTCGGCGCGCAGCCCGGTGAGGTCGTAGGCGAGGTCGATGTCGTCATGCTGCTTGACTTGGCCCGCCGATGGTTCGCCGCGGCTGAACCCCGCAAGCGTGACGGCGTAGTTGGCCGCGACCGATTGAGGCGCGGTGGTCAGGGCCAGGGTCCGTCCATCTCGACTGACGGCAGCACCCAGTACCCGCAACGGGTAGCGCGGCGCACGCACCTGCCGTTTCACGATCGCGTAGCCTGGCCGAATGTTCTCGAACCGGTCGCCTGCGCCGACGTAGGGACCAAACTCGATCGACACGTTCTTTGCCAGTCCGGCGAGCTGGTTGTGATCGAGCGGCCGGTCGAATGCGATGCGCACTTCGCCCGGGCCCGCCGGCCAGCACAGCACCGGCTGCGGCTGGCTTTGGGCGCGGTAGCTCACCTTGTAGAGCTGCCCCTTGCCGGTCGGTCCGCTGCCCCAGTCGGGGTTGCCGCTGTGCATGGCCAGGACCAGATCACCGGCGGGCGAGAGGCACGCGTCGATCAGCAGCATCGGGACCGACCCGATGACCTGGTTCTGTGCGACGTAGCCCGCGGGGGTCTTCACCAACCGGGTGCGATAGATCTTTCCGCGCGACGAGCCGCAGACGATTGCATCGCCGCGCCACGTTGGCGGACCGAACGTGGGTCCGCCATTGACGGGGAGGTTGAAGAACATCCCGCACGTCGACTGGTGCTGCGGGGCGTAGTCAAAGGTGCTGGGCTCATCGATCACGTTCGGCAAGTGCCTGGGGTGGCGCGGCGGAAAGCCGTAATGGCGGCCGCGCTGGATGTGGAGCAGCTCGTCAAACGGGTTGCCGTTCGGCACCCACGTCGCCCCTTCCTGGTCGTTGCAGAACAGGTCGCCGGCTTCGTTGAACGCGATGCCGATCGGGAAGCGGATGCCCGTGCAGACGATCTCCCGCGACTTGAGGTCCGGCGCGACGCGGATGATCGTGCCGCGCTCACCCTTGAGGTCGTAGTGGGACTTGCCGGCTTTGTCGATCAGCAGCGGCTCGGTGAAGTTGGCCGTCCCGACGCCGAAGTAGACGCTGCCGTCGGCGCCCATGGCGCAGCCGGTGGCGTCGACGTTGACGAAGCTCTTGGGCCAGCCCTCGGCGACGACGATCTCGCGGTCAGCCCGGTCGTCGCCGTTCGTGTCGACGATGAGCGATAGCTTGCCCATGCTGGGAATGAACATGCCGCGGCCGTGGGGGTAGTTCGGGGGCGTCAGCGCCATGCCGACCGGCGCCTTGATGCGGCCGCCGCTTTCTCCGCCGTTGTCCCAGAACAGGTCCGCCTTATCCTCCAGGCCGTCGCCGTCGGTATCGGTGAGGAGGTAGATGTTGCCGTCGTACGCCAGCGCGACGAGCTTGCCGTCGTCGCGGTAGCGGACGTTGTTGATGTTCGTCAGGTCCAGCGGGACGCGGCGGGCGGTGAAGCCCGGCTGGAAGATCTGGACGGCGGGGGGATCATCGACGGGCACAAGCGATCGGCCGCTGACGCTCCTGTCCTGCGCCAGCGCATCGGCGGCGCCGTCATGCTTGGCGGCGAGATACTTCTCGACTGCCGCGCGTTCGCCGTCGCTCAGACGGCGGTCGTAGAGCAGCACTTCGGCGACGTCGCCGTCGAGGAACCCCTGCAGGAACGGCGGGGCATTAATGTTCGACGCCACACGCGCGGCCAGCACCAGATTCTCGATCGACAGGTTGCCGTGGGCGCGGTCGCGCACGGCGCCCGCTTCGCCATCGACGTGCAGCGTCACGCCGCCCGTCCCGGGCGACGACGTGACGGTAAATATGTGAAACTCGTCGAACGGCACCGGCGACTTCAGCAGGTTGCGCACTCCCACGTGCCCCTTACCCTCGACATTGAACACCGTGATGCCCGAGATGCCGTCGGACGGCTGCGGGCCCATGTCGATGTTGAACCCGGTGGTGTAGTCGTTCTTGCCCGTCGTATTGGCGGCGAGGAAGGCGCGGAACTTGCCCTCATTCGTGCGAACGGAGGTGACGAGGAAGACGGTGAACGCCTTCAGGGTCGCATCACGCTCGCCGGAGAAGCGAAGGTGATCGTCCTTGCCATCGAACCGGACCGCGGCGCGTTGCCGGCCTTCGATAAAGCGCGGCTGGGCGAGCGCGAGCGGCTGAGCGAAGTGGCGCTGGCGGCCGGAACTGTCGTAGAAGACATCCAGCAGCTCACCGCCTGCCAGCGCCCGGCCGTTCGCTTCCCACGCCGCCGGCTGCCGCGTCGCGTCGAGCCAGACGGCCAAACCATCCTTGATGGGCAGGCTGTCGTGGGCCCAGGGCTCGATCGGGACGGGCGTGGCGCTGGCACGCTCTGCCTCAGCAAGCGCGGCGCGCGCGGGCCACATGAGCAGGAAGGCGACTATCCCTGCGAGCCCAACATATCGAACAGCGCGTGGAATCACTCGTCGGCCTCCATCAGTTCCCCCTCCACATTGTATAGCACGCGAAGGTCGCCGACGCGCAACTCGAACTGCGCCAAGGGATTGAGCCTCAGCCGTTTGACGGCCCGCGTGCCATGAGCGGATCCTGCCGGAGCCGAGTGAGGATAGCTGCCTCCAACCGGCGCTGGTCGCGAGCCGGAAGTGCCCGAAGTTGCGATTCGGCGTCGACCGTGATCGTGATTGCGTACGCCAAGCCGGCTCCTGACGAAACGACGACCTCCCGTCTCTATCACCTCTCCAGCGCTACCAGATCTTCCAGCGTCTCGCGCTTCCGAATGATCTTGTACGAGTCCCCGTCCACGAGCACCTCGGGCACGCGCGGGCGATTGTTGTAGTTGCTGCTCATCGCGAACCCGTAGGCGCCGGCGGTGAACACGGCGAGCAGATCGCCGCGCCTCGTCGGCGGGAGGTCGCGCCCCTGGGCCAGGTAATCCCCGCTCTCGCAGATCGGACCGACGACATCAACCGTCTCGCCGGCGACGATCTGGAACTTGCGGTTGCGCTCGGCATTGAGATTCTGCGGGTGCGGCTTGACCGGCCAGATATGGTGATACGCCTCGTACAGTGTGGGGCGAATCAGGTCGTTCATGCCCGCATCGACAATGACGAACCGCTTCTCGCCGCCTTGCTTGCGGTACAGGACGCGAGTCAGCAGGATCCCGGCGTTGCCCGCGATGTAGCGACCAGGCTCAAACGCAATCTTATACGGCTTACCTTTTAGCAGCGGCACGAGTGCCGTGGCGTGCTCGGTGACCGGCTTGGCCTGCCCCGTGTGCTCGTAGTCCACCGCAAACCCGCCGCCCACGTCGAACCACTCGATCTTATGCCCCCGTTTGGTGAGGCGGTCGATCAGGGCAGTAATCTTCTTCACCGCATCAACGTACGGCTCGACATCATAGATCGGCGAGCCGATGTGGATGTGCACCCCCGCGATGCGAAGGTTCTTCAGCCCGCGGTAGGTCTCGAACACGCGCTCGGCGCGCTCGATGTCGACGCCGAACTTCGTCTCCTTCTTGCCCGTGGTCGTCTTCGCGTGCGTCTTGGCGCCGGGGTCGACGTCGGGGTTGATGCGGATGGCGCCGATCGCTTTCTTGCCGATTGAGCCTGCGATGCGGTCGACGTTCTCGATCTCCTCTTCGCTCTCGAGGTTGAACGCCGCAATGCCGGCGTTGATGCCGTCGGCGATTTCCTGATCGGTCTTGCCGACGCCGGCATAGATCATCTTCTTCGGATCGCCCCCCGCCTCCAGCGCGCGGAACAGCTCCCCGCCGGACGTGACGTCAAACCCGCACCCCTCGGCCGCCAGCAGCTTGAGAATGTTCAGGTTGCCGCAGCTCTTCACCGAGTAGCAGATGGTCGCGTTCAGGGGTTTGAAGGCCGCGGCAAGCTGGCGGTAGTGGTGCAGGAACGTTGCCTTGGAGTAAACGAAACAGGCGGTGCCGACCTCGCGCGCGATCTTCTCCGCGGGCACGTCCTCGCAGTGAAGCTCACCGTTCTTGTACGTGAAAAAGTCCATAACGAGGCCGGCATTCTCGCGGGAATCGGCGGCGATGCAATGTGCCGTTCAGCCGGGCAATGCTTCGCCGAACAGGATAAACCAGTTCTGCTTGGCCGCATCGAGCAGCCGCGGTTCATTGCGGAGGGCGGACGTGGTTCGGACGATCCGTTCCAGCAGAATGCTGCGGTCGAGCCGCGGCGCGACCATGCGCAGGTCGTCCCGGTCCTTCTCGCGCACGCTGAACCGTTTCCCGACAAAGACATCGTACGGACGGCTGAGGTCACGGGAACATTATGCGCGTCCCACCCTCCGTCGCCTGTGCCATGTACCCCATCCTGTGCATCCTCCGTCCGCGGCGGCTGAGGCATTCAACGTGGTAGCGAGCGCTGAAAAAACGCAACCCAATTCCTGCCCATGATCTTGCAGACATCGTCATCACTGAACCCGCCGGCGCTGAGGGCGTCGGCGACGCGGGGGAGGTCGGCGCTGGTGGTGATCTCCTGCGGGATCTGCTCTCGGCCCAGGCCCCCGTCCATGTCGGTGCCGAGGGCGACGTGGTTGGCGCTGCCCGCCAGGTCGGTGATGTGCTTGACGTGACGCACGACGTCCGCCAGCGTCGCGCGACGCTTTCCATATTCTTCGGGCGGGAGGAGAAACTTGTCGTAGAAGTTCATTCCGATTACGCCGCCGCGAGCGATCAAGGCCTTGATCATCTCGTCCGACAGCTGCCGATCCGTCGGCACCAGAGCGCGGCAGTTCGAGTGTGACGCGATTACGGGCCCGTCCGAGAGGTCGAGCAGCTGCCAGAACGATTCTTCCGCGAGGTGGGACGTGTCGTGAATGATCCCCAGCGCATCGAGCGCTTTGACGAGTGCGACGCCGTCGGCCGTCAGCGGTCCCGGCGCGCCGGTGCCGCCGGCGTAGCGCGTGCGCTTCCACGCGAGGCCGACGATCCGCAGCCCGGCGTCGAACCACGGCTGAACATCCTGCACCGTCCGCAGCGCGTCGGCGCCTTCCAGAAGCAGGATCGCCTTCACCGTGGCTTGGGCAATCTGCCCCTGTGTGTTCTGCCCGCCCTCAGGAGACGTCGACGACACGGGCAGGTTGCCCGAGCCACGCACGAAATCGAACACCTGCGCCTCGACCTGCCGCTGATACCACTGCATCTGCTGCCACGCCATCACGTGCGCTTCCTGCGCCGTCTTGTATCCTGAGGCGCGTGGCGAATCCGGCTGACAGAAAACGGTCGCGCAGATCAACCCGACCCCGCCCGCGCGAACGTCGGGGAAGCCGACGGTCGGGATGCCCTCGTCATCGGCCGTCTGCTCGCGCGCCGGCAGGAGAACATTCCGTCCGCGCAGGGCGTTGTAGGCGAGGTCCAGGTGGGCGTCGACGATGAGCAGCGAATCACTCCGCATCCCAGCGAGCGTCTCCGATGCGCTGCCGCATGTCCAGATGAAGGTACCACTGCTCCAGCCAGGGTCCGGTGATGCCGCGGTCTCGTGCCGCGGCGATCAGGGCCTGACGCATTGCACGGAGCGTCACGTTGAGCGGGTGTTGCCGTTCTGGACCCGCCATCCGCAGCGCGCCGGCACCGACCAAATCCAGCAGCTCGTTCGTGAGCGATGCGATGACCGCTCCCGTCGGCGTGCGCGACGCCGCGTCCGCAAGCCACTTCACGTACGGATACGGCAGGCCGTCCAGCACCATCGCCGCCCGCAGCGCGTGTGCGACCGCCGGCGTCAGCGCCAGCAGCAATGCGGCCGCGTCGCCGCGCTCGATCGGGTTGTCGCACGCGCGGTGCTCTGATCGCATCTCGATGTAGTGATGCGCGAACCACGCATGCCGCACCTCGTCCCGCATCGGCAGCTGCGCGCGTCGAACGAGCAGCTCGGCGTCCCCGGTCGGGTCAGCGAGGACGATGGCAGTCCGCAACTCCGCGATCAGCGGGAAATCGCACCGGGCGACGCGTTGCGCAAACTCGTCGCGCGTGTGCACGTTGAAATGACCGCACTTGCCGGCCAGCGTGAACTCGAAGAATCGGGTGGGGGACAGCTCGTCCACGGTCCGGAGGCAATCCGGCTCCACCAGGACCCAGACGTCGAGGTCGGACATGGCGTCGTCGACGCCGAACGTGGTCGATCCGTGGAGGATGATGCAAGCATCGTCCGCAACCGCGCTCAGCGCGGGCGTGGCTTGGAAGAACGCTGGGGTGAAGTCGCGCAGCCTGGGAAGCCAGCGTGCAACGGGATCGTTATGCGACAAAGCGATCTCCTCAAGTCAGCCCAACGAGGTGCCGCACCGCGCTGCGCCCCAGCGCGCGCAGGTTGTATCCGCCCTCCAGCGCACTGATGACGCGCCCGCGGCAATGGCGTTGGGCGACGCTCACGAGCAGGCGCGTCATCTTTTCGTAGCACTCCTCGCTGAGCTGGATCTGCGCCAGTGGGTCGGCGTGGTGGGCGTCGAAGCCGGCGGAGATCAGCAGCACATCGGGGCGGAACGCTTCGAGCACCGGCAGGACGCGGGTGTCGAACGCGGCGAGGTAATCGTCCTCGTCGGCGCCGGGGGTCATCGGGATGTTCAGCGTGAATCCTTCGCCGCTGCCGCACCCCGTCTCGTAGGCGTGGCCGCTGCCGGGGTAGCAGGTGCGGGGGTCCTGGTGCAGGCTGATGAAGAGCACCGTGGGGTCATCCTCAAATGCGGCCTGCGTGCCGTTGCCATGATGGACGTCGAAATCGACGATCGCAATGCGCTCCAGCCCGTGCCGTTGCTGGAGGTAGCGGGCGGCGATGGCGATGTTGGAGAACAGGCAGAACCCCATCGGCCGATCGGGCTCGGCGTGGTGCCCCGGCGGGCGCACGGCGGCGAAGGCGCGAAGCACCTCGCCAGCCATCACGGCGTCACAACAGCGCAGCACCGCGCCCAGCCCGAGCAGCGCAATGTCGCAGCTCTGTGGCCCAACCTGCGTGTCCCCCTGATCGAGCACGCCTCCGCCGATCGCGCAGGTTTGCTTCACGTACTCGACGTGTCGCGGCGTGTGCACCGCCGTGAGCCACTTTTCGTCGGCGGGGGTTGGCTGCAACTCGACAAGCTTCACGCCGCGCGCGTCCAGCGGGCCGAACTCGAGCGCGAAGTCCGGGAAGGGGTCCGGCGAGTCGATCATCCCCGCCGCGCGGACGGCCTTGTGAACCGCGCGGATCCGATCCGGTCGCTCGGGATGATGCGCACCAGTCAGATGGTGCACGAAGCGCGGATCGGAGCAGAATCCTGTCATAGTCGCTGTTTACTGGTCTTCAGTTGCCAGTGAAGAAAGATCAATCAACTCGGGGGTTCTTACCAGCAGCAGTAACTGACAACCACAAACTACGCATTGGCGTACATCATGTTCCGCATGCCGATCCAGTAGGTCCAGAAGAGGTAAAGCGCGCCGGCGACGACTTCACCGCTGAGGACGTACAGATACGTGGGCACCGTCAGCACCGTCGTGATATCGCGATCAACCATCCAGCGGTAGCCGACGACGGTGAGCAGCGCGATCACGGCGACGGGGATGTAGTGGGCGGCGTGGTAGTACAGCCCGCGCAGCACCACGTCGCGCGGCATGCGCAGCCCGCGATAGGCCGCCTCCCAGGCGGTGAGCCGGCCGGCCAGGAGCGTCACGAGCATCAGCAAAGCGAAGGTCAGCGGCATCGAGAGCCAGACAAACGTCTGCTTCACCGTGGCGGCGGTGCCCGAAAAGATCACCCAGCGTGAGTGCACGACAACCGCCTGGCTGACGAGGACGGCGGTGATCAGCATGTGGAGCATGGCGAAGTGGCGCGCGTCGCGCACGCTGCCGCGGGTGGCGAGCGTCCGATAAAAGTGCGTCGGCCGAAAGAGCACCTCAAACGTCGTGGAAAAGAAGCGGCGCAGAAATCCCGCGTGTTCATTTTCCCAGAGGGGCTGCGTCCGCAGCAGCCGGGCACTTTCGGCGATTGGCTTGCCGCATTCGGGGCAGTTGGAGTCGTCGGATAACCCGTTTAGTGTATAGCCGCACCCTTCGCAGAGCAGGTCATTCTCGGCCGGGATGGTGGCGGCAACGCGTGACATCTCACCGTATGGTATACTTCGCCGCCGGGGCTTGTCCGCCTCCGAACGCCCCACAGCAATCATCACCGGAATATGTCGCGCCCCAGCTGGAGACAGAGGTTCATGAGTCGACGTGGTGCCATTGCCGTTGTGATCGCGCTGGCAGCGCTGAGCGGGTGCGAGGACCGGCCCGTGCCCGACCCAGACCCGGTCGCGCCCGCGCCTGTGCCGCCGGCGCCGTCCATTGGAACCCGACCGTCGATGAAATCCCTCGCCACCGCGCCCGCCACCACGCAATCGGCGGCCGAGTCGCTGATCAACATCGACGGCAACCTGGTGCTGTTCCCCGCGGCAAAGATGCGCATCGATTCGTCCGATGGGAAGACGGTCGTCCGGTTGTTCAGCGATGATCCAAAGGGCGCCGCGCTGGACGCGAACTACGACGGCAACTCCTTCTATCTGCAGATCGAGCTTGACCCCGAAGACGCGAAGGCTCTCGATGGTGTACAGCTCACGTACCGCGCGCCCAGCAGTGAGCGCGACGATTCGCCCTACGGGATCTTCCTTGAAGGCCGGCGTTGGGTGCTCCAGCCCGCGGACGTCCGCGTCACGTTTGAGGGCTCGAGTTCGCCGCTGGACGTGCAGGTGAGCGGGACATTCCTCATGTTCGATTCAAACGACGAGACGGCCAAGCCCCACCACGTGAAGGTGCACGCGAACCTGACGGCGACCGTGCTGGCGCGGAAGTAGGGCATCGTGATGCCAGATGCGCTTGGCGGGTGATAATCAGTCCTCATCCACCCGCTCGTACCGGAACAACGCTTTGTACAACCCGCTCACGTCCGTGGAGGCGATCACCTGCGGGCGGTATTTTTCATTGCGGGGCTGGAGGCGCAGGAGCGGTTTGCCCCCGGGGTCGGACTCGAAGAACACGCGCTTGAACGTCGTGTGCCCGTCCTCGAAGCGGACGAAGCAGTCATCGCCGCTCTTCGGCTCGGCGGCGGGGGAGAAAATGACGATATCGCCCTGGCGATACTTCGGCGTCATGCTGTCGCCGTGCACGCGGGCGGCGAAGGCATCCTTGTCGCCCTGCAAATCGGGGCAGCCCACATATTCGTCGGCGATGCCTTTTGGGTAGTTCATATCGGTGAAGTCCTGCGGGTATCCAGCCGAGACGCGGTTGATCACCGGCACCGGATTCGTCCCGACACGATCGACGTTGCTGGAACTTGACTCGACGAACTGATGCAGCGCACCGGAGAGATAGGCGTCGTCGAGATTGATCGGGATTCGTGTGTCCGGTGACGGGTGTCGCGACGTATCGGATTCCTCGCCTTCCGAACCTCGAACGCCGAAACCCGAAACCGCTCCTTGCCGCCCCTCAAGTAACCGTGCGAGCATCGCCCGCACGTCTTTGGGCGTGCGATGCAGGTGCGCCTGCGTCAGCAGCTCGCCCGAGGGGAATCCCAGCGACTGCTCGAGGCGCTTCAGCTTTTCATCGCTGGGCGGATTGGGCACGCGGCCGGTCTCGATCAGCGAGAGGTACGGCTTGGAAATACCGGTACGCCCCGCCAGTTCGTCGAGCGTAAGCCCGAGCCGGCGGCGCTGTCGGCGAAGTTTGGATCCGAGCGCTTCAACCATCATCTGTCAATTTTTCACGGGAAGCTCCCTGCCTTCCCTCACGGGCGCGTCCACACGGGAAATACTAGTAGCTTCCGTGACGAAGAGAGGCAAGAGAAATATCTGACAAACCCCTAACAAATAGTTTAAGGCGGCGCTAACGGTGCGACGCCGCACACAAGAACCCGCACCGTCCGCCTCGGACAGATCTGTTTCACACCCGACAGCGCGCGGGTACAACTAAGGGACCATGCGAAACCTCCCACTGCTCGCGCTTATCGCAATCGTCGGGTGCTTTGCGGTGATGTCGATCGCCGCGGAGGAGAAGCCCGTGCCCCCCGTGCTGAATTTCACCATGGACAGCCTCGACGGCAAGCCCGTCGAGCTGAAGAAGTACCAGGGGAAGGTCCTGTTGATTGTCAATGTCGCCAGCAAGTGCGGGAACACCAAGCAGTACAAGCCGCTGCAGGCCCTGCACGAGAAGTACAAGGACAAGGGGCTGGCGATCCTCGGGTTCCCCGCAAACGACTTTAAGTCGCAGGAGCCTGGCACGAACGAGGAGATCGCCCAGTTCTGCGAAAAGAACTATGGCGTGAAGTTCGACATGTTCTCCAAAATCGTCGTGAAGGGCGAGGGCCAGCACCCGCTGTACAAGTACCTCACCGCCCAGCCGACGACTCCGGAGCCTGCGGGCGACATTAAGTGGAACTTCGAAAAATTCCTGATCGGCAGGGACGGCAGGGTCGTCGCCCGCTTCGCGCCCAGGACCCAGCCGGATTCGGAAGAAGTGATCGAGGCAATCGAAGCGGAACTGGCGAAATAGTCCCGGAATTTATCGGTGCCCCATCGGTGGCAAGATGTCTTTGAACATGCATCCCCTCTCTCGGAAAGGATCCATCATGCAGCGCAGCAAGCTCCTCGTCCTGGGCGGAATGGTTCTCGGCGCCGCCGCGACCGTTTTCTATGTCAACTTGCCGACTTCTTCGGCGCTGGCCCAGCAGGGCGGGCAGCAGAAGCAGAAGGAGAAGCGTGACACCACGCCGATGAACACCAAGGACATCACGCTCGATCAGGCGGCGGCGATCTCGATGGCGGCGATCGAAAAGGCGAAAGAGATCGACACCAAGATGGACATCGCCATCGTCGACGCCGGCGGAAACCTCAAGAGCTTTGCCCGCATGGACGGCGCATGGATCGGGTCGATCGACATCGCCATTAAGAAGGCCAGGACGGCCCGCTTCTTCGACATGAACACGGGAGAGATCGGAAAGCTCAGCCAGCCCGGTGGGCCGCTGTACAACATCGAGCACTCCAACAACGGCCTGATCACCTTCCCCGGCGGGGTCCCGCTGAAGGCCAGCGACGGCACGGTGATCGGCGCCATCGGCGTGAGCGGCTCGACCGTCGAAAACGACCACACCGTCGCCCAGGCGGGCGCGGATGCGCTGAAGTAGCCGTCTTACCTTCTCCCGGAGTACCGGGAGAAGGGACGGAAAGCGTCACCGAATCTGGTAGAGCGTGTCGCCGATGACCACGTCGACTTCGTTGCCCAGCGATAGCCAGCTCGCGGCGTCGGGGTGGGAGCGGAGCAAGGCGAAGTAGTCGTCGCTGTTGAACGCGACCTGCTTTTGGTTCAGATTCTGGCGTTTTGCGATCTCGGCGTCGCTCCACGTGTTGCCGTTCTGGTAAAAGGCTTTGCCCCGCGCGACGCGCACCTGCTGGGCATAGTTCTGCCGCGGAGCGCGGTAGCCCAGCTCCGGCTGGGACGTCGCCGGCGTCCCGCTCAGGGCGGGGCTGGACTTCTCCAGCGCCAATCGCTGCTGCGCCTGCTGCTCGTTGACGCTCGTCTTCAGTGAGTTGACGCTCCCGGAATTCGCGACCGCCATGTCGCCGGACCTCTGGAGGCCCGGCGAACTGGCGCTGGCGGAGTCAAACTGCTGGCGCACGGTGTGGAGCGAGGCCGCATCAGACTCCAGTTCGCGGAACGACCGGTGCGCCATCGGCACGTTGCGCCGTGCCTCGTCTTCGAGGATCAGGTAGGCGGTGTACGGCGTGACGATGCCGTGCTCGCGCGCCAGCTGGACCACCTCGTCCTTCAGCTCCTTCGACTCCCCGCGCAGGCGGATTTCATCGAGCAGCCACCCCACCCGCCGGGTTGCCCAGAGGCGCGGGATGAACGGGTTAGCGCGGTCGGTTTCCGGGAAGTGGACCGACGCCTTGAAGTGGGTCACCTTCCCGTCGGAGATGCCGCGGAGCATGACATTCGATTCGCCGGCTCCGCTATAGCGCCCGAAAATCAGGAGCGTCTGGCCGGCGTACAGGTCGGGCAGGTGTGGGGGGTACACCTGGCTGATGCTCGGTTTGTTCGGGCGGTCCTCGCGGTTTCCCACATAGAACTCCAGACCGCTCAGCACGGGCGACTTGATCTTCGTGTAGAAGCTGCTGACCTTCACCTCAATGTCTTCGGCGGGCAGCACGTATTGACTGAATGCGCGCGTCTCGTTGGCGATGCGGTCGAGCAGGTGCGTGTTGACGTCCGTACCGATGCCGAAGGAAAAGATGCGCGGCGATGTCCGCTGGCTTTTGGTCTGGGCGGAGACGATCGCATCCTCGTTGGTCTCGCCGATCGTGGGTTGGCCGTCGGTGAGGAAGATGATGACGTACGGGCGTGCGTCGCCGCCCCCGTCGCGTTCATTGCCGATGCGTCGCGCCGTCCCCAGCGCGTCGTCGATCGCCGTGCCTCCGATCGGCTTGAGCGACTGCACGAACTCCTGCGCGCGATCGATGTTCTCCCTGCTGGCTTCCTTCAGCCCGTTGAACAGCGGCTCGGCTTCAGTGGAGAACCGGACGATCTCGAAACGGTCGCCCCCGTTGAGGTTCGCCAGGCAGAACGTCAGCGCCTTCTTCGCCTGCTCCATCTTTGCCCCTGCCATTGACCCGCTCGTGTCGAGGACGAAGCAGATGTCGCGGTTCTGGATTCTCCCACCGGCATCGTCCGTGCCGGGCGACGCCAGCAGCAGGAAATATCCCTCATCCGGGGAAGTGCGGTACGTAAGCAGGTCGAGCCCGACCGGATCGTTCGTGCGCGAGAAGATCAGCTTGAAGTCCGTGTCTGGCCGCGCGTTCCGCTCCTCATAGCCGACCGTCGCGCGATGTTCACCATTGCGTCGGATCTCGATGCTGTGGCTGGGGCTGTACAGGCTCTTGATCGCGCGCTTGCACGTCAACTCGACCTTCACCGACACGTCCTTCAGCGGCCGCGAGCTGAACTTTTCAGTGTTCAGCGGGTAGATGTATTCGACAAGGCCGCCGTCGCTCTTGAGCAGCTGCGTGTACTTCAGCCGCACGCGCTTGGTCGAGTTTGGCTCGATCGGAAAGATGCGGACCTTGAACGCGCCCTTGCCAACGTATTCGAGCAGGGCGGGGTCCTTGTGCCGGCGGACGATGTCCTCATAAATCGCTCGCGCCTTGTCGGCCGGGAGCAGCTCGGCCTCCATCTCCTTGCCGTCAATGTCCATGGAGAACTTGTCGATCGCCGCGCCATCCGGCAGCGGGAACATGTACGTGCCTTCCAGGCGGGCGCCGCTCGTGTTGCGGAACTCCTGGTCGACGCTGGTGGTCGCCACCTGGTCGTCGATCGACACGCTCACGCGGTGGTAGCTGACCTCCATCGGCGCGAACGGGAAGTGCCCCGGCAGGGGATGGGGCGGCCTGTCGATGATGATCAGCCCATCGCCTCGCGCGAGCTGCGCGACGCAGGCCAGGCACAGGAATGCCAGCCAGGCAAGGGAGGCGGTTCGACGGAGCACAGATCGAGATAAATCGCGCATCGGGCACCTCGGTGTCGTGAGTCCGAGGAGGTTGGAAGCGCTACGCCGCGAAAAGTTCCCAGGCTGTCACGACAGAGGTGCCATCTCGTCGCGGGCAAGGGTAGAGCCCGCCGCCCCACGATTCGCCGGCCAAGCGCCTTCCGCCGGGCATGATGATTGCAACCCCTTTCTTCCCAAAGCAGCCGGCAAGGTGTGTCGGCGCAAGAAAAACAATCTGAGAAGGAGACCCAATCATGGAGATGGAATCGCTTCGCGACCTGTTCCTCGACGAGCTGCGCGACATGTATCACGCGGAAGGGCAGATGATTAAATCGCTCCCCCGGATGGCAAAAAAAGCCGACTCCGACGAACTCCGCACGGCCTTCGAACAGCACCTGGAGGAGACAAGAAGGCAGCAGGAGCGGCTGCAGGACGTCTTCGAGCTGTTTGATGAGAAGCCCAAGACCAAGGTCTGCAAGGGGATGCAGGGCATCCTCGAGGAAGGCAAGGAGATGATGCAGGAGGACATCGACGCCGACGTCCTCGATGCCGCCCTCATCGCCGCCGCCCAGCGTGCCGAGCATTACGAAATCGCCGTCTATGGCACGCTCCGCACCTACGCCCAGCTTCTGGGCGAGGAGAAGGCGGCGAAGATCCTCCAGCAGATCCTGGACGAAGAAGGAACGACCGACAAAAAGCTGACCGCGCTGGCGGAGAAGCTGAATGTTGAGGCCGCACGGTCGGAGGCCTGACCGGGCGCTCCCGACAGTCACCAGTCGTCGCTGACTCGACCGTGCCGCGCGTCCGTTGCGCGCGGCACGGTGCATTTGCGCTTTTCGCGAGTCAGGACACCGAACCGGCATGCGCCGTGCTCTCTCTTCGTCAGGTCACAACCGGGAGCATTGATGCGTAAGCCCATTTCCACCGCCACCCATGGTGTCATCGATTACCTCACCGCCGGCGCGCTGTTCGCGTTGCCGAGCCTGCTCGGATTCAGCCCGCGGCTGTCCAAGGCCGTGCGGATGATTGGTCTGAAGAAGCTCGCGGTGGCGGCGGCGACGCAGCACGAGATGGGGATCGTCAAGCTAATCCCGATGAAGCACCACCTGGCCATCGACGTGGCGACCGGCGCGACCCTGTGCGCCTTGCCCTACATGCTGGAAGATGAAGACGACCCGGAAACCGCGTGCGCGGCGCTTGTGGCGATGGGGCTGATGGAGATCGCTTATGTGCCGCTGACGGACACCCAGCCGCGCGAGGACACCGTGATACCCGACGTCGGGCAGAAGGTACGCCGCAGCCTGAAGCGCACGACGCGGTCGGCGCGGCAGATGGCTCAGGTGTAATCCCCTCCCGCAGGTGTCGCGGCTTCGTGGCGTGATCACCCGCTCACCACCAGCGACCCGCACCTCGAATGGATGGCAAAGGCGATCCGCCGTCGCTGCCAGTATGGCAACCGACGGGGAGTCGCTCTCCCCGCTCCTGCCAGCCTGACAGTCGAAGGCGCGCGGACCGATTTCTCGCGCGTGTCGCAACTTATTTGCTGCGCACGCCTTGCGCGCCGAATGGCGGCGGCCAGGAACAGGCACCCGCTTTGTTATCAGCTGGCTGCTGAAGGTCTGCATTGAACCGCTGACCATCTCACGCTGATGAACCACCGCAAAGTCTGAAAGGAGCAGTTACACATGGCCGCTAAGATGCTGGCTTTCGATGCCGAGGCGAGGAAGTCGCTTCTCGAGGGCGTGACGAAACTGTCTCGGGCCGTCAAGGCCACCCTTGGCCCCCGCGGACGCAACGCCGTCATCGACAAGGGCTGGGGCGCCCCGACAATTACCAAGGACGGCGTTACCGTCGCCGAAGAGATCGAACTCAAGGACAAGTACGAGAACATCGGCGCAAAGCTGGTGAAGGAAGCGGCGAGCAAGACGTCCGACGTCGCCGGCGACGGCACGACCACCGCCACCGTTCTCGCCGAAGCGATCTTCAGGGAAGGCTACCGATCTCTCACGGCCGGCGCCGACGCAATGGCCATCGCCCGCGGCGTCCGCAAGGCCGTCGAGGCCGTCACCGAGAATCTCAAGAAGCAATCGAAAAAGATCGGCGGCAAGGACGACATCGAAGCCGTCGCCACCATCTCGGCAAACAACGACCGCGAAATTGGCAAGATCATGGCCGACGCGTTCGAGCGCGTCGGCAAGGACGGCGTAATCACCGTCGAAGAGGGCAAAGGCCTTGAGACGATGGTAGACGTCGTCGAAGGCATGCAGTTCGATCGCGGCTACCTCAGCCCCAATTTCATTACCGATCCCGACGACCTCACGGCCGAGTTCGAGAAGCCGCTGATCCTCGTTTACGAGGACAAGATCTCAGCCGCTACGAAGCTCATTCCGCTGCTGGAGAAGGTGCAGAAGGCAAAGAAGCCGCTGCTGATCATCGCCGAGGACGTGGAGGGCGAAGCGCTGGCGACGCTGGTCGTGAACAAGCTCCGGGGCATCCTCAATGTCTGTGCCGTCAAAGCTCCCGGCTACGGCGACCGCCGCAAGGCGATGCTCGAGGACATCGCCATCCTCACCGGCGGCACGGCCATCATGAAGGATCTGGGGATCGAGCTCGACAAGGTCGAGATGGATCACCTGGGCATCGCCAAGAAGGTGACGATCGACAACGACAACACCACGATCATCGAAGGCGGCGGCGAGGTGAAGGACATCCAGGGCCGCATCGCGCAAATCCGTCGCGAAATTGAAGGAACGACAAGCGATTATGACCGCGAGAAGCTGCAGGAGCGTCTGGCGAAGCTGGCAGGCGGCGTGGCCCAGATCAACGTCGGCGCCGCGACGGAAGCGGAGCTGAAGGAAAAGAAAGCACGTATCGAAGACGCACTGCACGCGACGCGTGCCGCCGTTGAGGAAGGCGTCGTCGCCGGCGGCGGCGTGGCGCTGATCCGCGCGATGAAGGCGCTCAACGGCGGAGGCAACCTCTCGACCGAAGGTGACGAAGCCACCGGCGTGAAAATCGTCCGCACGGCCCTGACCTGGCCACTGCGGCAGATCGCCGAGAACTCCGGCACGAGCGGCTCCGTCGTCGTCCGCCGCGTCATGGAGTCCAAGGACAACATGGGCTACAACGCCTTGACGGGCGAATACGTCGACGTCGTCAAGGCCGGCATCCTCACGCCGACCAAGGTCGAGCGCACCGCCCTGCAGAACGCCGCCGAAGTCGCCATCCTCCTGCTCACGACCGACTGCATCGTCGTCGAACAGCCCAAAAAGCCCGGCGGCGACGACCACGGCCACCACCATGATCATGGCGGCGGCATGGGTGGGATGGGTGGGATGGGCGGCATGGATGGGATGATGTAGGCGGCATGACGCAGCCGCCGGTTATCTTGGGACATGGCGCGGAGCAGATGCGATTCATCGCTTATGCAGTGCTACGGCCTGAGCAGCGCCAGATGGCTGACGCGAGTTTGGCTGGTCCTGGTTCGCGTGAGATGTGCGGAAAAGCAGTCTGCGAGATTGACGGTGGCTTTTTCCTCTTTTCCTGTGACGCGGACTGGCAAGTGATGTTCGACGACTGGTTCCCGTCGCTGCAGAGCGCAGAGCGCCAAGCGGAATTTGATTGTCCTGGGATCGCCACTCAATGGGTGCGAGTCGACAGCGAAATAAGAAAGGGACGATCGAAACGAAGGTCCGCGTGACACGGGTTTCCGCCAACACGGCGAAGCCATGAGAAAGAAGATGGGTACATTCCGGGTCGGCTGCAAAGTCGTGAACATCGCCGATCCGAGGAAGTCGGCGACGGTGGAGAAGCTGCTTGTCGATACGGGTGGCGATTACACATGGTTGCCGACAAAGGTGCTCGAAAAAATCGGGGTTCAGCGCGTGAAGAAGGACATTGCCCTGACAATGGCGAACGGGAAGACCATCACGCGCACGGCCGGCTACGCGATCATCCATTGTGAGAGGTTCCAGACGGTGGATGAGGTCATCTTCGCAGAACCCGGTGATCAGCTATTGCTCGGCGCGAGGACGTTGGAGGGGTTCAATGCCCGCGTCGATTCGAAACAGAAGAAACTGGTGGCCGCCGGACCGATTCTGGCGGCGAGCAACGTGAAGTGAGATCAGGAGAAGTCACAGAGGACAAGAATTATGAAACTTCGACCCCTTCAAGATCGCGTGATCGTGAAACAGTCCGAGGCGGAAGAGAAGACCAAGAGCGGCATCCTGCTGCCCGATGCGGCCAAGGAAAAGCCGACCAAGGGCAAGGTGATCTCCGTGGGCCCGGGCAAGCTCGACGACAACGGCAAGCCGATGGAAATCGGCCTCCGCGTCGGCGACACGGTCTACTACGGCAAATACAGTGGCACCGACGTGGAGATCGACGGCGAAAAGCTCGTCATTTTGCGCGAGCAGGACATCCTGGGCGTGCTTGAGTAGCAGTTGCTGGTTGCTAGTTTGCTAGTAAAGCAGCAGCAGCCGGCCTCCTAGCGACAAGCAAGTGACAACCAGCAACTATCGGAGTGAACAATGGCAGCGAAACAAATGAAATTCGACAGCGACGCCCGGGCCGAGATAGCGGCGGGGCTGTCGCAGCTCGCCCGCGCCGTCAAGGCGACGCTTGGGCCACGCGGGCGCAACGTGATCCTGCAGAAGTCGTTCGGCAGCCCGCGCATCACCAAGGACGGCGTGACGGTCTCCAAGGAGATCGAGCTCCCGCAGCCCTTCGAGAACATGGGCGCGAAGCTGATCAACATGGTCGCGAGCAAGACGGGCGATGTCGCCGGCGACGGCACGACCACCGCCACCGTTCTGGCCGAGGCGATCTTCACCGAGGGGCTCCCGTACGTCCGCTCGGGCGTGAACCCCGTGCAGATCCAGCGCGGCATCCTCAAGGCCGCCGAGGTCGCCGCCGACGCGATCACGAACATGTCCAAGCCCGTCAAGGGCAAGGACGACTACAAAAAGGTCGCCACGATCTCCGCCAACGGCGACGAGGTGATCGGCCAGCTCATGGCCGACGCCATGGAGAAGGTCGGCAAGGAAGGCGTCATCACCGTTGATGAGGGCAAGAGCACCGAGTCGACCCTCGAATACACCGAGGGCATGCAGTTCGACAAGGGCTACCTGTCCCCGTACTTCCTCACGAACCCGACGACGCTCGAGGCCGTGCTGGAGAACGCGTATGTCCTTCTGCACGAGAAGAAGATCTCCAACCTCCCTGAGCTGCTCCCGCTGCTCAACAAGGTGGTTACCGGCGGCCGACCGCTGCTGATCATCGCCGAGGACGTCGAGAGCGAGGCGCTTGCCGCGCTGGTCGTGAACAAGCTGCGCGGCGTGCTGAACATCTGCGCCGTCAAGGCGCCCGGCTTCGGCGACCGCCGCAAGGCGATGATGGGCGACCTCGCCGTTGTTACCGGCGGGAAGTTCATCAGCGAAGACCTCGGCCTGAAGCTTGAGAACATTGAGCTGGATGATCTCGGCACGGCCAAGCGCATCGTGGTTGACAAGGACAACACGCTGATCGTCGAGGGCGGCGGCTCCAGGAAGGAGATTCAGGCCCGCGCCGAGCAGATCCGGCTTCAAATCGAGAAGACGACGAGCGACTACGATCGCGAGAAGCTCCAGGAGCGACTGGCGAAGCTCACGGGTGGCGTCGCCGTTGTCCGCGCCGGCGCCAACACGGAAACGGAGATGAAGGAACGCAAGGACCTGATCGACGACGCGCTGCACGCCACCCGCGCCGCGGCCGAGGAAGGCATCGTTCCCGGCGGGGGCGTCGCGTTCCTCCGCGCGATCGAGGCCGTCGAGGCCGGCAAGCGCCAAGCCAGGAACGACGAGAAGCTGGGCTTCGACATCCTCGTCGAGGCGCTGAAGGCTCCCGCGCGACAGATCGCCGAGAACGCCGGTGAGGACGGCGAGGTCGTCGTCTCCAAGATCCTGGAGAACAAGAACCCCAGCTTCGGCTACAACGCCGCGACGGACGAGTACGTCGACATGTTCAAGGCCGGCATCATCGACCCGACGAAGGTCGCCCGCACGGCCCTGCTCAACGCCGCCAGCGCGATCGGCCTGGCGCTGACGACGGACGTGCTGCTGACGGAGCTGAAGGAAAAGAAGGGCGACGAGAACCCGCTCGTCGCGGGGGCGGTGTCGTAGGACGCGTCGGAGAGCGGACGGCTCACAGCGGCCTGGAGACTTCACCGTCTCCGGGCCGGTTCATTGAGCGCTGGAGCCGCCATGCTGATCCCGATGAAGTTCTCTCGGTCGTAGCGTCACATGAGCACGACCCTATCATCCCGGTCGTGAAGCGACTTCGGCAAGCAGGAGCAACGGATGAAGTTTCCCGTCACCATCGAACGCGACGAAGACGGCATGTGGGTCGTCGAGTGTCCTTCCATTCCCGGATGCGTCAGCCAGGGTAAGACGAAGGATGACGCGCTGGAGAACATCCGGGACGCCATCCGTCTGTGCCTGGAAGTTCGCGCGGAGCAGGGACTACCGCTCACGGTCGAGACCCGGCAGGTTGAGGTGACCGTCTGATGGGTTCCAAGCTGCCCGTGCTGAGCGGTCGTGAGGCCGCACGCATCTTCGGCGTCTTTGGATGGCAGGTTGTGCGACAAGCGAGCAGTCACCTCATTCTCACGAAACCCGGCGAAGCGGTGACCCTTTCAGTGCCAGATCATGATGAAGTGGCGAAGGGCACATTGCGAAGCCTGATTCGCTCCGCCCACCTCACGGTAGATGATTTCGTCCGGGCCAGGTGAGGTTCCCTCGACGTCGCGGTTCCGTTCAGCGTAGGACGATGGTGGCTGTGACCAAGCGAGATTATTACGAAGTCCTGGGCGTGACGCGCACCGCCGACGGTGAGGAGATCAAGCGCGCCTACCGCCGGCTGGCGATGAAGTACCACCCGGACCGCAACCCGGGCAACGCCGAGGCGGAGCTGAAGTTCAAGGAGTGCGCGGAGGCGTACGAGGTGCTCTCGGACGAGACGAAGCGCCGCCGCTACGACCAGTTCGGGCATGGCGGCGTGCAGGGGGCGCACGACTTCTCGCATATGGATGTCACGGACATCTTCTCGATGTTCGACGACATCTTCGGCGGCGCCTTCGCCGGCCGCGGCGGGGGCGGAACGCGGGCGCGGGCTGCGCGCGGCTTCGACCTCGAGACGCAGGTCGAACTGACGCTCGCGGAGGTCGCAACGGGCGCGGAGAAGACGATCGAGTTTGAGCGCCAGGACAACTGCGATACCTGCAAGGGCACCGGCGCCAAGCCCGGCAGCTCACCCATCGTGTGCGTACAGTGCGGCGGCAACGGGCGCGTCGCGCAGCAGGGCTTTGGCGGGATGTTCCGCATGGTGACGACCTGCCCGAACTGCCGGGGACGCGGCAGCGTCGTCCGTGAGCACTGCATGAGCTGCGGCGGCACGGGCCGACAGCTCCGCAAGCAGACCGTGACGGTCAAGATCCCCGCCGGCGTCCACGAGGGCCAGGCCGTGCGTATCACCGGCCAAGGCGAGCCCGGCGAGCCCGGCGCGCCTCCGGGCGACCTCCACTGCTACATCACAGTCAAGCCCCACCCCATCTTCAGCCGCCACAACAACGATCTCGTCTGCCAGTTCCCCATCAGCTTCACCCAGGCGGCGCTGGGGGCAACCGTCGAAGTGCCGACGCTCAAGGGCAACGAGAATCTCGAAATTCCCGCCGGAACTCAGCACGGGGAGGTGTTCAAGCTCCGCGGGAAGGGGTTGCCCGACGTGCGATCTCATCGGGCCGGCGATGAGCTGGTGCAGGTGCTCATCGAGGTGCCTAAGCGGCTTACGGAAAAACAGCGCCAGCTGCTTCACGAGTACGCAGCGACCGAAGACGGCGCTACCATGCCACAGCGGCGGAGCTTCCTCGACAAGCTGAAGGACGTATTCAAAAACGAATAACCACAATCCACGCAAACGACGCGAGAGCAGCCATGAGTCGAATACCCATCGATGACGATAATGACACGCAGGAGGACCAGGGCAGCAGCCTCGAAGGCGAAGCGATGGAACCCCCCGGCGCGGCCGGGGATGACTCCGATAAGCTCAAGACCGAGCGCGATTCACTCTACGAGCGCCTCGCCCGCACCACCGCCGAGTTCCAGAACTCCCGCAAGCGCCTCCAGGCCGAAGCCGACCAGCGGGCGCAGTACGCGAACTCCGCACTGATCAAGAGCCTCCTGCCCGTCATCGATAACTTTGAGCGCGCGCTGGCGCAGGACCCGAGCAAGACCGACGCGGCAACGCTGCTCAAGGGCATGCAGATCGTCCATGACCAGTGGCTGAACGTGCTCAAGCAGCAGCAGGTCGAGGAGATTGCGCCCCAGCCGGGCGACCCGTTCGACCCGACGCGGCACGAAGCGCTCATGCAGGCGCCCAGTGAATTCCCACCCGGCAGCGTCGTGCAGATGCTGCAGAAGGGATATGCGCTGCACGACCGCACCCTGCGCCCGGCCCAGGTGTCTGTAAGCAAGGGTCAGTAATCCGTTGTCTGTCGTTTTTGTTGACACAACGGACCCGCCGACAGCCGACAACGAATATCTATGCCCACCTACGAATACAAATGCGACGCCTGCGGCTACGCGTTCGAGCGCTTTCATTCCATGACCGCCGACCCGATCAAGCGCTGCCCCGAGTGCGGCAAGGCGAAGGTCAAGCGCCTCATCGGGACCGGCGCTGGATTGATCTTCAAGGGCTCGGGCTTTTACATCACCGATTACCGCGACAAGAGCTACGCCGAGAAGGCCAAGACCGAGAGCGGAACGCCGTCGGAGACGAAGTCGGATGCAAAATCCGATGCCAAATCCGATGCCAAGCCCGCCGCCAAGCCCGCCGCCGAAGGCGCTCCCGCGGCCGCATCGTCTGGCGGGAAGCCGGTGGCGAAGAACGAGCCCGCCCCCAGGAGCGAACCAGCGCCGAAGGCTGAGACCGCATCAAGGTCGGCAGCGAAATCCAGGGGCGATGCGAACAAACGCAAATGAGCGCGCCGTGCGTTGCCCCATTTGTAAAAAGCCCGTCGCCGAGCCACCCGCGCCCGATGCGCCGCGGACATTCCCGTTCTGCAGCGAGCGGTGCAAACTGATCGACCTCGGTCGCTGGCTCGACGGAAAGTACCAGATCCCTGCAGTGGAGACCGACGATGACGAAGGGCCCGTGGCGCCAGACGACACGCGGTAAGCAAAGTCTGAAGTACGAAATCCGAAAATCTCAAACATGAAGCACAAAGCACTAATGGACAGCCGTCGCGCTGGTTTTCTTCATTGGCATTTTTGTGCTTGTTTCAGACTTCATGCTTCGGAATTCGTCCTTTGCTCCGCGCAGGGCGACCTCACCGTCGCCGCATTGATGCTATTCCCCCTCTGACTATACTAGCCCCCCGCACTCGATCCCTCGGGAAGGAGATCCGGCTCATGGCGGAAGAACCGCAGGTCATTCGCGGCATCAACTGGCGCGAAACGTTTCCATTCACGCACCTCTTCCGCGCCTTTCGCGTCGCGGTCCATCCATCCAAGCTCGTCCTCGGCCTGATCCTGCTCCTCTCGATCTACACGGGCGGCCGCATTCTTGATGGGATCTGGCCCGCGCGGCACCTGGCCGTGCCGGACGAAATCAACCACTACGAGCAGGCGCGCTTTGGCGGCGCATCGTCGCAGACGTTTCTCGAAGCACGGCGCTCGGCGCGGACTGAACTGGAGTCGGCGCATGCGCGGCGGCTGCTGGCCGAAAACGTCGAAACCGACCCCGAGGAAGCGGCCGAGGAGGCGCGCAGCGGTGGCGAGGTCGACGAGCTGAAGGAGAAGATCATCCGGCGGCGCGACCAGAGCGTGGCCGCCGCCGCCAAGGCACGCGACGAAGCGCTGGCCGCTGCGAAAAACCTCAGCGGGCGCGAGCGCGAAGACGCGGAGCGAGCGACGGAGCTCTCGTTTGAGCAGAACCGCCGCGCCGTGTACCGCACCGCGTACGAAGAGTACCGGGACGTCAAGCAGATCAAGGGTGTCGGCCTGTTCCGCTCATTCTTCGAGTACCAAAGCGGCCAGGTGATGAACGTCGTGCGCGGCGTTCTCGCTTGGAACTTTTTCGGCGGCTGGAACGGCAACGATGACGCTCCAGGCGTCGCACGTTCCGTGCTGAACTTCTTCACCGTCGGGCCCATGTGGCTGATGCGCTTCCACCCCGTCTACTTTGTCCTGTTTTCGCTGATGTTCCTCACGCTCTGGGCGATCTTCGGCGGCGCAATTGCCCGCATCGCCGCCGTTCACGTGGCACGCGACGAGAAGCTTTCCGTTCGCGCGGCGCTGCAGTTCTCGATCGGCAAGTTCCTCTCGTTCGTCTCGGCTCCGCTCATCCCGCTGATCATCGTGCTGCTCGTCGGTCTCGTGCCGATTCTCGCAGGGCTGCTCGCCAGCATCCCGTACATCGGGCCCCTGCTGAACATCCTGGTCGGCGCGCTGTTTGTCCTTGTGCTCGCCGCCGGCTTCGTGATGACGCTCGTGCTGCTCGGGACCTTCGGCGGATTCAACCTCATGTACCCGACCATTGCCGTCGAAGGCTCCGACAGCTTCGACGCAATCTCCCGCAGCTTCAGCTACGTCTACGCCCGCCCGTGGCGGATGATCTTCTACACGCTTGTGGCGATCATTTACGGCGCGCTGTGCTACGTGTTCGTGCGGCTGTTCGTGGGGCTGATGCTCGCGCTGACGCACCAGTTCGTAGACATCGGCCACTTCGCCGATGCGCCCAGCGGCGAACCGCTGTGGCAGACGATGTGGATTGGCCCGCACGAGCGGCTCAGCTACGACATCGACTTCCTCACGCTGCGCGGCGATCAGGACATCGCCGCCGCCCTCACGGCATTCTGGGTCTACCTCGTGATCGGGATGATCGGCGCGTTCGTCATCTCCTTCTACTTCTCGGCCAACACGATTATTTACTACCTGATGCGCCGCGAGGTTGACGCGACGGAGCCGGACGACGTGTACCTCGAGCAGTCGGATGAAGACTTCAGTGAGCCGATACCGCACAGCGCCGTGGCCGACGTCCCCAGCGATGGCGACGCCGGCACAACACCCGCCTCGGGCGATGTTGCGCCCGCTCCGGCGACCCCGCCCCCGCCCCCCGCGCCGCCTCCCCCGGGCGCCGAGCCGCCGCTCGCCGGCGATTCCTCTGATGCCACCGACGGAAGCGGCGGGCGATCCTAGCTAGCGCAACCGCGGGCCCTGCGCGGCGCCTCGGCTCCCTCGTGCCGCTGGCCCGATAAGGTGCTCGATTGCGCGCCTGTCGGGGGCGCATGCGCATAGCACGGGCGCCGCACTTGCTCGCGGGCTCAGGAGCACCTCGTTTCCCGCCGATGTGAGCGCTGCTCAAGATGGTTACGGCAGCGGACCACCGCGGGGTTTCGTCGAGGTTGCACCGGGAAGCTTCCCCGGCGCCCGTTCGCCCGTCGCCGCTCGCGCGACCGCTTGCCGCCGTGTTTCGTCGCCTGTGGCAACTGCTGGCCCGCAGCCCCTTCGCCGGTGCGGCCACCCGCGAACGATCTGGCGCATTCCCGGACGACAGCCCCACCCGCGACCTCGGCGGCACCATTTCCGGGGCGGTCGGGAGCCGTTGTGACATCAGCGACCGCAAGCGCTTCGAAGCAGCGCTGATCGAGTCCGAGCGCTTCGCTCGCTCGACGGTCGAAGCGCTGACGGGGCACATTGCCATCATCGACGGTACCGGCGAGATCCTCGCCACAAGGCGTGGCGCGATTTTGCCGCCGCCAACGGGCTGCGCACGCCGCAGTTTGGGCTCGGCTCAAATTACCTCGCCGCCTGCGATGACGGCGGGTCCGAGGGCGCGATCGCTGCCGAGGGCATTCGCGCGGTTCTGAGCGGCGACCGCGACCGATTCGAGCTCGAGTATCCCTGCCACTCGCCCGACGCCCAGCGCTGGTTCGCCATGCGAGTTACGCGGTTCAGCGGCGAAGGGGCGATACGCCTCGTCGTCTGCCATGAGGACATCACGCAGCGCAAGCGCAATGATGCGCTGCAGCGCGAACAGGAGAGCCTGCGCGGCGCGGTGACGGCGATGGAGCAGGTGCTCGGCGTCGTCGGGCACGAACTTCGCACCCCACTCGCAGGTTTGCGCGCCATGAGCGAGTTCCTCCTGACCGACGGCGCTAACAGCACGCAGGAGGCGACACAGTTTCTCACCGCCATCAACCAGGAAGTCGTCCGCATGGCCGACATGGTCGACCAGCTCGTCGAGGCGGCGCGGATCAACAGCGGGCGCGCAAAGTGGAACTGGTCGCAGTTCCCGCTGCGCCAGGTCTGCGAGGATGCGCTGGACACCGTCCGACCGCTCGTCAACCCGTCGCGCGTCGCCGCCGTCTGCGCTATCGAGCCGCCCGATGCGGCCATGCACGGCGACCCCGAGGCCATCCGCCGGCTTGTGCGCAACCTGGCGGATAACTCCCGCAAGCATACAACCGACGGAGAGATCCGCGTCGCCGGTCGCGCGAGCGCCGACCACGACGGCGAATGGATCGAGCTGCGCGTCAGTGACACGGGTGCGGGCATTTCGCCCGAGCTCGTCGCGCGGCTGGGCGAAGCCTTCGCATTGAATTCAGGGATGGTTGGCGCCAACCACGTCAGCGGCACGGGGCTGGGGCTGGCGATCTGCAAGGGCGTCGCTGCCGCGCATGGCGGGACCATCGCAGTTGAATCCCTCCCCGGCCGCGGCACAACCATGACCGTCCGCCTCCGCACCGACCTGGCTCGGCCGGCCTGCGGGGGCGGCAAGAGCCTGTTCGATATCCCACGACCGAATGTCGCCGCCGCCGCGGCAGTCGCCGCCATTTAGTTCGCGCCAGAGGGAGCTTCATATGAGCACCATCCTGATCGTCGACGATATGGCCATCTTCCGCGATCCAATCGCGGCCAGTCTTCGTTTGGCCGGCTACGACACCGCCGCCGCGTCAAATGGAAAGGAGGCGTTGGCGCTGATCGCCAACAAGCGGCCCGACCTCATCCTGCTCGACCTGGCGATGCCGATCATGGACGGCATGACGATGCTTGCCGCCCTGCGGCGCATGCCGGGCGGGGAGAAGATCCCCGTGATTCTCCTGACCGCGTCGGCCGAGAAGCGGCTTGTTGTCCAGGCGGCGCAGCTGGGCGTGGGCGACTATCTGCTGAAATCACGATTTTCGCTGACCGAGTTGCTCGCGCGGGTGAAGCGGCACCTGCACCCGAAGGCCCAGGCCCCGCCCGCGGAAGCCGTTGCGCCGGGAGTCAAGCCGTCGGTGGCCACGACAGAAATTTCTAAATTGCCGCCGGCGGCGGCCTCGCGCGAGGCGCTCGACATCCCCAAGCTGCTCACGCGCGACCAGTGCCTCCAGCGCGCCGAAGACGCCATGGATGCGCGCTCGCTCTCGGGCGTGGCGGCGCAGGTCATCGCGATGGCCGCCTCCCCGCGCGGGGACCTCGAGGAGCTGGCAGGCCTCATCGGCCGCGATCCTGCTCTCTCCGCGCGCGTGCTCCAGGCCGCCAATAGCGCGGCCTACCTCAGCAAGCGCGGGCCCGTCACCAACATTACCGATGCCGTGCGGCAGGTCGGCTGCTCGACCGTCCGCAACATCGCGAGCACCGTCGGGATCTATGAGGCGATGCCCGCGTCCTCGGCCTCCGCCAGCCCCGACTTCAACCCCATCCGCAGCTGGCAGCACTCCTTCGCCGTCGCCACCCTTTGCGAGCAGCTGTGCCTCTCGGCCCGGCCCGAGCTTGGGGGCACGGCCCACATCGTCGGCCTGTGTCACGACCTCGGCGAGATCCTGTTCCGCACCCACTTCGCCGAAGAGTACAAGCAGGTCCTCAAGGTGCGCGAGCGCACCGGCCAGCCGCTGCAGTATCTCGAGCGGCAGATTCTCGGGATGCCCCACGGCGAGCTGGTCCGCACCATCACCCGCAAGATGGGCCTGCCTGACGTCATCCGCGTTGCGATCGAGACGTTCCACGGGGAGGACTCTGAGAGCAGCACCGATCCGCTGGTGCGCATTACGCGTGTCGCCGAGGCATACGCCAACGGCTTGGGGCTCGCGTCTTCGGGGCTGTCGCTCGTGCGTCCCTTGACGCGCAACGAGTGCCGCGCTGCGACCGGGCTCGAGAAGCCCAGCTCGCCGGACAGCCAGCAGTTCCGCGCCGAAATCTACGCGCTGACGGCGATGCTCGCGCGGCTGTCGCTGGCGCAGGAGAAGGAATTGATGGTCCCGCTGCACCCGCGCGGCACAGCCCGCGTGTGGCTGGCGCGCGAAGCCGGCTTTACCTCCTTCGATCCCGTTGCCGCAGCGCTGGAGGTGCTCGCAGGCGAGGTCACCGTGCAGGATCGTTTGCCCGCGACGGCGGCGGAGCTCGCCGACCACACCGCCATCGCCGTCCTCACGCGCACGCCTGCGGTGAATCGGTTGCTTGCGGCTGATATCGACCGTGCCGCGTCATTGGGGCCGCAGAAGCTCCCTGTGCTGTGGCTGTGCACGCGTCCGGAGGGCGCTCCGCCGACGCCGGTTGCGCCGATCTCCGCAGCGATCACGCTGGACCGGCTCGTTGCGTTTCTCGGCACGCCGGCGGCCTCGGCGTCCCCGGCAATTGCCGCATGACGGACGTCATTGCAGCGTAGCGGGCGGGCTCATCCCGTAGAATCTCACGCCATGCTGGTCGCCCTCACGGGAGCCTCCGGATTCGTCGGTTCCTACACCGCCCGCGCCCTGCATGCGTGCGGGCATGCGGTTCGCGCTCTGGTCCGCGCCACCAGCCGGCGCGACCACATCGCCCCGTACGTTGCCGAGTGGCGTGAGGGCGAGCTGCACGATCCCCAAGCGCTCGCCGCCCTGGTTGCCGGCGCCGAAGCTGTCATCCACAACGGCGTCGACTGGTCCATTCGCGACATTCCGATGCTCAACTTCGAGCGCAACGTCCTCGGGTCACTGCGCCTGCTCGACGCCGCACGGCAGGCCAACGTCGAGCAGTTCTGCTTCGTCAGCTCCGTCGCGGTCTACCACACTATCCTGCCCGACCGCGCGCTCGATGAGACGCACCCGACCTGGCCGGGCTCCACCTACGGCGCCTACAAGGCCGCCGTCGAGCCGCACCTGCTCGCGTACCACGAGACGTACGGCCTGAACACGAGCAGTTGGCGTCCCGCCGCCATCTACGGCATCGATCCCAACCTGCCGCGCTCGCAATGGTTCAACCTGATCAGAACCGCCAGGGATGGGGGCCATGTCTCGACCGCGCAGGGCGGAAAGATCACGCACGTCCAGGACGTCGCGGACGCACTGGCCTGGGCGGTCGGCGACGACTCGGTCGCCGGCCAGTTCTACAACCTGGTCGATTGTTACCTGTACTGGCAGGTCGCCGCCGAGATCACGAAAGATGTGACAGGCTCAGACGCGGCGATCGACGATCGCAAGGGAAGCGGTCCCCGCAACCAGTTCGACACCCGCAAGGCGCTCAGCTTCTTCGACCGCCACGGCAACGCCACCGCACTCCGCCGCGGGCAGGACGGGGTGCGCGAGTATGTCCGCGCGTTGCTCGAGCGGATGTAGAGTCCGCGCACACTACGGCGTCAGCGCCGCCCGCGTCCGCTGGACGAGGGCGTTGTCCGGCTCTGACGGGCTCGGCAGGAGGAACAGGCTCGCAGCCAGGTACCGGTCGCGCCAGGCGGGGGAGAGGTGGGCATGGTCCTCGAGCACCGCCGAGCTGAACTTGTAGTCGTGCGAATCGTTGCCTTTGAGGAACACGAGCCGCCGCGCGTGGTCGATGAGCCGCCTGGCATCGCCGCCGGTGCTCAGGTAGGAGAGCGTTTTCGATGCCGCCGTCATGCGGTCGCTGCCGGCATCGTCGAAGCACTCGGTCACGGCATCGGCGCCGACCGCCTTGGTCGTGATTGGCTCGAATGCGTCAATAGCCACATCGCGCCCGCGGCCGGTGGCGCCGCGGAACAGGGGCAGGAACGATGCGCCCTGCAGCATGAGCATCAGCCGCGTGCGCGGATCATTGCTCGTGGCGTATGCGTGGCGCAGCGCATTGGCGGTCGTGACCGAGTGCAGGGTGATGATGTTCGGCGTGCGCATCATCAGCTCGGCGGCGCCGCACAGAACCGCGTCCCACACCGACTGCGGCGCCACGCCCCCGTTCAGCAGCTCGATGACCTGAGCGGATGCTTCGTCTTCCGAGCAGCTGCGCAGCGCGGCGAGCAGTGTCCGCACGGCCGCGCCATCCGGTTTGCCGTCGCTCCAGCCGGGGCGGATCTTTTCGAGTCGCTCGAGGTTGCGCCGCCATGGCCGATCCGGCGCCAGGTTGGCCGTCGCTGGATTCTCGTCCCCCTCGAATTTCAACAGCGCGTATGCGAGGGAGCGCAGGACCGGTTCACCGTGCTGCCAGCCGATCGCGGCGAGCGTGCGGAAGCTGTTGGCGACGAAGATGGCCTTGTGCCCGATGTCGCGGAAGTCGCGCGGGCCGTAGCGGGCGAACAGCTCGAAGGCCTCCTCCATCGTGCAGGCCCGCGCCACGCCCGCGGCCGCGGCATCGGCGGCTTCCTCGTCCCAAGCCTCCATCGCCCGCGCCAGTGCCGCGCCGGCCTTTCCGGCTGACGGCACGCGCTTCTCGTCCACGGCGGCCATCCGCCAGCCGCTCTCGCGCTGCGTCCGCGCCTGCGCTGTTTTGAAGTAATCCAGCGCCCAGAAGATCGGAAGCCACCGGTCCGTATCGGGCGATGACAAGCTCGCCAGGTGCGCTGAATTGACGACGAGCACCGCATGGAACTTGAAGCCCACGCTGGGCCGCGGCTGCACGTTCCGCACCCCCGCCAGCAGCAGGGCCGTGAGCACTTCGCGATAGGTCGTGCCCTTATGAATCCGCGCCGCCACCTCTTCCAGCAGCCGTTCCCGCGGCGTGTCCTCCAGCAGCGCCACGAGCGGCTCAATCGAACTGTCCAGCCGCACGAGCGACGGGCTCAGCGCCGCCTCGGCCGCCGACACCATCGGCAGCCGCGGAAGAAACCCCAGGCCATCGAGGCCGAGCAGTACGCCGGCCGCTGCAGACCCTCTCAGCAAGTGCCGGCGCGTCGGGCAGGAATTGAGATCCAATCGCCAATCCATGATGAATTTGCCCATCACTCATTGTAGCTCACGCTCGCGTGCCCGCCGCGCCCATTCGTCCTTCCGCAGCACCACCGGAGTCCGACGACGCCCTGTTGAACTGACTTCTTGAGGTGCATCATGTGCACGCTGGCCCGGCCACCGCCCTGATATACCGGGGATGCATGGCGGTCCAAGGGCCTTACGCACCGGGTGTACTAGGTGGGGCGTCCTATTCGGTAGGGAATTCCTCGTCGGGCCTGCGCGAGGAAGTCTCCACCTCTGCCACCGAGGCCGCGCGTCTCGACAACCACTTTGCCAAACCCGTGCCGGGCGAAGTGGTCGCGCAGGCGCTGCGCTGCGGCGTCGCTGGCGAACCGATCGAGCACGCCAGGCAGAAATTCCATCACGGGCGCGTCGGCGTTCATGGCCGCGAACGGCGCGAAATCCGCGTCGCGCCACGGCCGCAGCCGAAGGCGCGGTGTCGTGATGTCGGTGAATAGGCGTCCCCCCATCGGTCCGCTCATCCTATCATGAGACCGGTGCAATATGACTGAACCCACCACTAAGCCATCCAGGAAACAGTGCAGCCTCTGCGGCAAACCCATCGCCGCCGCGCGACTCGCAGCGCTGCCGGGGGTGACCACGTGCATCGAGTGCGCCAAGAAGAACCCCCCGAAGATCGACGCGAGCAAACTTGACCTGAGTGAGGCCAGCCCGATCGACCGCACGGGCTTCGCGCGCAGCGATTAGAGTATCCACCACGGTGTTTTCCCCGTAGCTGCGACGCCTGCGAGCAGCGGCGACGCAGGCGTCGCAACTACGAATCATCGCATTGAATCCGGTCGCCGTGTACCTTCTGCAGCCGTTCCGTGTTCCCGCTACCAAGTAAAAAACCCGTACCCCACAAGTACTCCCATGGCCCACATCAACGACAACTACCTGAAGCTCAAGGCCGGCTACCTCTTCCCCGAGATCGGCCGGAGGGTTGCGGCATTCGCGAAGGAAAACCCGGGGGCGAAGATCATCCGCATGGGCATCGGCGACGTGACCGAGCCGCTGCCTGCCGCCTGCGTCGAGGCCATGCACAAGGCCGTGGACGAACAGGCGCGCCGCGAGACCTTCCACGGTTACGGCCCCGAGCAGGGGTACGAATTCCTGCGCCAGGCGATCGCCACCCATGATTTCCAGTCGCGCGGCTGCGATGTCGCCGCCGACGAGGTCTTCGTTTCCGATGGCAGCAAGTGCGACTGCGGCAGCATCCTCGACATCTTCGGCCCCGGCAATACCATCGCCGTCACCGATCCGGTTTATCCCGTCTACGTCGACACCAACGTGATGCATGGCCACACCCGCGCCCCCGACGAGCGCGGCGAGTACGGAGGCCTGATCTATCTCCGCGCGACGGCCGAGAATCACTTCACGCCCGAGATCCCAAAGCAGAAGGTGGACATCATTTACCTCTGCTATCCCAATAATCCCACCGGCACCGTCGCCAGCCGCGCCACGCTGACGAAGTGGGTCGAATACGCGAAGGAGCACGAGGCGGTGATCTTCTTCGACGCCGCCTACGAAGCGTACATCACCGACGAAAACATCCCGCACTCGATCTACGAGATCCCCGGAGCGCGCGACGTGGCGATCGAGTTCCGCAGCTTCAGCAAGACTGCCGGGTTCACCGGGACCCGGTGCGCGTTCACCGTCGTGCCCAGGAGCCTCAAGGGCCGCGCGAGCGACGGCAAAGAGGTTGATCTGCATCGGCTCTGGATGCGCCGTCATACGACGAAATTCAACGGCGTGAGCTACATCGTCCAGCGCGGCGCCGAGGCGGTGTATTCACCCGCCGGCCGGGAGCAGGTCCGCCAGCTCGTCACGTTCTACATCGAGAACGCGAAGCTCATCCGCGAAGGGGTGGCGAAGCTGGGGTTGAAAGTGTTTGGCGGGGTCAACGCCCCCTACGCCTGGATCCAAACCCCCGGCGGCGCGAGCAGTTGGAGCTTCTTTGACGTGCTGCTGCGCGACGCGCATGTCGTTTGCACCCCCGGCAGCGGTTTCGGCGCCGCCGGCGAGGGCTATGTGCGACTCAGCGCGTTCAACAGCCGCGCAAATGTCGAGGAAGCGCTGCGCCGACTGAGCCGCTTAGGCCACGATTCTTAAGACGGGAGCAAAACACGACTCGCCGCTGCTTTAATGGTCCGGCCCGGGTGAATGCAAAGCAGCTCAACCGAACGTGACCCTCATCAAAAGGAATCGTGGCGTGGGCGCCTGCCCGAGCGAGCGCTGAGGGAGCACATGATGCCCTGGCCGACATGGAAGAAGGTGCTGGCGTACGCGGTGCTCGCGACTTTAGCGGGGGCGTCGATCTGGTTCGTCGACCGCCGGGCCGGTGCTGGACAGGAGCAGCAGCGCGCCGCCGAGTAGGAAGTGCACTGCTGTGCAGAGCGCAACGGACGAGGGCAGTTCGTACGGCACGTCCTGCCCCAGGCTCGTGAGCCGGTACATGAGCGGCCACTCCCCCCATACGCCCAGGTGCGCCAGCAGTCCGTTGATCGCGAGCAGCGGGTGGAGGGGAATGAGCCATCGCATTCCGTCGGCGACTGCCGCGCGTTCAACCCATGCCGACAGCCACACGGGCCACGTCAGCCAGGCGAGGGAGAGCGTGACGGTGACGGCGGCGGCGAAGAGTTTGCGCATCAAAAAGCGCGACAGCGCCGCCGCGACACCCGCAACGCCGGTGACGCAGGCGGCGAGCAGCACGTATGCCGCCAGCCACTGCGCGAACGTGACATCGGAGCGGAACATCGCGATGAGCCAGACGACGCCGACCCCATCGATGACCGACGCGGCGGCGAGGAGCCGCTCGACTGTCGTGCGCTGCGCGAGCACCAGCGGCGGGACAAGAACCATCGCCATGGAAAGTCCGCCCAGGTAAAGGCCAAGCCGCTCGCCCGCCGCGAGGTAGCAGCAGGTTGTGAGCCCGCAGAGCAGAAAAAACGGTGGCGCCGTGATCGTAAGAAAATCTCGGATCACATTTCCCCTTCCCCGCATATCTGCAGAGCGGGCCGGGGTGAAGGATTGGTTGTGCGCTTCGGCGTTCATTCGATGAGGAGCCTCACGAGATCTTCCCGCGCGCATCCACGGGCAGCCGCTGCAACTCCCCGTTGTCGCGCAGCCATACCGCGTCGTGCAAATTGATACAGGGACATACGTGATTCGGGATCACTTCGACGCGGTCGCCGAGCTTCGGCCGCTTCGTGCATTGTGAGACATCGACTTCGCCGTGCTCTTCGCTCAATCGCACGATCTTGGCGTCGGGATACTGCATGACGTATCCATGTCCCGAGTCCGGACGTGGTCCGTTGCGGTCGCTGGTGAGGGTTTTTGTGCCGGCATCGAGCACGACCTTGTCGGGCACGGCGTCGCTGATCACGGTGCATACCACCTTCACGGCCACCTCGTCCAGGGTGCACGCCTGGGCGTAGACGGTGTTCATGTCGTTGTAAATGTAGGTGCCCGGGCGGATCTCGGTGTAGGCGGAGACCAGGTGCGAGTGGTACGCCGACGGCGTCGACCCGCCGGAGACGATTGTGGTCGCCAGGCCATGCTGTTTCAGCAGTCCGATCGAATCGGAAAGGCCCTGCTGGACGAGCGGAAATTCGCCGGTCTCGACGCCGCCTGGCCCACGGAGGTGGCCGGGGAAAGTCAACAGGCCGTCGAGCCGCAAACCCGCAGTGCGGTCGACGAGCTGCGCCAGCGCCAGTGCGGCTTCGGGCGACTGCACGCCGGTGCGGTGGAAGCCGGTGTCGACGTCGATGAGAATGCCGAGCGTCACGCCCGCCGACCGCGCCGCGGCGCCCAGCGCTTCGGCGGCGAGCGCCGAATCGACGGCCAGTCGAATCGTGTGTCCCTTCGCCAGCTGCGCGATCCTGCCCGTGCGCGCGGGGTCGAGCGCGGAGTACGCGATGAGCAGGTCGTCGCCCGCTTGGATCATCACCTCCGCTTCCCCGACTTTCGCCACCGTCAGCCCGACCGCCCCGGCCGACAGCTGCGCCTTGGCCATGCGAATGGATTTGTGCGTCTTGGTGTGCGGACGGACGTTAAGCCGGTGCCGGGCCGCGTAGTTCGCCAGCTTCCGGACATTTTTCAGCGCGATCTGGTCGTCAATAACGACGGCGGGGGTGGCGATGGGTTCAATCGTGGTCATCTTTGTGCAGGCACCTTACCCGAATCAGGAACGGCCTTCCTCTCCCCTCTCCCCCGTACCGGGAACAGGAAGGGCAGGAAGGGCGCGTTTCTTCGGTAGTGTATTTTCGGTACCGTACTGCTTCCGCGCACGGAGGACTCATGCCTGGTTCGACAAATCAGTCCCCACCCCTCGCCGCTCTCGGCGGGCCCAAGGCCGTCGACGTGGTCGATGATGAACTGTTCCGCTGGCCCATCGTCACGCCCGAAGACGAGCAGGCTGTGATGACGGTCCTGCGCGAGGGCACGATGTCGGGGGTGAAGATCTCGAAGCAGTTCGAGGCCGAGTGGGGCGCTTTTCTCGGCACGAAATTCAACCTCTGTCACCCCAACGGCACGGCGTCACTCCTGGGCGCATTTTTCGGCTGCGGGCTGGGGCGCGGGGATGAGATCATCTCGCCCAGCCTGACATACTGGGCCACCGCCATGCCCGCGATGGCGCTGGGCGCGACGCCGGTGTTCGCCGACATCGACAGAGACTCGATCTGCATCGATCCCAACGACATCGAGCGGCGGATCACCCCGCGCACACGGGCGGTTGTGGTCGTGCACTACAGCGGTCACCCCTGCGACATGGACGCGATCATGGCGATTGCGAAAAAGCACGGCTTGAAGGTGATCGAGGATGTCAGCCACGCGCACGGGGCCCGCCACAACGGGAAGATGACGGGCACGATCGGCGACGTCGGGTGCTTCTCGATGATGGCGGGCAAGTCATTCCCGATCGGCGAGGGCGGGATGTTGTCGACCGATGATCCCACCATCTACGAGCGTGCCCTTGCGTTCGGCCACTACGAGAGAATGGGCGAGCTCACGCTGCCCGACCTGCGCCCGCTCGCCGGCGCGCCATTGGGGGGCGTGAAGCACCGGCTGAACCAGACGGCGTCGGCGATGGGCCGGGTGCAGCTGAGGTATTACCCCGAGCGGATCGCGGAGATCCAGCGCGCGATGAATCGGTTTTGGGACTTGCTGCAAGGCGTCCCTGGCATCCGCGCGCACCGCGTGCCGCCGAAGTCCGACTCGACCATGGGTGGCTGGTACAACCCGCTGGGCCACTACCTGCCTGAGGAGTTGGGCGGGCTGCCGGTGGTGAAGTTTGTCGCAGCCGTCAACGCCGAGGGAGGCCGCACCGGTCGCACGGCCAACAAGCCGCTGCACGTGCACCCCGCGCTGAACATGCCCGACGTCTACCACGACGGCAAGCCCACGCGCATCGCCTTCGCCGATCGCGACCTCCGCCAGGGCCCCGGATCATTGCCGGTGAGCGAGGCGCTGGCCGAGCGTGTCTTCGGCATCCCGTGGTTCAAAAAAGACAAGCCGGAGCTGATCGAGAAGTACGCCCTGGCCTACCGCAAAGTCGCGGAGAACGCGAAGCAACTGATGTAACATGCTTCCACCGCGCAGACGCGGAGAGCGCGGAGAGAACCAGTTGGAGCTTCGTCTTCTCCGCGCTCTGCGCGTCTGTGCGGTGAAAATGAATCCAGGAGTGCTGCCGGGAGAAGGGGCAAAAAGGAACACATGGCTCACGAGCTCCGCATCGGGTTGGTTGGCCTTGATACCTCCCACGTCGTCGCGTTCACGAAGCTGCTGAACGTGGTCGGCGAGAAGGACCACGTGCCTGGCGCCCGCGTGATCGCCGGCTACCCCGGGGGGTCGGATGACATCGACCTCAGTCGCAACCGCGTCGAAGGGTTCACCAGGGACCTGCGCGAGAAGTACGGCGTCGAGATCATGGACTCGCCCGAGGCCGTCGCCAAAGCGTGCGATCTCGTCTTCATCACCGCCGTCGACGGTCGCGTACATCGGTCATTGTTCGAGCGCATCGTCCCGTTTAAGCGCCCGACTTTCGTGGATAAGCCGTTCACGACCAGCCTGGACGATGCGAAAGAGATCTTCCGCCTCGCCGGGCAGCACGATGTGCCGGTCATGAGTTGCTCGTCGCTCCGCTATGCCGACGGGCTCACCGATATGCTCGCCCAGGGATCGCCCGTCATCGGCTGCGACGCCTTCGGGCCGATGGACCTGATCCCGCAGATGCCGGGATTTTTCTGGTACGGCGTGCACGTCGTCGAGATCATACAGCGCGTCATGGGCTCGGGCTGCCGGAGCGTCACCGTCACCAGGACCGACAACTTTGACCTGCTCACCGGCCGCTGGAGCGACAACCGCGTCGCCACGATGCGCGGCGTGCGCAACGCCCACCACAAGTACGGCGTAACGCTGCACCGCAAGGACGACTTTGACTTCGTCAACCTGCAGCAGCACAAGCGTGCTGCCTACGCCAACATGCTCGACGCGATCCTCAAAACCCTCCCGCAGGGCAAGAGTGACGTGGCGAAGGAAGACACGCTGGAGGTGATCAAGATCATCGAAGCGGCCAACCAGAGCCGGGAGAGCGGGAAAACGGTGACTCTCTAATCTGGGTCGCGTCTCCCTCCGGTCCCTTCTCCCTCCGGGAGAAGGTTAAGATGAGGGGGCGTCAGCAACGAGAACCGTTCGACTCCCACGCCCCCTCACCCCAACCCTCTCCCGAAGGGAGAGGGGGGGGAAAGCACCTCACCCCCAACCCTCTCCCGGAGGGAGAGGGGGGGAGGATAGGATGCCACATCTATGAAGCCAAAACTCCGCGGCGTTTTCACGCCCAACCTTGTGCCGCTCGATCGGCGCGGGGAGATCAATGAGGACGAGCTGCGCCGCTATGTCGACTGGCTGATCGCCGGCGGGGTGCACGGGCTCTATCCCAACGGCTCGACCGGCGAGTTCACCCGCTTCACCGTCGAGGAGCGCCGGCGGATCATCCAAATCGTCTGTGACCAGGCCGCGGGCCGGGTGCCGGTGCTCGCCGGCGCGGCCGAGGCCAATGTGAAGGAGACGATCCGCGCCTGCGAGCTTTATTACGAGTATGGCGCCCGCGCCGTGGCCATCGTCTCGCCGTTCTATTACAAGCTCTCGCCCGAGAGCGTTTACGCGTACTTTCGTGAGATCGCGTTGAACAGCCCCATCGATGTCACGCTATACAACATCCCGATGTTCGCCTCGCCCATCGACGTGCCGACGATCAAGCGCTTAGCCGAGTTCGAGCGGATCATCGGCATCAAGGATTCGTCAGGCGATGTCGCATTCATGTGCCGCATGATCTCCGCCGTGCGCCCGCTGCGCCCAGATTTTACCTTCCTCACCGGCTGGGACGTCGTGCTGATGCCCATGCTGATCATGGGCGCCGACGGCGGCACGAACGCGACCAGCGGCATCGTCCCGGAGCTGATGCGCAAGCTCTTCGACCTGGTGATGACCGGCCGCCTTGATGAGGCGCTGCCGCTGCAGATGCGCATTCTCGAGGTGTTCGACGCCATGCTGTATTCCGCCGACTTCCCCGAGGGGTTCCGCGCCGCCGTCGAATTGCGCGGCTTTGACTTCGGCATCAGCCGCCAGCCGCTGTCGGAGACGCAGAAAATCGATCGGGCGGCGCTGCAGCGCGTGCTCCAATGCATCCTCTCCGACTTCGGCGTGGTCGATGTCCCGCTGGAAGGATGCGCCCCGCGCACGGGGAACTTGGAGCAGGACAAGGTGCGGCAGGTCACCGATGCCGTCATGGCCCGCCTCCGCGACCGCGGCGTGGTTTGACGCTCCTATCCCTTCTCCCTGTATTCCGGGAGAGGGGGAGCCATCACCTCAAAAGCCGATCATTCACAATCGCCCACGCCGGCGGTTCCTCGTTCGCGCTTGCCGGGATGTAGATCGTCGTGTGGTCGCCATGGACGACCACGTGATCTTTCACGCCGTCCAGCCGCGTGCTCTTCACCGTGACGGGGCCGTCGCTGCGTGCTTTGGATTCGCGCAGCTCTTCGCCCGCCTCGCGGAGCCCGCGGTAGGTGTGGCGGAAGCCCCAGACGTGGCGGGCGCGCTTGGGGATGATGCGCGCTGTGCCTGAAACGACATTTCCCGCCATGCGCGCGGCGGGGTGCTGGTTGCCGGCAATAATCGTGTAGCGGACGCCGGCGCGACGGGGACGAGCATTGAGCTCCGCGAGAAACGCTGATTTCGCCTTCAAATCGCGGCCGGCTTCGCCGAGGCCGTCGGTGATTGCCCAGGTGGGGCTCCAGTCGGGGTTATCTCGCCAGAGATAATAGTGCTCCTCAAGCTCCAATCCCCACCGCGCCGCCGCCCATTTCGAGCCGTGGTTCGGCGGCGCGATCATGATCAGCCGCTGGATGCTGCCGGTCTCGTAATTGTCGCCCTCGATGTACTCTCGCGCCACGAGCGCGCCCATGCTGTGCGTCAGAAGATTGATCAGCAGGTTGGGATACAACTGGCGCAGCGCCGCGATCTGGTCGCGCAGCAGCGCCGCGCTGTCGGCCAGCGGCTGATCGCTCGGATAGGTGAAGTACGCCACCTGGTGGTCGTACGCCTGGAGATAACCGGCCATGGGCCACCAGTTCGCGCGGTTGCAGTCCAACCCGTGCACCAGGACAGTCATCGCGCGGGACTCGTCGACCACGCGCGGAAGCAGCAGCCCGAACGACGCGCGCTGCGCCGCCGTCGCGCCCGGGGTGGCGACTTCCGTGAAGACGCGCGTCGCATGCTTCGCCTCGTCGACGTCATCCGGAAGCTTGTCCGTGTCGACGTGCACGATGAGGGCGTCGTCATGAATCGCAACGCTGCACCCGTCGCCCAGCGCCTTGTTCCATGCCTTGACGAGCAGCGCCCCGCGGAGGCCCGTGAGGTCAATGTCCAGCGCGAGCAGGTCAGGGCGGAGGCGCAGCTGTTTCAGCAGGTCGCATGAGAGATCGCTCGTGCGGAGCCGGCCTTCGTGGAGCGGGACCTTGATGGTCGTAGAAACCGCACCGGCGGGCGCGGCCAGGGCGAAGAGGCAAAGGAGCGTGCACAGCAACGACTTCAACATCCGATCCTCCTGACGTCCGTGTCGATCAATAAGTTAGATGATGCTAACCTGCGGCCGAAGGAGCAAGTGGCTTTTTTACCCTCTACCGGATTATTCACCGCCGAGGCGCAGAGATCGCAGAGAAGACAAATCGTGCAATCAAGCTGGCTCCGCTTTTGCTCTTCCAGCGACGCTACGGTTGCGCAGCTCACGTTCAGCTATTCTACTTTTCTCCGCGTCCTCTGTTTTCCGCGCAACGAATGTTCCAGGCGAGGGCAGGACCGTCAATCAGCGAACAGCATGAGCTGCTCGTCCGGCCGCGCGGCGGTGGCGTCCAGTCCTTTGCCCTGGAGAATCCCGGCAAATTCGCGATAGCCGTGGTGGGTGAAGATCTTTTTCGGGCGCACGCGGTCGATCAGCTCCATCAGCTCGTCGAAATCGGCGTGGTCCGAGAGCGGTAGAGCGTGATCCACGCCATAGCGGTAAATCGCGCCTTTCAGCATCGACCAGCCGCTGAGCATGATGCGCAGCGGGTTCTTGAACCTGGTGACGAACGGGGATCGCGCCACGTTCGGCGGAGCGATCAGGACGCCGCGCTGCATGAGGTCCAACGCGCGCGGACCGTGGAAATCCTCCGCGACGTAACGGCGGTACGGACCGAGCGAGACACCGAGCCGCTCACAAGTCTGGTTCAGCGCAAAGACCCCGCCATGCAACGTGACGGGGACGCCAGCGTCGGTGAGGATGCGCGTCGCCTCCTGCGCTTTGCCCAGCGCATAACCCATGACGATGGGCTGGCGGCCCTCGCGCAGGGCCAATTCCACGAGCTCGACCAACTGCTCGGCGACACTGCGCCAGGGCGGAAAGCGGAACAGCGGCAGCCCGTAGGTGCTCTCCATCACGAGGTGGTCGGCCTCGACCGGCTCGGCGCACGGGACGGTGAGGCAGTCGCGCAGCTTAAAGTCCCCAGTGTAGAGCAGCGTGCCTTCGGGGCGGGTGACGTGGATCATGGCGCTGCCGCAAACGTGGCCGGCGGGGAGAAGCCGCACGCGCGTGTCGCCGTCGGGGAGCATCTCATCCGTGTGGTAGGGCACCTCACTGGTGCCGCGGAGGCCGATGCGGCAGCTTGCCAGAGCCGACGTTGCGGGCGTCGCGATGGCTCGGCCATGCCGGCCCAAATGGTCGCTGTGCGCATGCGATACGAAACACAGCGCGCGGGGCTGGCGACTGTCGAGATAAAGCTCGCTGTCGCGTACTTTGAGGTCGTCCGCCCATTCGAGCATCGAAGCAATAGTAGGTGCGGCGGGCGACGGGAGTGCGTGGCGGTCGGGAGCGGGCGCGCAAAAGGAGTTAGGAAAATCCGAAAAATTTTTTGGCGATTTTCGGGAGGAATGGGCGCGCTGGTGCGCGATTGTCGTCACGATTGCGCACAAGCGGGTGTAGGAGAAGGCGCGCGTTGCGGCGGGTGGTCGTCACTGCCTGGAAATCGGCGCGTTGGAGGATGCTTGCCCAGATCCCCAGGATGTGCGGGAAGGTGCGGCGCACTGATGAAATGACGAAACGAACCCAATCTCTTGAAACAGAAGGATAAATGCCCATTCGCAAAGCAGTTACAGCAGAAGAGCGCGCAAAAAGCGGCGCGCCGGCCTGAGCAACGACGAAGCGCCCCGCCATCCAATGCGCAGCAGTGGTCCTTGCCCTTCGTGGTGGGAGGTTCTAAATCTGTATGTTCGACGGCCATTGTCCAAAGCCGTGCGGGAAGGATGGTCGAAGAACCATGACCTGTCGAAGTGTCGGGGGAGGGCGAGCACATTAAGGGCCCACGCCCGTGCCTTGCATCAGGTGAATCGATGAGTGACGACAGCCAATCGAGCGTCCCCCCCTCCATTGCAACAGAGGCCGCAGTCCCCAGCGCGCTGAGCTACAAGTTTCAGCGGCTGCGCGAAAAGCTCCGCGCCGCCATCGCATCGGGCGAACTGAAAGGCAAGCTGCCGGGCGAGCGGTCGCTGGCGCGGCGGTTCGGCGTGAACGCCAAAACGCTCAGCAAGGCACTGACCGACCTCGCCGCCGAGGGCGTGCTCGAGCGCAGCATTGGCCGCGGGACCTTCGTCCGCGGGACCACGCCCGAGCCGGCCAGCGCCGCCGCCGCCGAGAAGTGGCTGCTCATCTGCGACCCCGATCAGCTCGATGCGCCGATCATCAAGCAGCTTCTGCACGTCAACCCCGATGCGCAAGTGATTACGGAAGTGGAAAACATCCGCCCCAGCTTCCTCAATAGCTTCCGCGCAGTGGTGGACTTGGCCAGCGCCACGCCCGCCCCGTTCCTGCGCGACCTGGTGGTGCGAAACATGCAGCTCGTCGCGGTCGGGCGCGAGCCGCGGACGTATTCGATGCACGCCGTGCTGATGGACGGCGACAACGCCGTCGTGAGCATCGCGCGCGACCTGATGCTGGCCGGCCACCACCGGATCGCCGCCGTCGAGGCGCGCAATTCGATCTTTGTCTCCGAATCGCTCCGTAAGGCCGCGCAGCGCTACGCGCCGGATGCGGAAATCGACCGCTGCTTCCCCGGTGACGTCCGCTGCCTGATCGAGCACGGCGTGAGCGCCATGGTGTGCGACTCGGTGGGCGCGGCGTCGCGCGTGCTCGAGCAGCTTGCGGCAATGCAGATCGCGGTGCCCGCGAAGGTGTCGGTCGCCGCCGTTGGATATGTCGGGCACGAGTACCCCTGCAGCGGGTACTACGTTGGCTGGGAGCAGACCGCCGATGCAATCCTCGAGCTGCTCCGCGAGCGCCCGCAGCGCCCGACGACGCTGTGGATCCCCGGCCGGTTTATGGACCAGGGCACCATCGCGCCGCCGGCTGAGCTGGAAGCCGCCACCACTGGCGACGCGATGACTATCGGCGTGTAAGCGACCAGTGCTGAGGATCCGCAAATGACTCGCCCTCCGGCTACAATCGGTTCCATGGACGATGTCATGACATACGTCGAGCGCCTGGGGCGCGAGGCGCGAAGAGCGGCAGGCGAGCTTGCCGCCACAGGTGGCGCTGCCAAGGTCGCCGCCTTGAGGCGCATTGCTGCGGCGCTGCGCGCGAAGCAGGAGGAACTGCTCGAGGCGAACGCCAGGGACCTGGGCGCCGCCGAGGGAGCCGGGGTCGATGCGCCGCTGGTCCATCGGCTCCGCCTGGACGCGAAGAAGGTCGCCGGGATGGCCGACGGCGTCGAGCAGATTGCCGCTCAGGTCGATCCGGTCGGGCAGGTGATCGAGGGATACGTCCGACCGAATGGACTGCGCATTGAGAAGCGCCGCGTCCCGCTGGGCGTCGTCCTGTTCTTCTACGAGAGCCGCCCCAACGTCACCAGCGATGCCGCAGCCTTGTGCCTCAAGAGCGGCAACGCCGTCATCCTGCGCGGCGGGAAGGAAGCCTTGCACAGCAACCGCGCGATCGTGACGATCATCAGCAGCGCGCTGATCGAGAGCGGCTTGCCGTCCGGCGCCGTCCAGCTCGTCGAATCAATTGACCGCGCACTGGTGCCTCACCTGCTGAAGCTCGACAAGTACATCGACGTCGCCATCCCCCGTGGCGGCAAGAGCCTTATCACTGCTGTGGTCAAGGACGCCGCGATGCCCGTGCTCAAGCACTACGACGGGAACTGCCACATCTACATCGACAGCGCGACGGCGGGGATCGAGCAGCAGGTGCGAGAGGTATGCGTCAACGCCAAGACGAGCTACCCCGGCGGCGCGGTGTGCAATGCGGTGGAGCACCTGCTGTTCCACAAGGATGCGCTTGAACTGCTTCCCCCGGTTTGTGCAGAGCTCATGTCGAAGGGGGTTGAAGTGCGCGCGGACGAACGGGCGCGACGGGCGTTCCCCGCGGCGAAGCCGGCGTCGGCGGACGACTGGGACACGGAATATCTCAGCTTCATCGTGGGCGTGAAGGTCGTCGACTCGCTCGACGAGGCGATCGACCACATCAACGCGCATGGCAGCCACCACACCGACGCGATCCTGAGCACGTCGGCCTCGAACATCGACCGGTTCGTGAAGCGCGTGGATTCTGCGAGCGTCATCGTCAATGCCTCGACGCGCTTCGCCGACGGCGGAGAGTATGGCCTGGGGGCGGAGATCGGCATCAGCACGGACAAGCTGCACGCCCGGGGACCGATGGGGGCGGGTGAGCTGACGACGTACAAGTGGATTGTGACGGGAGAGGGACATGTGAGGTGAGCAGGGCATTCCGATTCAAAACTCCAAAACGCTAAACTCCAAAACTCCAAACTCCAAACAAAGTGAGAAGCAGAAAAGCGGAAAGTGAAGCTCCCCGTTTCTCTTTTCTCCTTTGCGGGTTGCTGCTTGTTTGACAGTGGGGTTTTGAAAGTTGGAGCTTTTTGGAGAACCACCCTTCCTTCCGGGGACGACCGTGTTACAGTATGGACGGTTGGTTCGTCGAACGAGGCGGGTACAGGACAGTTATTTGCACCGTCCGCACACATCTCATTTCGCCCCTCCACCTTTTGGGCCGGAACGTCGGCCCCTTTCACAAGTGGACCCGGAAAGCAAACACGGGGTCCGTGCCCTCATTCGCATAGGAGCGATCCCATGGGCAAGAAGTTATACGTCGGGAACCTGAGCTACGATGTCACGAGCTCGGACCTGGAACAAATGTTCGCGCAGCACGGTAGCGTGCAGAGCGCGGAAGTCATTCAAGACCGCATGACCGGCCGGAGCAAAGGCTTCGGCTTTGTCGAGATGGGCTCGGATGACGAAGCTCAGGCGGCCATCAGCGCGATGAACGGCCAGGAGCACGGCGGCCGTGCGCTGACCGTCAACGAAGCCAAGCCGCGTGAAGACCGCGGTGGCGGCGGCGGCGGTGGCCGGGGTGGCTACGGCGGCGGTGGTGGCGGCGGCTACGGT
>DASYWJ010000071.1:0-54253 GCA_035936155.1 Tepidisphaeraceae bacterium | reverse complement strand
GGGCAACAGTGGCTCGACCAATTCCCACAGGTCGTCGGGTACGAGCGGCTTGGCCATGGCGTCCTCCGTGACTGCGGCCAAGCGAGATTGTCGGGCGGCATCGGATCATTCGGAACCGAGGTTTTGTTAGGAGCTCTAAGATCCTCGGGCACCGGTACTCACATTGGGTGCGCGATCGCGTGCGCAGCCGCGCGAACCATGCGGCGAACGAAGCGGAGGCGCTGCAGGCTGGCAGCGGCGAGGCGTTGCCGGTGGACGTGCTGGCGCGCCAGGAGTCGCTTCAGGCGGCGCTGAATGAACTGGACCAGCAACACAAGATGCCGTTCCTGCTCGTGTTCCTGGAAGGTATGACGTGCCAGGAGGCGGCTGACATGCTCGACATGCCGCTGGGCACTGTGTTGTCGCGCATCCACCGGGCGAGGCAACTGCTTCGCGCGCGGCTGGGCGAGCGAGATGACGCGCCACCGTTGAAACTTCATCGCCCGCCGCAAGAGCATGAACGCAACGCCGAAGCGGGAGGGACGGCATGAACTCGCAAGAGCACGAAGATGTGCGCACTCGGATGCCGGAAGCGGCATTGCTGCCGCCATCGCACCCGCTGCGTCAAGCCATCGTCGAGCATATTGCCGCCACGGACGGGCCGCTGGAGCGCGAGTGGCTGGACCTGGTTCAGGAGGACGAGCGATTGCGCGTCGAGCTTGCCCGCATGAAGCCGCCGTCCCCGGACCTGCACCGGCGGCTGATGGAAATCCCGGTCCAGAGCCAGCCGGACTCGCTCATCACCCGGTCCCGCTGGTGGATCATCGCCGCCGTGATCCTCATTGTCGTGCTGATCGTCCTGCTGGCCGTCCGGTGAGGGTGCAATGGAGGACCGCACAAACTGAAGGGGCGGCAGAGCACTTTGAGCCCGCGCTACCGTTCCGAGTCGATCACGAGCCGATGGGTTGGTCCCAACGCCCGCCTTTGCTGAAGAGCGCTTATCTGAATTCAGCATCCGCCAGCCACGCTTGGCTGAAACCAAGTACCTGCCTGGCAGACGCGGCAGTTGTTTGCAGCCGCCAGCCGAGGCTTTGCGGTATGCATGCTCGCTTGCGATTGAAGCGACAGTACATGGAGATGGTGCCAATTCCGGACTTGACCACGGGCGATGCCGGCGTGATTCGGGAACTGGCCGCTAAGTGCAGCGATGCCCGCGGTGTGGGCTGCGAGCGATGGGAGAAGGAGATCGACGAGCGCGTGGCTGCGTTGTACGGGCTCTAATCTGGAGCTTCGATATGCCTGAGATTCCAAAGAAGAAGACCTTTGGCGGCGCGTACGCCGCGATGATCCGGCCCGAGCCGGGCGAGGCGGTGCCGGCGGCGCTCAACGCGTGCGGCTGACCGAGAAGCAGATGGACGAGCAGATGGTCGCCATCTTCAATCGGATGCGCCAGCCGCAGGCGGTGCGTGACTGGTTCGCGCGGCGGCTGCGCGACCTGACGCGGCACGATCAGGTTGGCCCAGCTCCGCAAGCAGCAGGACCAGTTGCTCAACCTGCGCCTGCTGGAAGAGATCGAGAACACGACCTTCCGCGCCAAGAGCACCGAGCTACGCGATCGCATCTCAAAGCTGACCGTGCAGTTGGAAGCCGCCGACCGATCACGCGATGAGCGTGCGGACACGGCCCTTGCGTGTTTTTGAACTCTCGCAGCACCTTGCGGAGAAATGGTTACAGCAGATCACGCCGAAAAGCGCACGCTGCTCGACTTTTTGAACTTGACGCTCGACGGCGTAAGTCTTGTTCCTGAAATGAGAAAGCCCTTCGACATGCTCGTCAGAAGGGCTAAAAATCTCATCAAGTCGGGGCGACAGGATTTGAACCTGCGGCCTCCTGGTCCCAAACCAGGCGCTCTACCAAGCTGAGCTACGCCCCGTTCAGCGGCCGTCATCACTGTTACGACCGGTTTGCGAGTCATTATTAGCGGGGATGTGTGCCGATGACAATCATCGGGCCGCAATCGGGCCGCGAATCGCGATTGACATTGCAGGATCGGATGGTACTTTTGTCTGCAGCATGAGCCACTCGTTCGCGAAGTTTGGTTTCTGGTTTAAGGGCTACTTTAGCCCCACGGGAAACTGCGCGTTCTGAGCCGGCGATATCTTTTCGACCACATGAGCCTCAGGACGCGAGTCCTGGGGCTTTTTTGTTGTCGTTTTCAGCGGTTCTATCGAGGTCAACATGGTCTGGCAAAGCTTTGGGAAAAATCGCGTTGGAGGTCGGTCATGATCGTCGTGATGAAACAGGGCTCGACGCCCGAACAGGTGAAGCACGTGAAGAACCGGGTGCGCGAAATGGGTCTGAAGGACCACGTGATCGTCGGCGAAGAGCGGACGGTGATCGCAGTCATCGGCGACGACCGATTTAAGGACAAGTCGGTGCTGGAAACGGTGCCCGGCGTGGACAAGGTCATGCCCATCCTGGCGCCGTACAAAATGGCGTCGCTGGAAACGAAGAGGGAGCGCACGGTTGTCCCGCTGGGCAAGGCCGGGACCATTGGCGGAAAAAAAATTGGCGTGATCGCCGGCCCGTGCAGCGTCGAGGACCGCGTGAAGCTGCTCGAATTGGCGCACGCGGTGAAGGAAGCGGGCGCCAGCGGCTTACGCGGCGGAGCGTTCAAGCCGCGGACCAGCCCGTACGCGTTTCAGGGCATGGGCGAGGAGGGGCTGAAGATCCTGGCCGAGGCGCGCGAGCAGACGGGGTTGGCGATCGTCACGGAGGTGATGAGCATCGAGCAGATTCCCGCGTGCGTCGAGTACGCCGACGTCCTGCAAATTGGCGCCCGGAACATGCAGAACTTCAACCTGCTGAGCAAGGTCGGCGAGACGACCAAGCCCGTTCTGCTGAAGCGCGGCATGAGCGCGACGCTCGAGGAGTTTCTGCTCGCGGCGGAGTACATCATGGCCCGCGGAAACCACCGGGTGATTCTCTGCGAGCGCGGCATTCGGACATTCGAGGATTACGTCCGCAACACGCTCCCGCTCGCCATCGTGCCGGAACTGCACCGGCGAAGTCATCTCCCGGTCGTCGTCGACCCCAGCCACGGCACTGGCAAGGCGCACCTCGTGTCCGACATGTGCAAGGCATCGGTCGCCTGCGGCGCGGACGGGCTCATTCTCGAAGTGCACGGCGACCCCGAACATGCCATGACCGACGGCGCCCAGTCGATGACGCCCAAGGCGTTCGGGGAAATGATGAAAGCGATCAAGCGCGTGGCGGCGGCGGTGGATCGGGAGGTGTGATTCGCGTTCGAGATATTCGGGCGCTTGGTGAAGTGGCATCATTTCTGGCTCCAAACCAGAAGTCGGGAGTTCGATTCTCTCAGTGCCTGTTGACGAAAGATACGCGTACGTGGCGGAGCGGCAAACGCACCAGACTGTAAATCTGGCGGCCCATGGCCTTCGCAGGTTCGAGTCCTGCCGTGCGCAAGTTGCGTGTCTTGCCCCTTCTCCCCCCGAGAGAAGGCTGGGATGAGGGGGTTTGGGAGTGCTGAAATCCATTCACCCCACGCCCCGTCACACCGACCCTCTCCCGTGATGAGAGGGGGTGGAGAAAGAGCGGCTGAACGTGTTCAGGCGCTTCAGCGCATCCGTCTTGTCCGCGCTTCCGACGCGCGACCTGCGTAGGGCATCGCCCATGACGGCGCGCGCCGCAGGTGACGGTGCTGACGCCGGAGGAGTGCCAGTCGAACCCCAGTACGCAGCCGAAGGCTTGAAACCACCAGGGGTCGGACAGCCGGCGGAGCATCTCGGACGGCCCGGACTGGTCGACAACCGCCATCGTGATCGCGCCGGCCAGCTTCCACATGCGCTGGAACAGGTAGGCGGGCGCGGAACCGTGGTGCAGCGGAAGCTGGGCGAGCTGACGCTTCATGGATCGATGCAAGTATACGCAAGCAGGGACAAGATCATGGAACCAATCGAACAGCCGATCATGTTGGAAGTTCCCGGCGAGATGGAGACCGAACGGCTGACGATGCGCCCGCCCCGACCCGGTGATGGGAAGCGGATCAATGCCGTTGTCCGCGAGTCGGTGGCGGAGGTGGGCCAGTGGATGCCCTGGGCGAACCCGATGCCGGAGCCGGAGGCGACGGAGAAATGGTGCCGCGAGGCCGCATCGAAGTTCATCTCGCGCGAAGCCCTCCACTACGTGCTGCGCTTGAAGGACGCGGACGAGACGATCCTCGGTGCCTGCGGAATTCACCGATTTGATTGGACGGTGCCGGCTTTCGAAATCGGCTACTGGCTGCGCACAAGCCACTGCGGCCGCGGGTACATGACCGAGGCGGTGGGCCGGCTTGTGCGCATGGCGTTCGACAATTTGGGCGCCAATCGCGTGGAGATCCGCTGCGATCAGAAGAATCACCGCAGCGCCCGCGTGGCCGAGCGGCTGGGATTCCACTCGGATGGCGTGCTGCGCTGTGATGCGCGGGGCGCGGCCAAGGAGCTGCGCGACACGCGCATCTACTCCATGGTCCGCGCTGATCTGAACGAATGACGGTGACCAGCCAGCAGCAACTCTGCTATTCTCCGCGGCATGATCGGCTCGCTTCACACGCGGCGCGCGGCGCAGAACGTCTGGGCGTGGCTCCGCGACCACGGCAATTTCGTCCTGCTCCTCTCCACGATGATCGTCGCCGCCGGCGTGTGGGGATTCGTCGAGCTGGCCGACGAGGTGCTCGAGGGTGACACGCAGCATTTCGACAATTGGGCCATCGAGTCCCTCCGCCGCGACGACAACCCCGCCGTCCCCCTCGGTCCCACCTGGCTGCACGAGGTCGGCCGCGACATCACGGCCCTGGGAGGCGTCGCGGTGCTCGGCGGGATGACCCTCGCCGTCGCCGGCTACCTGCTGATGATCCGCAAGTACCACGCGATGTGGCTCGTGCTCGCCGCGACGGGGGGTGGACTCATCCTTAGCACCATCCTGAAAAACGTCTTCGACCGCGATCGCCCCGACCTGGTCCCGCACCTGTCCATCGTGCACACGTCCAGCTTCCCCAGCGGCCACTCGATGCTCTCGGCGGTCGTCTACCTCACGCTGGGCGTCATGCTCGCGCGACTCGTTCCGAATCGGTCGGCCAAGATCTACTTTATGGGGCTGGCAATTTTCCTCGCCTTCCTCATCGGCATCAGCCGGGTGTACATGGGCGTGCACTACCCCACCGACGTCCTCGCCGGCTGGACGGCCGGCTGCGTGTGGGCGACGCTTTGCTACATCGTCGCCCGCCAGCTGCAAATCCGCGGCCAGGTCGAGAAGGACACCGAAGAGCCCGGCGGCGTCCAGGCGGCGCGCGCGACGGCGGGGGAGGGATGAATAGCGTACTGCATACCGATCGCCTCGTTCTTCGTCCGTTTCAGCATAGCGATGTGGCGGACGCGCAGTCGTATCGCAACGACCGGGAGTTCGCGCGGTTCCTGCCGCACATTCCGCAGCCGTTCACAAGAAAGGACGCCGAGGCGTTCGTCGCACTGAACATGTCGGAACCCTGGGATCGCTCGCCGACGTTTGCGGTCGTGCTGGACGGGATTCTGGTTGGGACTGTGAACTTCGAGGTGGACGCTAAAACACGGGCAGCGATGCTCGGGTATGCGATCGGGCGCGCGTGGTGGGGGCGAGGGATCGCGACCGACGCTGCGCGGGCGGCGATGGCGTGGGCCATCGAGACATTCGGCCTCGTCAGAATATGGGCGTCCACTGATGCGCGCCACGTTCGTTCGCGACGGGTGCTGGAGAAGTTGGGCATGCAGCGGGAGGGGCTTCGCGTTGGAGACCACATTGGGCGCGCAGGGGAGACTGTTGACGAGGTCGTGTATGGGCTGAATCTCGCCCCGCAGGACGAAGCAACGGACGGGATGTCGGGATGTGCCACGCTCCTTCGCGCGCCACCGTAGATCATCCCCAATCACCGCGGGGTATAGCGGCATATTCCGGCGGACCCATCACGGCCACACGTTCATGAGCGCCGCGACGAACAGGATCGCCGCGGGCATCCCGACCAGGGCGATCAGCAGCACGAACCCCCAGCGCCAGATGTGCAGCTGCCGAATCAGCGCCCGCTCAAGCTCTTCAGAGCTGCGCCCGTTGTACGCGCGCCCCGCAGCGGCGCGGTAGCGCATGACCAGCACCCCGCCCACCCCCGCGATCGGCGCGAGCACCAGGTTGACCGTCGACAGCACGATGAACTCCCCGTACGAATACCCCGGCTGACCGGCCTTGGTGATCAAGACGTACAGCCACGCCAAGCCCCCCAGCAACCCCAGCCCCGCGTACACCAGCATCCCGATCGCCAGCAGCAGCGCCCACGGCCGCGTCCTCTTCAGCGCGAGCAACGCCGCATCCGATGCCACCACCTCGCCCGTGGGCGCCTCGCGATAGGGCAACGTCAACGGCTCTTGCGCAGGCTCTTGCGGAGATTCTTCAGACGGCTCACCCGAGCTCACCTGCTGCGTCTGCATCATCGCTCCTCCATGCCGACACTCGTCCAGCGCACGTCGTGTACAAGAAAGAGCTACGTCCCCGTCGATCTTCTCCGACGTTCAGCGGCCGGACGGGCGACCGCTTTCGAACCACGAAGACCGCGACGCCCGCCCGGTCCGCTGCAACGTTTGGTTCTTCGACAGGCTGGGCGGACGCAGTCATTCAGCCGGCAGCGTCACCTCGACCACATCGCCGTCGTTGAGGCCGTAGAGCGATCGCAGCCGCACGTCGCTCACGATCTCCAGAATCGCCTCCGGTGGGTCGCCGTGCTTCCCGTCGTCAGTGTCAGTCCGGAGCACGAATGCCGGGCGATCGAATACCGGCACGGCAAAATACTCACGCTAACGTCGCCGCCGTACTCCGCACCTTCCAGCCGGATCACATGGTTCCGCGGAAAGCGATAGGTGGCGTCGAGCAGATGGACGTTAAGCGTACCCGGAAAGAGCCGAAGCGCGGTCTTGTGCAAGTAGTGATCGGACAGCTTTCGATCCAATAAGAAAAGTCGCCCATTCCAGAGCGAACCACGCCGCCAAGCAGCACGGACGAGCCCATCATTCCTGCCGAAGAACTAAATTTAGAAGGTCCGACTCTGCGAAAAAATCGCGAGGATTTGACGAGGCTGTTACTACCCCTCGTCCTGTTCCTTCAACTTGGCCAGCACGCTGAAGTCCTCGAGCGTGGTCGTGTCGCCCTTCACCTCGCCGCTCGCGGCCAACTCTTTGAGCAGTCGGCGCATGATCTTGCCGCTGCGCGTCTTGGGCAGCGCGTCGGTGAAGCGAATCTGGTCGGGTTTGGCGAAGCTGCCGATCTGTTTGGCCACCACATTCGTCAATTCCTTCTTCAACTCCTCCGACGCCTTCTCGCCGGAGCGCAGCGTGACGAAAGCCGCCAGCCCCTGGCCCTTGAGCTCGTGCGGCATGCCGACGCACGCGGCCTCGGCGACGCGCGGATGACTCACCAGCGCGCTCTCCACCTCGGCGGTGCCGAGGCGGTGGCCGGAGACGTTGATGACGTCGTCGATGCGACCCATGATCCAGAAGTACCCGTCCGCGTCGCGCCGCGCGCCGTCGCCGGTGAAGTAGCAGCCGGGGACGTCGGACCAGTACTGCTTCACGTAGCGGTCGGGGTCGTTGAAGATCCCACGGAGCATCGACGGCCAGGGCTTGCGAATGACGAGGAGCCCGCCTTCGTTGGGGCCCAACTCCTTGCCGTCGCGGTCGACGATGGCGGCGTCGATTCCGAAGAACGGGAGCGTCGCGGTGCCCGGCTTGGTTGCCGTCACGCCAGGCAGGGGGGTGATCATCATCGTGCCTGTTTCCGTCTGCCACCACGTGTCGACGATGGGGCATTTCTCGTGGCCGACCACCTGGTGGTACCACATCCACGCTTCAGGATTGATCGGCTCCCCGACGGTGCCGAGCAGGCGCAGCGACGAGAGATTATGCTTATCGACGAACGAGCGGCCGGCGCGCATGAAGGCGCGGATGGCGGTGGGGGCGGTGTAGAAGATGGAGACCTTGTGCCGCTCGATGATGGACCAGAAGCGCGAGAAGTCGGGGAAGTTTGGTGCGCCCTCGTACATCAGCGTGGTCGCGCCGTTGGCGAGCGCGCCGTAGACGACGTAGCTGTGCCCAGTGATCCAGCCGATGTCGGCGGTGCACCAGTAGACGTCGTCATCCTTCAGGTCAAAGACGTACTTGCTCGTCAGGTACGCCTGGAGCAGATAGCCGGCGGTCGTGTGCAGGATTCCCTTGGGCTTGCCGGTGGAGCCGGAGGTGTACAGGACGAACAGCATGTCCTCGCTGTCCATCTGCTCCGCCGCGCAGCTGGTGTCCTGGTTGGCGATCACATCGTCCCACCACACATCGCGCCCCTCAACCCACTCGATGGGTTGGTTGGTGCGCTTGAGCACGACCACATTCTTCACCGTCGTGTTGCCGCTCAGCGCCGCGTCGACGTTGTTCTTCAGCGGCACCACCGCGCCTCGGCGAAAGCCGCCGTCGGCGGTGATGACGAAATGGCTCTGCGCGTCCGCCACACGATCGGCGATCGCCTGGCTCGAGAACCCGCCGAAGATCACCGAGTGCGGCGCGCCGATGCGCGCGCACGCGAGCATGGCGACGGCGGCTTCGGGGACCATCGGCATGTAAATGGTGACGCGATCGCCCTTCTTCACGCCCAGCTTCTTCAACCCGCCGGCGAACTTGCAGACGGCGTCGTGCAGATCCTTGAAGGTGAGCCGGCGGACGTCGCCGCCGGTGCCCGCACCCTTCGATTCCGGCTCGCCTTCCCACAGGATGGCGGTCTTGTCGCCGCGCCCGAGCTCGATCTGCCGGTCGAGGCAGTTGTACGCGACATTCGTTTTTCCGCCGACGAACCAGCGCGCAAAAGGGGGCTTCCAGTCGAGCACGCGGTCCCAGCGCTTGAACCAGTGCAGGGGTTCAGCGGCGCGACCCCAGAACAGTTCAGGGTCGTCGATCGATTCCCGGTACATGCGGTCATACTCTTGGCGCGACTTGATATGCGCCTTGGCCGCGAAGGCGGGCGGCGGAGGGAACAGCCGGTTCTCCTGCATGGACGACTGGATCGGTGATTTGCTATCAGACATGTGCTCAATCCTCCGTCAGAATGACTGCGCGAGCCGGCAGTATATCCAAAGGCCGGGGGAACTGAATCGCGGCATCCTCGCGGCCGCAGCTGATGTTCAGCGCATTACGACATGTGCCATATACGCGACATACAGCGCGAGCAGGATGCCACCTTCCAGGCGCGAAATGGACCGCCCCCCGGTGATCGCCATCGGCAGGAGAATCGCTGAGAAGCCGGTCATCACCAGCAGGTCGATTGTTCCGCCCGGAGGGAGGGGCGCGGGGGCGATCGTCATGGTCAGGCCGTAGATAAACAGCAAGTTGAAAATGTTCGAGCCGACGATGTTGCCAAAGGCGACGTCGACGGCGCCTCGGCGTGCGGCGACGATGCTGGTGACCAGCTCCGGCAGGCTCGTGCCCACCGCGACGATCGTCAGCCCGATCACGACGTCCGGCACGCCAATGGCCTGCGCAATGCGCGAAGCGCCCAGCACCGTCGCCTGCCCCCCGCCGACGAGGCAGGCGAGCCCGCCGAGGATCAGCAGGACCGAGCGTCCAGTGGGCAGCGACACCGTCCCCTCTGCCGTCTCCCCCGCCAGCGCATCGTCGGCGCGGCCGCGCAGCGCTTCGGTGAAGGTGTAGTAGAGGAAGACGCCAAACAGCAGCAGCAGCATACACCCTTCGCCGCGGGTGAACATGTCGCTCATCGGCCCGCCTGGGGCGCCCCCGCCGAGCCACCGGTCCGCGCCCAGCGCAACCGTCGCCAGCGCCGCCAGCACCATCATGGGAATCTCGCGCACCACGATGGTGCTGTGCACGGCAAGCGGCCAGAGCACCGCCGTCAGTCCCAGGAGCAGCCCGATGTTGCCGATGTTGGACCCGACGACGTTGCCGAAGCCGATTTCGGAGTTGCCGCGCCACGCCGCCGCCAGGTTCACGACCAGCTCGGGCGCGCTGGTGCCGAAGGCGACGACGGTGAGGCCGATCACCACCGGCCGCACCCCCAGCCGCAGCGCCAGCGCCGACGCGCCACGCACGAGCCATTCGCCGCCCAACACCAGCAGCGCCAGTCCCAGCACGATGAGCAGGATCGAAATCATGGACCCGTTACCCGGTTCGTTGATCTTCTATAGTGGCCTCTACCACAGCCCGACAATTGCTCGTCGTGACGGCTGCACGCGGCGCGCCACCCGGTGATTCTTGCAACCAGTGTAGGTGACCTGTAGCATCCGCCGCCGTCATTCGCCTCACCGCCGGAGGACACGAACTTGGCCGAGATGCCGCCCTCACAGCCGCGCAACCCCTCGCCGGCGCCGACCCCCGCCCCGCCCGCGTCGCCCGCGGTTGCTGCCGCGCTGAGACGCTACTGGCACCAGAACCTGCGGATCATGGCGATCCTCCTGACCGTCTGGGCACTGGTCTCCATCGGATGCAGCATCCTGCTCGCCGACTGGTTGAACCAGTTCCACGTCGGTGGATTCCCGCTGGGCTTCTGGTTCGCCCAGCAGGGCAGCATCCTGATGTTCGTGCTGCTCATCCTGATTTACGCCATTCTGCTCAACGCGCTGGACCGCAAACACCACCGCGAGATCGAACAACTCTCCGCCAACGAGAATCGATAAAATGGGCGTTCAAGCCTGGACCTACCTGATCGTCGGCATCTCCTTCGGGCTCTACCTCTTTATCGCGTGGATCAGTCGCGTGCGTGACACCCGGGGGTTCTACGTCGCCGGCGGCGGTGTCCCCGCCATCGCTAACGGCATGGCCACGGGCGCCGACTGGATGAGCGCCGCGTCGTTCATCTCGATGGCCGGGCTGATCTCCTCCATGGGCTACGCCGGCGGGGTCTATCTCATGGGGTGGACCGGCGGGTTCGTGCTGCTGGCGCTGCTGCTCGCGCCGTACCTCCGCAAGTTCGGCAAGTTCACCGTCCCCGACTTCATCGGTGACCGCTACGACTCCAACGTCGCCCGCCTTGTCGCCGTCGTCTGCGCGGTCTTCATCAGCTTCGTCTACGTCGCCGGTCAGATGCGCGGCGTGGGCGTCGTCTTCAGCCGGTTCCTCGAGGTCGACATCAACATCGGCGTCGTCATCGGGATGGCCATCGTGTTCGTCTACGCGACGCTCGGCGGGATGAAGGGCATCACCTGGACGCAGGTCGCGCAGTACTGGGTACTCATCACGGCGTTCCTCGTCCCCGCCATCGCCATCAGCATCAATCTCACGGGCAGCGCCATGCCGCAGATCGGCATGGGCAGCAACCTGCGCGGCGACGCCATGCCGCTGCTGGCCAAGCTCGACCAGATCAACACCGACCTGGGCTTCACCGCCTACACCGCCGCGTTCGCCGACGCGAAATGGACCCGACTGAACGTGTTGTGCACGGCGCTAGCGCTGATGGTCGGGACGGCGGGGCTTCCCCACGTCATCGTTCGTTTTTACACGGTGAAAAGCGTGCGGGCCGCGCGCTGGAGCGCGTTCTGGGCATTGTTCTTCATCGCGCTGCTCTACCTGACCGCCCCGGCAACGGCGGCGTTCGCTCGCTACTACATGATCAACAGCCTCCAAGGTCAGACGCGCGCCGACCTGCCGACGTGGTTCAACAACTGGGAGAAGACGGGGCTGATCCTCTGGTTCGACGATGGCGACGGGAAGATCCGCTACTCCAACCGCACCGACAACGAGATCTTTCGCACAGGCGCCCTCACGTCCGGGACGATTCGCGAATACGCGGTCGAGCACCAGAAGTGGATCGACGGCACCGGCGGATACGATGCGCGGGAGCGGCTGCGCACGGCGGGCGTCAGCGGGCCTGATAACGACATCATCGTCCTGGCCACCCCGGAAATGGCGCGCCTCGCCGACTGGATCATCGCCTTCGTCGCCGCGGGCGGGCTTGCCGCGGCGTTGTCGACCGCCAGCGGACTGCTCCTGGTCATCTCCTCCAGCGTTGCCCACGATTTGTACTACCGCGTGCTCGACCCCAACGCGACCGAAGCGCGCCGGCTGCTCGTCGGCAGGAGCGTGATCGGGTTGGCCGTGGTCGTCGCGGGAATTCTGGGAATCTACCCGCCCGGTTTCGTCGGCGAAGTGGTCGCCTTCGCCTTCGGGCTCGCCGCGTCCAGCTTCTTCCCCGCCATCGTGCTGGGAATCTTCTGGAAACGCGTGGGGACCGTGCCGGCGATCGTCGGAATGCTCGCGGGGCTCTCCTTCACCACGTTCTACATCATCGGCAACCGATTCTTCGACATGCCCGCCTGGTTCTTCGGCGTCACGGCGCAGGGCATCGGCACGATCGGCATGCTGCTGAACTTCGCCGCGACCATGCTGCTCACGCCGCTGTTCCCCGCGCCGCGCGCCGAAGTGCAGGCCATGGTCGACACCATCCGCGAGCCCGAAGGATTCACCCCAGCTGTGCAGATCGAGACCGCGCTGGCGCATTGACGGACCACCTTGCGCGGGAGCGGCTCGACGAGCCGCTGCGAACCGGAGCGCCGTCCCCCGTTTCGCAGCGGGTCGCAGACCCGCTCTGTTGTCCCCCCCAGTCCGCTGACGGTCCAAGAGCAGACCAGACACGGGCCATCCCTCTCAACAAGCAGCGTCGACTCATCCGTGGCACGTGCCTTCGGAACAACGCAAAAAATGCGACGTTTTTGTCGGAGGCGGGGGGATGATGCTTGGGACCGCTCGTGGGCCATGTTAGCATGGGGTCATGCGCTACAAATCCATTCTTCTGTTCGGCGCCCCCGGCAGCGGCAAGGGGACGCAGGGCAAGATTCTCGGGGCCATTCCGGGGTTCTATCACAGCGCCTGCGGCGACGTGTTTCGGTCGCTGGACCTGCAGAGCGAGATGGGCCGCGTGTTCTGGGAGTACGCCGGCAAGGGCAAGCTCGTGCCCGATGAGTTCACGGTGAAGCTCTGGAAGCAGTATATCCAGGGGATGGAGATGGTGAACCAGTTCCACCCCGAGACGCAGCTGCTCGTCCTCGACGGCATCCCGCGGAACGTGGAGCAGGCGAAGCTGCTCGACGACACGATCGAGGTCGTGAAAGTGATCCACCTCGTGTGCGCCGACATGAACAAGATGGTCGAGCGCCTCAGGCGCCGGGCGCTGAAGGAGAACCGCTTCGACGACGCCAACGATAAGGTGATCCAGCACCGCCTCGAGGTGTACGAGCAGGAGACCGCGCCGGTGCTGAGCCACTACCCGAAGCAGACGATTCAGAAGATCGACGCGACGATGTCGCAGATCCGCGTGCTCAGCGAGATCATCCGGGTGCTCGTGCCGCTGAAGGAAGAGATGGACCGCGCCTGGGAGAAGTCCGAAGCGGCAGCGGTTGCGAAGAACCCCCCGACGAAGGCGGCGCTGGTGACCGCGACGGTGGCGACGGCGGGGGACGATTAGGGCTCATGCCTGCCGCGCGTGCGAGTGATTTTTTGTCGCGTTATCACCGTCAAATCCTTTTGCCTCAAATCGGAAAGGCCGGGCAGCAGCGCCTCTCGGACTCAACGGTTCTGCTGATCGGCTGCGGCGCGCTCGGCACCGTCATCGCGGAGCAACTCGTCCGCGGCGGCGTGGGAACGCTGCGCGTCTGCGACCGCGACGTCGTCGAGGCGACAAATCTCCAGCGCCAGGTCCTGTTCGACGAGTCCGATGCCGATGCTGGCACGCCCAAGGCCGTCGCGGCGGCGCAGCGGCTGTCGCGCATCAACTCCGCCGTGCGCATCGAGCCGCACGTCGTGGACGTGCACAGTGGGAATATCGAAGCATTTATCGCGGGGAGCGACGGACGTGCTCGCGCGGACGTGATTCTCGATGGCACGGACAACGCCGAAATCCGCTACCTCATCAATGACGCCGCGGTAAAGCACGGCGTGCCGTGGGTGTACGGCGGATGCGTCGGCACGAGCGGCAGGACGATGGCGATCTTCCCGGGCAGGTCGCCATGCCTGCGCTGCCTCTTCCCCGAGCCACCGGGCGCGGGCGAACTGGAGACCTGCGATACGGCCGGGGTGCTTGCCCCGGCGGCGGCGGTCGTCGCGTCGCTGCAGGTTGTAGCGGCCCAGAAGATCCTGCTCGGGCACGATGTCCCGGAGGAATTGGTGACGCTTGATCTGTGGCGAAACCGCATCCAGACGATCTCGACAGCCGGCGGGCGCCGCGACGACTGCCCAGCCTGCGGCCGGCGCCAGTTCCCGTTCCTCGACCGCAGCGCATCCGGCACCACGACCCTCTGCGGCCGGGATGCCGTCCAGGTGCTGCCGGCAGCGCGGGGGATCTTCGATCCGGCGCGGGTCGCGTCACGCCTCGCGACCAGCGGCACGGTAGAATCGACGCCGCACCTGGTCCGTTGTACGCTGAGCGAATCCGGACTGGCGCTGACGGTCTTCCCCGACGGCCGGGCAATCGTCAAAGGCACGACCGATCCCGCCGTCGCTCGATCCGTGTATGCACGGTATGTGGGGAGCTGAATCACGAAGAAAAACCGAGAGTTTGGAAGAGGGACTCACACATGAGTTGGAAATGGCTGTCGATCACTGCTCTCTTTCTGGCTGGAGTCGCCACGCTGGGCGCGGAGGAAAAGTCCAACGGACGCGAGGAAGCTGAGCCGCCGTTGCGAATTGAGGTGGAGATCGGCGGAAAGACGGTGGCGGCTGAGCCCGGGAAACGGGTTGAAGTGGAGGTGGAGGGCAAGAAGATTTCCCTGCGGATCAACGTGCTGCCGCATCGGCAGTTCGATCGCGCCGGTGTGCGATTTCTCTACCCCGCGTCCTGTTCCTGGGAAGTCGACCGCGACGAGCCCGGTGTGACGATCTACACGATGGACGGAAACGACAGCGTCCTGATGCTTATGAAGTACGATGTGCCCCTGACGCCTGAACAGGCGGTGGATGCCATGCTGAGCGGGCTCACCGATACGTATGATAAGGCGAACGTCAAACGCCTTCCCACCACGTTGAACACTGAGAACCGAACCCTCAAGGGTACTCGACTGGCAATCAATCTTGCCGGTGAAAGGCTTCACCAGGACATCTTCGGGCTGAAAGCGGGCGGCGCGACATTACTCCTGATGCTGCAGGATTCGGTAGGCGAAGACGGGAAGCCGACAACAGAAATGCAGGAGATGCGAGAGTTGCTCACCAAGACGTTGGAACTGAAGCCGGCGGCGGCGGAGTGAACACTTCCCGGCTCAGCCTCTGCTCTCTCAAGGTATATGGGAGAATGTTTCTTACCCGCACTTCAATGCATACTGTTCCGGACTGAGTAGGAATTGCTGATCGTGGCCGCGCGAACATCGTCTTCGGTCGCCGGGCGAGACATCATTGATCTCGTCGGCAACACGCCGTTGCTGGGCTTTCGGCGCGTCACCGCCGGGCTGGGCGACGTCCGCGTCCTCGCTAAGGCGGAGTGGTACAACCCCGGCGGGAGCGTCAAGGACCGGGCCGCGCTGAGCATGATTCTCGACGGCGAACGCCGGGGTCTACTGACGAAGGACAAGATCCTGATCGACGCCACCAGCGGCAACACTGGCATCGCCTATGCAATGGTCGGTGCCCAGCGCGGCTACAAGGTCATGCTCGCGCTGCCTAAGAACGCCAGCATCGAGCGCAAGCAGTCACTCATTGCGTATGGAGCGGAGCTGATCTTCACCGATCCCACCGAAAGCACGGACGGCGCGCAGCGGTACGTCAAGGACCTGGTCGACCAGAACCCCAAGCGCTACTTCTACCCAGACCAGTACAACAATGGCGCCAACTGGCGGGCTCACTACGAGACGACGGCGATGGAGATCTGGCGCCAAACGGAGGGGCAGGTCACGCACTTCGTCACCGGCCTTGGCACGAGCGGCACGTTTATGGGGGTCTCGCGCCGGCTGAAGGAGCTGAACCCCGCCATCAGGTGTCTCAGTGTCCAGCCTGATTCCCCCCTGCACGGCCTGGAAGGCATGAAGCACATGCCGACGGCGATCGTGCCGGGAATCTATGACCCGTCGGTTGCGGACGCGCAGCTGGAGGTTTCCACGGAAGACGCGCACCGCATGGTGCTGCGGCTGGCGCGCGAGGAGGGGATGCTCGTGGGCGTCTCGTCCGGCGCGAATATGGTTGCCGCGATGAAGGTGGCCGAGCAATTGAAGCACGGGGTTGTGGTCACGATCCTCTGCGACTCGGCCTCGAAATACCTCTCCGAGAGCTTCTGGACCGAACCCCACAGCGAGGCGGAGAACTGGCCGTGAACGATCTGGTTCTGCCGTCCGAGCTGGCGCGTACGATCGAACGCGAAGGATCCGCGGCGTATCCGAACGAATGCTGTGGGATCATGTTCGGCCGCGATGTGGGCAACGAGCGGCGCGTCGAGCGGCTCGAACGAGTGAGAAACAGTTATGCGGCCGACGAGCAATACCACCGGTTCTCCATTGAACCGAAGGATTTGATGCGGGCTGAAAAGAGTGCCGCCGACGTCGGGCAACTCGTGCTGGGTTTTTACCACAGTCATCCGGACCACCCCGCGCGCCCCAGCGAAACCGACCGCCAGGCGGCGTGGCCCTTCTACAGCTACGTCATCGTCTCGATCGGCAAGGGTGAGCCGCTGGACATGACCTGCTGGGTGCTGGACGCGGCGATGGAGCGATTTGAAAGACAGAAGATCGTGGAGGTATCGGGCGGCGAAATGTGAATAATAGAGCAATCATGACTACCAATGAATTGATGCGCTTTCGCCACGCGGTTCCTTTTAAGCCATTTGAGCTGCGGCTGAAGGACGGCCGACGGTTTGTTGTGCGGGAGCCGATCCACATCGGGCGCAATGAAACAGGAAGTACGATCGTCGTGGCCGCGCCGGACGACACGTTTGCGTTTTTCCCCCCGAACGACGTTTCCGAGGTGACGCTTGCTCAGGACGCACGCAAGAGGCGGAACCGATGACCGCGGAGCAAGTGAAGCGGATGTGCGACGTACGCCCATTCGCCCCTTTTGCCATTCATGGCGCGGACGGCCGGGAATGGGTCATCCAACGAAAGAAAGGGCTAAGAATGCCTCTTAAACCCCAAGGCCGTATCTTCAACGACATCACCGAAACCATGGGCGGCACGCCGCTCGTGCGCATCAACCGGCTGGTCCCCAAAGACCAGGCGATCGTGCTGGCCAAGTGCGAGTTCTTCAATCCGCTGGCTAGCGTGAAGGACCGGATTGGCGTGGCGATGATCGAGGACGCCGAGCGGCGCGGGAAGATCGACAGGGACACGGTGATCGTCGAGCCGACGAGCGGCAACACCGGCATTGCACTGGCGTTCGTCTGCGCCGCCAAGGGGTACCGGCTGATCCTCACGATGCCCGAGTCGATGAGCATCGAACGCCGCCGGCTGCTCAAGGCGCTGGGGGCGCAGGTCGTGCTCACGCCCGCCGCCGAAGGGATGCGCGGCGCGATCAACAAGGCGGAATCGCTGCTGGCCGAGCACAAGAAGAGCTACATGCCTCAGCAGTTCGACAACCCCGCTAATCCCGAGATCCACCGGGCCACGACGGCCGAGGAGATCTGGGCCGACACCAACGGCGCAGTCGACATTCTCGTCGCCGGTGTCGGCACGGGCGGGACGATCACGGGCGTCGCGGAAGTGATCAAGCCGCGCAAGCCAGGCTTCAAGGCGATTGCCGTCGAGCCGGTGACATCGCCGGTCATCAGTCAGACGCTCAAGGGCGAGCCGGTAAAGCCGGGCCGTCACAAGGTGCAGGGCATCGGCGCCGGCTTCGTTCCCGGCAACCTGCACACGAATATCGTCGACGAGGTCATTCAGATCACCGATGACGAGGCGTTTGAGTGGGCCCGGCGGCTGGCGAAGGAGGAGGGCATCTTCGGTGGCATCAGCTCCGGCGGCAACATCGCCGCCGCCGCCCGCGTCGCGGCCCGGCCGGAAAATAAGGGCAAGATGATCGTGACGGTGATGTGCAGCTTCGGGGAACGGTACCTGAGCACGCCGCTGTTTGAGGATGAATAGCAATGGACAGAAAAGCCATTCTGACTGTTGTTGTCCTGGCGGTGGTGCAGGAAGGGTTAGTCGCGCAGCCGACGACGTCGACAAGACCCGCGTCGCAGCCGACCGCCCGCGACGCGGTGGCTGAGGTCTTGCGCGAGATGGACGTGGTGATTGATGAGATCCTGCCGGACGGTCGGTTCCCATCGCAGTCCCCGTCCACCCGGCCGGCAGTGCCAAAGGAATCGGACCATGATCGGTTGCGGCGCGAGGCCATGGAAGTGCTGACGTTGGCAGAAAAGCCACCGGACCCTCAGGAACGCGTCCCGTTCGACGACGTGTCGAACCGACGCTTTGTGAAGCAGGCCAACGGCGTGTTCCGCGATTTTAAGATGAGGCTGTCGGACGTTACCCTCTACCTGTTATGCCAGCACCAAGCGCAGGAACTATCTGGGATCCGGCTCGAACTGCTCGCGCGTCTGTCCCAAGGGCATTTGGAGCAGTTAAAGAAAGCCATCGGCGCGCCTCCGAGCTAATGCCAGTCGTGGCTGTTTACTATCTTCAAACGGCTGCCCCACACGCGAAATGGCCGAACAGAAAGCAACGAACGTCACCTGGCACGCCGGCACCATTACGCGGGCTGATCGCGAGCGGTTGCTCGGGCAGAAGGGCGTCACCGTCTGGATGACGGGGCTCAGCGGGTCGGGCAAATCCACGATAGCCGTCGTCCTCGAGCAGATGCTGATCCAGCGACGGAAGCTCGCCTACCGGCTCGACGGCGACAATGTCCGGTTGGGGCTGAACAAGAACCTCACGTTCAGCGCCGACGACCGGGCGGAGAACATTCGGCGGGTTGGAGAGGTCGCGAAGCTGTTCACTGATGCGGGTCTGATCGTGATTGCGAGCTTCATCAGCCCCTATCGCCGGGACCGGGACACGATTCGCGCGGCGATGAAGCCCGGCGAGTTCGTCGAGGTGTTCGTCGACACCTCGCTGGAGGTCGCCGAGCGCCGCGACCCCAAGGGGCTGTACAGGAAGGCCCGCGCCGCGGTGGCGGCGGGGCAGGGGCTTGGCTTCACCGGGGTCGATGACCCCTACGAACCTCCGGAGAAGCCGGAGGTGGTGGTCCGGACTGAATCCACCCCACCTGAGGACGCCGCCAAGCAGATTCTGGCTTATCTGGAGAAGTCGGGCTACCTGAACAGCTAGGCGCGGACGGTGCGATAGCCGCGTGACAGCCTCTGCGCGACCGCTCCAGCCACCGACTGACGAGCGGACGGAGCGGCGTGTCACTTCGCCACAGGGCGTCAACACGCCTCCCGCGACACCAGGCGCTGGCGCGGCAAATCCTTGGACATGCCCCGGCGTTCCCTCGATTCGGCCCCACCAACCGCTGCGTTCCCTCACTCCGTTGGCTCGCTCCCTCCCATGGCAAGGGTGCAAGAGGACTGCCGCGAGCGGCTGACCCGCCCAGCGAACGCGCTCGCGAACCCGCCTTCTTGGAGCATCAACGCCGCTTCGTTCCCGTGAGCAAGCTCACAGAGCTGGAATCGCGCCCCGCCCGGCGCGTCGCGCGGAAGCTCCCGCCGCCCGTCGCACCAGCCCGTCGAATGCGATCGACCGCCAACGGGGGTACCGGCTTTGCAAAAGCAATGGGACGTGTTGATCAGAGAACCAAATGGAGCCATTTCAAGTAGGAGGCTGCAATGTTTCGCCGAAGCCAATTGTGTTGGACCTGGGGACTGATTCTGGCTGTGCCGGTGCTGGTGTTCTCGTCGGGCTGTGACAACGATGAGCCCAACGTGGCTGATCCGGCCGGCCCTGCCGTTACGCAAGCCGATGCCGATGTGAACGCCGGCGAGGCGCGTCTCGCCGCCGACGTCGATCAGAAGGAAGCCGGGCAGTCGCAGCGGTCGCAAGTGCAGACCAGTCGTGATGGCGACACGCTGCGCGAAGTCCTCATGTACCCCACCGGGGAGCGCGACTCGAGCATCCTGATGCTGGAAAAGAGCGGCCCGGCCGAGGTGCGCGCCGGTCAGCCATACGAGTATCAGATCCGCGTGACGAACCTGACGGGCTCGCCGCTGGCCGGCGTCAGGGTGGCGCAGGCGCTGCCTGCATCGCTGTCGATCGACAGCGCTCAGCCGGCCGTCAGTGACATGCAGAAGGTGCGCCCGTCGACCCAGCCGTCCGAGCAGTCGGCGCAGCAACAGGCCGGAGCGACGACCAAACCGTCACAGCAACAGCAACAACAGCAACAGCAGCAGCAACAGCAGGCGCAGCCGATGAACGTGGCGCGCTGGACGATCGGGGAGCTCGGCGCAGGTGAGTCCCGCGTGATCCAAGTGCGTGCGTTTGCCGGCGAGGTTGGCAGCTACGCCAGCTGCATCACGGCCGACTACGAGCCGACGCTCTGCACCATGATGAAGATCGTGCAGCCGCAGCTGGCAATCTCGAAGCGGGGCCCGGAGCAGATCGACATCTGCGAGCCGCTGGCCTACACGTACACGGTGACGAACCAGGGCACTGGCGTGGCCAAGGGTGTGCAGATCCGTGATCCGCTCCCGGAGGGATTGACCACGGAAGACGGTCAGCAGCAGGTCGCGATCGAAGTGGGTGATCTTCCCGCCGGTGAAAGCAAGGAAGTGGCGGTGAATCTCAAGGCCAGCCGCTCCGGCGAGTTCACCAGCCGCGCCGTCGCCAAGAGCGCCAGCGATGAGGCGCACTCGAATCGGGTGGCGACCACGATCATGCAGCCAAACCTCGCGGTGCAGATTGACGCGCCGCAGCAGCAATACCTCAACCAGCAGTTTGCGTATGAAGTGACGGTCACGAACAACGGGAATGCGCCGGCGGAACAGGCGGTGCTCCGGCTGAACGTTCCGGACGGCGCCGAATGGGTGCGCGGAGCAGAGTTCGAGCAGGCGGAGGGAGAGGCGCAACTTGCCGCCGCCTCAGACGACGACGCGGTCGGGCAGATCAGCCTCGGCACGCTTCCGGCAGGAGAATCCAAGACACTGCGCCTGACCTTCGTCGGCCGGCAGCCCGGTGAGGCGAAGATTGCCGCACTGGCCAACGCGGAATGCGCCAAGCTGGCCACCGCGGCCGCCGTCACCCGCATCGCGACGGTGCCGGCCTTGCAGGTGTGGGTCGTTGACGCCCAGGATCCCGTGCAGGTCGGCTCTCAGACCAGCTATATCGTCCACGTGAAAAACGAGGGCAGTGGGCCGGCCAAGAACGTGTCGCTCACGGGAACGCTCCCCCAAGGCATGAAGTTCGTCTCTGCCGACGGAGTTAGCGAGGTGAAGGCCGACGGGAACAAACTCACCTTCACGCCGCTGCAGACGCTTGCAGCCGGGGACGAGGTGAAGTGGACCCTGCAGGCGACTGCGGAGAAGCCGGGGACCGTGCAGTTCCAGGTCCAGCTCAGTAGCCAGACGATGACGCAGCCAGTCGCCGCCGGGGAGCCGACGACCTTGCTCCAGTAAGGCCGACGTCACGGAGCCTACTCCTACCCAGCGGCCCGCTGTCAAGTTGACAGCGGGCCGCCTTTTTTCTCGGAGTAGCTTCTCCTGACGTGCAAAGGAGTCAGCGCCTGCCTTTCCAATCCAAACTCGAAAACGTATAATTCCCACAATGTCTACCGGCTTTGTAGAGCTTCATTGCCACTCCACCGCCTCCGACGGCACATTAACCCCCACGGAAGTTGTCGAACTCGCGACGCGCTCCGGCCTGAGTGCCGTCGCCCTGACCGATCACGACACCGTCGCCGGCGTCTCCGAGGCCGCTTCAGCGGCAAAGAGTGCCGGTATCGACTTCCTCCCCGGCATCGAAATCTCCGCCGATTACCCCAGCCCCGGCACGCTGCACATCCTCGGGTACGGCGTCGACGCGCAGGACCCCAAGCTCCAGCGCCTCACCGACGAATTGATCGCCGGCCGCGATAACCGGAACCCTCGGATCGTCGCCAAGCTGAACGAGATGGGGGTCGCCGTCACGATGCAGGAGTGGGAAGATGAAGCGAAGGGCTCGGTCCTCGGCCGCCCGCACCTCGCCGCCATTCTACACCGCAAGGGCTACGTCAGCTCGATCAAGCAGGCATTCGACAAGTACATCGGCCAGGGCGCGCCCGCCTACGTTGACAAGGAGCGGCTCACCCCGCGGGAGGCGATCGAGCGCATCCGCGCATCGGGCGGCGTTCCCGTGCTTGCGCACCCGGTCCAGCTGCGCACGGAAAATGACGCGCAGCTCGAACGCGTCGTGAAACACCTGCTCGACCTCGGGCTTGTCGGGCTGGAGGTGATCCATAGCGATCACGATGCGCAGCTGGTCGAGAAGTACACGCGGCTCGCCGACCGGTTCGGGTTGATCAAAACCGGCGGCAGCGACTTTCATGGATCGACGAAGAAGGACGTCGAGCTGGGACTGGCGCGGGGGCGGTGCGTCCCCCGCGCGTTTTACGACCGGCTCATCGAGAAGCACGAGGAACTGCTGCGCACCGCGCACGGCGGGGGTGTGACGTCATGAATGCCATCGAAGCGGAAACCACTTCGGACAAGCTCGACCTCGACGCGCTCGGACCGATGCTGGAGGCAAAGAACCCGAACCAGATCGTCGCCTGGTCGGCGGCGCAGTTTGGGGACGGACTGGTCATGTCCTCGTCCTTCGGCGCCGAGTCGGCCGTGCTGATCCACATGGCCGTTCAGATCATGCCCGAGATCAAGATCGTGTTCACCGACACCGGCTATCTGTTCCCCGAGACGCACGCGTTCATGGAGCAGCTCCGCCAGCGGTTTCAATTGAATGTGTGGACCTACCGCACGCGCAACGATCCGTTCGCGTACCTGAAGGCGGCGGGAGAGAAGGACCCGAGCTGGCGGGAGAACGTCGACGGGTGCTGCGCGGCGAACAAGAATGAGCCATTCGAGCGCGCGATGAAGCAGCTGCGTCCCTCGGCGTGGCTGCGCGGCATTCGGCGTAACCAGGCGGAGACGCGCTCGGCGCGGCAGCCGATCGAGTGGTCAAAACGCTACAACTGCTACGCGATCTCGCCGCTGCTGGGGATGACGAGCAAGGACATCTTCGACTACATGAAGCGGCACGACCTCCCGTACCATCCGCTGTACGAGAAGGGCTACGCATCGATCGGCTGCAACCCGTTGAGCTGCACGCGTCCGATCATGCCCGGCGAGGACCCGCGCGCAGGGCGCTGGTCGGGCAAGAGCAAGCTGGAATGCGGGATCAACGTGGACAATTCACTGGACTCGGCCCAACTTTAGCGCGGGGCCCGCCGACCGAAAGGCGATCACCGTTACCGGCTTCTCGCCCTCAGCACGCAGCTTCCTCTGCCATTCCTCGACAAGTTCGGCTTCCGCGGCGACGTCCCCCGCCTTCAGTGCGGCGAAGCAACGCAGCGTGAAGTACGCCTCGCCCGCAACGCTGCTCGACAGGACCGCCTGCCCCGCCCACACCACCAGCACCATCAACGCCAGCTTGCAATACAGTCTCATGCGAACTCCCCGAACCTCCGCGCGCACGGAGATTGCTCGACGGCGCCCGGTGACGAGCGCGAGGTAATTTGTTAATCGTCGAAAGCCCATCCCCCGTGGCACGTCTCAGGACCAGCGCATCACGCAGCGATCAATCCGTGTGCCCGGGGACCATATACGCCCCGCCACAGGCGCTTGCAAGCAAATTTCCATCAATGCGCTAAATAGCGTTAACGGTAGGATTTGCGTGGCATTTGAGTGTGAGCCAGAACACCGTTTGTCCGAGCTGCGCGGCAGCGCACTTTCGGCAAGGTTGACCGTCGGATATAACGCCGGCCCCGCAATTCGAGAGTCAAACGGAGAGCCAAGCGACATGGAACGCACCCTGATCATCCTGAAGCCCGATGCCGTACAGCGCGGCCTCAGCGGCGAAATCATCACCCGCTTCGAGAAGAAGGGCCTTCAGCTCGTCGGCGCGAAGCTCATGCGCATCCCGCAGCAACTGGCCGAGACCCATTACGAGCCGCACAAGGGCAAACCGTTCTACGCCGGCCTCGTGAAGTTCATGACCAGCTCACCGGTGATCGTCCTCGCGCTGGCCGGCAAGGATGCGATCAATATCGCGCGCAAGATGATGGGCGCGACCTTCGGCTCCAAGGCCGAACCCGGCACGATCCGCGGGGACTTCGGCGTAAGCAATTCCTTCAACTTGATCCACGGCTCCGACTCCCCCGAAGCGGCCCGGCGCGAGCTGGGGCTGTTCTTTAAGGACGATGAGCTCATCGACTGGACGCCCGCGTCGCAGCCGTGGGTCTATGACATGGCGAAGGGGCAGCCGGAGTAGCCGGTCTTATTGCCGCATGGAACCGCAGCACGACGTGTCTCTCGTCATCTTCGACCTCGGCCGTGTGCTGATCCAGTTGTGCGACGACTGGCGGCACGCATGTGAGGTCGCCGGCGTGACGGTGCCTGAGAACTGTCCGCAGCTCTCCGCTGAAGAGGAGGCGCGGATGGCGGAGATGACGGCGCGCTACGACAGCGGCCGGATACAGCTTGCTGAGTACGCCCGCGCCGTCTGCGCGTTCCGCGGGTTGCGACCTGACGACCTCGCCCGCATGAACCGCGCATATTTGCGCAGCCCGTACCCGGGCGTATTTGAGCTAGTCTAATTGATCATCTCAACGCCGCGGGGGTCGCGACGGGGTGCCTCTCGAACACAAGTGAGCCGCACTGGAGCATGATGCTCGATCGCGGCGGGTCGAACTACCTGCCGCTGGATCGACTGACCTACCGCTTCGCGAGCCACCTGGTCGGCGCCGTGAAGCCGGACGACGCCATCTACGCACACGTCGAGCGCGTGACGGGCGTCGCGCCGGGATCGATAGTCTTCTTCGACGACCTCGAAGCGAACGTCGCCGCCGCCGCCCGGCGCGGATGGCGGGCGCACCAGGTGCGCGTCGACGCCGATCCGATCGCGCAGGTCCGGCTTCACCTGCGCGACCACGGGATCTTCGCGTGAACCTCGTCCGCGCGCACCTCTCGGTCGGGGTCGGGCTGCGGACGTGGCTGGCCAGGCGGGCGTCGGCGTTGTGCGGCGTGTTCTTCCTCTCGTACGCGGCCATCGCGCTGCGTCTGGATCGCCCAGCTGCTGGAGCACGGCTCACGAAGGCGTCGTTCATGCCCCAGCGTCCGCAGTGTCAAGCGGTCCACGCGACCGGATTGACGCTCACGAGCTCGTCGAACGGGTCGGATTCCGCGCGGTCGTCGCCGATGTTGCCGATGACGATGTCGAAGTGGCCGTCGTTGGCGAAGAAGTAATCGTGTCCGGGTCCGCCGATGAGCCAGTCGTTGCCGGGCCCGCCGTGGAGGTGGTCGTGGCCGCCGTGGCCGGAGACGGTGTCATTGCCGGCCTCGCCGAAGAGACGGTCCGCGCTGCCCCCGCCGATGAGGTGATCGTCGCCGTCGCCGCCGAAGATGCGGTCAAACCCGCTGCCGCCATCCAGAACATCATCGCCGGAGCCGGAGACGACGGTGTCATTGCCGTCGCCGGCGTCAAGCGTGACGTTGCGCGTAGTGAACAGCTCGATGACGTCGTTTCCGGCGCCGCTGGTGACCCGCAGCCCCGTCACGTTGACGCCCAGCGCCGTGTGCACGTGCACGCCGTTGATCTCGATCTGAAACTGCGCGCCCTGCTCGCGCACGACGATGTGGTCGCGGCCCTCGGTGCCGCTGACGGGCAGCACGCCTGAGCCGCTGAACGAGTTGAGGGTAGGCGCGCTGGTGAACGCGACGTTGTTGGTCTCGATCGATTCTCGGACAGCGCTCATCGTGTCGAGCACGACCCCGACGTGATAGCTTCCGGCGGCCGGCGCGAACGGGAGCAGCAGGGCGGGCCGAGTCGTGAGCGCTCCGCCCGGCCCCATGAACGAGCGCGTTTCCGAGCCGATAGTGATGTCGTTGCCGTTGCCCAGGACCGGATCCGGTGAGAGGACAAAACGCATGGTCCAGATCGCCCGCACGGCGTCGTCGCCGGCGTTGTACACGGTGACCGTCGGGCGGATGGCGCCGCCGCCGCTGACATAGGTGGGGGGCAGATCGATGACGGCCGTCAGGTCGGCGGCGAGGAGGCGGCGATGTTCGAGCGGCTCGATGGGCGGCTGTCGCATGGGAACTCCACAGCAACGCAAAGGGGGCGGGCGCGACGCCCCTCCATGAATAAGAACCCTCAATGAATAAAACGATTGCGAAATCGCAAAGTTTCGGTCGGACCTCGACCGGCGACCGTTTTTTTTGTTCCGACCCCCGAGGCCTTACCCGGCATGCGCCTTGTCCAGCTTTCGCCGGCCGACGATGCATAGCCACACGCCCAGCTCGTACAGCAGGATCAGCGGGCCGGTGAGCCCAAGCATGGAGATCAGATCGCCGCCCGGGGTGATCATGGCGGCGAGGATGGCCATTGCGAAATAGACGTACCGCCGGAACTCCTTCAGCTGATCGATTTCGATGATGCCGATCCGTTCCAGCGCGAGCACGACCAGCGGCAGTTGAAAGCAGAGCCCGAAGGCCAGCAGCATCGCCACGACGAGGTTGATGTACTTTGACAGCTTGTACTCCGGGCGGAGCAGCTTGCTCGAGGTGAACGAAATCACCCGCGGCTCACCGCCATGGAAGATCTTCATCTGCGTCTGAATTCGATCGATCCAGACTTCGTTGAGGACCGGGTCGATTGGATCGCCGTCGTACTCCGGGATGATCACCGGCGGGATCGTGCGCCGAACCGGCTCGGCAGCGACTGCCGGGGCCGATCGATTGCGCGTGAAGTCCAGGTCAATCGCGGTGCTGAAGGTGATGTCGAACTCCAGCGACCACGGCAGGATGAAGAAGTACACGAAGAGCATCCCCCCGATCAGCAGCGTGATGCTCAGCGGCAGGAACTTCGTGACGTACTTCCGCTCCTGCGGATACAGCCCCGCCGCAACAAACTGCCACAGCTGGTACAGGATCCAAGGCGAGGCGATCGCGAAGGCAGTGATCAGGGTGATCTGGATCACAACCATGAACCCCTCAAAGGCCTCATCCCACACCAGCTGCGGGTTAATGTTGTGCCTGGCCAGCGTGTCGGTGAGCGGCCGGCAAAATTGAACGACGATCTCCGGCGCGAACCAGAAGCAGAGGCAGACGGCGATGATGAAGCCAACCAGCGCCAGGATCAGCCGCCGGCGGAGCTCCTCGAGGTGCTCGCCAACGGTCATGCGGTAATCATCAGGGTCAAATTGGGTCGCGGGCATGTCGCGGAGGATTGTACGGGAGGGCTCGGGGGGGAAGTAGTCGCTATGCGATGTTGCACGGTCTGCCCCGGAATGCGAGCGAAGACTTTGCCTTCCCGTGCGATCGCGCGGATAAACCTCTCACGTGCTTTCCATCAGTCCAAACTTCCGCCGCGGGATGATCGTTGCGGCGATTGTCTGCGCGATCGTGGCCGTCGTTGATCTCATGCTTCACCCGCTTTACGCGCGCGGCATCGGGCAGCGCTGGATCAGCCACGCGAACGGGCTGAGCACCATGCTCTCACTCCCCGGCCTCCTGCTCGTTGTTCTGCCGGGGCTGCGGCATGGAGAGCACACGTCAACCTGGGTATGGGTCGTCATGCAGGGGCTGAACTTCGGCGTGTACGCGCTGGCCGTTGCGATGGTGCTGGCGATGTGGCAGGCGGCAACGGGATGGTTGCGACGGCGCGACAGGAGCGACATCAGCGCAATGGTCGACACTAGCGCCACGAGCGATGTGCGGCAAGTGCCTCCCCCCAAAAACGGATTGTGCGTGACGCGCCGCAAGTTGCTCCTCGGGGGCGCCGGCGGGCTGGCGACAGGCGCGATCGCCGTCTACCCGATGTCGATCGCGACCCGTCATTTCCAGATCACGCGCCGCGCGTTCCCCGTCCGCGGCCTTCCGCTTAGCCTGAGCGGGCTGCGCATCGTGCAGCTCTCGGACATTCACCACGGGCCATGGATTCCGATCGAGCACGTCCGCACGATCGTCGCCACTGCAAACGAGCTCGCCCCGGACCTCATCCTCCTCACCGGCGACTACGTCCATCGCTCGGCGGCCTACATCACGCCGGTGGTGAATGAGCTGGCGCGGCTGCGCGCGACCGTGGGCATCGTCGGCGTGTTGGGCAACCATGACTGGTGGGAAGACGGACCGTTCACGCAGCGCGAGTTCGCGCGCATCGGCATCCCGCTCATCGACAACACCCGCCGCTTCATCACGCCGGACCGGCGGCTCGTCGAACACGCGACGGAGGGGCTGTGCCTCGCCGGCGTCGGAGACCTGTACACCGATGTGCAGCGCTACGACGAAGCCCTGGGCGGTGTGCCGCCCGACATGCCGCGCCTGCTCCTCAGCCACAACCCGGACGTCGTCGAAGACCCCAGGCTCCGCATGCTCGGCCACCGCGTCGACCTGATGCTCAGCGGCCACACCCACGGCGGGCAGATCTACATCCCGGGCTTGGGCACGCCCGTTGTGCCTTCGGAATTCGGCCAGAAGTACGCGCGCGGATTGGTGCAGGGACCCGCCTGCCCGGTGTTCATCTCGCGCGGGCTGGGTCACACGGTGCTCCCGGTACGCATTGGCGTGCGCCCGGAGATGGCGGTGATTGAGTTAGTCGCGACGAAGGCAAAAATGGACAATTAATATGTCCAATCATACGATTTGTGACATGAAGCAGATTGCAGCATCAAAGTTCAAGCAGCAGTGTCTTGCGCTGCTCAATTCGGTTGATGACGAGGGGATCGTCATCACGAAGCACGGAAAACCGGTGGCGAAACTCATCGCCGTGCAGAAGAAAAAGTCATTCGCAGATCACATCGGGAGCATGAGGGTAAGCTGAAGGTCAACGGCGACATCTTTTCCACGGGAATCAAGTGGGATGCTCAATCGTGACACCCACATCGTCATTCATTCCCTCACCGACGATCTCACCGCACGTGAGGATGTGCTGATCAGGGCCGGTCCATGCGGGATCAGCGGCATTGTACTGTGGGAGATTCACGCTTCATCAGCGCGGCCGTATCACGGTCGGGCTGGAAGACCCTGAAATGATTCAAAAGCTGGAAACCTTGCACATTTGGCCACTTGATATCGACGTCTCCCGGCGATTGAGGGAATTGGATTTGAAAGTGATCCCGCCAATGAGATCATTGCCGCGACCAGTCTGGCACATGACATACCACTGCTGACCCGGGATAAGACGATCCGCGGGTCAAGGGTCGTTCCGCTGGCGAGCTGACGGGGACGGCTTTGCGCCAGCAGACGGCGACTCGTGATGAGTCGCCGTCTTCAATGAACTATTTGAAATGGGTGCGGCTTATCCGCGGCGCGGGCCACGGTCGCCGCCTCGGCCGCCGCCGCCACGGCCGCCGCGGTCACCCCCGCGTCCGCCACGATCGCCGCGATCCCCGCCCGGGCCGCCGCGGGAGCCGCGGAATTCGCCGCCGCCTTCGCGGTGGCCTTCGCCGCCTTCACCACCACCGGCGGGGGCGCCGACGGGTTCGGGGTCGCTCTCGCCCAGTTCCTGCATCGCCGCCTTGCGCGACAGCTTGATGCGGCCCTGGTCGTCGATCAGCAGCACCTTGACCTTCACTTCCTGGCCCATCTCGACGATGTCGCCAACCCGGTCGACGTACTTGTCGCTCAGCTCCGACACGTGGCACAGTCCATCAGTCTCCGGGGCGATCTCGACGAACGCGCCGAAGTCCTTGATGGACACCACGCGGCCGTTGTAGATCTTGCCGACCTTCACCTCGGCGGTCATCGCTTCAATGATGTCGCGGCAGCGTTCGGCCGCGGCGCCGTCGACGGCGCTGATGTACACCGTGCCGTCGTCCTCGATGTCGACGTTCGCGCCCGTGTCGGCCTGGAGGGCTTTGATGTTCTTGCCGCCGGGGCCGATGATCTTGCCGATCTTCTCGGGGTCGATCTTGATCGTGAGCAGGCGCGGGGCCCACTTGCTGATCTCCTTGCGGGGCTCGGCGATCGTCTGCCGCATCGTATCCAGGATCTTCAGCCGCGCCTCCTTCGCGCGATGGAGGGTGTCGCGGATGATCTTGTGCGTGATGCCCTCGGTCTTGATGTCCAGCTGGATGGCCGTGATGCCGTCGGTCGTGCCGCAGACCTTGAAGTCCATGTCGCCGAAGTGATCTTCCTCGCCGATGATGTCAGTGAGCAGCTCGTACTTCTCGCCTTCCTGAACCAGACCAACCGAGATGCCCGCGACCATCTTGGTGATGGGCACCCCCGCATCCATCAGCGCCAGACAGCCGGCACAGCTGGAGGCCATCGACGAAGAGCCGTTGGACTCGAGGATGTCGGAGATCACGCGGACGGTATAGGGGAACTGCTCGATGCCGGGGAGGACGGCGATGAGGCTGCGTTCGGCGAGCGCGCCGTGTCCGATCTCGCGCCGGCCGGGGCCGCGAATGGGGCGAACTTCACCGACCGAGTAGGACGGGAAGTAGTAGTGAAGCATGAACTTCTGGTTGTATTCCTCGGTCAGGCCGTCGACCAACTGCTCGTCGGAGCTCGTGCCGAGTGTGACAGTTGCCATCGACTGCGTCTCGCCGCGGGTGAACACGCTCGAGCCGTGCACGCGCGGGAGCACGCCGACCTTGCAGGCGATGGGGCGGATCGAGTGGAAATCGCGGCCGTCGGGGCGGATGCCGGCGAGGATCGTCTCGCGCGTGATCTGCTCCTCGACTTCGCCGAAGACCTGGCGGATCTTCTTGGCCTCTGCCTTCTGTGCCATGATCGCCATGTAGCTGGCGTTGGGATCGGTGACAGCGGGAGCCAATTCGTTGAGCAGGTCCTCGCGGATCTGCTCGATTGCTTCGCCGCGATCGTGCTTGCCCGGCTTGCCCTTGACCTCGCGGATCTTATCGCTCACCCGGGCGCGGATGGCATCGACGAAGCCGGGCTCCGGCTGCTTGATATCCCCGACCTTTTCCTTCGGTGCTTTGCTCTGAAGCTCCTCGATCATCGCCGTGATCTCCTGGATCACGTTATGGCCGAACTCGACCGCGTCGGCGACTTCGTCCTCCTTCGCCTCGCGTCCGCCGAGCTCCAGCATGTTCACAAAGCGCTTCGTGCCGGCGATGACAAGGTCAAACTCGCTGTACTCGATCTGCTGGACGGTTGGATTGACGACCAACTGCCCCTCGATCTTGCCGACCCGCACGTGTGCGATCGGGGTGATGAAGGGGATATCGCTGATGGCGATGGCGGCGCTGGCGGCGATGCCGGCGAGGATGTCCGGATCATTCTCTCCGTCGAACGAGAGCACATTGAGGTGCACCTGCACTTCGTCCATGAACCCCTTGGGGAACAGCGGGCGCAGCGGGCGGTCGATGAGGCGGGCGGTGAGGATTTCCTTGGTCGTCGGCCTGCCCTCGCGCTTGAGGAACCCGCCGGGGTACTTGCCGGCGGCGGCGCGGCGCTCACGGTAATCCACCTGGAGGGGGAAGAAGTCGATTCCCTCGCGTGGGTTGGCGCGAACAACGGCGCAGAAAACGATCGTCTCGCCGTACTGCACGGTCACGGCGCCGTCCGCCAGTTTCGCGTACGTGCCGGTCTCGATGGATAGAGGTTTGCCGCCGACTTGGCGCTCGACTCGGATGGCTTGCATGCAAATTGTCCTTGCTGGCCTCGAAGGGGAGTGCATCGAAGGCAAAAGGAAAAAGTAAAAAGGAAAAAGTAATGCCGCAGCCGGATGCCGCACCTTTTACTTTTGCCTTTTTACTTTCTCCCTCCTCCGGAGGCGTCCGCCGAAGTCGCGTCAACCAGAGGCCAGTCAGGGTTGGGCGAACTGAGGCGTGCCGAAAAACACGGCAGGGCACGGATTCGGCCGTGCCCCGCTTCAACGCTTGATTTACTTACGCAGCCCGAGCTTCCCGATAATTTGCTGGTACCGGGTGCGGTCTTCGCGCGTGAGGTACTTCAGCAGGCTGTTGCGCTTTCCGACCATCTTGAGCAGCCCGCGACGCGAGGAATGGTCCTTCTTGTGCGTCTTGAGGTGCTCGGTCAGCTCGGTGATCCGCTTGGTCAATAGCGCGATCTGGACCTCGGGCGAACCCGTGTCCTTCTCGTGAATCTTGTGCTCGGAAAGGATCTGCGTCTTCTCTTCGGCGGTGATCGACATCAACAGTCTCCTAGACACCAGGCAGCCAGTCTCGGGCGAAACCAGCAGGCCGGTCATATTAGGGTCCCGTAGCCGCGCACGCGGCCACGCGAGGACGAGCGAAAGATAGGGGGGGGGAGGGGTAAAAGCAAGCGGCGACATGTGGCTGAAGGAACCTCATGCGGGCCATACCTCAGTCCCGGCGCTCGATCGTCTTGATCAGCTTTTCAACCTCTTCCGCCGCCCGTTTGTTGTCGTGGACATCGAGCGATCGGACGAGCGTTCCGTCCGGGCCAATCAGGAGCATTGTCGGGAATTGGCTGATCCCATAGGCCGCGGTCGTCGCGCCGCGGGCGGTGGCAGCCGTGCCGCGGATGCGCGTCTCGCCACCGCCGTCGAGGGCGATGAGGAACGGCAGATCTCGGCCGCCCCAATGTTCCGCTCGCAGGGGCTCGAGCTGGCGCTCCATCTCCTCCAGCGTGGCAACCGAGTCATCATGCACCGCGATGATCACCAAGCCGCGGTCCTTATAGGCGTCGTGCAGCTTCATCAGGTCGGGCATGGCGCCGATGCACGGGCCGCACCACGTGCCCCAGAAGTCGAGCAGGACGACCTTGCCGCGCAGATCGGCGAGCGTGACGGGCCCGCCGTTCTTCCAGCCCTTGATCTGGCGCAGCTCCGGCGCGGGTTGACCGATCAGTTGCGGGATGATCTTGGGCGGCAGGTCGATCAGCAGGCGCATTTCACGGCGCCCGGGCTCGATCCGGAGGCACCGCATGACGTCGTGCCCGTCGGCGGCATGGACGGACATCAGGTGATCGCCGGGGGGGAGCAGCGCGGCGAACTGTGGACTCGTGAAGCCGCTGGCGACCGAGCGGAGCTGAAACTTCCCCGGCTGAAAGAACAGCGCGTGGGCGCGGCCGGGGTCGGTTACGCGGCTGGCCAGGCCGAGGCTCACCAGCTCGCCGCTTACCCGGCAGGCGGGCTGAAGGCGGATCTCGCGGACGGCACCCTCGTCCGATTTGAATTCCGACCGCCCGACGACTTCCATGGCTGCCAGGCGGCGTGACTCGTGCACGATGTAGAGCGACGCCGACGGGTCGTCGCCGAAGCGGTACGGTGGGCGGAAGACCTTTTCCGCCGGAAGCCTCACATCGCCCCCGGCGTCGCTGGCGAGCGGCGCGCCGTCCTCGCCGCCAAAACCGGTAGGGAACTCCGACGGATACCGGTCGCCGAAGTACCCGAACACGCCCACCAGCGCGCCAGCGAGCGGTTTTCCATCCGGGTCGAGCAACTTCAGCCGCAACGCGCCGGTCGCGGGCGGCGGTGCGGACGCCGGCTTCGGCCGCGGTCCAATGACACTGCCATGTCGTGCGATCGCTTCTCGGACGATCGTTCCTTGGGCTGCACACTCCGCCAGCGCGGCGGCCGACGCGACGAACTCCAGGTGCCCGTCGGCATAGCCCACCCAAACCCCGTCGGGATAGGCCTCGAGCCGCTCGTGGGCGACGAGCGTCACGGACCCGATCCCCGACGTCTGCTCGTCGTCCATGAGGGGCGGCGGGCGCACATAAATGACGCTGGGAGGATCGGTGGGTGCGGCAAGGCGCGGGGGCCAAGTGCCGCTGTTCTCGTAGGAGCTTTCCATAGCATCAAGGAGGCGCTCGCGCAGCCGCTGACCGCGAATGAGCGTTGCGTCGTCCAGTCCATGCGCGGGTTGGGTGACTGGGGCGTCCGCCACAGCGGTAGAGATGAAGCAGGCGAGCGCAACGGTCCAAGCGAGCACGACGAAGCACCAGAGGTGATACCGATTCAACGTCACATGACCTCCGGCACCAGCGGCTCCACGTTCACGTAAAGCCGGAGCAGGCAACGGCAATCCTGCCCATCGCGCGGTTCTCGTGTTACTGCCGTTCCTCGGCCCGCTCGCGCTCCTCGGTGTCGTCGCGGCCCTGCTGGGGGCGGCGGCGGTCGTTTGCGGGCTTGGCGGAGCCGATGCCGCGGACGTTGAGCGAGTCGGCGAAGGCCGCCACCAGCCGGTCCTGCGGCGCGCCGTACTTCGTTGCCAGCGCGTCTTCCCAATTCATCCCGTCCTTGATGCCGTCGATGAACGCGACGTACCGCTTCTTGTCCTGCTTGATCATGAACTCCGTCAGCAGCTGCGCGACCGGGTACTGCCACCCGTCGAGCCGATCGCCGGTGAAGAACTGCGCCCCGAGCGTGCCGCGCTCGCGGAGCTGCGTGATGGCGTGCTGCCGGTACTCCTGGCGCTTGCCGCGCTGCGGGACCAGCTCGCTGGCGATCGTCTCGGCCAGCCCCTCGTTCACCCACGTCGGGACGACCGGTGGCTTCTTATAACGGTGCAGGAACCCGTGCACCGACTCGTGCACGAGCACGGCGGCGAAGTCCATTTCATTGGGCTGGCGGAAGAAGCCAATGTGCACGTCGCCGTTGCCGAAGCAGTGGCAGAGCCCGGCCGTGCCGGTCGCGTCGGTGTCGTGCATGGTCTTCTGGAAGTTCTGGTAGTCCTCCTCTTTGGCAAAGACGAACACCGCTGCCTTGCCGCGGAAGATGTTCTCGCCGCCCTTGATGCCGAAGAGCCCCGCGAGCTTGAGGTACATGCGGTCGAGCATGTTCGCCCAGCGCGTCGCCTCGGCCGGCTTCAGGTCGGAGTAGAACAGGAAATACTTCGTCTCGTTGAGCGCGAGGTTGGGATTGACCTTGGCGCGCGTGTCCTCGCCGAATCTTTTCAGCTCCTCGATGGCGGCAGTTTGCTGCTCGGCCGTGAGCTCGCCCCAGGCGCTTTCTTCGGCCTTGCCGACGATCTCCGGCCCCTTGGCGATACCGGGCGGGGCGCCGCGGTCAACGGTTTCGATCCCCTCGTCGCGGCGCCGCTCCCGTTCCTCGGACGTCTCCTCGTCGACAGAAGTTCCGATCGTCCGTCTGCGGCGATCGTTGGGATCGGCGTCGTTGTTCGCATTCCCCTGGCCGTTGCCGCGGCTGCGCGTATTGCTGGTTTCGGAATTGCTGCTGTTCTGGTTCCCGCCATACTGCGCGGAAGCGGGCTGATTCCACGGCAGGCAGGCGAGCGTGCAGACGATGAGAAGGACTCGGGTGTTTCGCATGGTGCCTCACAGGTTGGCATGAGCGGTGCGACCTTGCCAGTGGAAAAAGCGGATAACTCGTTCCACAGGGTCTGAATCGGGTGCCGCGGGTGAGACGCGTGCCGCCGCCGGGGCTCACTGAGCACTGCGCTTGCGGTTGCGTTCGCGCTCGGCCTTGCGTTCACGCTGCCACTCCTCCTCCCATTCGCGCACGTCCTGGTCGCGGCCGAGGGCGGGACGTCGCTCATCGTCGAGGGGCTTGCTCGCGCCCAACCCCCGGATGCGCAGTGACTGGCCGAACCGCGCCGCCAGTTGCTCGGGGGTGGCGCCGAACTTCTGGACCAGCGCGTCCTGCCACTCGAAGCCGTCCTTGATTGCATCGATGAATGCGATGTAGCCCGCGCGGTTCTTCCGGATCATAAACTCCGTCAGCATGTGTGCGACCGGGTATTGCCACCCCTCTATCCGGCGGCCGGAAAAGAACTCCTCGCCGAGCGCGCCGCGCTGGCGAAGCCGGGTGATGGCGTCCTGTCGCAGTTCCTGACGCTTGCCCCGCTGATCGACCAGCGCGGCGGCGATCGTTTCGGCCAATCCCTCATTCACCCAGGATGGGACGCGCGGCGGCTTGCGGTAGCGGTGCACGAACGCATGGACCGATTCGTGCACGAGCAGGGCCGCGAATTCTGCATCGGTCGGCTCGCGGAAGCACGCGATGTGTACGAGGCCGTCGCCGCGCTGGTGACACGTGCCCGAAGACAGCCCCGGATCGCGGCCGTGCACCGTCTGCTCGAACGCGTCGAAGTCCTCCAGCCTGGCAAAGACGAGCACCAGTGCTTTGCCGCGGAAGATGTTCTCGCCCCTGGGGATGCCGAACAGCTCCGCGAGCCGCGCGTACATCCGGTCGAGCAGCGCCGCCCATTTGGCGGCCTCGGCCGGCTTGAGGTCGGAGTAGAACAGAAAGTATTTCGTCTCATGAAGCGCCAAGTCCGGCGCTACTTTCGCTTTGGCCTGCTCGGCAAATCGCTTCAACTGCTCGACGGCGGCCGCGTGCTGTTCGGGGGTGAGCTTGCCCCAGTTGCCGGGCTCCGGTTCGCCAACTATTTCAGGCCCGTGGGCAGGTCCGCGCGTCGACTTGCGCTCCTTGGCCGACCCCGCCGAGGGCACGTCTCGTCGCGCGTCCTCCGGCCGCTCGGGCTGCCCGCGCGCCGCCGGCGGGTACCCCAGGACGGAGGCGAGCAAGACGACAATCAATCGCAACGAACTCACCGGCTCCCCCTGTTCCGGGAAGGTTATTATTGCCGTGGTGAAATCTGGTACGAATTTCAGCAGGACGGGTTCTGACAGACGCGGCGCTACTCGTGCCGCAGCGCCTCGATCGGGTTCATCCGCGCCGCCATAACGGCCGGATACAGGCCGAAGCCGATCCCGATCATCCCGCTGACGACGAAGCTGCCGATCACCGACCACTCAGCCACGCTGGTCGGGTAGTTCTGCGAGCTGATGCGGTGCACGATCCACGGCAGGAGCTTGGCGCAGCCGATGCCGATGCCGATGCCGATCAGGCCGCCCGACAGCGAGATCACCGTCGTCTCGATCAAAAACTGAAGCGTGATGTGCCGGCGCTTTGCCCCCAGCGCTCGTCGGATGCCGATCTCCTTCGTACGCTCGGTCACCGTCGCCAGCATGATGTTCATGATCCCGATCCCGCCCACGACCAGCGAAAAGCTGGCGATTCCCACCATGATGAAGTTGAACATCTTGTTCAGCCGCTCGGCGTTGCGGAGGATCTGGATGGGGGCTTTCACCTGCACGTCGTCCTTCCCGCCGTGCGCAGTCTTCACGACGTTCTCGACGACCGACGCGAGGCGCTCGACGTCGGCCATGTTCTCCGCCTGCAGCCAGACCTCGGACAGCTCGATCTGCTTGCGCTCGAAGCTGCCGGCCTGGCGGCGCATGATAGCGTCGCCGAACGTCGTGCGCGCGAGGGTGAGCGGGAAGTAGCACCCCTGATCGGGGTCCAGCCGCATGATCGCCGCCCCTTCGGAGCCCGCGCGCAATCCCGTGGGCTCGAGCACGCCGACGACGGTCAGGATGACCACGCCGCTCATCCCCGGCGAGCCGACGGTGACGGTTTCACCGATGGGGTCCTGGAACGGGAACAGTTGCTGCGCGACCAGGTACCCGAGCACGCAGACGGGCTCACCGCGGTCATATTGGATCTGGCTGAAGCGCTCGCCGCGGCTGGTTTGCAGGTTGATGACGTCGAATAGCTCCGGCGTCGTGCCGACGGCGTTCGCGCTGGCGCGCACGGCGCCGCGGACCACCTTCTGCTCCGTGTCGCGCACGGGCACAACCGTCCGGATGCCGGGGATGGTCTTCAGCCGCTGAAGGTCGGTCCGCGTCAGCCCGTACATGAGCACGCGCTGGGCCTGCTGCGTGGCTTCGTTGCTCTCAGGCGGGCGCTCGGAGCGGACGAGGATGTTGTTCGCCCCAAGCTGACGGATCTGCTCCATCGCCGCCTGCTTCGTGCCCTCGCCGATGGCGACCATGATAATGACCGCGGCGACGCCGAAAATGATGCCCAGCGCCGTCAGCAGGCTCCGCAGCTTGTGCAGCCGCAGGTTTTTGAGGGCGAGGAGGAAGGTTTCGAGGAGGAAGATCAGCATGTGTTGCTAGTTGCTCGTCGTCAGTTGCTGGTGCATCATTCGTTGCATGGTGTCGCGCTTTTTCTAGCAACCAACAACTGACAACTGGCAACTCATTCTATGCCCGAAACCATCTTCACGAAAATCATCGCCAGACAGATTCCCGCGAAGATCGCGTACGAGGACGAGCGGTACATCGCGATCCACGACATCCAGCCGCAGGCACCCGTGCACCTGCTGGTCATCCCGAAAAAGCCAGTCGCGACGCTGAACGACCTGGAACCGGCCGACGCCGAGCTGGTCGGGGGGCTTTTTCTGCTCGCCAAGCGGCTGATGAGTGAGATGGGACACAGTGATTACCGCACCGTCTTCAACTGCGGTCCGGGGGCGCAGCAGTCGGTCTTCCACCTGCACCTGCACGTGCTGGCCGGCCGAGCATTCACCTGGCCACCGGGGTGAGGGGGGGTGATGCGATGATGGAGAACAGAGGGTGGGACGATGCACGGCAGTGAAGCAGAGGCGCGAACGCAGTCGCTTCACTACTTCATCCTCCACCCTGCACCGTCGCACCTGTCGCCTGCTCAGACTTTCCGCCGCCGGATGACGAACCCGTGGCGGATTGTCTCCTCGCCGCGCTGGTAGACGAGCGAGAGCCGGATCTCTGTCTGGCCTTTCCAGTCCCAGTACAAGGCGTTACGGTCGTCGTAGACGCTCATGTAGCGCGGCCGGTTGTCGAAGGCATGGTGGTCGTGGGGAAAGCCGCGGTCGCGTGCGTCCACGCGCATGCCGACGCCCACGCCGAATGTCGGCCCCGAGTTACAGACCCGCGGCCGGCGCGGGGGGAGGATCAGCTTCGCATGCGACTGCGGGGCGATCGTCTGGCTCTGCAGCGGATGACTCTCCCCCGTGGGCGCGACGACCGTGCTCTTTTCCCCGAGCAGCTCGATCGGGTCTTCCGTCGGGTTGAAGACGCGCACGACGAGCCTGTTGTCCACCGTCCGCCACCGATAGACCAGCGGCTCGACCGGCGTGACCGCGTCGGTCTTCGTGCCGATGCGGGTGCGCAGCTCGGAAGGGGAAACAATGTCATATTCGTACCGCGCACAGCCGGTGGCGAGGAGCAACACAGCGAGGGAGCACCATTTCATCACTGGAATTTACCGCGCGCCGGTCATCCCGGGGTACTGGCAAGCCAGGTATTCGGATCTTCGCCGGATGGGCGAATGAAGCTATGGTCGTGGCGGGATGACGGCAGCCCCCACAGCGCGCAGCCAGGAAACCCCAAACTGGGCGCCGATGATGAAGCCCTCGCCTTGCGAGCGACAGTGGCGGGCAAGGCACAGGACCTCGATCGGCCGACGGTTCTGCCGCGCAATCAGCATGTTGAACTGTCGCCCCGGCTCAATTGGGTCCAGGTCGATGATGGCCACGCCCGTGCGCGAGAGGTCATAGACCGCGACCCGCCGTGCCTGCGGCGCGGCGCCGGGCATGGCGAGCGCGATCTGGACAAAACCCTCCACCGGCAGGCGCAGGGCGGTTCGCCGGTCCATCGGATCGGCTGTCGCGTGCAGCGCGTCGATCATCTTCGCGAGCTTCTCTTCCGTCAGCTCGACGCCTTCGATGGGCAAACCGCGCGCGACCCGCCGGACGGATTGGGACATCACAACAACTCCCGCTCGAGCGAGAAGGCACCTGTCTCTCGCCGTAGCCGGGGGAGAGAGAGGAGATTGCATCTACTCCTGATCGCGATCGCAGACTCTATGCAGCTGATTCAGTCCACCGCTGCGGCGCTGATCAGGTCGTTGTCGTACTGCTCTTCGAGCTGGCGGACCGTTTCCGTCAGCTTTTCGTCCTTCTCGACGGCCTCGGTCACCTCCAGCTCCCACTGCGTGCTCGCCTGGCGAAGCGACGCGAAGTCGACGGGCAGGTTGAGCATGGCGGCGAGCCGGCGCGTGACGGCGGCGATGCTCAGCGGGTTCTCGCCCTGCAGATAGCCCGGGATCTCTGCGGCGATCGAGAGCATCTCAACGTGGTGTCCGGGGCTGCGCGTCAGCAGATAAGTTGCAAAGCTCGCAGGCCCTTCGTATTCAGTCGGGCGCAGGCCGTGCTGCTTCAGCAGCGGGAGCAGCCGGCGTTCGGAGACCGATCCATACAGACGCGGCTCGCGCGTGTGCGGGACAGCCCCGCCGAAGCTGCCCATGAAGATGATCCGCTTCACCCCCAGCCGACCGCAGACGTCGTAGATACAGTCGGCAAAGCCCGGCCAGTTGAGGTTCGGCTCCTTGCCAGTGAAGAATGCGGTGTTCGTTTTCGCGTCGGCGTAGAAGTCATTCGCCGCCATCTGGAACTCCGTAACCAGGCCGCGATCGTACCGGACGTGCGGGCGGAACAGGGCGGTTACTTCCATCGAGCCGGGGAAGTTGTCGATGTAGAACCCCGCCGGCTCGATGCGCGCGACGTGCGTGACCGCCTCGCGACCCTCCATGAGCCGCCTGACCGTGCCAGTTGAGACATCGCCGCCATCCATCCAGCCGGTCAAGGCCAGCAGCAGCGTCGCATCGTTGAGGCGCGGCGGATCGTTGCGGAGCGTCAGCGAAGTCGTTGCCATTGTGCAAAGTATATGCAGCGCATGCGCCTTCGGCCGCGCCCTTTAGAATCGGGCCGTGCCGGATGTAATGCTCGAGAAACCACGGCTGACGCGCCAGGAGTGGTTCGCCCGGCGTGAGGCGAAGCGGCAGAAGCAGCGCGAGCAGAACGTCCACCGTGCCGCGAAGATGCACGCCGCGCGGCTCGGGCACGAAGCGGCCCACGGCGATGCGGGCGACGCGCCTGATCCCGTGGAATCCAAGCACGGTGTCCGCGTCGGCTGCTCCGGCTGGTTTTACTGGCATTGGCGGCAGTGCTTCTACCCGCTGGGCTCGCCGACGAACGAGTGGTTTCAGTTCTACGCCAGCCGTTTCAATACGGTGGAGCTGAATGCGCCATTTTACTCCTGGCCGACCGCTGGCACCGTTGAAACGTGGCGCACGCAACCCGGCCGGCGCCGATTCACGTACACCGTGAAAGTCTGCGAGCTGATCACCCACGACAAGCGCTTCATCGGCACAAAGACGCTCGTGCGCGACTTCTATCACATCGCCCACCTGCTCGGCCCGCGGCTGGACTGTTTCCTCTTTCAGCTCCCGCCGAGCTTTCATTACTCGCCGGGGTCGCTGAAGCGGATCTTGACGCAGCTCGACCCGCGACATCGCAACGTCGTCGAGTTCCGCCACCGCAGCTGGTGGACGGCTCGAGTGTACGATGCGTTTAAAGATGCTGGGTTGATCTTCTGCTCGTGCAGCGGCCCGCGCCTGCCGGACGAGCTGGTGAAGACGACGGACGACGTATACTTGCGCTTCCATGGCACCAAGCAGTGGTATCGCCACGACTACACGAAGGAAGAGTTGGCGGTGTGGGTGCGGCGAATCAACCAGAGCGGCGCGAAGCGCGTCTGGGCATACTTCAACAACGACCGCGAAGGCTATGCGATCAAGAATGCGCGAGAGCTGATGCGGCAGCTCAAGGCGAAGTGAGCCAGGCCAGCAGCGCTTGGGTGTGCGGCGCGATTCCCTTGTACACTTGCGACGCGGGGGGCATGGTCCGCAGCGCATTCACGAGCGGCTCGCGGGTGGCGGGGTTGTGGCGGAGATCCGCGAGGTCGTAGAGGTACGGGCGGATCGTGAACAAAGTGGCGCCGACGTGCGGGAAGCCCCAGATGGTCTGCCGCTCAACGCGCAGGAGCGCCCGCGGGTTGGCCGGATCGAACGGAATGCGCGGCCGGTCGGGGTGGAGGTTCAGCTCGTCGGTGAAGGCCACACCCCAAGCGAATCGCACGAGCCCCTCCGTCGCCCGCACCATGATGCTCACGAACTCTTCGCCGCGGCGGTTCATCTCCGCCATGCCTGCAACCGGCTCGTGCACCGCCGCGAACGACCCCCCGATCTTCTCCACCGGCGCCCAGCCGTTTGGCAGGCAGACGTGGAGGTAGCTGATCCAGTGCTTCCCGTCACCCGACGTGCTGACGATCGCAAAGTCTTCCTGCACCTGGCAGGCGAGGGCGTCGAGCGTTTGCGCGCCGCCCATCGGCTCGATGGTGTCACCGCTAAGGGCACAGTGGAGCTTCGCGACATCGCCCGTCTGCTGGAGCATGAAGTGATGCCGATGTTCCGACGCAAGCCGCTGCGTGATGAACAACGCCACGCCGGCGGCCACGTGATCACTCAAGTTCGCCGCGCACACGTACTTTTCGAACCGCTGCGCGCGCGACGCGAGCTTCGCGGCGCGGAACCGGTCGAACGTGCGATCGATCTGAAAGAGCTGCTCGTCCGCTGTCCCGCCGCCGAGATCTCTGCCGAACTTGATAAGACCCGGCGCAACATCATAGCGCCCATGGCGCAGCGGGAAGTAGAAAGGCGGGGCGGGGAGCGGTCTGTGAGCAGCGACGAGCACACCCGATTCTATCGCTAAAACTCGAGCACCATGCTTCCAGTCTACCGTACCGCGCGTCTCCTTGCGAAACGAACGGGCGACGCCTCGACGGCGTCGCCCGTTCACTATTCTTAGCGGTCGACGGAAGCGGCGTCAGTGTCCCACGCTCCCCGGCAGGAACCCTTCAAGCTTGCGGGCCCGCACCGGGTGCTGGAGCTTGCGGATGGCCTTGGCCTCGACCTGGCGGACGCGCTCGCGGGTGACTTTGAAGATGCGGCCGACCTCTTCCAGCGTGTAGGTGTAGCCGTCGCCGATGCCGTAGCGGAGCTTGATGATCTCGCGCTCGCGGTACGTCAGCGTCTTCAAGACCTGCTCGATCTTGTCCTTCAGCATCTCCTGCGTCGCGGACTCCACCGGGTTGTCCGCCTTCTCGTCCTCGATGAAGTCGCCGAAGTAGCTGTCTTCCGACTCGCCGACCGGACGATCCAGCGAGATCGGGTGACGCGAGATCTTCAGCACGCGGCGCGTCTCCGAGACGCTCATCTTGGCGCGCTTGGCGATTTCTTCGATGGTCGGCTCGCGGCCCAGCTCCTGCATCAGCGCTTTGCTGATGTTCCGCAGCTTGCTCATCGTCTCGATCATGTGCACCGGGATGCGGATGGTCCGGGCATGATCGGCAATCGCGCGGGTGATGGCCTGGCGGATCCACCAGGTCGCGTAGGTGCTGAACTTGTAGCCGCGGCGGTATTCGTACTTGTCGACGGCGCGCATCAACCCCGTGTTGCCTTCCTGGATGATGTCCAGGAACGACAGCCCGCGGTTGCGGTACTTCTTGGCGATGGAGACGACCAGGCGAAGGTTTCCCCCCGACAGCTTGCGCTTGGCGTCCTCGTACTTGTTGTAGATCTTGCGGACGGCCACCACGCGCTTGTGAAGATTCTGCGCGTCTTCGAGCACCAGGTCCTCGAGCCCCGAAAGCTCTTCCTGGCAGACTTCAAGGTCTTCGCCCGGCTCGCGCAGCTTCTTGAGGTCTTCGATCCGCTGCTCGAGCTCGACCATCTTGGTCGAGATGCTCGAGAGCTTCTTCATCAGCGGCGTGACCTTGCTGGTGCGCAGCGAGAGCTCCTCGAGCAGCTTGACGCTGCGCCGGCGGCGGCGGCGAATGGCGAGATTGAGCTCTTCCAGCTCCTTCTTGTTCTTGTTGTTGCGCAGCGCTTCCCACTCATCGCGGTTGCGGCCGAGCATCACGCGCACGGAGTTGAGGTTGATCGGGATGCGCTGACCGATGGTGCCCTTGTCGGCCTGGTCCTCGGCGGTGCTGATCTTCATCGTGCGGTCGAAGGGCAAATCCCCGTCGTCGACCTGCTGGAGGATCTCCACGGCGCTCTGGAGGCAGTAATCGCTCTCGAGCACCTTGGAACGAAAGATCTTGCGGGTGATCTCGATCTTCTTGGCCAGCGCGATCTCCTGCTCGCGGGTGAGCAGGGGGATCTCACCCATCTGGGTGAGGTACATGCGGACGGGATCGTCGATGCGCTTGGTGGATGCCTCGGCCAGCTCCGCTTCAAGGTTCAGATCGATCTCTTCGCCGTCAATGTCCTCGACGACTTCGACCGGCTCGTCCTTGACGCTCTTGGCCTTCGTGCGCGGCTGCTTGACGTAATCGCCGATGTCCGATTCGTCGATGAGGCGGATGCCCATCTCGTCGATCATCATCAGCAGGCTGTCGAGCTTGTCCGGGGAAACGACCTCATCGGGAAGCTTCTCGTTCAGCTCCTCGTAAGTGAGGTAGCCGCGCGAGGTGCCCAGGTCGAGGATCGCCTTGACGCGATTGTCGACTTCTTCCTGGGAGCCGGAGCCGATCAGGGGGGATTCAATCACGGTTTCCTTCATCACGATGTCACAAACCAATCCCCGCCAAAACGGGCGGGACACTCAAGCGCCGCCACGGAGCGAAGGGCCAAGGATCTCGGGGCCATTCCCGATCCCTGTAACGCGCTCCAGCGAGGCGCTGCTATCAACTCCGCTGCACGAGATGCAGGCGGGCGACACACACGACACAATCCTAGAACCCTACACGACGTAAGTCAGGCGTGCGGCGGTTCTCCTGTAATTTCCTGAGCTGGGCGATTTCGTCCTGCTCGGACAGCGGTTGCTGGTTCGTACGACGCAAGGCCGCCACATGTTTTTCATCTTCTTCGCGCCGGCGAAGTTCCGCGAGATGCCGTACCGCGTCCTTCAGGTGCACCGAGGCATCTTCCAGCGACTCGATCTCGTCCACCAGCTCGACCGCAAGCTCCGTCAGGGCGGGATGTTCCGTCAGGTAACTGAGGAACTCAGCAAATACCGGCTCGCCCTCGTCGCGTTGATGAGACCAATAAATGTCCGCCAGCTTTCGCCGCGTTTCTTCGGAGAAATCGCGCGGCGAGACGTCCTGTTGCACATCGTGCCACCGCGTGGGCTCGGAGAGGAGGATCCCGAGGATCCACCGCTCAGCCCGGTCTCTTGCGGTCAATGGCCCACGCGGAGCCGGTTTGTTTTCTCCCTCCGCGGCAGAGCGGGTTGCTACAGCATCGCTGGGTGGTCGATTCGAGCGCTTTGGCGCGCGGAAGCGCCGATTCAGCTCCTCGACCGGTACTTCCGTCAGCCGGCTCACGCGCGCCAGCGCCTGGCCCCAGCGAAGGGCGTCCACCGGACCGCTCCCGCGCGCGGCGGAGAGGGTGCCGAGATACTCTTCGACGGCCTTCTGCCGCCCCGTCAGGCTCGTGCTCGCGGCGAACTGCCGGTCGAGCAGTCGCCACTTGAACGTCAGCGCGTCCGATGCGTTGCTCAACATTTTCTCAAATGCTTCGGTGCCGTGGGCGATTAGGAACTCGTCCGGATCAACCCCTTGCGGCATCGAGCCGATCGCGATCTCCACCGGCTGGGTCAGAAACAGCTCAACCGCCCGGTTGACCGCGGTGTCGCCGGCGGTGTCGGGGTCGAACAGCAGCACAATCTTGTCCGCAAAGCGGCGCATGATCGCGACGTGCTGCTCGGTCATGGCTGTCCCAAGAATGGACACGACGTTGCTCACGCCGAACTGGTGAGCCATGACGACATCGGTGTACCCTTCGACGACCGCGACATGGCGCGTCTCGACGATTTTCTGCCGCGCCAGATCCAAGCCGAAGACGCAGCGGCTTTTGGAAAACAGCGGCGTTTCCGGGCTGTTCAGGTACTTCGCGGGGTCTTCCGACCCCGGCATGACGCGCCCGCCAAACGCGATCACGCGGCCGTTCTCGTCCCGGATTGGGAACATCAGCCGGTTGCGGAACGTGTCGTAAAAACCTTCGCCGTTCGTCCGCGGCTTGAGCAGCCCCGCCGTCGCCAGTAGTTGCGGCGGAAACTTTCGCATGGAGGGGCTTCGCAAAAGCGCGTCCCACGCGTCGGCGGCGACGCCAATCTGGAATCGCTGGATGGACTCGGCGTCGATGCCGCGCTTCTCGAGGTACGCCCGCGCCGCGCGCCCCGCGTTCTCGTCGGTCAACTGCTTTTCAAAGAACCCGCAGGCGGCCGAGTGCGCTTCGAGCAGCCCCTGGCGTTCGCCCATCTTTTCCTTCGAGACGCCGAATTTCGGCATCTCGACGCCAGCCTGCTCACCCAGCGCCCGCAGCGCTTCCATGAACGTGACCCGATCGCGCTGGATCACGAAGTCAATCGCGTTGCCACTGACCTTGCACCCATAGCATCGAAAATACTGCTTTCCCGGGCTAACGTGGAACGACGGCGTCTTTTCCGAGTGAAACGGGCAGAGCCCGACATAATCTTTCCCGCGCCGCTTGAGCGCGACGCTCTGACCGACCAGCTGGACGATGTCCACGGCCTGGAGGACCAGTGCTTTGTAGTCCGTACCGGATCGTGCGGCGCTCATGCCTCACCCGCTGCCGCTAAGGTCCCGGGGACGTGCATTGGCCAACGCCGCTCGGTCCCGCCACGGCAGCGACCACAAACCGTGATGTCAGCTGGACTTATCCCACGAAATGCGTCCGGCGACAGCGAAATATAGCACCGGATCATCAGGCGGTCAAATCGCCTCAGGAAATCGCCGGTCGAAAATGCTTGCAGCAGCATAGTTTACAGCAACCGACCACATCCTTAGCGGATGGCGCCGCTTGCCCAATCTAACGTCCGATGCTCAGATCATCCATATGCGCCGATTCACGCTCGACATCCAGACCGACGGAAACACGCACATCGTCAACCTCAGCCCCGAAATCACCCGTCACGGCGGACCGATGCTTCAGGGCGATGGACTGCTGCATTTGTTCATCGTGGGCAGCACGGCTGCGCTGATCACGGTCGAGTTCGAGCCTGGCCTGGTCAAGCACGACCTCCCGGCGCTGCTGCAGCGTCTGGTCCCCGATGACGCACATTACGACCACGAAGCGACGTGGAATGACGACAATGGTCACAGTCACATCCGCGCAAGCCTGCTGGGTCCCGGTCTCACGGTCCCGTTCGCCAATGGGCGCCTGCTGACGGGGGAGTATCAGCAGGTCGCGCTGATCGATTTCGATACGCGACCGCGGCGGCGCAAGGTCATCTGCACAGTCATGACCTGACCTCGTGAGGCGCACGATTTCCGTCAGTTCAATGCGCGACTATGTTCTTCGAGGCGCTGGAGCAGTTCTGCAGCTTCCTCTTCGCGCTCACCCACGGTGCTGGTCCACACCAGCGATTCGTTCTTCAGCACCGCGCGCTCAATCCGCCGGCAGGCGCTGATGACCGTGCTGTGGTTGCGCTTGCCCATCCGCATACCGATCTCGGGGAAGCTGAGCTTTGCCGTCTTGCGGACGAGGAACATGGCCACGCTGCGGGCAAGGCTGATCGTGCGCTGGCGGCGCCCGGACATCAGGTCCTTGTGCTCGAGGCCGAAGTAGGTGCACACGGACTGCAGGATGTTCTCGGGCCTCACGGGCGCAACGAGCTGTCGATCCAGATCACCCAATGCTTCCTGCGCCATCGCGACGTCAGCGTCACGGCCACTGAGCTTGACGTGGGCCGCGATGCGGGTGATCGCGCCCTCAAGTTCACGGACGTTCTGCGTCACCCGGCGGGCCACCCAGCCGATCACTTCTTCCGACAATCCGAGGTTCCCGCGCGTCGAGAGGGCGCGGAGGATCTCGCAGCGGGTTGCGTAGTTTGGTGGATCGATGCGCACGACCATACCGGACACGAACCGGTTCACCAGGCTCTCGCCGAACTCCTCGATCATCTTCGGGTGGTTGTCCGAGGCCATCACCACCTGCCGGCCCATCGCCTCGATCGAGTTGAATGTATGGAGGAACTCCTCCTGCGTCGCCTTTTTGCCCGCGAGAAAGTGCACGTCGTCGATCACCAGCAGATCAAGATCGCGCACCTTGCGGCGGAACGCGTCGAGCTTGTTGTTCCGTAGCGCCGACAGAAACTCGTTGGTGAACTCTTCGCCGGTGAGGTACATCCAGCGCTTCGTCGGATGGTGATCGATGAACCGCTTGCACAGACCCTGCAGGAGGTGCGTCTTTCCCAGGCCGCAGTTTCCGTGGATGAACAGCGGGTTGTACTGCGCGCCGGGAAATTCGGCGACGTAGAGGGCGGCGTTGTAGGCCAGCTGGTTGCTCGGGCCGACGACGTACGTGTCGATGTCGTGGCGCAGCCGCACGCGCGTTGAGAACGCGGCGACGGCGGGATCGCGCTCCAGGGCGGCGGGGGACGTTGCCGCAGCGACGCGCGGCGCGGGGTTGATCGTCGGCCGCATCACGCGCACCGGCTTGCTCACGGCGTGGTCGACGCCGTTCTTGCCGTTGCCGTTGCGCCGGGCGAAGTCCGCCTTCTTCGCCGCGTCACCATTGACGGTCGTTTCCGAGGAATCGACTTCGAACAGCTGCGGCACGATGTTGAAGCGCACGGGCAGCGAGCATCCAAGCACTTCGTGGGCCGCTTCCTGAATCGGACGCGTGAAGTGCGTGCCGATCCACTCGCTGATGAAGTCGTTGGGGACGGCAATCTCCAAGCCGTCGTTTTTCAAATCGAGCCGCGTCGAGTTGTTGAACCAGACATGAAACCGTTGCTGTCCCACCCGCTGAGCGATCGCGTCGGCCAACCGAGCCAGCTGCGGATCGTGTGCGCTGATGCAGCTCACGTCGATCTCCTTCCCTGTTACGTCATGCCGCTGCGCAACCGGCGTGAGGAGAATCGTCCCTCACGATGCGGCCGCGCAGCTTGCCCTTTACAGCCCCTGACGCGCCCGTCGCTCCTCCAAAAGCGATCGGGCACTGAGGCACAACAACGCCCACACCTTTGCGTCGCCCGTGAAATCCGGCGGCGCAGCATTTCCCCAGAGTGACCCTGAGGTGGGGAGCGGGCCTCATGCCTGCTGCAATGCAAAAATCGTCCGTGCGGGTTCGCGTCCGTGCGAGGTGAGGTAGGGGTCGTGGGGAGAGGCAGCAAAGCCACTCCCGCGATGTGAGCGGCGCGCCCTTACCCCGGCGCGTTCGCTCATCCAACCCTTACCCAGTTCCAGTCAGTCCTTGATGGAACGGGGGCGAAGAATAGTCTCGGCCAACGACACTGACAAGAGCGTGTTTATCGGATTTGACGTTCACAACGCTCCAACCATCGGTACCGCTTGCGCCGATCGTGCAGAAAAAAACTTTATCAACGCGCCGTACACAGATTTACCGGACTGTGGACGGGAAGTGGACAGAAGTCATAGCGATCAGCTATCTGCGGTCAGCCAGAGGAGAATATCGGACGCAACAGCGCGCGAAGAATCACCGCCTTCTCTCTGCTCATCTGGCTGATGGCTGGTGGCTGACAGCTGACGGCTTTTCTCCCCGCAGATCGCGCAGCAGCGCGATGCGCGAACACACCCGCGACATCCCGCTGCGGTAGTACAGCTTCAGCGCCGGCGCGTTGCGCGAGTCGACGGCGAGCGACAGCAGCCCGCAGCCCGACGCTCCCGCGACCGCCAGCGCCTGGCGCATCATCAGTTCGCCCAATCCTTGCCCCCGCGCCGCGGGGTGGATTCCGAGATAGACCAACTCCAGCGCATCCGACCGCGCCGACCGCGCCAGCAGCAGCACGCCCAGCGGCTCGTCTTCACCCTCGGCGCAGAGCAGGTGCCAAAGCCGCGGATCAAAATCGCCGGCGGCCTTGTGCCCGGCGATGACGTCCTCGATCCCGCGGCGGCCGTTGAGGCTCGGGCAGTCGAGGCTGCCGGCGTAGCTCGCGCTGATCGCGCGCCCGAAGGCCGCGTGCGTCTGCGGCGCATAAAAGGTCCAATGATGCCCATCGGGAAGGGCGGGGTAGTTTGACGCGCGGACGGCGCGGTGGAGGTAGATCAGCTCCGCCAGCCTCTCAAACCCGCACAACTGGTAAAGCGCGATCGCTCCCTTCTCGCGCGGATCGATCAGCGCCTGCGCCAGCTGGATCCCCTCGCCCGCAAAATGCGCAACAACGTGCTCAACCAACTGCGGCGCAACCGTGTCTGACAATTGGCGGCTGATGCGCGGCGGCGAGAGCAGGAGCATCGTCCGGCCGGGACTGATCACCGGCATCACGGCCCAGACCACCCGGCCCGCCTGTTCGGCGACGCGGATCTGGCTCAGGTCCATTCGGCGACTGAGAGCGAAGTTCAAAAAATCGAGCACCTGCTCATCGCTGGCGACCTTGCGGTCGGTCGCGAGTATCAGTCGCAGGGCATGGTCGATCTCGTCGTGGGAGACGGGCCGATAGAGCGTCGGCGGATGACCTCCCGGCGATGAAGGGCGGGGGGCGTTGCGTTGGGCGGGAGAATTTGACAGCGACCGCACGCGTCGAAAGAATAACAAGTTAGCTCGCAAGGGCAACGCGAGATCCGCGTCGCCCGCGCAGTTTTCCGCGGAGACACACCATGCGTTATCCCACCTTGATGCTGGTCCTGGGGTTGTTCGTCCTCTCGCCGCTCGCGAGCACCCCACTCGCCCGCGCCGCCGACGACGCCCCTGGAACCTATCCCAAGCCCAGTCCCTACCCCATCACCTGGGAATTGAAGTTCAAGCACAGCGAGCCAAAGCGCATCGTGGTCGACCTGCCCGGCCAGGCGCCGCAGGCCTTCTGGTACATGATGTATACGGTTATCAACAACACCGACCAGTCCCGCACGTTCCTGCCCGTCTTTGAGATGCTCACAGACGACGGGACGGTCATCCGCTCCGACCGCAACATCCCCTACAAGGTGTTCGAGCAGATCAAGGCCCGCGAGAAGAGCAAGTACCTCGAGCACTTCACGCAGATCGGCGGGGAAGTCCGCATCGGCGAAGACGAGGCGCGCGACGGCGTGGCCATCTGGAAGGAGCCCATGGCCGAGATGGGAAGTTTCGCGATCTTCGTCACCGGCCTCAGTGGCGAAACCGCCCGCCTGAAGGACGCCGAGGGCAACGAGATGAAGGACGCAAAGGGCGAGCCCATTATCCTTCGCAAGACCCTCCAGATGAACTACCACGTCCGCGGAGACGAGGTCTATCCGGGTTTGGACGAGGTGAACAGGCGGTCGGAGCAGTGGATTATGCGGTGAGGCGGTACTGCCGCTTAGCCGATTTTTTGGGCGCGGGGCGGTTTCACTCGCTGCTCAGGTCGTGATCCTTTCCGAGGACCTCGTCGATTACGGGGCGGATCTCGTCGTACGTGAATCCGCCGCGCAGGAGCATTCCGATGAGCCGGCGCCGCGCGACGACGCCGTCGAGGCGCCGCAACGATGGTGCTTGCTTCTCCGCCAGCTGCCGGGCGACCGCCAGGCTGTCGTGGGCCTCGTAGACCTCTTCCAGCGCTCGCCGCGCCGTTTCGCCCTTCACGCCCGCCTTGATCAGCTCCACCGCCGCGCGCCGCTTCCCGTGGTGCTTGTGCTGGGCGGCCGAGAGCGCCTTGGCCGTGGCGAAGCGCTTGTCGTCGACATAACCGAGCTGCTCGAGCTGATCGAGGACATCGCTGATGATTCGCTCGCCATACTCCCGGCGCATCAGCTTCCTGTGCAGTTCGGCGCGGGTGTGCAGGCGCTGCCCGAGATATCGGGTCGCCTGATCGAAGACTTCCTGTCGGAGCTCACCGTGCTCGATTTCGCCGACCTGCTCGGACGTGATGCTCATCCCCTCGCGCAGTCGAAAGCGAGCGACGACGTTGAGATTCACGCCAAAGGCGAATTGTCCGTCGAGGTAGACGTTTCGCCGGTTCGGTCGGCGCCGCTGCTCCGAGATTTTCGTGATCGTGGGCATCAATGCCTCTCGCGCACGACATTGTATGGTCGCCGGCACAAAAAGCTGGCGGCCCGCGGGTATGATCCCGGCGCGGGGGTGGAGAAGAACTGAGCGGAGGAAGAATGCACCAGCAAATCAGGCGTAGCGTCGGGTTGGGAATCGGCGTATTTCTGACGTGCATCATGGCAAGTACATCGCCCGCGCACGCCCAGCAGGCCAATGCCGCCATCGGCGACGATGGCGCTGGAGTCATTGTGTTCATCGGCACCTCCAGCAGCCCGAACAGCCGGGGCATTTATATGACGCGCATGAACCCGGATAGCGGCGCGCTGGCGCCCCCGGAGCTCGCGGCGGAGGCGAAGAATCCGAATTTCCTCGCGTTCCACCCGAGCTACCGATACCTCTATGCCTGCGCCGAGCTGCACGACAAGCGCGGCGGCGTCGCGGGCTACTCGATCGATCGCTCAACGGGAAAGCTCACGCAGTTGAACCAGCAGCCGTCCGGCGGGCGCGGGCCGTGCTACGTGGCGGTGGACCAGACCGGCAAGAACCTCCTCGTCGCCAACTACGGCAGCGGGAGCATCGCCTCCATCCCCATCGATGACGATGGAGAGCTCCGCGAGCCGTCGACGGTCATCCAGCACGAGGGCAGCAGCGGAGTGGTCCCGAAGCGCCAGGAGGGGCCGCACGCGCACTGGATCAACACGGATCCCGCAAATCGTTTCGTCCTCGCGACCGATCTCGGGCTCGACCGGGTGATGATCTACCGATTCGAACCGGAGAAAGGCACGCTCACGCCCAACGATCCAGCCGCCGGCGTCCTTTCGCCAGGCGCTGGGCCGCGGCACATCGCATGGCATCCGAACCGGAAGATCGCGTACGTGATCAATGAGCTGGCGGACACCATCACCGCGTTCCACTACGATGCCGCCCGCGGCGCCATGAGCGCATTTCAGACAATCCCGACGCTCCCTCCCGATTTCAAAGACGAGAACACGACGGCGGAGGTCGTCGTGCACCCCAGCGGCAAGTTCCTCTACGGCTCCAATCGCGGGCATGACAGCATTGCTGTCTTTGCGGTCGATGCTGACGGGAAACTGACGCCCCGCGGCCACACCAGCACGCAGGGCCAGACTCCGCGCAACTTCGCCATCGACCCCAGCGGCCGCTTCCTGCTCGCAGCCAATCAGAAGACCGGCAACGTCGTTGTGTTCCAAATCAACCAGGAGACGGGCGATCTGAAACCAGCCGGATCAACAATCGAGGTCCCGGCCCCGGTGTGCATCCGGTTCCTACAGACACAACAGTAGAGGAGTATGTCGTGAAGAAGGCATTGCTGATAGGGGGTGTGGCCGGCGTGCTGGCCGTCGGCGGCTGCCGGGGCAAGGGCGGCGAGGATCGGGATCACAACGAGATGACCATTTCGTTGTCGGAAGTCCCGCCGGCCGTGCGCGCGTCCTTCGAGAAGATGCACCCCAACGCAACGGTGCACCAGGTCGAGAAGGAAACTCGCGCTGACGGGATGGCCGCGTACGAATTCGAGTTCACGCAGGACGGGAGAAAGCGAGAAGTGGAACTCGACCACACCGGCGCGCTGGTGCCGGAAGACAGGGATTAACCGCGACCTTGGTTATCCTTCGGGGGCACCTGAGGATGACAGAATCGCCGGAGTAAACGTGGCCAAGCAGGCGTTGATCGTGTGGGGCGGATATGAGCCGCACCAGCCGAAGGAAGTGGCGGAGCTATTTCGCGGAATGCTCGAGCAGGACGGGTTCGAAGTGCGCGTCTCCGACTCGCTCGAGCCATTCGCGGACGTGGCGATGCTCAAGCAGCTCGACCTGATCGTCCCGTGCTGGACGTGCGGCAAACTTACGCCCGAGCAGAGCAAGGGGGTGAGTGAAGCGGTGAAAAGCGGCGTCGGGCTCGCCGGCGTGCACGGCGGAATGGGCGACGCATTCCGCAACGACACCACGTGGCAGTTCATGACCGGCGGCCAGTTCGTCGCCCATCCGGGCAACGACAGCACGCGCTACACGGTCACGCCCACGACCATCGACAGCCCGATCACGGATGGCGTCGGGGAATTTGAAGTCTCGAGCGAGCAGTACTACATGCATGTCGACCCGGCGCTGCGCGTGTTGATGACCACGCACTTCCCGGTCGCGGATGGCCCGCACGTCGGCAACGGCCCGTGCGAGATGCCGGTTGTGTGGACGAAGCTGTGGGGGAAGGGGCGGGTGTTTTACAACGCGCTGGGGCATGTGGTGAACGTGCTGGAGACGGAGCCGGTACCAACCATCAACCGCCGCGGATTCCTCTGGGCCGCCGAGGGAAAAGCATCATCCCGATGAAGCTGCTAGTTGCTGCACCACTCGTGGCCTCGGCGTATCGCCCGAGCTCAGCGTTTTTAGAGCTCCTAACAAAACCTGTCATGCAAGCAGTTCAGACAGATCAATGCACAGGCCAAGGCGACGAACGCCTCGTGGATGTCGTCACGCCGGTCGTAGCGGAGCTTGAGGTGCCGATTCTGGTGCACCCAGCTCTCGG